>JAOOBR010000002.1 GCA_028404565.1 Pseudomonadota bacterium | reverse complement strand
TAACTTTGATTTTGCGGAAGGAGCTAATGATTCTGTAACTTTCACGAATGCGTCTTTATCATCATGTGTTGATACCTCCTCAGGATGGGCATTAAAGGCAGAACAAATAGAAATTAATGATGAGCTTGGAAAGGGTTCTGCAAAAAAAATAAGATTAGAAATCTTTAATAAAACCGTTTTTAGATTTCCATATCTGCCTATCTACTTATCTGAAGATTTAGAAAATAATCCTAAAAGGCACTCAAGATTCCTCGATCCATCTATATCGTATTCCTCCGATGGCTTTGATTTTACATTGCCATATAAAAAAATATTATCTGATAACTCTGATCTCATTTTTGGTCCTAGAGCAATTGCAAAACGCGGAAATGGATTTGAGTTACAGCTTAACTCAGAAAAAGATAAGAATAATTTAAGGGCTAATCTTATTTATTTAAGCAGTGATAAAGAGTTTGATAAAAGATATCCAAACCATAAAAATATTGGAGACCAAAGGTGGGGATATGAAATTAAAAGTTCTTCAGATCTTCAATTAGGAATATTAAATGTTAACTGGGCGGATTTTTCAGATTTTCATTTTTTTAGAGATGTTCCAGGTGAATCAGTTAATTTAAATTTCCAAAGGGAAGAATATTTTGAACAATCTATCTCTATTCAAGGAAACTTTAAAAAACTATCTTATGAGTTAGGATCGATGGGTTTTGAATCATCAAATCCAATACTCACAAATGGCTATGTCAAAAAACCTTTTATTGATATTGAATATAAAAATGATCTCGGGAGTCTTAAATTTAAATCATCTCTTAAATTTGCAGAGTTTTCTGCTGGGACTCTTCATGACTATATTGGATATCAAGTCCATGAAGGAAAATACTTGCTGCTTGTTGAGAGCCCGCCTGAAGGCTCAAGAATTTTCATGAATAACACATTAAAGACTGAAAGCAGATACAAAAACTTTGATATGGAGGCCTCGATTGGAATAAAGTCAATTAGCTATGATCTTAAAAATAACGAAAATACCGCTAACGATATAAATGTTCCAAATATTCATATAAGAATCTCCAAAGATCTCTTCAAAACTTCTGGTGATGGGGTTTCATTCTTAACACCAATATATACATTTGGATATGCTAAGACAGAGGATCAGTCTGATAATCCTATTTTTGATTCAGCTTTGATACCTCAGGGAGTTAATACTTATATGAATAAGCAATTCTCTGGTTATGATCGAATCGCAGATGAGAAGTTTCATGCCATCGGGTTAAATTTCTCAAGGTTTGAGGATAGTCTTGAGAAAATAAACTTTACAATCAAAAAGAAGTTTTACTTCAAAGACAGAGAGGTTTACCTAAACAATCCATTTGAAATAAAAGATGATGCTGGTCCAATTGCCTCGTCTTTTGCATGGAATCCTTCAAAAGAAATAAAATTTAATTCATATGTGAACTATTCAGATGAACAATCAAAAATAAACAATTTTGGATTAGAGGTACTTTATTCAAATCAGAAAATCAATATTGGAATTGGTCAAAAATATAGGAGAATAAACTCATCCCTGCAAGATAATCTGGACTTAACCGAATTCTTTTTAGATGTTCCATTAGAAAGTGGTTATTCAATATTTGCATTGGGTCAACGAGATAATGAAACTGATAAATTTATTGAAGCAAGGCTGGGTCTGGGCTATGAAAACTGTTGTTTTGCTGCATCTTTAACAGCATCAAAGAGGACGTTAATTCGATTCAATGATATTAATATTTCAAATAATATGTTTTTAAATGAGCTATGGGACAATATAATAGAAACAGAAAATAAAAGTCGTATTAATATCTCTTTTCAATTGAAGGGGTTTAATAGCACAAATAGAGGTTTTAAGAGATATATACAAAACTCAATTCTTAACTAAATGAAAAAATTATTACTTATACAAATCACAATCCTTATGTCTTCTTTTTCGTTTGCAAAAATTGAGGTGCTCGATCGAGTTGCAATTATTGTTGATGAAGGAGTGGTGATGGAATCTCAAATTAGAGACCTACTTCAAACTACAAAATTGAGATCCATAGAACAAGGTATGCAGCTTCCTCCTACTGAAGCTCTGCTTGATGAAATCCAAGAACAACTTATTATTCAAGAGCTTCAACTTCAAAGAGGTCAAGAATTTGGAATAAGAATAAGTGATGGCGAACTCAACCAAACATTCATTCAAATTGCAGCAAATAATGGTGTAAATCTTGAGCAATTTATAAAAGATTATGAGGCCTCAGGCCAAAGCTATGAAAAATTAAGAGAAGAAATAAGAAGAGATATGATAATACAAAGAGTTCAAAGGGGAATTGTTAGTGGCTCTATTAATATAACTGCACAGGAAATTGAGGGCTTTTTAGCTACAGAGGAAGCAATTGCTCAACTAACACCTGAATTGCTTGTAAGACAAATACAAGTTAGTTCTCTTGAAGCTGCTGAGACTATCCTTTTAAGGCTTGAAGAGGGAGAAGATTTTGAAGCTATTGTTGAAGAGAAATCAATAAATCAAAATAAATCACAGGGCGGCTTAATGCCATGGAGAAAAATTAATGAAATGCCTTCAGTTTTTGCTGATGCAATAAGGGACCAGTCACTTGGGTTCGTTTCAGAACCAATTAAAACAGGATCTGGGTTCCACCTACTTAAACTTGAAGAAAAGAGAGGCCCGCTTGTAAAGTTTGAAGAGCAGTGGGAAACAAGACATGTTTTATTAATACCCTCCGCTATTAGAGATGTAGATGCCACAAAGGCAGAAGCAGAAGTTTTAAGGGAGCGTGTTCTTGCAGGTGAGGACTTTGCATTGATTGCTGAAGAATATTCTGAAGATCCTGGCTCTGGTTCAAATGGTGGAAATCTTGAATGGCTACCAAAAGGTGCTACTGTGAGTGAATTTGAGAATGTTATGTTGAACTCTGAAGTCAATGAAGTCTCAGAGGTTTTTGAATCGCAATATGGGTTTCATTTCCTCGAGGTTACAGGCAAAAGAGTTGAAGATGTAACAGACTATCAAATTGAAGAACGCGCATACTCAGTTCTCTTTTCAAGAAAATACGATGAAGAGCTCGAAAACACTCTCAGATCAATGAGAGCAGAGGCTTTTGTTGAGTTTAAAGATCTAGATTGAAAACTATTATTTATTCTCCCGGTGACCCAGCAGGCATTGGACCAGACCTATTTTTAAGCCTTCTAAATGAAGATTTCTTTAGATTTATAAAAGCAAATGTTGTTTGTATAGGCGACCAAAAACTTTTTGCTTCAAGAGCAAAAGAATTGGGATATAGCTTCGAAATAAGCACTTTTACTGATATCAATGATGTAAATGAAAAAGTTGGGTGTCTTGAGATTATGAAGTGTCCAGACATCTCAAGCGGCAGGCTTAATTCTATTAACTCTGAGTATGTAATAAAGAATCTTGATTTTGGAATTGACGCGTGTATGAAAAGCAAAGGTTTAGGGTTAGTGACTGGGCCAATAAGTAAAGAGAATATTGTTGAAGGAGGATATTCCTTCTCTGGTCACACTGAGAGAATAATGGAAAAGACTAACAGTGATGATGTGCTGATGCTGCTGGCTTCAGAAAGATTAAAGGTAGCTTTAGCAACAACACATATGCCATTAAATAAGGTTTCAGAATCGGTTACGACAGATCTAATAATTAATAAAGTAAAGATTTTAAATCAAGAGCTGAAATCAAAGTTCAATATTGAAAAGCCTAAGATTTCACTTCTAGGGCTTAATCCACATGCAGGAGAAGGAGGAAAATTAGGAAAGGAAGAAATTGAAATAATAATACCTGCTGTAAAAGAATTAATTGCTTCTAATGTTGATGTATCTATGCCCCTATCAGCAGATACAGCATTCAATAAGAATCTTCTTGATGAAACTGATGCATATTTTGCTATGTATCATGACCAAGGACTTCCAGTGCTAAAAGCTTTAAGTTTTGGAGATTCAATTAATATCACTTTAGGTGTGCCAATTGTAAGAACTTCAGTTGATCATGGGGTTGCCTTAGACATTGCTGGAAAGGGTATTGCGAATAATTCCTCTTTGAAGAATGCTTTCTATGCAGCTGATAACCTAATCTAATGATTGATAGATCATCCCGAAGGCGCTTTGGGCAAAATTACTTAAGAGATAAGTCTGTTATTTACCAAGTAGTAGATAAAATTAATCCTGGAAAGGAAGATAGCTTCATCGAGATTGGTCCTGGTCAAGGAGCAATAACGGAAGGTATAAAAAATAATTCTAAAAATCTTACTCTTGTAGAAATTGATAGAGAAAACGTAGCTTATTTAAAGAAATCTCTTGGAAATGAAATTGAGATATTCGAAGAGGATGTTCTAAAAATTGATCTTAGTTTTATAAAGAATAATGATAGGATCGTCGGTAACCTCCCCTATAACATAGCGTCTCAAATAATACTTAGATTTTTAGAACTGAATAAGAAAATTTCTGATATGCACTTTATGGTCCAAAAAGAAATGGCCGAAGTTCTTACCTCAAGTCCAGGAAGTAAAAGTTGGAATAAATTTGCTGTGAAAGTAGCTTTTTTTTATGAAACTGAGATATTGATGGACATATCTCCTGAAGCTTTTGATATCAAACCTAAAGTTGATTCTTCTTTGGTAAGGTTCAAGCCAATAAATAGCGAGGCTTTTGAAATAAAGAAACTATTTCAAATTATAGATTTATCTTTCCAGTCTAAAAGAAAGACCATATTCAATAATTTAAAAAAACATAATATAAATTGGGAAAAGTTGAAATTTGACAAAAATTTACGAGCTGAGCAGCTTAGCCTTGAAGATTTTCTAGAGATTTACAAAAATGCCTAGCTATGTCATTGGTGATGTTCAGGGATGTTTCGATGAGTTAATGCTTCTTCTGGACAAAATAAATTTTGATCCAAGAAATGATGAATTAATTTTTGCAGGTGATCTTATAAATAGAGGCCCCAAATCTCTGGAGGTGCTTGAATTCTGTCTTGAAAACAAAAAGTCAATTGAGGTTGTGCTTGGAAATCATGATATTTATCTTCTTTATCTTATTCATCAAAATAAAAAAAATTATCAGCTAGCCCCTATCCTTGAATCTAAGAATAAAAAGAAGTTTTTTAGCTGGCTAATCGAAAAACCTCTAATGCTTGAAAGAAAAAATAATAAAAATGAGAAATTTATTATTTCACATGCTGGAATTCCTCATATTTGGGATTTAGGGGATGCTCGAAGACTTAATGAGGAATATTTAAAAGCGATGAAAAAAAATCCTGGTGGTGTTTTTAGAAATATGTGGGGAGATCATCCTGATATATGGTCAGAAAGCTTGAGAGGTTTTAGCAGAATTAGAGTAATAATTAATTACTTCACAAGAATGCGGCTTATAACCCAAGAAGGTCAGGTTGATCTTAAAACTAAGGTCTCTTCAAGAAATAGTAAATATAAAGCTTGGTTCAAGTTTATAAAAAATGAAAAAGATAGCTATCAGCTATTTGGCCATTGGGCAGCTTTGAAAGGCAAGACAAATAAAAGAAATGTAATCGGTCTTGATGCTGGTTGTGTTTGGGGTGGACATTTAAAAGCGATAAGGATTAATGACAGAAAAATCTTTAAAATAAAGTCATTATGAAAATATTTCAGGTTGGTGGATCCGTTAGAGACGAGATTCTAGGCGTAGAAGCTAATGATAAGGATTGGGTTGTAGTTGGGTCATCACCAGAGAAAATGATTGCCAAGGGTTTTAAACCTATCGGAAAAGATTTCCCTGTATTTCTGCATCCTGAATCCAATGAAGAATATGCTCTTGCAAGAACTGAAAAAAAGTCGGGAAAGGGTTATAAAGGTTTTACATTTTACTACGATGAAACAGTGACTCTTGAAGAAGATCTTAAGAGACGCGACTTCACTATTAATTCTATAGCAAAAGATGAAAATGGAAGCCTAATTGACCCACATGGTGGTCTTGAAGATTTAAAAGATAAGATTTTCAGACAAACCTCAGAATCTTTTTCTGAGGATCCCCTTCGATCAATAAGATATGCAAAGTTTAAAACATATCCTCATTTGGCTGATTTTGCTCTGGACAAGACCACTGAGGAAAGTATTAGAAGTATCGGTAAATCAGATGAATTAAATTATTTATCTGCTGACAGAATTTGGATGGAACTAAGAACTGCATTATCTTCACCAAGGTCTGCGAACTTTTTTTCATCTCTTGTTTCATTAGGCTTAACTGATCCATGGTTTTCTAAAATAAGCTCATTTGATGTAGATGAGAGTAATTCACCCCAATTAAAATGGATAGAACTAGAACTTCAAAACAATTTTTCGCTACACGAATCTCTAGAGCTTCCTAGAGAATTTATTGAGCTTACAAATTTATCTTTTCAGCTTGCTGCTGTTGATATTGAAGGTAATCAGGAAAATCTTATCGATAAGTTAGAAAAAATAAATTTTCATAGAAATCAAAAAGAAGTCGAAGAAATAATAAAACTCAAATTTTTTGAGAACAAAAGAGATTATTTAATAAAATTGAAAGATAATATCCTATCTAAAGATTTTTCTATTTTAGGTGAAGCCCCTAAGGAAGATATGATGAAAATGAAAAAGAATCTCTATATAGAATCAATAAAGGAATCTAAATGAAAAAAACAATCTTAGTAACAGGTGCAGCAGTAAGAATTGGAAGAGAAATTGCATTAACTTTTGCTAAAGATGGTTGGAATATAATAATTCACTGCAATAGTTCTACTGAAAAAGCTGAAGCTTTAGCGAAAGAGATTGAGGAAAACTTTGAATCATCAGCAAAAGTTGTTCAGGCTAACCTTGATAAAGATGATCATGTTGAAAGAATGATTGATGAGGTAAAAAGCTGTTTTGGGTCACTGGATGCAATTGTAAACAATGCTTCCTCTTTTTATCCAACTCCTATTGGAGAGCTAACCCTCAAAGACTGGGATCAACTTATTGGCAGTAACCTTAAAGGTCCCCTCTTTCTAATAAATGGATTAATTGATCTGCTAAAAGAATCAAAAGGCGTAATTATTAATATGACCGATATGAACGTTGGTAGAGGTTTGGCAAAGTTTTCAATCTATACAGCTGCAAAAGGAGGTCTTTTAGCAGCGACAAAGGTCTTAGCAAGAGAGCTAGCTCCTGATATAAGAGTAAATGCTGTTGCTCCTGGTGCAATCCTAGAGCCGCCTGGATCTTCGTGGAGCGAAGAAGTAAAAAATAAAATACTTTCTGCGATCCCTCTAGGAAGACTGGGAACTGAAAAAGATATTGCTGGAACTGTAAAGTTTCTTGTAGATTCTGAATATATTACTGGTCAAGCTATTAACGTAGATGGCGGCAGATCGTTATTATGACAGAAGAGTTTCAGCTTAATGATGATACTTATACTGGAACAAAAGAAGTTTCTGAAAATCTAAAATTTGAGTCTAAGCTTCTGCAAGAGTGGATTAATGATAATGTTAAAGACTCAGGCAATATAGAAAAAATTGAGCAATTTAAGGGTGGGCAGTCAAATCCAACATATAAAATTTCGACTGAAAATAATGCTTATGTTTTAAGAAGAAAACCACCTGGCAAGCTTTTACCAAAAGCTCATGCAGTTGATAGAGAGTATAAGGTTATAACTGCATTATATGAAACTGACGTGCCTGTTCCTAAAACTTATGGCCTTTGTGAGGATGATTCAGTTGTAGGAACTCCATTTTTTTTAATGGAGTACGTTGATGGAACAGTTTACTGGGATCATATGCTGCCAAAATGCTCTCCAGAGGAAAGAGCATTAATTTATAAAAATAAAAATAAGGTTATTGCTAGCCTTCATAGTGTTGATTACAAAGAAGTTGGTCTTGAGGATTATGGTAAGTCCGGTAACTATGTTGCTCGACAGGTTAATACTTGGACAAGACAATATCTTGCCTCTGAAACTGAAAATATCGATGAAATGAATAAACTCATAGAGTGGTTACCTAAAAATATTCCAGAAGATGATGAAACATCAATCGTTCATGGTGACTTTAGATTGGATAATATGATTTATTCTAATTTTGATGTCGTCGGTGTTCTTGATTGGGAGCTCTCAACACTTGGACATCCTATTGCTGACTTTTGCTATCACTGTTTAACATGGAGAACCCTGCCTAATTTTCATGATCATGCAAAGTTGAAAGATTTGGGAATACCAAATGAGATGCAATATAGAGATATGTATTCAGAGCAAACTGGTAAAGATTTATCCCAAGACTGGGAGTTTTATATGGTTTACAGTCTCTTTAAAGTCGCTGCAATCTGTCAGGGTATTTTAGGGAGAGTAAGAGATGGAACTGCTGCAAGCAAACATGCTGAAGAGAGAGGTATGAATGTTTTCCCTCTATCAAAGGGTGCCTGGTCTATTGTTGAATCAAATTTTTAATTAATCGTCTGAATTCAGTCTATTAATGTTCATCTTGTGAAGGTCATTAATAGTATCACTGGCTATTGTAGTAAGAATAAATGGAAAAATAGCATGCAATATCGCACCTACACCACCTATCAAAAGCCTAAATCCATAATATAAGGCATCTTTTAGATGCTCAAAATATGACTTATCAATTGCACGAAGATGCTCTGTTAGAAAACTCCCCTTTTTCATAATTTTAGTATAGCAAGAAGTCTTGTTAACAAGTATTCAAATTAATTCTTTGAGAGGCTCTGATACAAAAAGATATTTCTTAATTTCATCACTTTCAAATACTATTTCGTCTCCATCTATTTGCAGAACAATATCTATATCAAGAGTTCTTGCTGAAAACTTCGGGACATCTCTTTTTCTACCTGAGCTATCTTCGATAGTCTTGAGTTCTTTGTTTAGCAAGTCAAAATCAAGTTTTGAATCGCCAGCGAGAATAAGATTTAGGAAATCATCTCCTTCAAAACCTTCTGCTTTAGTTTTATGGGTTGATGAAATAATTACATTTGAAAGAATCTTATTAAGCTCTTCAATGGCAAAAGCTATATTCTTTTCTGCGTTAATATTGCTTCCAAGTGATAGATAATATTTCATCTATGGATAATAAGACCAACATCTTTAGCGCCACGAAGTGCGCCTGGTTTAGATACTCTTAGTTTAATTGATTTAACACCGAAGTCTCTTTTTACCAATTCTGCAATATTTTCGGCAAGCGTTTCTTGGAGCTGGAATGATGACTCTTCAACAAATTTAATAACAGCCTTTGTAATTGCTTTGTAGTCTGTTGTATCTTCAATGGAGTCAGTTTTAGCTGCTTTTTTGCAATCAAAAGGAAACTCCATGTCAATAGAAACTTCTTGTTTTACTTTTCGCTCCCAATCAAAAATGCCAATTATGGTTTTAATCCTTAGATCTTTTATATAAATAATATCTTCCATTTAAATCTCACTCACCGGCCATCTGGCTCGAACATTAGAATTATAAATGTTTTTGCTCTCTGTTTTGAGTGAACCAAGATATGCAATCATTGCTGCGTTATCAGTGCAATGCTTAATTGAAGGATAAAAAACTTTAAATCCTTCATTCTCTTCTAACATGTCTAAAGCAGCTCTAATTTTTTTGTTTGCAGCTACACCACCAGCCATTACAAGAGACTTATTGCCTGTTTGTTTCATTGCCTTCTTGATTTTTGTGGAAAGAACATCAATAACTGCTTCTTGGAAAGAAGCTGATATATTTGATCTTTCATCATTTATGTTTAGGTCTTTAGTTGCGTATAAAACTGCTGTCTTTAGTCCGCTAAAACTTAGATTTAGATCATCTGAATGTTTCATAGGACGCGGAAAATCATATTTCATTGGATCACCATTTTTTGCTGCTTCCTCTATATGGGGACCTCCTGGATATGGCAACTGAAGTAGCTTTCCAACTTTATCAAATGCTTCTCCAACTGCATCATCTAGGGACTGACCAATAATCTCATAATCCTCGAAATCTTTTACATCTACTATTAAGGAGTGTCCTCCAGAGACAAGCAAAGAAGTAAATGGATACTGAATTTCAGGAAAATCTAAAAAAGGTGACAAAAAGTGTGCCTCCAGATGATTCACAGGAATTAAAGGTTTATTCAAAGCAAATGCTAGGCCTTGTGCAAAAGATTCTCCAACTATTAGAGCGCCTAATAATCCTGGTCCAGCCGTATAAGCAATTCTATCTATGTCGTGAAGATCAACTCCACCTATCCCATCATTAAAAACATCGATAATTTTCTCACAATGATCTCTTGAAGCTAGCTCAGGCACCACGCCACCATATTTTTTATGCAAATCGATCTGGCTATAAACAGTCTCAGCAATAATTCCAGATGCAGAATCATGCAGCGCTACTGCTGTCTCATCACACGATGTTTCTATTCCTAATGTTTTCATAAAAATTGTTTTGCAAATATCTCCAGAAAAGCATAAACTACGTTTCAAATTATGCCTTCAATAATAATAAAAGACACGGAACATTTCGATATTGGTCTTCGAAAATTTAAGCGTGCTTGCGAAAAAGCAGCGATTATTCCTGATATTAGAAAGAAAGAGTTTTATGAAAAACCTACTGAAATGAGAAAAAGGAAAATGGCTGCTGCTAAGAAAAGAGCAAGAAAGACTAATAGAATTAATAACTTCGGTAGGCAGAGATCCTACAGATAAAGTTTGAACGTCTTCGTTAAAATTAAACTCACACAAATAAATAAAGATCTAAAAGCTGCAATGCTTGCTAAAGATAATGCAACCAGAGATACCCTTCGTATGCTGATATCTGAAATTAAGAGATATGAAATAGACAATAAAGTTGAGGCTGATGATATTTTACTTATTGCTATCCTCAAAAAAATGATCAAGCAAAGAAAGGACTCAATTGAGCAATTTGATAAAGGCGGTCGTGCTGATTTATCTGAGATTGAAAAGAGGGAGCTTCTTGTTCTTGATAAATACATGCCTGAGATGATGTCAGAAGAAGCTATCAATGAACTTGTTACAAAAACTATTTCTGAGCTTGGCGCTGCAGGCCCTCAGGATATGGGTAAAGTAATGGGTCATCTCAAGGGTTCAGTTGGTGATTCAGCTGATATGGGCCTAGTAAGTAAGATTGTTAAAGAAAAATTAATTTAATTCTTTTTTAGTTCATAAAGATATAATTACTAAATGTCTAGAGATAATAGAAAACTAACTCAAGCAAGAGAAATTTCCATTGAGACAAATGTAAATCTTCATGCTGAAGGTTCAGTACTGGTCAAGTTTGGTAATACACATGTAATTTGTACTGCAAGTATTGATAATAATGTCCCAAGATGGATGAAGGGATCAGATAAGGGCTGGGTAACAGCTGAATATGGAATGCTTCCAAGATCAACTAATGAGAGAATGGGCAGAGAAGCTGCAAGAGGAAAGCAATCAGGAAGAACTCAGGAAATACAAAGACTTATTGGAAGATCCCTCAGACAATCTGTAAATCTCAAATATTTAAAAGATAAAACTATTCAAGTTGACTGCGATGTCATTCAAGCAGATGGAGGTACAAGAACTGCTTCAATTACAGGTGGATGTGTTGCACTTTTCCTTGCAATAAAGAATCACCATGATGATCAAAGAGCAATTAAGCAATATGTGGCTGCAATCTCTTTAGGTGTTAAAGATAATGAAATCCTAGTTGATCTTGATTATCAAGAAGATAGCACTGCTGATGCAGACATTAATATTGTAATGACCCAGGATCTTGATTTAATTGAAATCCAGGGTACCGCTGAAGAGCGTCCTTTTTCGCAAGAACAACTCACTGAAATTGTTAGCAAGGCTAGCTCATCTATTGAAGATATAGTTGCTATCCAAAAACAGGCTGTAGAAAGATAGTGAAGGATTATCAAGATAAATTTATTAGGCTTGCTTTAAATGCTGAGGCATTAATTTTTGGTGATTTCACTCTCAAATCAGGAAGAAATAGCCCCTACTTCTTCAATGCAGCAAAAATGTTAAATACTAAGTTTCTAGCTGACCTTTCGGAATGCTATACAAAAACTCTTCAAGATTTAAATGTTTCTTTCGATAGTATTTATGGTCCTGCATACAAAGGTATTTTTTTAGCATCAATTATTGGTGCAAGTTTAGGAAAATCTAATCTAGATATTCCTGTATCTTTTAATAGAAAAGAAGAGAAGGATCATGGCGAGGGTGGTGATCTTATTGGCCAGCATCCATCAGGTAATGTACTCATCATAGATGATGTTATTTCTGCAGGAACAGCAGCTAGAGAATCAATTGAGAAAATAAAGTCTATAGGTGCCAATCCAAAAATTATGCTAGTAGGTCTAGACCGACAAGAAAAAGGTTCATCAAATATCTCTGCAAAAGCTGAACTAGAGAATGATTTCGGACTTATTGTTTCGTCAATAGTAAACCTAGATCTTTTAATAAGCTTTGTAAGCGATGATCCAAACTTCAAGGAGTTCAAAAGCGATCTTGAAGAATATAGAAATAACTGGGGTGCCTAATGTTTTCAGGCATTGTCCAAGAAACTGGAAAAGTAATAGAATTTGTAAAAGAAAAAGATATCTATAACCTTTCTTTAGATTCTTCATCTGAGTTTATTTCTGGTCTTAAAAAAGGTGCAAGCGTTTCTGTAAACGGAGTATGTTTAACTGTCAAAGACGCAAATCCAGAAATATTGAGATTTGACCTTGTTGAGGAAACAATAAAAAGAACAAACTTTCAAAAGATAAGTGCTGGCGACAACGTAAATCTTGAGAGATCATTGAAGATGGGAGATGAAATAGGTGGCCATCTTGTATCAGGACATATTCATGGGACTTCAAAAGTTGTTTCTATAGATATGAGAGATGAAAGCTGGGATATTGAATTCTCTGTTGAGCCTTTCATGCAAGATTATATTCTGCACAAGGGTTATGTTGCTATTAATGGTTGTAGTCTAACTGTGGGAGAAGTTTCTAAAGAATCTTTTATGATTCATTTAATTCCTGAAACTCTTTCAATAACAAATCTTTTTCAGCTTCAAAAAAATAGCATTGTTAATGTTGAGCTTGATCAAAATACAATAGTAATTGCTGATACAGTAAAAAAATATTTAGATGGTAAAAGTTAAAGAATTAGAAGCAACGAAATTTGAAATCCTTTTAAAACCTAACAGTTCTCTTACGGGAGCAGCAAGGGTTCTCTTTCTTGGAAGTATTTTCTTTATTTGTAGTGTAATTGGTATTGGTTTCTTTCTTGCTGGAGGGATAATGATTTTACCCTTTGCAGGATTAGAAATTATTTTAGTGTATTTAGCTTTTAGGCTTAGCTTCAATTGGAGTAACCAAAAACAAATAATTATCTTATCTAAGGAGCATGTGGAAGTGAGAGTTGATGGTTTTAAAGAATTTTTTACATGGAAAGAATTTAGATCTTTTGCAACCTTCAATGTAACAAAAAATGACTCCAAAGATGATGATTTAAGCTTTCGATCAAAAGGTAAAGAAATAATTGTTGGAAGCTTTTTAAATGAAGAAGATAAATCTATCTTAAAAGATGAAATCTCTAGGATTATTCAAAAACTTAATGCTATGGGATTTGCAAGTTAATTACTGAGATAAGTACTTTATTAAGATAGCCATTCTCATAGCGACGCCATTAGCTACTTGATCTAATATTACAGAGTTAGCAGAATTATAAACACCCTCTGAGATCTCAATACCTTGATTGACAGGTCCTGGATGCATGACTATGCAATCATCATTAGCAATCTGTAATTTTTCATTATTAATTTGATATTTACTAAGATAGCTTTCCTTATCAAGGTTTTTCTTATCTTCAAATCTTTCATGCTGAATCCTAAGAGCCATTACAACATCCTGACCTTTAAGTGCTTTGTTAAGATCTTCCTCATAATTAAGATTAGAGGAATCTTTAACTTCTTTGCACAGCTCTTTAGGCCCACATAAAGTAATTTTAGAATCAAAGTTAGCCATCCCATCAATGAAAGACTGGAAAACTCTAGAGTGATCTAAGTCGCCAACAATCAAAATATTTGAATTATCTAAATCCTTCCTATGCCTTACTGTCATAATGTCTAAAAGTCCTTGGGATGGATGAGAAATAGAACCTTCTCCTCCGCTTATAAAGACCATTGAATCTGTTTGATCTATCAATTCGTGAATAACTGAGTCTTTATGCCTTAAGACACAAAGATTAATGTTCATCTTTGCTAAATTATCAATGGTATCTTTGAGGGTCTCGCCTTTTTCTAGAGAGGAAGAGCCCAAATCAAAATCGATTATTTGGCATCCTAGATTAGAAGCAGCTATCTCAAATGAGATTTTGGTACGAGTGCTTGGCTCACAGAAAATATTAACAATTTTCTTATCTGGAAAAAGTGGATCTCTTCTAATGGAGCCTTCTGAATCAACAAAATTATCTGCTAAATCTAATAATTCAAGGATTTCATCTTTTGATAATTCCTTGAGTGACGTTAAGTGTCTCATTATTTAAGGCTAACTATTGCATCCATTTCAATCATTACATCCTTTGGTAATCCAGCAACCTCTACTGTTGCTCTTGCAGGAAATGGTCGAGAAAATTTTTCTTCCATAATCTTGTTCAAAGATGCAAAGTTTCCTAAATCTAAAAGATAAATATTTAACTTAACAATATCATCAAGACTTGCACCCGCCTCTTTGCATATATTTTCTAAGTTGGATATCACTCTGTAGGCAGATTCCTCAAATGATGAATCTTCAACTTCCATTGTTTCTGGATTTAAAGGAATCTGACCAGAAATAAATAGTAAGTCACCTGATTTAATTGCTTGGGAATAAGCTCCAATAGCCTCTGGCGCTTTGTTAGTTTGAATAGGCTCTTTTGACATAGTCGACTCCAAAGAATTTAAGCATTGTAAAGGAAGTATAAAACATATAAAAAAATAAATTTTTAGATTATTTTTTCTTAGCTTCATTAATATCTCGAACGCAGCTTGAAACAATTTTCATTGATCTTACTTTTTGCATTATTTTTTTAAGCTCTTCTAGGTCAATTATTTCAATATCAAAACTAAATTCTGTAAGTTTGCTTCCTGCCGACTTCGAAACAACTGAGATTATATTTATGTCAGATTTTGTAAAAGTTGATGCGATATCTGCTAGAACCCCTGGACCACTCTCGCTAAGTACCTTTATATGACATGGTCTTACCTGTTTCTTATTAGTCTTCGACCAAAAAGAAGGGATGTACCTTTCTTTGTCTTGTTTATAGGGAATAACTTCATTACATCTCGAATGATGAATAACAATTCCTCTTTCTGTATCAGAATGAGCAACTATTGAGTCTCCTTCTATTGGCATACAACATTTGCCATAAGTTACACTCAGGCCATCGATCTTATTATTTTTTAATTCGAAAGATTTAACTGTTTTAGTTTTATCTTTCCTAATTTGAAGACCATCAAAGAATCTTTCTGCAACGATAGTACTTGTTTTCCTTCCTAGTCCAATATCTGTTAGCAGTTGATTCAATGATCTGACACCTGTTCTTTGCAATATACTCTTAAGAATACTACCTCTGTATTCTTTTAATGCCTTACCAGATCTTTTTAACTCACTTTCTAGGAGTAGTTTTCCTGCTTTTCGTGCTGATGATGTCTTTTGGTGCCTCAGCTGGGCTCTTATTGCAGTCCTAGCTTTACTCGTTACTACAAAATTTAGCCAACCTGGGTCTACAGTCGCTTTTTTGTCTGTTTCTATCTCAACAGTTTGCCCACTTTCTAGCTGAATGTTTAAAGGCGCATATTTTCTATTTATCTTACAACCAACAAGACTGTTACCGATATCAGTATGAACTTCATAGGCAAAATCTACAGGAGTTGAGCCAGTCTTAAGATTAAAAATCTGTCCTTTAGGAGAAAACACATAAACCTCATCAGAGAAAAGGTCTGTTTTAATTGACTCAACAAAATCCTCCGTGCTTGGAGATTTGTCATGAAGGTCTTGCAAGCTTTCCATCCAATTTCTAATGTGAAAGGAGCTATCATTTATATCCTCATTCTTATAATTTGCATGCGCACAAATACCATTTTCTGCAATAAGCTCCATGCTTTTAGTTTGTATTTGTATTTCGATTGGTATCGAATCAAGAGCTAATAATGTTGTGTGCAATGCCTGATATCCATTTGATTTAGGAATCGCTATATAATCTTTAAATCTTTGTTCAATTGGTTTGTAATAATTATGTATCAAGCCAAGTGATTTATAGCAATCCTCGACAGAATTGACAATAATTCTAAATCCATAAACATCTAACACCTCTGAGAATGGTTTATGTTTAGTTTTGATCTTTCTATATATGCTAAATAGATTTTTTTCTCTGCCTTTTACTGTTGACATAATTTGATTAGTCTTTAAATGACTTTTTATCTCTTTTCTTATTTTGTAAACAATTTTTTTTCTTCCGCCACTGGATTTTTTAATTGCTGATCTAAGCATTTCTGCTCTGAGTGGATGCAGACAATCAAATGCCAGATCTTCTAGCTCAGCTCGGACTTTCTGCATCCCAATTCGAAGTGCAATTGGTCCATATATTTCAAGAGTCTCCTTTGCAACTCTTATTTGTTTATTTCTTGGAAGAAAGTCAATTGTTCGCATGTTGTGCAATCTATCTGCAAGCTTGACTACAATAACGCGCACATCTTTTGCCATGGCTAGAGCCATTTTCTGGAAACTGTTTATATCTCTCTCAGCTTTAGACTGGAAATCTAGTTTTCCAATTTTGCTTACACCATCGACTATCTCTGATACATCTTTACCAAAGATTTTATCAATATTTCTTTTTTCAATATTGCAATCTTCTAGGACGTCATGCATGAGACCTGCACAAATTGAGTCAACATCCATATTCATCTCGACTAATATCCTTGCAACCTCCAATGGATGACTGATGTATGGTTTACCATCCATTCTTTCTTGGCCATCATGTGCATTGGAAGCAAAAGTATAAGCTTGCCTCATGAGATTAACTTGATTGCGAGAGAAGTCTTTTTTTAGTTGAGTATATAAATCATTTGGGAAACGGAGAAGTTCCTTAGATTTAAAATTTGTATCTAAATGATGGCCTTGGAGAACTCTTTCACTCAAAATAGTTCTCCAAAAAGTTTACCCAATTATGTCTGACTCTTTAGGTTTTGAGGTAGAGAATTGATCTAGGAGCACATCTTCTTCAAGTGTTTTCTCTAGAGTTTCGGCATCTATTAGGCCCTCTTCAATTTCTCTGAGTGCTATTAATGTATTTTTATCATTATTTGTTTCAACCATTGGCTCTCTACTGGTAGTTGAAAGCTGTCTAGCTCTTCCAGATGCCAAAAGGATTAAATCAAACCTACTCGGTACGTGCTCTAAGCACTTTTCTACTGTTATTCTTGCCATATATTTCTCCTAGGAGCGTATTTTAATTCCAAATTACCTTCTAAGACAACAAATCTTGCAATATCTTTAGTTTTTTATCGCGTGAATGATCTAAATAGTCATTATTTATGACCATTTCAAGTAATTCTTCAATAGCATGTTCAAAAACATCATTTATAACTAAATAATCATATTCCTCCGCTTCACCTAACTCTTTTAAAGCATTTTTCATCCTTTTTTCAATTACGCCTTCTGAATCAAGACCTCTTTTTTGGATTCGCTCTCTAAGTTCATTAATTGATGGAGGTAAGATAAACATTGACCTAAATTCAACATTTTTACTTCGTAGTTTTTGAAATCCTTGAACATCTATTTCAAGAAAGACATTTATTCCTTCATTAATATTGTTATCAATAAATTCTTTTGATGTTCCATATTTATAGTCATGAACCTCGGCGGTCTCAATAAAGTTTCCAGCTTCATAAAGCTCATCAAATATTTCATTTGATACAAAAAAATAATCGCTACCGTCTATATCACCATCTCTTGGTAGTCTTGTTGTATGAGAAACAGAAAATGTTGATTTTATGTTCTCATCATTTAGTTTTTTAATAACATTCCTAATAACAGATGTTTTTCCAGCTCCTGAGGGAGCTGAAATAACTATAAGTTGGCCTTTTTCATTCGACATTGCTTACCTGCTCTCTCATTTCTTCAATATATATCTTGATATCCAAGGCATACTTTTTCTCTTGACTAAATGTTACTTTAGCAAGAATTGTATTCACCTCACGAAGCATTTCCAAAAGAATAAAATCTATTTTCTTTCCTTTTGCTTTTTTTGATCCTAGCTCTTCTAACAAAGAGGATTTATGAAATTCTAATCTGTCAATTTCTTCAGAGATATCAGATTTGATTATTTGATTGACTACTTCATTTGAAATAGATTCATCTGATATAACAAGGCTAGATGGAAGTTTGTTTAAAATATTTTTTTTTCTCTTATGTTTGTTCTTAGCTACCTCATTAGCAAGGGATGTTAGATTTTTATGAATCTTTTTTATTCTGTCGGAGAATGTTTTTTTTATTTTATAACCTTCAATTTGTTTATTTTCAATCAGTGCTGTTAATACTCCTTTAAAAACTTTTTTAATAATATTTTCTGGAAAGGATGACTTCTTTTTATCTATAAAGATATCAGGGATATCTTTTATGTCTGAGAAATTAAGATTTTTTATGTCCAAATCAGATTTATTTAATTCTTCTTTAATTTCTTTAATTAATTTCTTATTTAGGACAAAAGAAGGTTGTCCAATAGTTTCAAGATTGAAGTTAATTTCTAAATTACCTCTATGAACTTTTTTTGAAACTAAGTCTCTTAAGGATAACTCAACTTCTGGCAAGATAAAGTTTGATTTGAAATTTATGTCTAAAGATTTCCCATTAACCGACTTTATATCACAAGATATTGAATAGCCTTTATGGTTATGGTTAGTGGAAACATATGCGGTCATACTTCTAAGCATATGTATATTGTATTTGTTTAGTTAGCTTAATTAAATAAGGTAACTATTAGGCCATCAACTGGTAGAAGACCAGCGATAACTAAGCTTACAATTGCCATTACATTAATTAATATATTCATCGCAGGTCCTGAAGTATCTTTAAAAGGGTCTCCAACTGTATCGCCCACAACGGCAGCAGCATGTGTATCTGAACCTTTTCCACCGAGATTTCCTTTCTCAATATATTTCTTAGCATTATCCCAAGCTCCTCCAGCATTAGCCATCATTAGAGCAAGAAGAACACAACCAAGCAAACCTCCAGCTAACATTCCGCCAAGAGCTTTTGCTCCTAATAAGAAACCAACTAATGGAGGCATTGAAACTGCAATTACTCCTGGTAAAAGCATTCTCTGAAGTGCTGCTCTTGTAGCAATCTCAACACATTTGTCAGTGTCTGGCTCTCCCGTGCCTTCTAATATTCCTGGAATCTCTCTAAACTGTCTTCTTATCTCATTAATCATCTCAAATGCTGCATCACCAACTGCAGTCATTGTTATTGATGAAACTAAAAATGGGATGGAGCCTCCAATAAACATTCCAACTAAAACAATTGGATCAGATAAAATCAACTGGAATCCATCATTATTTACTCCAACTACTTGAACAAAAGCTGCGATAATAGCTAATGCAGCCAAGGCAGCTGCACCTATCGCAAATCCCTTACCGATGGCTGCAGTTGTATTTCCAAGCTCATCAAGAGAATCAGTAATTTCTCTAACATCTTCTCCCATTCCTGACATCTCTGCAATTCCACCTGCATTATCTGCAACAGGACCATATGCATCAATTGCCATTGTTATGCCAACTGTAGCAAGCATCCCAACTGCTGCAATGCCAACTCCATATAAATCAAATAATGTTGTAGAAATAAAAATAATTGTTGCCAAAATTAAGATAGGAATTACAACAGACTGCATTCCAACCGAAAGACCAGAAATCATCACAGTTGCAGATCCTGTTTCACCTGATTTTGCTATCTTCTCTACAGGTGTGCTACCAGTATAGTATTCAGTTATTAATCCAATTAATACACCTCCAACAGCTCCTGTAAGAACACAAAACCAAACATTTAATGAAATATCCAAATATGAAATTAAACCAAAAGCTAAAGCTATAAAAATAACTGGGGAACCTATTGTTCCAGTCCTCAATGCTGCAGCAGGTGCTTTCGCAGATTGAGCCCTTACAATTAAGATACCTAAAATTGATGATATTAAACCAATAGATGCTAATGCTAGAGGTAGACTCATTAAGGGTCCATTGTTTGCTTCTGTCATAGTGTAAGCAATTGCTATGGTAGCAATCATCGAGCCGCAATATGACTCAAAAATATCTGAGCCCATTCCTGCAACATCGCCAACATTGTCCCCAACATTATCAGCAATTACACCAGGATTTCGCGGATCATCTTCCGGTATTCCTGCTTCAACTTTTCCAACAAGGTCTGCCCCAACGTCAGCACTTTTAGTAAAGATTCCTCCACCAACCCTTGAGAATAGTGCTACAACTGAAGCTCCCATTCCAAATCCTTCAAGATAGTGACCTTCTCCTAGAAAATAAAATAATCCTCCTAAGCCAAGAAGTCCCAAAGAAGCAACACAGAGACCCATTATTGATCCACCGTAAAAAGAAATTGATAAAGCTGAAGCTGCTCCACTATCTTGGGCTGCTGCAGCTGTTCTAGTATTAGCTTTAGTTGCGGCATACATTCCAATAAATCCAGCTAAAGCTGAACTTGAAGCGCCAACTAAAACTGCAGTTGCTGTTTCCCAGCCCAGGGCAAAGAAAACTAAAACAGCTAAAACAAGAACGAAAACAACCAAGTACATATACTCAGTTTTCATAAAACTCATTGCGCCTGAATGAATCATGTCACCGATTTTCTTTACTTCAGGGTTTCCTTCTGGATAACTAAGAACAACTCTAAATATTCCTAGGGCGATAAGAAGACCTATGAGACCTAAAAGTGGTGGTATGAATGCTGGCATATTTTACTCCGAAAAATTTAAACGAATTTTATCAAATTTATGTTTTATTAAACACCATTTCATCAAAAGAATTCTCTGACTTAGCAACTACACAAGCAACTGTTGCATCACCTGTAACGTTCACAGATGTTCTAATCATATCTAGAATTCTATCGACAGCTAGTATTATTCCAATTGCCTCCAGAGGAAGACCAAACTGTTGAAGGATTATTACAAGAGTAATAGTTCCTGCAGAAGGAACTGCTGCTGTTCCTATCGATGTTACGACTGCCAATAAGACTATTTGGACGTACTGTATTAAAGTTAAATCAATCCCTGAAATCTGAGCGATAAAAACAGTTGCCATACCTTGCATAATTGCAGTTCCATCCATATTAATTGTTGCACCAACAGGGACAACGAAAGAAGCTATATCTTTTTTAACACCCATATCTTGGTTAACCGTCTTTAATGTCACCGGAATTGTTGCCGCACTTGAAGAAGTAGAAAAAGCGAATATCGCAGCATCTTTCATTTTATAAAAGAAATGTAATGGATTTATTGAAGCAAAAAATCTTAAAATCAGCGAATAAGTGACAAAGGCATGAAAAAGAAGAACTGAAATTAATAAAATTACGTACATGAATACATCTTGGAAAATATTAAAACCGTCTGTAATGACAAACTTTCCAATTAAACAGAAGACACCAATTGGAGCAAATTTCATTACCATTAATACTAGTTGAAGAAAAACCGTATTAAGTTTTTCAAATGACTCTGATAAGTTTCCCGTTAGGTGATTTGTTTTATTTAAAGCTAGGCCAAAGAGAATACTAAAAAAGACAATGGCTAACATCTGGTTTTTAGCCATTGCATCTATTATGTTTGCGGGAACTATATTAACGATTGTTTGATATATTCCCTGTCCTTCTGGTAAATCTTTAAGCGCAACAGTCTCTGCCATTAAATAACCAGAGCCAGGCTGAAAAATTGATCCAACTATAAGTGAAATTGATACTGCTATTGCTGTAGTAAGCAAATATAAAGCAATAGTTTTAGAAGCAATATTTCCAAAGCTTTTTAAGCTTGATAAAGAGGCAATACCAGATACCAGGGAGAAAAACACTAATGGGACTACCATTAGTTTTAAGAGATTTATAAAGATTTCACCGCCAAGTTTAAATATATATTCAAAAATAAAATCTTTAATGCCATCTGAAAAAAAACTCGAATAATATAAGATAGCGCCTATTAAAGCGCCTAAAAACATTGCGATTAATACGTTTCTAGTAAGATTCTTGGGTGCATCAAGCATTATGATATCTCAACCATGTCAAAATCTTCCTTTCCAACACCACAGTCAGGACATATCCAATCTTCAGGAACATCTTCCCATTTAGTTCCAGGTTCAATGCCGTCTTCAGGCCAGCCTTCAGCTTCATCATAGATTAACCCACAAACAATGCATTCCCATTTTTTATAGTCCATATTTCATTTCTTAGTGTCTAAAAATTATAAAAAAGATCAGCGTATAATACCAAAATTGAGATACTTAAATATATGAAATTCAATAAATTAACTTCATGGATGTCTGAGATTAAATCCCTTGAAGTCCAGAATAAAGAAATTGTTTCCTGGTTAAATGAGCACGGATCAATAACATCTAGAATCAAATCATTTTCAAATTTTAGATTAAAGCTTCTTAGAGATGGTCCTGGAGAGGTAAATGCTGTTGAAGATGATCTTATTATTACAAACTATAAAGAAAATAATATTAGAGAAGTAGTTCTGTTTTCTGATGAAGAGCCATTTATTTATGCAAAAAGTATCTTACCACTTGAAACAATTAGACTTGGTTTAGGCACTCTCGGGAATCTCAAAGAAAATCCATTAGGAGATATCCTTTTTTCAAATCCTGAAATTAAAAAAAAATATATGCTATTTGCTAAGTTTGAATCAAATAAAAGAATATTCTATGGGAGAAAAGGCATATACACTGTTAAAGGTTATCCTTTCAGTGTTTGTGAAATCTTTTTAATAAATGATAGCTAAAAAAATAAATGGATTTATTGGCCTAACTAGGCTTGATAAACCTATTGGGATTTATCTTCTTTTGTGGCCTGCCCTTATTGCTTTATTAATCTCAACTGAAGCATCTATTAATTACTCATTCGTAATCATTATTGTGGCCGGATCAATTTTAGTGAGATCAACAGGATGTGTGATCAATGATATATTTGATATGGAGTTTGATAAGAAAGTTGAAAGGACTAAAAACAGACCATTAGCGTCAGGTCAGCTTAGCAAGCGTGAGGCCTATTTTATATTTTTTCTACTTTCACTGTTTTCTTTGTTACTTGCTTCCAGTTTAGAAAGACAGGCGCAGTTGGTTTGTTTATTTTTTGCAATTTTCATAATTTCCTATCCCTTAACAAAAAGATTCCTAAAGATCCCACAAATTTTCTTAGGATTAACTTTTGGTTCAAGTATTCCAATTGTTTTTTCAATGAATGAGAAGTTGCTCGATACCTCAATGTGGATCTTGTACTTAGCTAATTTCTTCTGGATAGTTGCTTACGACTCATTTTATGCAATGAGCGATTATGATGATGATAAAAAATTAGGTGTGAACTCTTCTATTACTTACTGGGAACAAAAATCTCAAAACTATATTATTCTATTTCAAAGCTTCTCTCTTCTATCTTTCATGTTTCTTGGTTACTTAAATGACTTAGGTTTTATTTGGTATTTGGCTGTATTTTTTGCTCTTCTTCTCTTTTATTATCAGCATTCGATATCAAGAAATAATGAGCACCTAAAAGCATTTAAAAATAATAACTTTATCGGTTTATTATTTTTATTAGCTTTGTTGATTGAAAAATATAATATTTTTATTTAATTTATAGAAATGAAAACTCTTCCTAAAACTTCAACGCATTTAAATGTCTGTGGGAGTAATTTCTTTAAATTAAAAAAATTGCTTAAAGATTTTAAAGAACCTAGGAAAAGTTTTGAGAAGTCTGTCAGTAAAAATGAAAAAGTTTTAATAAAGTTTAATTTGTTATCAAAGACTAAGCACACCCTAACTTATGAGGTAAAGCATATTCATCCTGAAGATAGCCTTAATGATTTTGTAATCAGGTTCTGTGTTTTCATTGATGCAAAAATGGTAGAGGTGATTTCCTTTCAGGGAGAGAAGCCTTTCCCTTTTTATGTAAAAAATAAATCTGTTCTTCAGTCATCTGATGAAAAACATCAACAAAATACTTTCTTTTTTGACCTTCTTGAGAATTTACTTACTTTTGCAGAAGAAATAATTGAATAAAAATATATTTTATTTTCATGGCTTTGCATCATCTGCTGATTCAACAAAGGCAAAAGTCTTTGATGATTTTATAAAAGAGAAATTCCCAAATGTTCATCTCCATATCCCAAATATTGATAACTCAATAGAAAAATCTTTCATTCAGTTAGAAAGTTTAGTAGAAGATAATGAAGGTGATAATTTATTCATTGGAAGCTCACTTGGTGGCTTTTATGCATCTTATTTTGCTGAAAAGTTTGATTCCAAGGCTGTTTTGATCAACCCTGCATCAAATCCATATTTAGGAATGGAAATGTATTTAGGAAAGAATACTAACTATTCAACAAATGAAGAATTCTACCTAACTAAAAAAGATCTTGAAATCTTTAAGCTGAAAAATGTCTCAAAAATAAAATCTCCATCGAGCTATTTAGTGCTAATTGAAACTGGTGATGATGTTATTCCATTTAAGCACACTCTTGATTTTTATAAGGGCTGTAATTTTTGTATCGTTAATGGAGGAAGTCATTCTTTTGATACTTTCAAAGAAAAGCTAGAAATAATCTCGAAATTTATGAAACTTTAGAAATTCTTGTAACAATTCTGAAAATATTGCCCTTAATATTAATATGTCTATTGCTTAGTTATTTCATTTGAGTAAACTTTACTTAGCATTTTAATTTGCACCATTTCCATGGTTAAAAAGGAACTCAATTATTTGAGTGAAGAGTTAAAATCGTTCAACTTCTTAGGAAGTCGGAAGTAGGTGAAAACCGAAGGAACGCGCCCGTTAACAGGATAACGTTAATCGTTCAACTCTTTTAGAGTCGGAAGTAAGCGAAAGCTGAAGGAACGCAACCGTTAAACCCGATCGAGTTTAACTTCAAAAATCCTGCAGACTAAAAAATGCATGAAAATTTATTTTTTAGGAGATATTTATGAATACTTTTGAATATATATGGCTTGATGGGTATCAGCCAGAGCCAATGATGCGAAGCAAAGTTAAAGCCACTGAGGACGATACTCCTCCAGATTGGTCTTTTGATGGATCTTCAACTCAGCAAGCTGATGGTGGAAGCTCAGACTGCTTACTTTTACCGGTGCAAACCTATGCAAATCCAAGTGGGCACGATTTAGTGATGACTCAAGTTCAAGCAGCAGATCATACAACCCATCCTTCAAACTTCAGAGCTGCAGCAGCTGAAGTGGTTACTGATGAGTGGTGGTTTGGCTTTGAACAAGAATACTTCTTTACTGATCCGCAAACAGGTGAGCCTCTAGGATGGGAAGATGGGACACCAAGACCTCAAGGAGAATATTATTGTGGTGTTGGCGCAGGTAATGTTGTTGGTAGAGAAATCTCAGATGCTCATTTAGAAGCTTGTCTAGATCTTGGTATAACCCTAACTGGAACAAATGCTGAGGTTGCACTTGGGCAATGGGAATATCAGTGTTTTGGTAAGGGCATTAAGGCTGCTGATGATCTTTGGGTATCAAGATATCTTCTTTATAAGATTGCTGAAGAATACGGTGTTGGTGTAAATATTCATCCAAAACCTAAAACAGGAGATTGGAATGGCTCAGGAATGCATTGTAATTTCTCAAATGAAGAAATGAGAACTGCTGGATCTGAAGAGCTATTTTCTTCAATCTGCGATAAGTTAGGAGAAGTCCATGCAGAGGGAATTGCCTCATATGGTTCTGACAATGACATGAGGCTTACTGGTCTACACGAAACACAAAGCATTGATAAGTTCTCTTATGGTGTCAGTGATCGTGGAGCAAGTATTAGAATTCCGGTTTACACTGTTGAGCATGACTGGAATGGATATCTTGAAGATAGAAGACCAGCATCGAATGCCGATCCTTATAAGATATTAGCTCATATAGTAGGAACTCTTACTAAATAAATTTGTCTCTTCTAAATATGCGGGAATTCTTTTCCCGCATATTTATTTTTGAATAACGGGAAGATTCTCTTGTGTCCAAGTCATCATTCCCCCGTTTAACCTAAAGGTTTCTTTAAACTCTGCTTTTTTAAGCTTTTCTCCAATATTTGCTGAGTTCCTTCCCATATCACAAACCAAAATTATTGGACGTTCTTTAAATTTATTTAATTCATGCATCTGATTATCAAATTCTTGATGAGGATAATTCAGTGCAGTCATAATATGCCCATTTTCGTAATCTTCTTTTTTTCTAAGATCAATAAGAATTGCATTTTCTTTGTTTACTAAGCGTGTAAGTTCATTGGGCTCAATTTTCTTGCCGCCTTTATTCATTTCTGAATAAGCAAATAAGAATAAAAAGAAAAACAATGGCACTGAGAAATACCAATAATCAATTAAAAAAAGATTAAATTCCAACATATGAAGACATATTATCTATTAAAATAGGATTTTATCTAATAAAAATGAATCTAATTTTAATAAGGCATGGTCAAAGCGAGTGGAATGCCCTAAATCAATTTACTGGATGGAAGGACCCTGATCTTACAACCAAAGGTATTGAAGAGGCTCATAATGCGGGAAAGATAATAAAGAACTTAAAAATTAATTTTGACTTAGTCTTCACCTCTGCATTAGTAAGAGCTCAGAATACAGCTGAAATAATCCTCAAAGAAATAAATCAGTCTTTATCAACCATAAAAAATCAGGCTCTTAATGAAAGAAACTATGGAGATCTTGCAGGCCTTAATAAGGATGACGCAAGAAAAAGATGGGGTGATGAACAAGTTCATATTTGGAGAAGATCATATGATATACCTCCTCCTGGAGGAGAAAGTCTTAAAGATACAGGTGAAAGAGTGCTCCCATTTTTTATGAAAGAAATACTCCCACATGTTTGTGAAGGTAAGAATATCTTAGTTGCAGCGCATGGAAACTCTCTTAGGTCATTAATAAAGTTTCTTGATAACATTTCGGACGAAGACATTGTTAAGTTAGAAATCCCAACTGGGGCGCCAATACATTATGTAATTAATGAGGATGGTTCAGTTAAGTCGAAACAAGACTTCTTCAATGAATAGTTTTAGTGACAATATTGTTTCCTGGTACAAAGAAAATGGCAGGCACGATCTTCCTTGGAGAAAAAGTACATCTCCTTATTCCGTATGGATATCAGAAATCATGCTTCAGCAAACCCAAGTTAAGACTGTTATTCCCTACTTTAATAAATTCATTGAAAAGTATCCTAATCTTGACGATTTGCTTAAAGCTTCAGAAGATGAAATATTAGCTCAGTGGTCAGGATTGGGCTTCTATAGAAGAGCAAAGAATATTTATAAAGCTTGCAGAGTAATCAGTGAAGATTTTAATAAAGAGCTACCAACAAATATAAATGATTTAGAATCCTTGCCCGGCATTGGAAGATCTACTGCAGGTGCAATTATGTCTATAGCTTTCAATGAAGGTCATCCTATCCTTGATGCAAATGTAAAAAGAGTTCTTGGAAGATATAAAAAAATATCTTTTAAAACTGAAAATGAAAAACAGAAAAAGCTTTGGCTTATTTCTGAGAAACTTACTCCAAATAAAGAATCCTTTGAATATACTCAAGGAATTATGGATTTAGGAGCTACGCATTGCTCAAAATCAAGACCTAGTTGTGATTTATGTCCAGTCAGTAATAATTGCGATAGCGCATTCAAAGAAGTTTCTAATAAGGTAAGTTTAAGAAAGGTAATTCAAAAACCTACTGTAAAGCTTAATTTTATTTTGCCTCATACAAAAAATGAGATCCTCATGCATAAAAAACAGGCCTCTGAATACTGGGAAAGTTTATGGATTCCAATTGATGGGAATGAGATAAAAATTAAAGGTAATCAAAAGTATTCAAAGATTGAAGTTAATCACCCGCTAAGTCATCTGAATCTTGATATGAAGATTAAAACTTTCAAAATTGATAAAAAATATGATCTTGACTCTAATTTAGAGTATAAATGGATTAAGAAAAGTAAAGTAGATGAATATGCAATGCCAACTCCTATTAAAAAAGTTGTGAGTACACTATGACAAAAACAGTTTTTTGTAAGAAATATCAAGAAAATCTTCCATCGTTAGAAATTCCTCCAATGCCAGGTGAGCTTGGAATTGAATTACAAAAAACAGTTTCTGCTAAAGCTTGGGAAGAATGGAAGTCTCATCAGGTAACACTTATCAATGAAAAGATGCTTGATATGTCTGATCAAAAGAATAGAGAATGGCTCATTAAGCAAATGCAACTATTTTTTGATAATGCTGATTATGCAAAAGCTGAAGGATTTAAGTCATTAGACTGATTAATGACATTGTCTTCATTCTTGCATATAATCCTTTGATCTAATTTGCCCAGATAGCTCAGTTGGTAGAGCAAAGGACTGAAAATCCTTGTGTCGGTGGTTCGATCCCACCTCTGGGCACCATTCAAATAGAACTTATCCAAAAATAAGATTAATTTTTTTTATATGCCAACCATTTTTGATCGAAAGATCTGAGACCTAATTCATACATTTCATCTATTTTTATAATTGATGAATCATTATCTTTTCCATGCAGAATTGTTTCTACAGTCTCATTTCCATTTGGATAAGATAACATTTCAATGATAATACTTTCATTGGAATTACATTTTTTACAATAATAGTTTTCTAACTTTTTGTTTTTGGTTATTAAAATTGCAAGTATGTTGTAGCTTGCTAAAAAACATTTACTGCAATAGATATGTATTGTTCTTTGACCGTTGTTTGGTCCTCTTGTCATTTTTATATTTTCTCATAAAGATTAATATTTGAAATTAATTTGAAGTCACTAAGTAATTCAGGCATCAAACTTCCCAAGATTTATCAATTTTTATGTTTGCATCTCTCATTTCAAATGAATTAAATATTTCTAGAAGCATTTTTCTGTGATCAATAGCCTCGCTCTCAGGTGAAATGACTCCTCTAATTGGAATCTCTCCCTCGATAAACATTTTAAGACCAAGAGCTAGAGGTAAACCTGTAGCATCACCCATAGATAATTCTCGGGTTGGTGTCCCATCATAAGATACTCCTACAGATTCTAATTTATTATTTTTTGATCCAATTGCTAACGCATAAATTTCAGGGAGATTATTTTGTTGTTGTGATTCTTTTGAAGAAGAGTTCCTCTCCAACCAATCTAAAAACCTGGCTGCAATTCCTTTTGAAAGCAATCTTAGAGCAATGAGTTTATTTATAAATCTCAATATAGTCATGGTCAGTCTATCTCCATGAACTAAATTGATTGAAGCCTGAAGATTTTTATAATGTTTAGGAAAAGTAATTGCTTCTGGATGACCAAAGACGCTTGCTTTGAAGTTTCCCCTTTGAGGATAGTTTATTTCTATTGCCTTAAGGGGTTTGGTCATTTGAAATTTTTTATCCTTAAAAATTTTTACTTTTCCAGAGATCTGTTCGATTCCATGAATCATCGCTGCATTAGTATCTTTTTGAGATGAAATATCTTCAGGCTTTGCTTCATCCATACTCCACCCCGTATATATAGTTTCTGCTTGATCAAGCTCATTAATGGCAATTGCCCCAAGGAGATTTGTAATGCCAGGACTTGCTCCCAACCCTAATATTGCAAGCAAGCCTTTCTCTTTGGCAAGATAATCTAACTCTAACATTTTTTCGGTAGGCTCCCAGTCATCACAAATATCCATGTAATGACAATTTGCATGCAAAGACGTCTTAAGCACATCATATCCATATTTAAAAAACGGCCCAACTGTGTTTACGACAATATCAAAACTCTTAAGAGTCTCATAAAGAAGTTCTTTATTAATAATATTTAAACCAATTCCTTTTACTTGAGGCCCTAGTTGATTTGCAAATTCCTCAGCATCCTCTTTATTGAGATCAGCTATGGTAAGTGATTGGATTTGATCAAATGAAGAAATAGCCTTTGAGGTGTATCGTCCCATTCCGCCACACCCTCCAAGAATTATTACTTTCATAAATTAAATTTATAAATTCTATCCATTTGTTTATCTATGATAGGAGTTTTTGACATAAGGAAATTTCTTGTCTTTTTTAGTAATGGATTAGATATATGGTTATGAAGAGCTTGCTCTTTAGATAGTCTAGTAATCATCTTAACTCTTGGTTTTCTTATCCACTCATAGCGGTTTTGAGTATCTTCTAAGTTGCCAATATCACTTAAAAGCTTAGCAAAAGAGTATCCATCCTCAATAGCCAGACATCCGCCCTGCCCTAAAAAAGGCACTATAGGATGAGCAGCATCTCCAAACAAAGTAATATTTTTAGCAAAATATTTCTTTAGCAAAGGCCTAGTATATATACCCCATCTAAAAAACTTATTTGAAGAATTAACTGTCTCCTTGTGATTTTCAGACATAAAACCGATATCCTGAACGAGCTCATCTATACTGCCCTCAGCTATCCAAGACTCATTATTTTCTTTACTAGTTTTAATACATCCCACAAAACTTGATAAAGAATTTGTTATTGGATAAAGAACTAAGTGCTTGTTTGAAGAAAGTTGAAGATAAGCATCTTTGTGTGGGTTCTGGCCTATACATCGCCATGCTGAATAACCGCTATAAACTGGCTTTCCTGTATCAAAAAAATTATCTCGTATTCTTGATTTTATTCCGTCACATGCTGCCAAATGAAGAACTTTATATGATTGATCATTTTTGAAGTTTAGGATGTTGTTGTCTGAATCAAATGAAACAAATTCGTGATCAAAAACAATCCTTCCTCCAAGCTCAATAAATTTCTTGTATAGAATACTGACAAGTTTTTCTCTAGAAATGCAACAAACTCTGGAGTCAATAGAGGTTATAGGATTATCTTCGTCTAAAAAATTTATTTTTTCTGGGAAAAAACCTTCATTTGAAAGACTCTCTTTAAGATTAATCTTATCAAGCAGATTTATGGCGTTTGGAGATATGGATATACCTGCCCCGCCTTCTCTTATCTGAGATGATCGTTCAAAAATAATAGGTTGGATATCTTTTCTTAATAAAAAACATCCAAGAGATAATCCCGCGATACCTGCGCCGACAATGGCAATATATTCAGAATAGTCTTTCATAAATTATTTTCATTATATAATCTTTGGATGCTTAAATTTCTCGCTGTATTCATTTCTTTTGTATTTGCAGTTTCTTCTTATTCAGATAATACGAAAAGTATCAGTTCAATTATGCTTATTGGAAATAGTTTTTTTTATTACAACAATAGTTTGCATAATCATCTTGGTGATCTTTACGATGCAGATCCTACTTTAGATACTCCAAGAAGGCGATCAATTACTATAAATGGATCTTCTTTGTCTTGGCATGACGTTGAGAGCTACATATCAAATGAAGAGATCGGAAGTTTTAAGATAGATTCAGATACAAATACTTACGAGCCGTATGAAAAACAAGATATTGATGTTGTTATCATGATGGATTGTAGCCTCTGTCCTATAAATGATGAAAGGAAAGACAGTTTTTATAAATATGTTAAAAAACATTCTGAAACTATTAAATCAAAAGGCATAGAGCCAATCTTATTTATGACTTGGCCATATAAAAATAAACCAGAAATGCAACAGATGCTTGAAAAAGAGTTTTTAAAAGCCTCTAAGTTGAATAATCTAAGATTGATTCCTGCTGGCCAAGCTTTTTTATATATTAATCAAAATTATCCAAATATTGATCTTTATACTAAAGATCTCAGACATCCAAGCAAAGAAGGAACATATCTTGCAGCCTTAATGGTATTTACTTCCCTCAGTAATAAATCACCAATTGGAAATACTTACATGATGGACTTAGATCCTGATATAGCTAAAATCCTTCAAAAAGCTGCATGGACAACATATAAAGATTTTCAAGAAAGAATCATTAATTCTGGTTTATAATAATTAAAAATATTATTATAGATATTATGAAGTTTTCTACATTATCACTCGTTTTTGTTTTACTTTTCTCTACCAGTTGTTCATTGTTTGTTGATGAATATCAAGTAAATTCAAGAAAAGTAATCGCTTATCTTTTAGAGGATCTTCCCCTGCCAGATGATGCAGACATTATTAAATTACCAACTGTTCTATTAGGCACTGGTGATGCTATATCAGGAAGAATTACACTCGAGTCAGGTTATAGTCCTGCAGAAAATCTAATTTTTTATGGTAACGAAACCTTAACAACAGGATGGCAATTAATTTCTTCTAAAGTTGGTGAGGAAGTTACTCTTATATATTTCAAGAATGGTAGATATGCAACACTTGAGATGAAACCAAGAAGGACAGTTGGAGGATTCATTGCAGGAGACGTTGGAAGCGATATTGTCATTTCTGTCGTGCATCCTGATGCTATATCGGATCAAAATCCTTACGACGATCTTAATTATAGTAATTTACCAGAAGTTCCTTAACACTTTTTAAATGGAATCTCCTTTATCCCTTGTAGCTGGAGGTACTGGACTTGTTGGAAGTCATGTAATAAAAGTGTTATCAAAAAAATCGGGTACGCAGATCATCTTAGCTCGATCATTTGAATCAGAAATTCCGCAAAATGCAGAACTACAAATAATTAATTTTGATAGCTTAAGCTCAAATAAAGTACAACTAAAAAATGGTATTGATCATGTATATCTCTGTCTAGGTAAAAAGCTTTCAACACATGAGCTAGGATATATGCAACATGGTGCTCGAGAGAGTTTCAAATTAATAGACTTAGACTATCCTTTATCGATTGCAAAACTTGCATATGAAAGCGGCGCTAGATCAATTGCCTTGGTTTCTGCTGTTGGCGCCCAAGAAGGATCTTTTAATTATTACTTTCATATAAAAGGAAAACTGGAGAATGAAATTAAAAAAATTGGATATAAAAATATCTGCTTTGCCCGTCCTGGTCATCTCCTTGGGGCAAGAAAAGATTTTAGAGGATATGAAATACCAGTACTTGAATCTGGTTTGAGATTTGCGGCGCCTTTTATGCAAGGTCCTTTTAAGAATTTAAGACAGATAGAAGCAAAAAAGGTAGCAGAAAGTATGGTTATGGATTTGCTGGATAAAAAAAAGGTAGAGTCTTATCTTTACTATGAAGATTTCCTAAAAACAGAAACCTTTGAATAGATTTCATCAGATTGTAAAAACTTAATTTTTAAATCTTCTCCTTCGCGAACAATAAAAATACTCTCCAGCCATTGCTTATTTTCCTTTAATAAAACATGTGGAGCATATGGATTTGGATAGATAAAAGCTCCAACATTGAGATAGCTTGCATGTGCTGAATTATTATCAATAGATATAGTAAAATCAGAAAGAAACCACTCTGTTGACTCCCATCCAAGATATCCGGCAGACTCAATAAAATCTGTAAACTCATTAAGTGTAAATTTGTCACCCATCTCATAAATAATAAAATCACTGGTAACTTTTTGACTTAAAAGAGTTTTATTATAGTTTTTGATATTTAGAGCATTAAAAAATTCATTGATGTGATCTATGATCATTTCTTCAGTAAGTTGTTCCTGAGAAAAAGAAAAAAGAGGGATTAAAAGAAAAATCAAGAATTTCTTCATAGCAAGATAATTATATTGGAAAATCTATATTTAGTTAATTAACCAAAATCTTTTAGCATTTTTTTGAGCTCTAAAGAGTGTTGCTCCTCTTCTCCAATCATACCTCTTGCATATTCTTCAAGATAAATAGATCTATCCTCAACCAGAGAAAGGAGATCTTTATACAAATCTACTGCATGCATCTCATGCTCAAGGCTTTCTTCCAATATATCTTTAATAGTATGTCTATTAGTTTCTTTTATCTTTGCAATGTTTTGCGTTGGATGCCCGTCCAAGCCAGTAAGAATTTCTCCAGCTTGTTGAGCATGGAGTAAAGATTCATTCGCTTGCTCTTTTAAGAAATCAACTATTGGAATTCTATGAGGTCCACTTACCATCATTGAAGAATGAGTATATCTCACAACACCAGCAAGCTCACATTCCATAACTTCATTAAGAATCTCGCAAACTTTTTTAACGTCAATATCTTTCATCTTATTCCTTTCAAATAAGATGGATTCTACATTAAATTTTTCTTAAATCTCTTATTGCGAAATGAAGTAATAATCATTCTCATTATGAATTAGTTTTTTCAAATAGATAATGTGAAACAAAATATTCTTCTCCTCTATTCATTGCAAAGAAAACCTCACAAGTAAGGAAAAATATTCTCCACCTGTTAAACCAAACAACTGGATCATCATAATGATCTTTAAAAATATCCATTATTTCAGTTTTGTTTTTGTAATGATTCTTAAGCCATCCTTTTGAAGTCTTTGAATAATGAACTCCATTAACATTCCACTGTTTTGTAACAGTCAAATCTTCTTCGAAATAACTGAATATATCCTTACTGGGCATAATGCCCCCTAAAAAGAAATATTTTGTCATCCAATCTAAATCATGCCTTACTTCATAAAGATAAGTAATTTCTTTATTGCAGAAGATATGAATAAAAAGCTTTCCATTATCCCTAAGCAAACTACTTAAAGAAGATAATATTGATTTATAGTTTCTAAGGTGTTCAAACATTTCAATAGAAATAATCCTATCAAAATGATTATCCAAATTAAGGTTATTCACATCCATTTTAATTGCCTTTATATTTTTAAGATTTCTTTTTTCTGCCTCTGCATTAATAAAATTAATCTGATCAAACGAATTGCTTACTGAGGTAATATTACATTCAGGGAATTTTGCAGCAGCATAAAGCGAAAAACTACCCCATCCACATCCGAGATCTAGTATTTCTTGACCATTTAAAATATCTGCTCTCTCTATATATAGATCTAGCATCTTGTCTTCAGCCTCATCTAGGGTTATTTGATTATTAAATAGTGAACAGGAATACTTAAGTCTTTGACCAAGCACTTTTTTAAAAAATTCTGGGGGTACTTCATAATGTTGATCATTGGCATCAACTGTTTTTTCCGCGACGACCCCATCTGATAATAATTTAATAACTTTTTCTTTATTCTTTTCAATATCAGATTCTGCAAGCCTTCTGTTTGATAAAAAGAGTGCTGCTCTCTTAACTAAAAAGTCAGGAATGTAGCCTCTTTCAGTGAGATGAAGTAAAAATTTTGTCATTTATTCTCCAATAAATATTGTGAAACTGAAATTCTTTCATTTAAAAATCCACCACGACAATATGCGAGATACATATCCCAAGTATTTTTAAATTTTTTATCAAAACCTAATGCTTCAACTTGATCCCAACAATCTTGAAAATTAATAAACCAAGTCTCTAAAGTTTTTGCATATGATTCTGGGAAATTTTTTTGCGAGATAGATTTAAGCTCATTACTTTCAGCAAGCTTGTGAATAATTTTATTGCTAGCAAGCATGCCTCCAGGAAAAATATATGTTTGTATGAAATCAGGATTTTTTTGATAGCTATCAAAAAACTCGTCTCCAATAGTAATTGTTTGAATAGCGGCTTTACCATTCTCCTTAAGCAACCCCTTTATTTTTGAGAAAAATACATCCCAATATTCTGACCCAACTGCTTCAAACATTTCAATTGAGACAATGGCATCAAATTTTCCTGATATCTTTCTATAATCAATGAGCTCAATCTCAGAGATCTTTTCCATTTGCCCGATCCTTGTTTTAGCAAACTGGAATTGGCTTGGTGATATTGTGATTCCCTTAACGTCAAAACCCCTCCTCCCAGCATATTCTAAGAATCCTCCCCAGCCACATCCAATCTCAAGTATTCTTGCTCCTTCTTTCAGATTTAGCATATCTAGTATCGACTGATATTTATTTTCTTGTGCCTCACTTAAGTTATTTGTTTCTTCATAAAATATGCCAGAAGAGTATGTCATAGACTCATCCAGCCACAAATTATAAAAATCATTTCCTAGGTCATAGTGTGCTTCAATATTTTTTTTGCTTCCCTTAAGCGTATTTTTATTAAAAAAATGATTAATTTTTGCGAAAATCTTTAGGGAAAGCATGCCATTTGAGATCTTTGAAAAAGCATCTAAATTCTTCGGAAGATAGTCCATTAATTCAATTAGATCTTCTGTTTGCCAGTAATTATTGATATAGCCTTCCGTAAGTCCCAAAGCTCCGCGTCTGAATATAATCCAAATCCCAAGCCAGGAATTAAAAGTAATTTCTATAGAAGATTGATGATTTCCTAGTTCTATCCTTTTTCCATTTGGAAGAGTAATTGAAATGTTCTTATCTTTAAGTTCTCCAATATTCTTGTTCAAGAAATTTTGAATAAGTTTAGTCAGCATATCCGCTATCTCCATGAGGAAAGATTTTAAATTTCTTTATCCAAAGAAAGAATGCTTGAATATGGATCCTAAAAAGAACGAGAAGAGAACTTAAGGATAAACCGAAATAGAATATTAGCTTCTTTATTCCCGTCATTTTGCTTATTGTGCCTCGAATACTTGTAACTATCTCTGCTTTTTTTTCTTTGTTAAACTGATTTATCTTTATTTTAAATGGGTTTCTGGATAAATTAAATTTATAGAAACCCGATTTTTCTGCAAAAGGAGAAACATACATATTCTTCTCAACCTCAAGCCAAATGTTTTCAGAGATAGCTTCCCCATTATTTTCAACAATATAAATTTGGTCTTCATAAAATGTATTTTTAACTTCAGCTATGAAAAATTTACAACCTTCTTTGGTTTCTAAAAACCAAAAACATACTGGGTTAAAAGATTTAATAAATCCGATATTGGGTGTTCTGAGAAGATTCACTTTGCATTTATTAGCTTGAATATTTTTATCTTTAATAAAGGACTTCATTGAGTCAATTACTTTGCCTGACATGTCAGAATAATTATCTGCAAAACTTAAAATCTTAGAGTTAATGTGTTTAAACTTTTCTAAGTTGAAATCAAATACATCCTCAACAAAAGCTGATTTATATTTATATTCAAACTGATGCTTTTTGTTGCCTACTCTTCTATGAGATACATCACCATCGAATAAATTTAGTTTTGCTTTATCCATTAATAATCTTTATAACTTCTAATGAAGATTTAATGCCATCTTCATGAAATCCATAACCAAGATGAGCACCTGTAAAATATGTTTTTCTATTCCCCTGAATTGATCGTATCAATTTTTGTCCTTTAATTGTTTGTTCGCTATAAAGAGGATGTTCATATTTAATTCTCTTAAAAACTTTTTCTTCATCAACATCAGGATAATTTCCAAGTGTTACAAAAATATCTCTCTCGATGTCTAATTTCTGTAAATTATTCATCCAATAAGAAACATAATCATATTTATTGTTCTTAAAAGAGTTCCAGGAAGACCAAAGAGATTTTTCATTTGGCATCAGGTTTTGATCATGATGAAGCAAAGCATTGTTAGTTGTATATTCGAACATAGATAATATTTCTTGTTCCTCAGAGGACATATCATCAACTATTGCTCCAACGTGATTAGCATGACAGGCAAAAATAATTACATCATATTGATTTTCTATATCATTATTTAGAACAAATACTTTTTCTTTTTCTCTTTTTATCAATACGTTTGCATTTTTAAAAACACTATTTATTTTTGATTGATTAATTAGTTTTTCTATATAGGTATTACTTCCACCCAAGACTGAAAACCACTGAGGCCTTTTAATTAGATCTAACAATCCATGATTATTAAAAAATCTAGAAAATGATTTCATTGGGAATCTACTAATTGATTCCTGGGATGAAGACCAAATTGATGCAGACATCGGATATACATAATTTTTCTTAAAGAATTCTGAGAATTTTTTTTCTCTTAACCAATCTTCTATTGATCCATTTGAATCTACATTTGATGCAATATTATTAAATCTAACCATTTCAAGAAAAATCCTAATTTTTTTTAAGCTATTAAAGAATCTAAATTTTTTAAATTCTTCTGAGCACCATGAAATATTTTCTGTATCAACACTAAAAGACATGGAGGTTGGATGAAGTTCAATTTCTAATTCAAGGAACAGTTTTGTTAATAAAGGATAATTTCTATCATTCATTACTATAAAGCCTGAGTCGACTCTTATTTTTTTTTCCAGCTCAAGAGTATGCGTATGAGTGTGCCCACCCAACCTAGAGTCTTTTTCAAACAAATCAACTTCGTGCTGATCAGAGAGATAATAAGCTGCAGAGAGACCAGATATTCCTGATCCAATAATCGCTATTTTCAGAATTTACCCCTTGTGAACCTCATTCTAATCGTATAAATCCTAATTAAAGCTACAAAGGTAATTACGCATTGAGTAAAAATTGAAATTAATAATGGATCAGACCAATGCCACCTATCTATTGTTATCCAAAGTAAAAAAGTTTGAAGTGGGAAATTAATACATAGCCCTATAAACACAATGATAATACTCTCACGAAATGCAGTTTTTTCTGTTTGATTCATAACTATCCTCTAAATTTGAAAAGGCTTATGAAATTTTTACAGCTGTTCCGTAAGCCATCACCTCTGAGGCACCTTGAACAATTTGAGATGTTTGGAACCTGAAATTGATAATTCCATTCGCTCCTTTTTCTTTAGCTTCCTGGATCATTCTTTCATATGCCTGATCTCTAGCTCTTTCTAAAAGCCTTGAGTAACTAACAACCTCGCCACCAACAAGATTTTTAAGAGTAGCGAAGAAATCGCTTCCAACATTTCTTGCTCTCACTGTACTTCCAACAACTATGCCTAAGTATTCTTCAATATTTTTGTTCTCGATTGAATTGCTGGAAACAACTAAAAAATTATCACTGTCCATTAATAAAGAATATTATAAAAAGTAATATTTTTCTATATGGTTTTTAGATTTCAGAGTGAGCAATTTGAGCTGATAATACAAAAATATCCATTGCGACATCAAGCTCATCAATGTCAATATAGGTTGGAGCTATCCTCAAGACTGAATCATTTGGATCATTGCCGTAAGGATAAGTTGAGCCTGCAGGTGTTAGCATTAGTCCAGCCTCTGCACACAGTGCGACAATTCTTTTAGCAATTGGTTTTTTTGAATAGAAGGTTACGAAATATCCACCAGTTGGATTTGTGTATTCACCTACTTCGCTTGAAAGATTTGAAAGTTTTTTATTAACAAGTTCAAACTTTGGCTTAACAAGACTGGCATGCTTCTTCATATGCTCAAGAACATTCGATTTATTTTTAAAGAAATTAACATGTCTTCTTTGATTAATTTTATCTGGACAAATTACCATCATGTTCCTGACTCTTTCAATTAATTTAAAATTCTTTTCGCCAGTTGTTAAAAAAGCCATGCCGCCTCCGCCAAAAGTAACTTTTGAGAAAGAAGTAAATACAGCTACATTGTCTAAAGCACCCAAGCCATCTGCTAAGAGAGGGATTGGTGTCTGAACTCGCGTTTCATCGAAATCATGAATTAAATAAGCATGATCAAATAAGTTAATAAAGCTTGAGTTATATTCTTTGGTAATCTTTAATAGGTTTGTGATGTTTTCGTCAGAAAATACTTCGCCAGAAGGATTGGAATGCCTTGGAACACAGATTAATCCCTTTATATTTGGATATTTGGAAAGTTTCTTATTTAGATCATCAAGATCAATACCAGATGAGCAGAGGTTTACAGTATGCATTTTTAGACCAAGGCCTTCTAGAGTTGCAAAATGCCGATCAAACCCAGGCACGGCACACAGAAATGCTGGCTCTTTATCATTTTTCCATGGATCATCATCTAGTCCAAAGAGAAATCTTCCTAAAAGAAGTTGAGTCATTAGAAGATAGCTTGATTGTTCTCCGGCGATTGTTAAGTCTATTTTGCTGTCAAGAATGTCTGCTCCAAGTTTTCTAGCCTCTATGATTCCAATTGGCTCTCCATAATTCCTTAAGTCAACACCATTTTCTCCAATGGGATCGACAGCCTGAGTCATTAAGTTATTTGATAAGTCTAGTTGGTCGGAATGTGGTTTACCTCTAGTTAGATCAATTGATAAGTTTTTTTGCTTTAGTGCTTTAAAAGTTTCGAGTAATTTGTCCATCACATTATGAGTGTTATCAATTTAATGAAATAATAATGCATATGAATGAAAATATAAATTTAATTTTCTTAGAGCTTCTTTTAGCGATCCCTTTAGTTGGAATTGTGCTTTGGTTTGTTTATAGGATGAGCAAAAATCATAAATCAAATATTGAGGAAATAATTTCCAAGGTAGTTCAGGAAAAGAATGAAAGCTCTTCAAAACATAATTTAGAGAAAATCGATTTAACGCTTAAGCCCTTTAAAGAACAACTACGAAATCTAAATGAAGAAATTGTTGGCTTAAAAGAAGAACAGGCTGCATCAAAAGAAAGTTTTAAAGATCACGTATCAAAAATAATTGAGCAAACTGATAATATCGGCAAAGAGGCAAGAGACTTAGCTTTAGCTTTGAGTGGAAATGTCCAAACTCAAGGTGCCTGGGGAGAACAAGTTTTAGAAAAAACACTTGAGGAATCTGGATTGAGAAAAGATAAAGACTATGTGCTCCAAAAGAAATTTACTGCTAGCGATGGATCTACTGTTCAACCGGATGCTGTTGTCTTTATGCCAGATAATAGAAGTATCATTATCGACTCTAAAGCCTCCCTTACATCATACTTAAGATATGTTGATACTGAAGATGAGTCTGAAAAAGAAAAACATCTAAAAGAACATCTAAGCTCCTTAAAGACTCATATAAAACAACTGTCATCTAAGTCTTATAAAAGTATTGAAGAGCTTGGGTCAGCTGACTATATTCTAATGTTCATCCCAATTGAATCAGCTTTATCTCTAGCACTTATGAATGATTGGGACCTTCAGAAAACCGCCATGCAAAGCAAAATGGGATTTGTAACTCCCACTAACTTGATAGCAATCCTTAGAGTCGCTGAAAGTTTATGGCGACAAGATAGATTGAGTAAAGATGCCGAAAAAATTGCTCTAAGAGCTGGCCTAATGATTGATAAGCTTGTTGGCCTTAAAACAGACTTTGAAAAGGTAAAAAGTAGCTTCAATGCTACTCAAGATGCGATAAATGAAGCAGAAAAGAAGTTGAGCACTGGTAAGGGAAATTTAACAAATCAAGCAAAAGAGTTACAAGAAATGGGAGCCAGATCAAAAAAAGTTCTAACAGACTCAGATAACAAATAAATATAGTGCAACATCTAAGATTATTAAAAATTCTGTCATATCCTTGGCTGGTATTTATATCAATAATATTTCTTACCTTTATTTTTTTAGGCTTCTCTCAGCCACTCAATGAATATGTAACAACATCTTTGATAATTAAGATGACAACTAATACTTTATTTTTATGCATACTGGTTGCAATATTCACTTCACTAATAGCTGTTCCTTGCTCAATCTTTGTGACAATGTTTGATTTTTATGGGAGAAAGTTTTTTTCATGGGCTTTATGTTTATCCCTAGCATTTCCTATCTATGTGTATGCTTTTATTTTTGTTGGCGCTGCTGAAGAAGTAAGCTTCATTTCTAACTCTATTAGAGAAAATATAGTTTTGTCTGCTTTGATAATGTCCCTCGGTTTATATCCTTATACATTCCTTCTATGTAAGGCGCAGTTGAAAAAAACTGGAGTATCCATATTCAAAGCATCAAAGTCTCTAGGAAAAAATAACTTCCAAACAATTTATCTTATTCTTCTTCCGTCTCTGAAGCCTGCAATAATAGCTGGAACAGTTCTATGTATCTTTGAAACTATCTCTGATTTTGGGGGGGTTGCAACGCTTGGTATTAATACTCTGACTGTTGGCATCTTTAATATTTGGTTTGGTTATCAAGACTTAATATCTGGAGCAAAAATATCTCTTATGCTTTTCTTATTAGCAATGATTATTTTATATATCGGTAAACTAAGTTCTGAAAGCACGAAGTCATCAGGTGCTGGGAAAGCAAATCATAGTTTAATTAAGCCTAGTAAAATATTTAATTTCTCGATTGCCCTCTTTTGTTCATCTGTTTTTGTAATAACCTTCATCTTTCCATTTATGCAACTTATAGTTTGGTCTTCAGAAAATATCAAAAATAATATTCCATTAGAGCTAATTTTTAATTCTTTCTTCATAGGTTTTATGGTTGCATTAGCTGCTTCAGTTATTGCAATAATTCTTTCACTGGGGAGCTTCAAAAGCTCAAATAAAATTATTTTTAATCTATCGACAATAGGTTATGCAATCCCAGGCTCTGTTCTTGCAGTTTCTCTACTATTAGTCTTTAGCTTTTACTTTGATTTATCAGTAACAGTATTCGGCATATGGGGATTATTTTTATGTTTGGTAATAAGATTTATAACTCCTTTAATACGTTATTTGGATGCTGCCCTTTCGAGCATGGCTGAAGAGACCCTTTCTGCAACAAGGATCTATTCGAAAAGCTTATTGAAAACTTTTAGGAATATATATTTTCCAGCTTTATATCCATCTCTGTTGTTAGGCTTTTTAGTTGTTTTTATAGAAGTGATTAAAGAGCAGCCTGCAACACTATTGTTGAGGCCGGTAGGTTTCGATACCTTGTCATCAAAGATTTATAATTTTACCTCAGAGGGTCAATGGGAATTAGCTGCAACTCCCAGCATAGCTATGATTCTTTTAAGTTTAATTCTTGTATTGATATTAAATAATAGAGTTGATAATGAATAGAACCTTTCTATATGAATCTCATCTGGGCTTGGGATCAAAATTTGTTAATTTCTCAGGATGGGAAATGCCCATACATTATGGCTCTCAGATTAATGAACATAATTCTGTAAGAAATAGTGCTGGTATTTTTGATGTTTCTCATATGAATATCTTTGATTTCCGTGGTGTGGAAGCGAAAGAATTTATGAGACATGTGTTAACAAATGATGTGAATAAAATTGAAGATGGTTCTGCACTTTATAGTGTAATAACGAATAATGAAGGCGGGATAATAGATGATCTAATCGTTTATAGATTTAACAATGAAAAATTCAGAGTCGTATCAAACTGTTCTACTTTTGATGATGTAAACAACTTCTTTGAATCAAATATTATCAAATTTGATTGTGAGTTCCGTCATAGACCAAGTTTAGGCATTCTAGCTATCCAAGGACCAGAATCTGAGATTGCTCTTAAAAATATCCTTAAACTAGAGCTTTCAAACTATAAAAGTTTTTCATTTACTGAAAGGAATAAACTTTTCATTTCAAGGACTGGTTATACAGGGGAAGATGGTTTTGAGGTTATTGGTGAGCCTGAAGAATTACAAAACATTTGGGATTTATTTATTTCTAGGAGCATTCCTCCAATTGGTTTGGGTGCAAGAGATACTTTGAGAGTTGAAGCTGGGATGAATCTCAATGGCACAGACATGACCATAAAGAATAATCCCTTTGAGTCTAATTTAGGTTGGGTTGTCGATTTTAGTGATATCGAAAGAGATTTTATAGCTAAAGAAAAGCTTCTTGAAATTAAAAATACCAACAAGATTAAGCTTGTTGGTGTTTTACTTAATGAAAAAGGAATTCTGAGAAGTGGTCAAAAGATTATCAAAGATGATTTTGAGGGAGAAGTTACAAGTGGTACTTTTTCGCCGTATATGAAGAAAAGCATTGGCTTAGCTAGGATACCGATGGATATCAGTGAAAATGCAAATGTGCTGATAAGAAATAAGCTTCTAAATGTAAAAATATTATCGCTACCTTTTATAAGAAAAGGTAAAATTATGATATGAATGAAACTCCGAGTGATCTTAAATTTCTGGATTCGCATGAATGGGTAAAAGTGGATGATAATACTGTTATAGTTGGTATCAGTGATCATGCTCAGAATGAGCTTGGAGAGGTTGTCTTTGTTGAATTACCAGCAATTGGAGATGAGTTCGTCTCAGGCGATGAAGCAGCTGTAGTGGAATCTGTAAAAGCTGCATCTGAAGTGTATACTCCCTTATCTGGTAAAGTTATTGAAGTGAATGAAGCTCTTGAAGAAAACCCTGAGCTTGTTAACACCTCTCCTTATGAGGATGGTTGGTTCTTCAAATTAAGAGTTGGTGATGAAAATCTTGGAAGCATAGATAGTCTTATGACAGCTGAAGAATATTCATCCATGCTTGATGGTAATAGTTAATTAAATCAAAAATGAATCAAATTAAATCTTTTGTTGATAGGCATATTGGTATTGGTGCTGATGACCAAAAAGATATGCTAGATTTTCTTGGTTACAAAGATATGCATGCATTTATTGAGGATGTTGTACCTGAAAGTATATTAGAAGATGATTATTTAGATCTTGGAGAGGGATTATCAGAGATGGCGGCTCTGAAAAAGCTTGATAAGGTTGCTAAGCAAAACAAAGTCTTTAGATCTTATATTGGGCAGGGTTACTATGGAACCGTTACTCCTAAGGTCATTAAAAGAAATGTATTTGAAAATCCTGGATGGTATACCTCATATACTCCATATCAAGCTGAGATTTCTCAAGGAAGGTTAGAGGCGCTAATAAATTTCCAAACAACTATCTGTGAGTTAACCTCAATGGAAATAGCAAATGCATCTCTTCTTGATGAGGCCACAGCCGCAGCTGAAGCTATGATGCTAGCAAAAAGAGTATCGAAAAATAAATCTAATTATTTTTTTGTTGATAAAAACTGTTTCCGGCAGACTATTTCCGTCCTTAAAACGAGGGCTAAGCCATTTGGTATTGAGCTTGAGGTTGGAGATCCTCAAGATTTTAATGAAAAAGATTTTTTTGGAATGTTAATACAATATCCAAATAAATTTGGAGAAATAGAAGATTTTTCAAGGCTATCAGATTACTGCAAAAAGAATAAGTCCTTGCTTGTTTGTGCTACTGATCTTCTTGCCTTAACTCTTTTGAGACCTCCAGGAGAAATTGGTGCTGATATTGTTATAGGTTCATCCCAAAGGTTTGGAGTCCCAATGGGATTTGGAGGGCCACATGCTGCATTTATGGCTACACATGAAAATTTTCAAAGGTCGATGCCCGGAAGAATTATAGGGGCATCTAAAGATGCTAGCGGAAATCTATCTTACAGGCTTGCACTTCAAACAAGAGAACAACACATAAGGCGAGAAAAAGCCACAAGCAATATTTGTACTTCTCAAGCGCTACTTGCTGTGATGGCTGGCTTTTTTGCTATCTATCATGGTCCAAATGGTCTGATAGGAATTGCTAATGATATCCATAAAAAAACTCGTATACTTTTTAATGCCCTTAAGTCTGGTGATCATGAAATTCTAAATAAAAACTTTTTTGATACTCTTTCTATTCGCTTAAAAGGAGATATTTCGGAAATAAAAACTCGTCTACTCGATGCAAAAATAAATATTAATTGGTTTGATAATAATTTAGTTAGTATCTCAATAGATGAAGCCACAACCTCTGACGATATTGCTGATCTAGTCTTTGCGCTCTCAGGAAAGCCTATATCAAATGATTCCGAAAACGGTGAAGCTAGTCTTAATAAAGAAATAGTTAGATCCTCTGATTTTATGAAACAGGAGCGTTTTAATAAATATCATTCCGAAACAGAGATGATGAGATATATTAAAAGACTATCTGATAAGGATATCGCGCTCGATAGATCAATGATTCCACTTGGCTCTTGTACAATGAAATTAAACTCAGCTTCGGAAATGGCGCCAGTAAGCTGGCCAGAATTTGCAAATATGCATCCATATTGTCCGATTGATCAAACAGAAGGTTATCAAGTTCTTATTAAGGACTTAAGAGAAATGTTATCAGGTATTACAGGGTATTATGATATTTCACTTCAACCAAATGCTGGTTCTCAAGGAGAGTATGCAGGTCTCCTAGCAATTGATGCATATCATAAGAATAATGGTGATGATAATAGGTCAATCTGTCTTATTCCGAGATCAGCACATGGCACTAATCCTGCCTCAGCAATGATGGTTGGAATGAAAGTTGTCCCTGTTGAATGTGATTCGGAAGGGAATATTGATCTTAAGGACTTAAAAGAAAAGTCATCTCTTCACAAAAGCAATTTATCGGCAATTATGATCACATATCCTTCCACTCATGGAGTCTTTGAAAGTAATGTGAGAGAAGTTTGTAAAATTGTTCATGATCATGGAGGGTTAGTTTACATTGATGGAGCTAACTTGAATGCTCTTGTTGGTATTGCAAAACCCGGTGAGTTTGGTGGTGATGTTTCTCATCTCAACCTCCATAAAACATTCTGTATTCCTCATGGCGGAGGTGGACCTGGAGTCGGCCCGATAGGAGTTGTAGAAAAACTTAAAGATTTTATGCCTTCACATCATGAAAATATTCAAAATGTAGGTCCTGTATCCTCAACAGATTTTGGAAGTGCCAGCATTCTACCAATTAGTTGGATGTATATTGCAATGATGGGATCAAAGGGTTTAAAACAAGCTACGATGACTGCCATTTTAAGCGCGAATTATGTTGCAAAGCGCCTAAGCGATCACTACCAAATACTTTATAAAGGTGAGAACAATCTAATTGCTCACGAATGCATAATAGATGCAAGACCTTTCAAAGAGTCCTCAAATATTGATGTTGATGATATAGCTAAAAGGCTTATGGATTACGGTTTTCATGCTCCTACTATGTCCTGGCCAGTTGCAGGTACTCTTATGATTGAGCCTACTGAAAGTGAATCGAGAGAAGAACTAGATATATTCTGTGATGCTATGATTTCTATTAGGAAAGAAATAGAGGAAATTGAAAAGGGGAATGAGGATTCTGAAAATAATATTCTAAAAAATTCACCTCACACTGTTGAAGAGCTTAGCAGTGATAATTGGGAACATAATTATTCTAGAGAAAAAGCTGCATATCCACTGGATTACTTAAAAGCAAGAAAGTATTGGCCGCCTGTAAAGAGAATAGATAACGTTTATGGTGATAAAAACCTATTCTGTACCTGCCCAGATATGGACGAGTTTTAGACAGGTAAATCTATAATTTCCCAGCCAAGGTCTTTAGATACTCTAAATAAATCATTATCTGGATTAACCGCCACTGGTTTTTCTACTTTCTGCAAGAGAGGCATATCTAAGATTGAGTCAGAATAAAAAGTTGTGCCATTAAAATCTGAGAATCCATTATTTTCCATCCATATTTGCACATTTTTTAACTTCCCCTCTCCCAGCGATGGTGGATCTTCTATTCTTCCCGTATAAATATTGTTTTCTTTTTCACATGTTGTACAAACAACATTTTTAAATTCTAATCTTTTAGCAATTGGGCCAGCAATTATTGAAGTTGTTCCTGAAGCAAGAAGTAGCTCTTCATCTTTCTCGTAATGCTTATGAATTAACCTTAAAGCATAAATATTAATTGAGGGTTCAATAATTTCCTTCATAAAATCTGATCTAATATCAGAAATATAGTCATCACTATTATCTTTAAGGTATTGAATCGTAAACTCATAATAGTCTTTATAGTTAACATCACCTTCTCTAAATTTCTTCTGAAATTCAGCATTTTGTTCAAAATATTCTTCTCTTTTTATAAATCCTTTATTTATAAGATAATCCAGCCAGGAATGATCCGAGTTGCATTTAAGAATGGTATGATCTAAATCAAAAATTGCTAATTTTTTATTAACAGTCATGGATATTAAAGAAAAAGGTTATCGTTTAAATGTTGGTATTATTGTAGCCAATTCAGACGGTAAATTGTTGTACTGCAAAAGAAAAAATTCCAACAACTGGCAATTTCCTCAAGGTGGTATAGATAAAAATGAGGATATATTTGATGCTGCACTTAGAGAATTATATGAAGAAGTTGGTATTGAAGAAAACAAAATAAAGTTAATTAAAGAATCTGACAATTGGTATAAGTATGATCTTCCCAAAAAATATAAAAGAAATAGTTTTCTATGGGAAAGTTTTAAAGGCCAAAAGCAAAAATGGTTTTTGTTTAAGTTGATTGAAGAAACTAAGATTGACTTAAATAATGAAAATAACCCTGAGTTTGACGAATTCAATTGGGTTGATTATTGGAAACCTCTTGATGAAATAGTTGAATTCAAAAGGGAAATTTATGAAAAAGTCTTAACTGAGCTTGAGCCAGCATATAAGTCGGAGTTTAGTAAATAATGGAAATACCTATCTATATTATTCTCGGTTTATTTGTGGGTGTCCTTGGTGGGTTATTTGGAATTGGTGGCGGTGTAATTATTGTTCCAGCATTACTATTTGTTCTTACTTATCTTGGATATGAGTCTGATCTTCTAATACACATTTGTGTTGCAACATCACTTGGAACTATATTCTTTACTGCATTTGCATCTGCATTTGCTCACAATCAAAAAGGGAGTGTTGATTGGGGCTTTTGGCGCAAACTTTCCATTGGTATTGCTCTTGGTTCTTATTTAGGCTCTGTAATATCAATATCTATAGAAGCTTCGACTTTAAAAGTAATTATAGGTATCTCATACCTTCTTATTGCTCTTCAAATACTTATAAACGTTAATATGTCAGCAAAAGACCTTAAACCTTCTTTTAGCACTATCCTTTATGGTACAGGCACTGGAACTGCATCATCAATACTAGGAATCGGCGGTGGGAGTTTCACTGTTCCATACTTAAATTATGCTGGTCTAAAAATGGTTAATAGTATAGGAACAGCATCGGCTTGCGGAGTGATAATTTCTTTTTTTGCATCTCTTGGTTTTGTTTTAACTGGACTTGGGGAAGATCAAGCATTGGAGAAATCTATTGGTTTAATTTACTGGCCTGCTTTAGTAGGGATTTCTTTAGGCAGTCTATTTAGTGCTCAAGCTGGTGTTTATCTAGCTCACAAGATAAGTGAAAGATTATTAAAAGCTCTTTTTGGTATTTTTATTCTCTCAGTAAGCTACTATATGCTTTTTATATGATTATTGAATTATCAGACTTCTTCAACAACCCAAGCCTGGTCTCTGTTGGGAGAATATCTATTCAGTACTATGCAGTTACATGGATACTTTCAGCAATATTTATTTATCTCCATCTTGCAAATAACTCAATCACAAAAGAAATTGGCATTTCTAAAGAAAAGGCAAATGATCTCGTCTTTTTATATGGATTAATATTTGGAGCAATGATTGGTGGAAGAATTGGCTATATGTTTTTTTATGGATTTGATCAGCTTATAAATAATCCTCTCAAGCTTTTCTATATTTGGGAGGGTGGTCTTTCCTTCCATGGAGGGCTAATTGGCGTAATCATCTCGATGTTTATTTTTTCAAAACAAAATAGGATTAACTTTATAAGACTTCTAGACTCCGCTGCCCTAAGTATGCCTATAGGTCTATGCTTAGTAAGGATTGGTAACTTTTTAAATGGTGAACTTTATGGAAGAGCTACAGATGGAAGTTGGGGCTTTATTTTCCCAACTGATCCATTTGGTCTTACAAGACATCCTTCACAACTCTATGAATCTTTTGGTGAAGGCCCTTTGTTATTTATCCTATTAATGATTGTAAATAAATACACAAAAAAAAGAGGGCTAGTTGCTGGGTCTTTTCTGTTTTTTTATGGAAGTATAAGATTTGTAATAGAAAATTTTAGGCAGCCAGACTCACACCTTGGTTTTATTTTTTCTGATTTTCTTACAATGGGTCAACTTTTATGTATTCCTATGATCCTTATTGGTTTAATATTCATAATTACTTTTAAAAATAAAAATGAAATCATATCTTAATCTACTGTCTCACATTTTAGAAAATGGTGAAAAGCGTGAAGACAGAACTAATGTTGGAACTATTTCTTCATTTGGGCATCAACTTAAATTTGATTTAAGGGATGGGTTCCCTGCTGTTACCACAAAAAAGCTTGCCTGGAAGGGAGTAGTATCTGAACTAATATGGTTTCTAGAGGGTTCAGACGATGAGAGAAGATTGGCGGAGATAAGATATAACAAAAATAGAGATGAATTAACCGACATAGATAAATACCCTACTATTTGGACAGATAATGCAGATAATCAAGGAAAAGATTTAGGATATGAAAATTCATCATTGGTAAAAAAGCTTGGTCCGGTATATGGAGTTCAATGGAGGAACTGGGGTGATAAAGACCAAATTAAAGAACTCTTAGACTCCCTTAAAAATAACCCGACGAGTAGAAGACATATTCTAAGTGCTTGGAATGTGGCGATGATAGATAAAATGGCTCTTCCTCCATGCCATCTATTAGCACAATTCTATGTCTCTAGCGACCAAAGCTTAGATTGCCACATGTATCAAAGAAGTGCTGATATGTTTCTTGGAGTTCCTTTCAATATCGCAAGCTACTCCTTGCTTATGCATATATTAGGAAAAGTATTAGATTTGACCCCAAGATATTTTATTCACTCTTTTGGTGATGCTCACATTTATTTGAACTCAGTTGATCAAGTTGAAGAACAAATTAAAAGGACTCCACGAGAGCTCCCTCAATTAAAGTTTCCAGATATAAATAATTTAGAGGATCTTAAGGATCTAAGCCTGGATGATTTTATACTTGAAGGATACGACCCTCATCCAGCTATAAAAGCTAAGATGGCAATTTAGAATTAACCTTGGTTTTGAATATAGTCTCTTCTTAGCGCTATATTCTTAACACGAATTTCTTCGTTTTCTGTATATTTGATCCAGCTATTTGCTGTCTTTTTGATCTTCTTATCATCATCACGTGCAGCAATCCTGAACTCTTTTTTTGCTTGTTCAAAATTTTGAAGTTCAAAGTGTGCTTGACCAAGAGTAAGTCGTGCCTGAGAGGGATTCTTTACTTTCCCTTTTTTAAGGCCTTGTTCAATAGCATCTACAGCCTCTTCTAATTTATCCTCAGAAAGATATAGGCTACCAAGGATTATGAATGTTTGCCCATCTTTAGCTAACCTGGCAGCTTTTTCCATGATTGGTATTGCAAGCTCTATTTCTTGAGCCATTCTCCATGCATCAGCCAATAGCTTAAGATTTTTTTCATTATCTTTAACTACAGGAAGAATTTTCTCTTCTTTTGTTTTCTCATCGAGAACTGGAACTTTTTTAATTCTTCCAGCCTCCAAAACCTTTGCTGCCCAATAAGGATTATTATTCAGAAGAAGTAATTGAGTTAAAGCAAGATATTCTGATTCTTTGTCGAGTAAATCCTTTTGGTAAGCAGCATTAAGAGTAATCATATAATCAAGCTCTCTATTTAACTGTCCGTAAATACCACCAAGCTGAATGAAATACATTTTCTTTGGATAGAGGTTCACCAAGATTTCATATATATCAAGCTGCTTGTAAAGAGATTCTTCCTTACCAATTCTTGATGAGAGTTCGCTATAACATGCTGCCATTAGTACATACCAATTTTCTTTTGGTTTATATTCTTCAAGTTCGGCGGTTTGGACAGCGTTAAGCATGCTCTCTAAAGCTTTTTCATAGTAGTCTAGTTTTTCACTTTCTGATTTCTTATCAGACCCAAGCTGAAAATATGCTTGCCCCAAAAGAGACCAACCCTGCGCAGTGATAACCTCAACTTCATCCATCCACTGGAGGAGAACTTTGACTCCCTCCTCATAATCCTCATTCACAAAATTTAATTGAGCAAGTGTGTACAAAGAAGCTACTCTTAAAGGTATTGTAGATTCAGGTTCAGCAAGAAGATTTCTATATGCTTGCATAGCATCGGAAAATCTTTCTTCTGAGAAATAAACATAGCCCCAGTAATTCCACATTACTGATCTGTCATAGCTTCGCAAGCTGTCCTTCTTTTCTAAAAGCTCATTTAAGATCTCTTTAACAGTTTCAAAATCTGGATCTTCTTTTCCGTTTTCATCGACACGCTCAAGAGCCTCAACAACTTTAACTATTTTTTTAGCAGTTGATGTTTGAAGCGCTCTTGCCTTCTTATAAGTAACCTCTTTTCTTGATGAGTTTGAATTTGTAACATTTGGATCTTTAATTCTTGACCCAGTATCTTGTGCCTGACCATTAATATCTATTGGCAAAACAGCAAAACCTAACGCAAGAAATATTGATAATAGTCTAAAAAACATAATTATGAATCTTCCATTATAAAGGTAAATTTATGTTGAACACCTTCAACTCTAACAGCTTTGCCGTCAACAATCTTCGGTTTATATTTGAGTTTAAGCGCCGCCCTTGAGGATGCAGAATTAAAAATTGAGCATGGTCTAAGTTGTGCCTCAGGATCATTTGGATTTTTTGAAGTGCAATAACCTTCTACAGGAACTACATCTTCAATAGTGCCAGATTCGGTTATTGTAAAAGCAACGATCGCAAAACCCATGGTGCCTCTTTCTTGTGCCCTTCTTGGATATTGCGGTTGAATCTTAAAGAGAGGGATATATTCACCATCTCTAAAGAAACTACCACCAGCTGTAAATTTAGCTTTTGGTTTTGGGATGTTTACATCAATTCCAGTAGTTGGCTGAAGATCTACCTCAGGTTGTGCAATATCTTCAGGCTGCTCTTCGGGTTCATCTGGCTTATCAACCTCATCCATAAATGTATCTATCTCTCTTTCAGGCATAACAATGTCTGCCAACTTCACTGATTTATCCTCTTTGAGGCCACTATCTCCTAATGAGATAAGGGTAACCATTAATACGAATAGGAAGATGGTTGTAGAAACTGATAGGACAAAAACGGCAAAGTATTTATTTATTTCAAATAGCCTAATATAGGCTGCCTTAATTGGAAGAATAAGATTTGATACTAATCCGCCCATAAAAAACCTACTTTGGCTCTGAGGCTAAAGATATAGCAGATACGCCTGCTTCTCTTGCTCCATCCATAACTTTAATTATGGTATCCGCAACTGCCTTCTCATCTGCTTGGATCACTACTGACCCTTGAGGATTATCAGCTAAAAGTTTTACAACATTAGCTTTAACTTGCCTTACATCAATTCTTCTTCCATCCATCCAAACTTCTCCAGTTGGGCCAACTGCGATAAGAATAGCTGCATTTTCTTGAGTTTCAGCTGTGTCTGAATCAGGTCTATTTATTTCTAAACCTGGCTCTTTAATAAAGTTTGCAGTAACAATAAAGAAAATGAGCATAATAAATACCACATCCAACATTGGGGTGATATTAATCTCGCTCTCTTCCTCTTGAACTGCTGTAGATATTGCGTTTCTTCTCACTTTAACTTCTCCTAAACTCTTTTAATTTTTTCTTCAAGAATTCCAGTGTGCCTCTCGCTTACACTAGAAATATAAATCATTGCAAAAATTCCTGATAGAGATACAACCATGCCTGCCATGGTTGGAAGCGTTGCTTTAGAAACACCTCCAGCCATTGCTCTCGCATCGCCGCCACCACTGAAAGCCATAACTTGGAAGACCTCGATCATTCCAGTCACTGTTCCAAGCAAACCAAATAATGGAGCTAATGCAATGCATGTTTTTATTAATGTCGTATTCTTATTAATAGAAGATTTTGCTTCTGCTAAAAATTTTTCTCTAATTTGTAGAGCATGCCATGAAGTTTTGTCGGCTCTTGAATCCCATTTGGAAACAAGAGAATTAAGAAAAACATCATGGCCATGTGAAAGATAATATATTCTTTCAAATATCAATCCCCACATTAAAAGAACCAAAAGAGCTATTAACCAAAGCACACTTCCACCAGCTTCCATGAAGTCTCTGATAGAAATAAAAGATTCAGTTATAGCGTAAATCATTATTTACTTTCAGCTCTTTCGGCTAATATTCCAGTACTTTGCTCCTCAAGAACACCAACAATTTCACGCGCAGATGAGTTTGCAAATGAATGGAGTAAAGTTGTAGGAATCGCCACAAGCAGTCCAAGAACCGTAGTTACAAGAGCCTGCGAAATACCGCCGGCCATTAGTTTTGGATCACCTGTTCCATAAAGAGTAATTTGTTGGAATGTAACAATCATTCCTGTTACTGTTCCAAGCAATCCTGCCAACGGAGCAACAACTGAAATAATCTTAACAATGCCAATGTATCTTTCTATATCAGGCCTTTCTGCCATGATAGCTTCTGCAAGTTTTAGTTCTAATGTATCTATATCTTTTGAGAAGTGTTCTTCTCCAACTTTTAAAACTCTTCCAAGTGGATTATTAGAGTTAAGAGCTTTTGATTTCGATTGCTTTCTTACTGCTCTTCCAGTTACATATAAAACATAGAGTTTATATAAAGCTAAAAGAGTACCGAGAAGACCAACTATAACAATCGCATAACCAATCTCTCTACCTTGAGCTAATCTTTCAGTTAAGCTTGGTGTTTGAATTAGGTTAGCAAGAAGGCTTCCTCCAGTAGGCCCTGTAGGGTCAATACCGAAAGTTACTTGCTCACCAACTCCTGCTGATGCAATGTTGTTTGCAGTTCTTGTATATCTTCCCTCAGGTTGTCTTGGTAAAAATGCATATTGTCCTTTGGATGCCGCAAATTCTAGATACTTACCGTCACAAACAGCATTAAAGAGCCCGACGCGAACTACATTACAATTTGAAGTTTCGCCATCTACATCAATAACACTTGCCTCAAAAGAAGCAATTTCTCCACCTGCAACCATTTCTCTTTGAAGCTCATACCAAAGACCTTCAATTTCTCTGATTGTTGGGAGTTCTGTTGTCTCCGACATTTTAGCTGTCAGGTTGTTTAAGAAATCAACTCTTTCAGTACCAAATTGAGCAGATGATAATGAACCAGTAAACTGCACAGCTGCTTCTCCAGATGCACTTTGAAGATGTCCAAATAATTCTACAAGTGAGCCAAGCTCTTTTTTATAAGCTTCTTCTTTAACTCTTAGAATTTCTTCGTTCTTTTTATACTCAGCTTCTAGCTGGTCAGCAATCCTTTCCTGTCTTGCAAGCTCTCTTTTTTCAGCAGCAAGGATAGATGCTTGTTTATTCTTGTTTGCCATAAACTCAGCTTCACGAACTGCATTTTCAGATTGTTCTCTGACTTGGCCTTCTTTAACCAGTTCAAGGAGTTGTTGGACGGTAGAAGGAGCCTCGCCTTCAGTAACGTCTTCTTGGGCAACTAAAATCTGGTTACTGCTAATTAAAAGTGCGAATAGATAAATTTTTAAAAGTCTCATCTTGCACCCCCTTTAACAACAGGTAATAGAAGCATATCTGTAGGTGCAAGTTTCTTGGCCATTCTTATGCCATCTCTAATAGCTGTTCTATAGCCTGAAACCTCTTCCCAGTCATTTGTTTCGTTATTCCAGAAACCACTTTGCTGCTCATCCTTAGTTTGATAGAACATTCCTATTCTTCCAACAACAAGAACATTAACTACCATCTCTTTACCATCGATAACGATAGTATCTTCATATGAGGAAATCTTTCTACCGTACTCTGCCTCGATGTTATATGCTTCAAGTATCTGCCTTACTTGTTCTGATGCAGTTATTTTTGGATTCGATAATGAACTTCTTACAATGTCTATTCTTTCCAATCTTTCATCAATATAGAATGGAGTATCCAGCGCAACAAATTGCTCAAGCCCCTCAAGCATTCTCTGAGCCAATGGTGGGATTTGTCTTTGCATTACAACAACCTGCACCAACTGCTCATCAAGCTTATCCATTAAATCAAGCTGGGCCTGAATTTGGATTCTTTTTTGTTCGTTATATAACTTAAGCCCTTCTACTTGCTTAGCTACTACTTTATATTCATTTACAATCTTGTCGGTTTGTTTTTCGGTACTATCAATTTTTTCTTGTGAAGCAGCACTTTGGCTAGAGTTTTCTCTACCAACTTCTAATACTGATTCCATCTCACTGGCAGATAAAAAAGATGTACTTACCAAAAAGATAAATGACAAGGTAAGTTTTTTAGTCAACATAACACACTCCCTCATATGTGGTGTCCTGATATTCTAACAATTGATACAGAAACCTCAAAAAAAAATTTCATTGTCTTAATGCAGTTGTTGAATATAAATCTAAAATATTTTAGGGAAAAATACAGGTGTTTTTTTAACATATTTTTGATACTCAGGATTATCTCCCCATTTTACATTGGCTCTTGCCTCAAGCATTCTGACACCGCTAACAAAATAAATAAGAACAAAAGAGAAAATTGGCGATATCAATGTCCAAAATTGAACTCCCTGAAGGTACGGTAAAGACATGATTGCTATCCCTGCCCATAGAACAACTTCGCCGAAGTAGTTTGGATGCCTAGAAGAGGACCAAAGCCCTGTTGTAATAAACTTATTTGCATTCTCTGGAATTGCTCTAAATTGTGTTTTTTGATTATCTGCAATAACTTCAATAGAGAAGCCAGCAATAAAAATAAATAGCCCCAAATAAAATATTGGCTCAACCGAAAGCACTCCATTTGATACTGAAGTTAGGGCACATAATGAGCAAATCACTACCCACAACGCAGATAAATTAAATGTCATAAAAAATTGTGTTGGGCTTTTCTTTATTGTTCTAAATCTTTTGTCTTCCCCTGCATCTAAGACTCTTTTAAGAAGGAAACTTCCAAGCCTAATAGTCCAAATTATGACTGCAATAGAGATAAATAAGCTTAACGAGAATGTTGCTCCATATGTCTGATAGTAAACAAAAACAGATCCAAATGCGTAGCAAATAGATCCAGTTAAATCATAAAACTTTTCAGTTTTAAAAATTAACGCTGGTAAAAAGGCAACCCAATGAATTATTAAAATATACCAAGCAGTTTGAATAACTAGGTCTGAACCTGAAAGTCCCGCAAAGGCAACTGTTGCTAAAATTACGACAAATGAAATAATTAAATTAATAATCATATTTTTTGGCTCTTCTACAAAGAATTTGTTCATTTAATAACTCCCAATTAAAATGAGTAAATATATTGTAAACCATGAAGATACCAACAAATCAATTTAGAACAGGAACTAAAATACTTCTCGATGGAGCGCCATGCTCAATACTAAGTCATGAGTTTCATAAGCCTGGAAAAGGTCAAGCAGTTGTAAGAATTAAATATAGGAACTTGTTATCAGGAAATGTGATTGAAAAAACTTTTAAATCTAATGAAAGTGTTGAGCTTGCTGATGTTACAGTGAAAGAAATGGCATTTTTGTATAAGGATGAGACAAAATGGTACTTTATGGATAACAGTTCCTATGAACAAATAGAGCTAGATGAAAAGATTATGGTTGATGCAAAAAAATGGCTTATTGGTGAGGAACTTTGTGAAATAGTGCTTTGGAATGACTCAGCTATAGCAATTAATGTTCCAAAAATTGTTAGTTTAAAAATTGAAACATCTGAGCCTGGCGTAAAAGGAGATACGGTGTCTGGCGCTCAAAAGCCTGCAGTTCTTGAAACAGGAGTTTCAATTCAAGTACCTCTTTTTGTTGAGGAAGGCGAAATTGTTAAAGTAGATACTCGTTCATCAGAATATTTAGGAAGAGCTAATGATAGCTGATGAAATAAAGAATAAGATTCTCAGTCATATAGAAGAGCACTTCTCTGAAGAAGAGGTTTCAATTGCTTCTTCAAAGTTCCAAATAGAAATACCCGATAGTCCTGAGAAAGGTGATCTTACATGCAATATTGCTTTGATATTAGGAAATATTACTAAAAGCAATCCCAAAGAAATCGGTCTTGAGATTGGAAATATTTTGAAGGAGCTCAATTTAGTAAGCTCTATTGAGGTTGCTGGTCCTGGATTTATTAACATCTTTCTCAACCATTCTGGAACTCTAAAAATAATTAAAGATATCCTTAATAAAAATACTATTAGAGAGGAAGCGGATTCAAAAAAAATTCAAGTCGAATTTGTTTCAGCAAATCCAACTGGTCCTCTTCATGTTGGTCATGGAAGAGGAGCTATTTATGGCGATGTAATCTCAAAACTGCTTGAAAAGAAAGGCCACGAAGTTCAAAAAGAGTACTATGTCAATGATGCAGGAAGACAAATAGATATTCTTACGGCTAGTGTATATTTACGAGCCATTAACATAGAAGATAATATTTTTCCTGAAAGTGCTTACAGAGGAGAATATATAAAGGAAATTGCAAAAAATGCTGATTTACAGGAAGCTGTTAATATTGATGATCTTTTTAAAAGTCTTCCTGAGGAAGATGAAGAGAAAATAGATAAAATTATCTCGAATCTCAAATCTGCTAGTGAGAAAGACTGGAAATCAATTAAAAAAGTGTCACTAGAGAGCGTTCTTTCAACAATAGAAAAAGACCTTGAAGATTTTGGTGTAACTTTTGATAACTGGTTCTTAGAATCCTCTTTACTAGGTGCAGATTCAAAAATTGATGCAGCTGTCCAACAATTAAATACAAATAATCTAATTGATAATCGAGATGGAAATATCTGGTTTAAATCTTCTGATTTCGGCGATGATAAGGATAGAGTTTTGATAAGAACTGATGGAAGACAAACTTACTTCGCTTCTGATGTTGCTTATCATAAAGATAAATTAGATAGAGGTTTTGATGAAATTATAAATATTTGGGGCTCCGATCATCATGGATACATAAAGAGGGTTGAAGCATCTCTAGAAGGCTTGGGCTATGACAAAAATAAACTTTCTGTGAAGCTTGTTCAGTTTGCAAATCTAATTAAAGGTGGTTCGCCAGTTAAGATGTCTACAAGAAGTGGAGAATTTTACTCTCTCGAGGACTTATTAAGTGATGTTGGCTCTGATGTTGCTAGATTTTATTATCTTTCAAAACAAACTGATCAGCATTTAGATTTCGATCTAGACTTAGCAGTCTCAAGCAAGAAAGAAAATATGTATTACTACATTCAATACGCACACGCTAGAATATGCTCTCTTGAAAAAAAAGCTGGTTTAAAAGACTTTCTAGCAGAAGATATTTCTGAAGACCATGTAGATATTTGCTCAAATCTTATTCATGAGATCTCAAAATATCCAAATGTACTTGAGAAAACCTGTAACAACCTCTCACCACACTTATTAATCTTTTATTTAAAGGATTTAGCTTCAATTTTTCATAATTTTTATAACGACAACAAAATATTAGACAAGTCAGAATCTGAAAAATTAACTATCCTTGCAGTTACCCATACCATAAAGGAAGTAATAGCGGATAGCCTCAATCTTTTGGGTGTAAAGGCATTAGAAGAAATGTAAATGAAAGATTTCGCTCAACAAAAAAAAGATATAAAAAAAAATAAAAGTGTTTCTAATATAGCCACTGGTAAGTCGCCAGTTCCTATAAAGTTGATTTTAGCATTAATGGTTTTTCCAATCGTATTCCTAATGGGTTCTGGACTATTCTTCAATATAGAGTCTGAAATTTACACAGTAGAAAAAACAGAAAATGATATTACTTTCACATTTGAGCAAGATCTCAGAAATGAAAATATATACCTTGAATTAGAGAAGATTTATGAAGAGGCAACCTGCGAGTCCTATCTTCAAATTGAAACCTATGGTAAAAAAATATTTGCCGAAGAAACCTTAGATAAGATGAGAGAATTGGGTTTTGAGCCCTATTTAGAAGAGGTAACATCAAAAAACTATGATGGAATACTTTTCAGAGTAATGATCGGACCCATGCAGAGCATATCTGATACAAATAATGCCAGAGAAACTCTTATAAGAGCTGATTTCCTTCCGCTTCTAAGAACAAGGTGTACTCAAATATGACGAAGCCTTTCGCAGACTTCAAAGAAGATCTAGGATTATTTTGTAGTGAAAATAAAGTCGACAATGACAAAATATCTATAGTTGGTGTTTCCAAGAAAAAGAGTTTAGAAGATATTTTAGGTCTGTATAGGCTTGGTCTTAGAGATTTTGGCGAGAATTATGCGCAAGAACTTAATGAGAAATCTTTGGCTCTTGATTCAAAAAAAATAAGATGGCATTTTATGGGCCCAATCCAAACCAATAAGATTGGTTTAATTGTCAAAAATTCTTATCTTGTTCATTCAGTTGATAGAGAAAAGGTATTAAGAAAAATGGATTTTGAATCGAAAAAGATTAACAAAATACAAAAAGTATTGGTTCAAGTAAATATAAGTGGTGAAGACTCTAAATCTGGAATTTTGCCTGGCGATGCTGAAGAGTTTATAAACCTTGCTGATAGCTTCGATAACTTAGAACTCAATGGATTGATGTTTATGCCAAACATAAACCAAGATAAAGTTTCACATATTAAAGAAATAAAAGATTCTGTTAATTTATTTAACGATATGAAAGCAAAAAGAAAAAATATACAAGTTCTGTCTTTAGGAACTTCGTCTGACTATAAAGAATGCATTAAGGCAGGCTCAAACTTAATAAGAGTTGGGGAAATTCTCTTTGGCTCAAGGGTTTGATTTATAATTCAATCTTATGAATAGTAGTTTATTTTCTTTCCTAGAGCTTGTATGTACAGGCCTGATGTTTATTGCCGTAATTTATTCTATTTTTTCTATATTTAAAGTTAATTATTTCAATCCCGTAGTTCAAATATTCGTAAAGATTGTAGATCCATTTACAAAAGTCTTCTTAGGAATTAATAAATCTTTATCAGGATTGATTGTCGCGGTTTTTTTTAAGTTTTTAGGACTCTTAAGTTATGTATCTAGTTATAACTATATTTTGCTTATTTCTATAAGTTTTTTTGAGGTTCTTATCGTATTCTTTAAGATACTTTTTTACTTTGTTATTGCTGGTGTTGTTAAGAGTTGGGTTGCTCCATTCTCTGAAAATGATATGTGGCAGATTGTTGAGGAAGTTTCTAATAAAATTCTTGATCCAATAAGAAAATTTATTCCGGCTGTTGGTGGCTTAGATTTTTCTCCTATCTTTGCATTCATTTTACTTAATTCCATAAATGTTTTCCTGGCACAGCTTGCTGTTTCTATTCTCTAAATGATTGTTAAGACAAAAAAAATACTTATTAATTCTGAATTAGAGTGTGCTTCGGGTGAGGCTCTTGAAAACTTTGAGCTAATGACTGATTTTTATGGGGAGCTAAATAAGAAAAAAGATAATGCAGTCCTTGTATGTCATGCATTCTCTGGAAGTCATCATGCTGCAGGAAAAAGAGATGGTAACATTGGTTGGTGGGATGAGTTTATTGGTCCAGATAAAACAATAGATACAAATCGTTTCTATGTGGTCTCCGTAAATAATCTAGGAAGTTGTTTTGGTTCTAGTGGTCCTCTAAGTAAAGATAAAAATGGGGAAAGATTTAATAATAATTTTCCTCAGTTAGAGGTTATTGATTGGGTTGAATCTCAAAAAATGCTTGCAGATAAATTAGGAATAAAAAAGTGGCACTTAGTCATTGGAGGAAGTTTGGGAGGCATGCAGTCACTTCAATGGGCTGTAAGTTATCCTAAAATGGTAAAAAAAGTTGGCATTCTTGCTGCTGCAGCTAAAACAAGCTCTCAAAATATTGCTTTGAATGAGGTTGAGAGAGAAGTTATAAGGAAAGATAGTGATTTTCATGACGGAAAGTATCTCGAATTTAATAAATCTCCAGTTAAAGGCCTTAAAGCTGCAAGGATGCTTGGTCATATAACTTATTTATCTGCAAAAAATATGGATCAGCGCTTTGGGAGAAAGTTACAAAATACTGATTCTAAAATAGCTGAAGATATTGATTTTGAAATTGAGAATTACCTTCAATATAAGGGAGGAAAGTTTGCAGAATCTTTTGATGCTAATTCATATATTCTTTTAACAAAAGTTATGGATAAATTTGACATTGCTCATGGGTATGACGACAGTCTTGAGTCTGCTCTTGAAAACATTAGAGCCGAAGTTCTGGTTGTATCATTTACCTCAGACTGGATGTTCCCTACAAGCAATGGAAAAGAAATATGTTTGGCATCCATCAAGGCTAATAAAAAATGTTCATATATTGAATTAGAAGGAGAGCATGGTCATGACAGCTTCCTTTATCCAAATGAAGATTACCAAAATGCTATAAAAAACTTTATCGAATCAAGATGAAATCAGATTTTAAGAGAATAATAGAAAAATGGATTCCCCAAAACACTAAAGTTCTAGACTTAGGCTGTGGTGATGGAGACCTTTTAGAGCACCTTAAAGATTCAAAAAATGTTAATGGTTTTGGTATTGAAATAGATATATCTAAAGCTAATGAATGTCTTAGAAGAAATATCCCAGTTATGCAATGTGATATTGACGAGGGTATTAAAGATTTCGATGATTTGGACTTTGATATAGCAATAATGGCAAACTCAATCCAGTGCCTTAAAAATCCTAATTTAGCCCTTCAAAATATCCTCAATATCTCTAATAAATGTATTGTTACTCTTCCAAATTTTGCCCATTGGTCCTGTAGATTAGATCTATTTTTTGGAAAGATGCCAGTTACAAAGAATCTTCCAGTGCCCTGGTATGAGACTAAGAATATTCATTTGTGCACCATTAAAGATTTCGAGGAACTCTGTAACAACTTAGATTTACATGTAATTGAAAAATTGTATTTAAACAATAACTTCAAAGAGAGTACTTTAACAAAACTATTGCCGAATCTTTTAGCTGCTGAGGGTGTGTACTTAATTGAAAGAAAATAAATTAATCATAGCTTCCTCAAATAAAGGGAAAATAAGCGAATTCCAAAAAATTCTTCCAGATTTTGAATGCATTCCTCAATCTGTTTTCAATATCACTGATGTTGAAGAAACAGGAAAAGATTTTGAAGAGAATGCAATCCTAAAAGCTAAAAATGCATTTACAAAAACAAATATCTCATCTGTTGGTGATGACTCAGGCTTAATAGTCCCTGCGATCAATAATGAGCCAGGACTTTACTCGGCTAGATATGCAGGATTATATGCAACTGATAGTGATAATAGAAATAAACTTATATCAAAACTTAAGGATAATAAGCTTGAATCAACTTATGCATACTTTTTTTGTTGCATCGTTGCTGTTGGCATAAAGGGTCAAAATGAAATTATAGTTTGTGCTGGAAAAGTTGAAGGTGAGGTCAGAACTATTGAAAGAGGTGAAAAGGGTTTTGGTTATGATCCAATGTTTTATCCAAAAGGATATTCTGAGTCCTTCGCAGAACTTAACTCATTAGAAAAAAATAAAATAAGCCATAGAGGCCAAGCTTTGAAAAAGCTTTTGGATAAATTAAATCAGACTTAATTTATAGTTATATATCTCTCGCCCTTCCTTGATACCCTTTCTTTGAAACTTAGAAAGCTCTCTCCCGGGTATTTGTTTTAAAGTCTCAATAAAAAACTTACCTTCAAAAGCTCTTAGCACATCTTCAATTTGTTCAGCATAGTTTTTCCAGTCTGTAGAAAGAAAAATAAATGAATTTTGTTTCAAGCATGGCTGAATGCGTTCAAAGAAATCTTTATTTAAAAGTCTTCTTTTGTGATGTCTATCTTTTGGCCATGGATCAGGGCAAATGATATAAACTTCATCAAATTTAAAACCTTTTTCTTCAAAAATAAGATCTCTTATATCCCCTTCATGAATATATATATTTTCCAGTGAATGCTCTCTAATTTTTCCTATTAAATTCCCTATACCAGATTTATAAACCTCAGAAGCCAAAAATAATGTATTGGTATTTTCTTTCGCAAAGGAAAAAAAGTCTTCCCCGTTACCAAAGCCTATTTCAAGGGCAATCTTATCGAACGATGGATCATTATTTAAAGTATTAGGATCATCCAACGAATAATCTGCTAAGAAACTTAGGTTTGTTTCCTGAAGCTTTGTAATCCTTCCTTTTCTTCTGGCAAAGCTAGGTAAAAAGTTATATCTCAACTACCTTATTACTCCGTCTTCTGGAGATGACTTCGAGGCATATAGTCTTTTTTTCATTCTCCCGGCCAGGAATGCTTCTCTGCCTGATTCAATTGCTTTTTTCATAGCTGAAGCCATGAGAATAGGATTTTTGGCTTCGGCTATCGCTGTATTCATTAGCACACCATCACATCCTAGCTCCATTGCTATGGTGGCGTCTGAAGCAGTCCCTACTCCCGCATCAACTATGACTGGTTTATTTGAATTCTCCAAGATTATCTCTATGTTATATGGGTTTGTTATCCCTAGCCCTGAACCAATAGGAGCTGCAAGAGGCATAATCGAAACACAACCAATATCATCAAGCTCTTTACATAATATTGGATCATCAGTGCAATAGACCATTACTTCAAAATTATCTTCAACTAATATTTTTGCAGCCTCAAGTGTTTGAGTCATATTTGGAAATAGCGTTTTTTCATCTCCAAGAACTTCAAGTTTAACGAGATTATGGCCATCTAGAAGCTCCCTTGCTAGATTACAAGTTCGAACCGCATCATCAACACTGTAACAGCCTGCCGTATTGGGAAGAATTATAAATTCTTCAGGATTTAGGAAATCAAGAAGGTTTGGTTCTCCTTTGTTTTGACCAATGTTAGTCCTTCTTATTGCCACGGTAACTACTTCTGCTCCTGAGGCCACTATTGCGTCTTGTGTTTCTTGGAAATCTTTGTATTTCCCTGTACCGACTAGGAGCCTAGATGAGAATTCTCTAGAGCCGACAACCAACTTTTCCAATTTATCCTCCGCCAACGGCAATAACTATTTCAACTTCATCTTTGTCATTGAGAGTATAGTTATCTATCTGTGATTTTGGAACAATCTCTCGATTTATTTCTATTGCAAATCTGGCTTCAGAGAGATTTAAGCTATCTATAAGTTCTTTGAGGGAGTTAGACTTTAGGTGGATTTCTGAGCCGTTAAGGATAATGCCTATTGTTTTAGCATTCACAGAGCATCAGTCATAGAACTTCTTAATTTTTTAAGAGCGCCATTTTCGATCTGTCTAATTCTTTCAGCTGAAATTTTATACTCTTCTGCTAACTCATGAAGAGTAACTTTAGAGTCGGATAGATATCTTCTTCTTATAATATCTTTACTTCTGTCATCAAGGCCTTTGAGAGCATCTAAAAGTTCGGCATTATTAAATGCCATTGTTTGCTCTGCCTCAACCAAGTCTTCAGGATTAAATCTTTTATCTTCTAGATATTGTGATGGCGCCATTATTTCATTTTCACCATCTCCAGTATTTACAGGAGCATCAAATGATGAATCATTAGAAGATAGTCTGTTTTCCATATGCAAAACATCTTTGACTTCGACATTTAAATCTTCAGCTATTTTTTCTGCTTCTTCTTTAGTAAGCCATTCCAATGACTTTTTCTTGCTTCTTAGATTGAAGAATAGTTTCCTTTGAGCTTTTGTAGTAGCTATTTTTACAAGTCTCCAGTTTTTAAGAATGTACTCATGAATTTCAGCCTTTATCCAATGGACTGCAAAAGAAACAAGCTTCACGCCTCTGTTAGGATCAAATCTATCAACAGCTTTCATAAGACCAACATTACCTTCTTGGATAATATCGCCTATTGGTAAACCATAGCCTTGATAGGATCTTGCAATATGGACGACAAAACGTAGGTGCGAAATAACTAATTGCCTTGCAGCGTCAAGATCATCGTTGTCATAAAGCTTATGAGCAAGTTCTTTCTCTTGCTCAGGCGTCAATATTGGTATTGAGTGCACGCAAGCAAGGTAAGATTCTATATCTTTACCTGGAGTTGTTAGCTCAATTTTCTGTAAATCAGTACCCATTATAATTTCTGTTTATAATATATTATACATAAAAATTATGTAGACCTTAAATTATAGCAACTTTTTTACATAATCTTCCACTTTTTGACCATAAGCTTCTCTGATAAGTTCATTTCTATAAGCTATAAAAGGCGGATTGAGTATGTTTTTCTTGGAATATTTAAGCTTTTCAAAGTCTTCAAGGCTGAATATTGAACCTCTATAAGATTTAAGAACTGCATCTGCAGCAGCAATATCCCACTCAGAAGTTGGCCCAAATCTAGGGTATATGTCTGCTTCACCATCGCATAAAGCACAAATTTTTAGTGAGCTACCCTTTTCGACAAGCTCATAATCTATTTCAGAATCCTTAAGAAATTGTAAAAACATTGTATCTTCCTCTCTCTTATGGCTTCTACTCATAACAATCCTAAGTGACGACGTTTCTTCAGCCTTCTCCTGAGAAACTTTATCTAGACTTGTCCAGATCCTCAGATCAGTTGGTCTTTGAACAATCCCAAAAATACTTCGCCTCTCATGAATAAAAGAGATGTTTACTGAAAAATCTCCATTTCTATTAATAAATTCCTTTGTACCATCAAGTGGATCTATTAACCAATAGCTGTCTGTATAAGAAATATCACTCTTGAAGGTCTCTTCTGAAATAACTTGGATTTGAGGTGTTATTTCTTTTAGTCCATCGATAATTATTTTATTTGATGATTCATCTGCTAGTGTCAGAGGAGATCCATCATCTTTATTTTTATGTGAAAAATCAGAATTATAGATATCCATTATTGTATTGCTGGCTTTCGAAGATATATCTATTAAGTCTGGTAGCAGTTTGTTGAAATCAAGCATTTTTTATTTTTTTTTTGATTATAAGGATCATTTACTTATAATTACAGTTTTCAACTAATAGAAATAATGAACCAAAAACTTATAGATAATTTAGAATTTGTACATAGTAGGCTCAAGTGGCTCAGCAAAGATAGAAAAATTGTACTGCCTCACCATAAAACATTTGATCTTGTAGATGAGCTAATGGATAAAGTCTCAGAATCAATAGATATTGCAAAGAAATGAGTAAATATTCCTGCTTTGATGTAAAAACAAAAGACCATATATGCAGTCTTGTTTTAAATCGCCCAAATGAACTAAACACAATGACTCGAGACTTTTGGGTCGAACTAGGAGATGCATTAGAGGAAATAAACAGAGATTCTGATGTAAGAGTTGTAATTCTTTCTTCAACTGGAAAACACTTTTGTGCAGGTATGGATCTTAGTGCTTTTTCTAATGGAGTTGATGATATTCCTGATGACAAAAAACCCGACCATGCCAGAGTTGGTGAAGCTGTTTATAGAACTGCAAAAGAGTTACAAGGTTACATAAGTAAACTCGAAGAAATAAGAGTTCCAGTAATTGCTGCAGTTCATGGAGGTGTTATTGGCGGAGCGTTAGATCTCATTACTGCATGTGATATGCGTTTTGCTTCAAATGATGCTTTCTTTTGTATTCAAGAAATTAACATTGGTATGGCTGCTGATGTTGGCACTCTTCAAAGGCTGCCAAAGATTATTCCTGATTCAAAGATGAGGGAGATGGCTTATACTGGAAGAAGAATGCTTGCCGATGAAGCAAAAGATTCTGGTCTGGTAGGTGAAATTTATGAAACACAAGATGAAATGCTTGATGCAGTAAACAAACTAGCAGCTGAAATAGCCTCTAAATCGCCAGTAGCAATTTATGGTCTTAAGGCTGTAATGAATTACTCGAGAGATCACAATGTAAGTGATAGCTTAGATTTCAATGCTCTTTGGAGTGGTGCAATGCTAAGTCAAGCAGATATGACTGAAGCTATGACTGCCCAAATGGAAAAAAGAGATGCTAGCTTCGATAAAATGGTTGATGTTAAAAAGTTCAACGAATCAAAAAGTTAAGACTTTCTTAAAAATACAGGGCTATCAGCTGTTGAATCAGCTTTAGAGTATTTATACCCATCAAGATCAAAATTAACTAACTCATCAGTTTTCTTGATCCTGTTTTGAATAATAAACCTAGCCATCAGACCTCTAGCTTTTTTGGCATAAAAGCTAATTATTTTGTAGTTTCCATTTTTATAGTCTTTAAAAACTGGAGAGACCACATTAGCTTCGTCACTTATGTTACCTAGAACCTTATAGTATTCATTAGAAGCTAAGTTCACGATTGTATCTGAATCTTTGAGTAGATCTTTTTTAACGGATTCGCCCCAAAACTCATATAGGTTTTTCCAACCATTAATTTGTAATTTTGTTCCCATCTCTAGTCGATACGGGTTCATAACATCAAGAGGCTTAAGTGCGCCATATAATCCTGACAATATTCTCAAGTGCTTTTGTGCAAAATTAAGATCGCCCTTTTTGAAGTCTTCTGCTTGTAGCCCTTGGTAAACGTCACCTTTAAAAACCAGCAAAGCAGGCTTTGAATTATCTGAAATCTTTTTTTCAGCTTTCCAAGACTGATATCTATCAAAATTTAATGATGCTAACTTGTCACTAAGACCCATTAGCGAGGCAATTTCACTTGGTTCCTTTTGTTTTAGTTCTTTAACGAGCTCACCAGACTTTTTTAGAAAGCTCGGCACAGAATGTGTATCATTATAATTAGCACTATAATCTAGTGTTTTTGCTGGAGATAAAACTGTAATCATTAGCTTATTTTAAAAATTAATATTTTATGAATCAATCTATAGGCAAATTTTTTTCGTACTTTTTACCAATAATTGTGATTCTGGTTATATATATTGTTATTAGTAGATATGTATTTGGGGTTGGAAGAGCAGATTTACAAGAGTTAGCCCTGTATTTGCATGCGCTAGTTTTCTTGGGTTGTGCTGGCTGGGCTCTTACTGAGGAAGAGCATGTTAGAGTAGATATTGTCTATAAAGACAAATCAGAATCTTACAAAAAACTTATAAATACCTTAGGTTTAGTTTTTTTTGTCTTGCCAGTAGTTTTTATAATAAGTTTTTACTCCATTGATTTTATAAAATTATCCTGGCTATTAAGGGAATCATCAACTGAGCCAGGTGGTTTAAAAACTGTTTATCTACATAAAACAATTATCTTACTTTTTCCGCTCGTGCTTTTTTTAGCAGCTATTAAACAATTAAAAGAGCTATGGAAATAATACCGCTTTTATTAATAATCTTTGTTTGTAGTTCATTGTTGGCCGGTTATCCAGTTGCTTTTACGTTAGCTGGTGTATCAATAATATTTGCTCTGATATGTTCATTATTTGGCATCTTTGATTTAAATCTTTTTAAAAACTTACCGATAAGAATATTTGGGATTATGAATAATCAAACCCTTCTTGCTGTGCCTTTATTTGTTTTTATGGGGGTTGTGTTAGAAAGATCGGGAATTGCAGCAAAGATGTTGCAGGATATGGCTAAAGCCTTTGCTGGTATAAAGGGCGGTCTTGGTATTTCCATTGTTGTCGTGGGTGCATTATTGGCTGCAAGTACAGGTATCGTCGGGGCAACAGTTGTCACAATGGGGTTAATGTCACTTCCAGCTCTACTCAAGGAGGGATATGATAAAAAATTCTCTTCTGGTCTAGTTGCAGCAACTGGTACTTTAGGCCAGATTATTCCTCCATCAATTGCATTAGTTCTTCTTGGTGATGTTATGTCTAATGCATATCAGCGAGCTCAAAATGATATGGGTATCTTTTCAGTAAAAACAGTTTCTGTAGGCGACTTATTTATAGGAGCGCTTCTGCCAGGACTAATTATTTGTATACTTTTTTTGGTCTATACAATCTTTTGGAACAAAAATTTAACCATTAGTAGTGAAAGGGAAAGCAAAGTCAGTCTTCTATCTTTATTAAATACACTTCTGCCGCCTATCTTACTTATCTTTATGGTCTTGGGGTCTATTATTTTTGGGATTGCTACTCCAACAGAGGCAGCTGGAGTTGGAGCAATTGGTTCAATACTTATATGTTTGTACTTTAAAAAGTTCAATATAGGGCTTTTAAAAGAGGCGAGCAAAAGAACGGCTTTGGTTACCACCATGGTCTTTACTATCTTAATTGGTGCATCCATATTTTCTTTAATCTTTAGAGGGGTCGGTGGTGATGAATTAATTAGTTTAGTGTTTGAGATGTTACCGGGTGGAAAATATTCAGCATTATTTTTCGTAATGTTGATGATATTTTTGCTGGGTTTTATATTAGATTTTATTGAGATTTGTTATGTATTTGTTCCGCTAATTGCACCACCATTACTTATGATGGGTTTTGATCCTGTTTGGCTTGGGATAATGCTAGCAATTAATCTTCAAACTTCTTTTTTAACGCCTCCCTTTGGATTTTCTCTCTTTTACCTGAGGGGAGTTGCAGATAAATCAATTAAAACAATAGAAATATATAAAGGAGTAATACCTTTTATAGCGATTCAGTTATTAGTCTTGTTAATGGTTATAACTTTCCCAAGCTTAGTCTTATGAGAATCCTATTTTTTACCATTTTTTTTATTGTTTCATGCTCTCAAGATGAAATAGTCACTGATAAAACCTTAACGATATTTGAAGATCAAAAAATCTTTTTCGATGCAGGACTTATAAATAATGATTCGGAAATCATTAGAACGCTTGGATCAGGAAGAGTAGTCCTTAAGAAGATTGAATTGCCTGAGACTGATAGTTTTCATCGAGCTAAAGCCATTATCACATTAAAATCTACAGGAGATCCATGGGATAAATCTGGATCGTTCTTTTTAATACCTGAAGCTGATTTTGATAATCTTAAAGAAGTAACCTCATTGGAGTTATTAAGGTTTATAACTCCTTTTGGTGTTGGTCACTTTAATAATAAAGAAAATATACAAAAGCTAAAACCTTCTTATATACCAAGGTGGGAAGATGACATCACTTGGGAAGAGGATATATCTCATCTATTACCGGTTTTAAGAGATGAGGTTTGGGTTGGTCTTTACATTGATACTTGGTCAAATGAAGGCTGGAGTGTTGATGTAGGTATTTCTTTTGATGAATATTATACAAAGACAAATAAACCATTTAAGACTATATTTCCTTTGCTAAATACAACTCCAATATTTCCGGGGCAAAGTGGTTACGATAAATTTGCTAGCGAGCCCATAACAAAAACATTCAAGTTAGCTAAAGATCATGAGAACGTAAGATTATATTATTTAACAACAGGGCATGGCGGTCATAGTGGTGGTGATGAGTTTGTAAAAAGGCTTAATGTGATAAGTCTTAATGACAAAGTTATAAAAGAGTTTATCCCTTGGCGGGACGACTGTGCTTCATTTAGAAGATTTAATCCTAGCTCAGGTGTTTGGATGACAGAAGCTGAGTGGAAAGGTGAGATAATTCAAGAAAGAATTGCTTCATCAGACTACTCAAGGTCTGGCTGGTGCCCTGGTAGCAAGGTCACTCCTGAAATAATTGAATTAGGTAAGTTAGAAAAGGGAGAGCATTCTATTTCGATATCTATTCCCGAAGCTCAGATAACAACACAAGAATTTTTCAATTTTTGGAATGTTTCTGCTTACATAATTTATTGAAAATTCTACCTGGCTCCATTTAATTTAAATCTTGGTTACGACTCATAGTGTCGTTTAATAAATATATATTGGACTTAATGAAAAAATATAGATTCATTTCTCCCATGAAGAAAAAGGAGCTTGAAGCAGAAGCAGTTATTCACAGAGAAAAATGGAAAGCAAAAATGTTTTTACAATCAGGCTCTTTTTTTGATGATCAAAGCCCAAAATGCGGTTGGGAAGATAGCGCTCAGATAATAAATATGCCTCAATCGAAAGAAGATGTAAAAATGTACTTTAGAGCACATGAAAAGTTTACTTTAGAATCTGCCAATAACTATGGTGGTTTATGGGGAAAGTTTCGTGAAGGATTAATTCAACAATCAAAACTTCATGAAGAGATATTTAAACTCCCTGAAAATGTTCAGATATATATTGCAGGACTTCATAATGCAATTGAATCTGATGCGCCTATGCCTTGGGAAGGAATTGTGAGTAGATTCTTTTATACACAACACGAATGGGATCTCTTTTTAATCCTGGATATGCTTCAGAAAACTTCTGGTATTTATGGGCATGACGATGGTCCATGGCCACTCTATTGGTTTGAGTCAAGAGAATTGCTGTTCGAGGCTCTTCACCTCTATCCTGAGCTAATAACAAATAGAGCGGGAAGATCCTTACCTCTCCGTATTTGGGATCAAAAAGATTTTGTGAAAGAAATTGTAGCTGTTAATTTTGAGCTTTTTAAGTCAGCTCCAAGGCATATAAAAGAATCAAAAGACAAAGTTTTAGAAGCAGCTGAGGTTGACGGTCGGATTATTGGATTTATTAAAACTAATATGAGAAATGACCTAGAAGTTGCATTAGCTGCTGTTAATTCGCATCCAGATGCAAAGCAATATTTGTTTAAAAAAACTAAAGTTGAACTTAGATTGATACGAGCAACCTAATTAATTAATAAAAATGGGGATTTGTTTGAAAGACTTGCTTTTAGATTCAACGAAGCGAGATCTAAAAAATTTTTTTGATAGGGAAAGACAACGTTTATCTTTATCTAAAGACTATAAAGCAAAGACTTTTCTTGGCATCAATCCATTTTTTTCTACTGATGCTTATCCTCACCTAGGTCTTGATCTTTACGTAGATCTGCTGCCATCTTCAGGAGAAGTTGCTACTAAAACTTTACAAGAATATGTTGATAAATACGAATGGGATTGGATCTTGCCTGACTACTTAACAACTAAGACCTACCTAATAGTTCCCCCACAAAGAGCTGACATTTTGCTTAAAGGATCTATGCGTCAAATTTATATTAAAAATCTTCTACTTGCTGCTCCAGAAAAAGTACAAATTTTTCTCGCAGGTGCATTACATATATTTCTTAGTGAAGAGCCAGTTTTTCCAATACCAGATCAGGAATTCTCATTTGAAGGATTTTTTACTGATGAGGTAAAAAATTTTAATCAATGTGAGTTATATTTTATTTTGCTCATACTGCTAGTTTTTGAAGAGGACTTTAATTGTGTTAATTGTGGGAACGTTGACACAAATATTTTTTTATTTTTACAAAATTTATTTTTTAAAAAATGCAGTGAAGATCTTTTCTTAGAATATATGAAGCTCTTATCAGAAATCTTTCAAAACAGATTTAAGGAAAGGTGCATACGCGAATATAACCGAACTATCATACAGAGTAAGCGTTACGCAATTAGTGGTGCTAAAAAAGAGCAAGATCGCTTTACTGTTTGGCTTGTTAATAATGAGTTCGATGATTCGTTTTATGAATCGTGCCTAAATTATGCTCCAGACAGACTCAACACTAAAAGAGTGAGATACCACTTAAAAAAGATGGGACTTAAAATCCCAGCCTCACATAAAGCTTAGCTTTCTATTATTGAATCTTTCTTCGTCTTTAGCTTTGGATAATTTTTAACATCTGCTATTTTTTTATACTCATCAGACTTATTGGTAAAAGATTCCCTAGCTGCGACTTTCTTTTTAGCTACTGAAATTCCTGATACCCAGCGCAGTGACAATAGCGTCCAAATTACAAGGATTAGGATTATAAAAGTATAAATATATAAAGGGATAAAGAGTTTTTCAGGATTAGTTACCAATAAAACTGCTTCATATTTACTGTAGACACTATTCAAAATCCAAAAAATACCAAGAGAGACAAGTGCTCTAAACAATAAATCTGAGTGAGCTCGAATCCAGATTCCAATGGCTGCAGTTTTTAACCAATTCATTAGGGCAACCAGAATCCAAATGCTATCAAGGCCCAAAGAGGATACTTTTTATATGACTCCCATAGGGCTTTCTCTTCCTCTGCAACAACATGCTCCCAGTCTTCAGGTGTCAAATCTTCTTGCTTGGTGCCACTATAAATCAGATTAGTTTCTGCTTTTTTTATGGCTTTGCTGCGAACTTTTTGACGAACTTTAAGCGTTTGTCCATCTATAAAATCTTCGAGATTTTTTATAACATCCATAAGTTAGATTCCTGACATCTCTAAACCAGCATTATTTTTCTGAAGGGCTTGTTCGGCTCTATAGCTTGATCTAACCATTGGCCCAGAAACTACCTCTAAAAATCCTTTCTTCAAGCCTATCTCCCTGTATTTATTAAATTCTTTAGGCGTTACCCATCTTTCAACAGGCAAATGGTTCAAGGTTGGTCTTAAATACTGTCCTAAAGTAAGAATATCAACTTTGTGCGCGATTAAGTCATCCATAGCTTTCTCTATTTCTTGATCCGTTTCACCTAACCCAAGTATTAAACTAGTTTTAGTGAGGACATCTGCATTTATTTGTTTTGATTCCAATAAAACATCCAAGGTCTGTTGATATCCTGCACGTGGATCTCTTACTGGATATGTTAGTCTTTCCACTGTCTCTAAATTTTGAGCGAATACTTCGATTCCTGAGTTAACAATAGTATTAATTGATGAGCTTATGCCCTTGAAATCTGGAGTAAGTGCTTCGACTGCAGTATCTGGATTAATAGATTTAATTGCTTGAACAGTTTCTGCATAGTGCTCAGCTCCTCCATCTTCCAAATCGTCTCTATTAACAGAGGTCAGTACAACATATTTTAAGCCCATAGTTTTAACTGCTTCAGCTGTTTTCATTGGCTCTTCTTGATCTAACCACCCTTTTGGGTTGCCTGTATCAACTGAACAAAATTTACATGCTCTAGTGCAGACTGAGCCCATCAGCATGAAGGTCGCAGTACCACTGGACCAGCACTCTGAAATATTTGGACACATTGCTTCTTCACAAACTGTATTGAGTTTTTTGGAAGCCACCTGCTCTTTCACAAGTTTGTATTTTGGATCAAAACTAGCTTTAACCCTAATCCAACTTGGTTTTTTTTCTGCTGGAACGTGGGCAAATTTATTTGCTTTTTGTCCATTTTTAACAGCTTTTATGCCATCTCTGTTGACTATTTTTACTGTTGGTATGATTTCCATTAACTAAAGCTCTTGTTTATCTGATCTTGTACCGCTAATTTTACTTTCTCTAAAGATATGTTGCTATAAAAATCTTTAATTTGGGTAACTTCAAGGCCTTGATAGCCGCAAGGATTAATACTTTGAAAAGGCTGTAAGTCCATATCAACATTTATACTTATTCCGTGATATGAAAAACCCTTTGAAAAACGCAACCCAATTGAGGCAATTTTTTTTGACTCAACATATACTCCTGGTGATCCTTCGATAGTAGTGCTATTTATTTCAAATTCCTCAAGAATTGATTGCACTAAATCCTCTAACTGTTTAACAAATTTTTTAGGTCCTAAATCTCTTTCTCTGATATTTAATAAAAAATAGACGATCAGCTGTCCTGGCCCATGATAAGTGACCTCTCCTCCTCTATCTGCTTGAATTATTTCAATATTGGTTTTCCTTAAAATATGCTTTTGATCTGCTGCCGTACCGAGGGTAAATACTGGTTCATGCTCAACTAGCCAAATGGCTTCTTCATTCCCTATTTCAACAAAATCTTTCATTGCTAAAAAAGTATCTTGATATTTTGTTATCCCTAAATCTCTAATCACTACTTGATCTAGCTTCAATAAAAGCATCTTCGGCGATTGAATGGTATTCTGAAACTTCGCCAAGAAAATCTTGAAAGGATGTGTGAACTTTTTTTACAGTTTCATCATTTAAGCTTTCTGCAATGATTTCATCAGAAATCTTTTTAAACTCAGCAATGACATCATCAGGCAGCTTCCTTAACTCAACTCCATGAGTTTCAATGAGTTCTTTGAGCGCTTTATTATTTGAGGCTGTGTATTCATCTAATAAATCTTGATTAACGGCTTTAGCTGCGGTTTCAATAATTGCCTGTAAATCAGATGGAAGTGAATCCCAAGCATCGTCGTTCACTAGTAATTCCAGCATAGAACCAGGTTCATGCCACCCAGGATAATAATAGTATTTTGCAACTTGTTGAAACCCAAAAGCTAAATCATTGTATGGGCCAACCCATTCAACAGCATCTATGGTTCCAGTCTGCATAGCAGTATACAGCTCGCCACCTGGGATATTAACTGGATTGCCACCAGCTCTTTTAAAAACTTCCCCTCCAACCCCGGGTATCCTCATTTTTAGTCCTTTTAAATCATTTAACGAGTTAATTTCCCTATTAAACCAACCAAACATCTGTGTTCCGGTATTGCCACAGGGTATCGGATAAATATTAAATGGTTCATATAGCTCCCTCCATATTTCTAATCCACCGCCTCTATTAACCCAAGCATTCATTTCTTTTGCATTTAGCCCAAACGGAACTCCAGCAAAGAATTGTGCTGCAGGAATCTTGCCTTTCCAGTAATAAGCACCACTATGCCCCATTTGAACTGATCCTGAGGATACAGCATCAAAAACTCCCATTGCTGGAACAATTTCGCCAGCTCCATAGACTGTTATATTCATTCGCCCATCACTCATTTCTTTAACAAGCTTTGCTAGCCTTTCTGGTGCCATACCTAAACCAGGATAATTTTTGGGCCATGTTGTTACAAGAGACCAATTGAAGGTTTTTTGCTTATCTATTTTTTGTTCAGGGTTAGAAGAATCTGAGCAGCTTATTGCAAACAATAAAGCAAAGAGTACGAAATTACTCTTAATTATATTTTTTCTAATTTTGCGAACGCTAAAACTAACCATTTTGTTCCCTCTTGTTCAAAATTTATTTGAACTCGTGCTGACTCACCAGCTCCTTCATAATTTAGTACTATACCCTCTCCAAACGTTGGATGTGAAACTTTTTCACCCAGAGAAATCCCAATAGAATCTGAAGAATCCTTTAAAGATGGGCTCATTTGGCCTTTTCTTTTGTAAGGTATCGTTGTTTGTGCTCTTGGCCTTATTTCATCAATGAGTTCTGACGGTATTTCTTTTAAAAATCTTGAGGGAGGATTGAAAATGTCAGTCCCATGCAATCTTCTCGATTCAGCATGGGTTAGGTAAAGTTTTCTCATTGCTCTAGTTATTCCTACATAACAAAGGCGTCTTTCCTCCTCAAGCTGAGATGCGCTTTCCATTGATCTTCCATGCGGAAATAAGCTTTCCTCCATTCCAGTTAAGAAAACTAACTTAAACTCTAATCCTTTTGCTGAGTGTAGTGTCATAAGCTGGACAGCATCATCATGTTCATCTGCTTGTCTGTCTCCTGCATCTAAAGAAATAACATCTAAAAAGTTTTCAACAATCTCTTTATTATCTTTATCTTCATTAAAAGATTGTTCAAAGTTTTTTGCTGCCGACACAAGCTCATCGAGGTTCTCTGTCCTTGTTTTACCTTTTTCTCCAGGCTCCTTTTTATGAAAATCATATAGACCTGACTTTACATTTATGTGTTCAACTAATTCTGAAAGGTTATGCGTTTGTAACATTTCAAAAGCATTTGCAATAAATTCTAAATATGTCCCAAGCCCCGAGGCTCCCTTACCTTTTATTGCACCTTCATCAATTAATCTAGCAGCAGCTTTAATGTAAGAAATTCCAGATTTTTTTGCTTGATCTCTTACCTTGGCTAAAGTCTTTTGGCCAACCCCTCTGGTAGGATTCGAAATTGATCTTTCAAAAGCCGGATTATCCGAATTATTAAATATTACCTTTAAATAACTAACTGCATTCTTGATCTCAAGCCTGTCATAAAATCGAAGTCCGCCATAGATTCTGTAAGGAATACCCACTCTAAGCAAAGCCTCCTCTAAGGCTCGGGATTGGGCATTGGACCTATAAAGGACAGCTGAATCTTGATAAAGTTCACCCTTTTCCATCCAATCCTTTACAACACCTGCTACAAATCTTGCCTCCTCTTGTTCATTGAATGCTTGATACAAAATTAGATTTTCTCCCTCAAGCTCCTCTGTCCAAAGATTCTTCCCAAGTCTATCAGCGTTGTTATCTATCAAAGCATTAGCTGCAGAGAGGATTTTGCTTGTTGACCTATAGTTCTGCTCTAATTTAACAACACTTACCTTTTTAAACTCTTTTATATAAGCGTCTACATTCTCAACTTTTGCTCCTCTCCATCCATATATGGATTGATCGTCATCTCCAACAGCTGTTGTAAGCGCATCCTTTGAGGTTATTTCCTTTAGCCACTTATATTGAATAGTATTGGTATCTTGAAACTCATCAATCAAAATGGATCTAAACCTTTTGTGAAAATAACTTTTAACAGAGGCATTTTTCCTAATGAGCTCATAAGATTTTAGTATCAACTCAGCAAAATCTACTAAACTGTCATTTCTACAAAGCTCTTCGTATTCTGTATAGACTGCTTTAATTGTTTTTCTATAAAAGTCTCCTCTGTCTCTTATTGATTTAGCTCTTTTTCCAGAGTCCTTCCAGCTATTTATTTGCCATTGAGTTTGTCGATATGGAAACTTTGCTTCATCAATGCCTTGTTCTTTGGATAGCCTTTTTATAATCCTTAACTGATCATCAGCATCAAGGATTGTAAAGCCTGAAGATAGCTCAGCTTCTTTGTTAAACCTTCTTAAGATTCTATGAGAGAGGCTATGAAAGGTCCCACACCAAATCTCAGGAGATGGGTGCTGAAGAAGATCTTCAATTCTTGATCTCATTTCATTGGCAGCTTTGTTCGTGAAAGTCACTGCCATTATTGAGCCAGGTGAAAAGCTAAGCGCCTCCACTTGCCAGGCTACTTTATGAACAAGCACCCTAGTTTTTCCTGATCCAGCTCCTGCTAAAACCATAATATTTTGGTCTTCTGAGGTAACGGCATGCCGCTGTTGATCGTTTAGATTTTCAAGTATGTGGGATACGTCCATATGTTTGTTTTAGTATATATTGAAACTAATCATGTGGGTGTTAATATAATTTTATGAACAAAGTTATTGAACATTTAGGCAGTAAGTACCCAATTATTCAAGCGCCAATGGGATGGATTGCAAGAAGTAAACTTGCTTCTGCTGTCTCAAATGCAGGTGGATTTGGAATAATAGAAACCTCATCTGGAGAAGTTGATGCTTGCAAAGAAGAAATCAAAAAAATGGCAGAGTTAACTGATAAACCTTTTGGAGTAAATTTGCCTTTATTATTTTTAAGTGATTCGACAATGGTAGATTTTATTGTTGAGCATGGTGTTAATTTTGTTACAACGTCTGCTGGAGATCCAGGAAAATACATAGATGTCCTAAAATCAGCAGATATTACCGTTTACCATGCAGTTCCAAGTTTAGCTGGGGCAAAGAAAGCCTTTGAAGCTGGTGTTGATGGGTTGGTTGTAGAAGGAACTGAAGGTGGTGGTTTTAAAAGTCCTGAAGAGGTTGGTTTGTTTGTTTTAATTCAAGCAATTAAGAATGAAATTGACTTACCAATTGTAGCTGCTGGTGGAATTGTGGATGGAGTTGGGATGGCAGCTGCATTTGCTGCTGGGGCTGAAGGCATCCAAATGGGAACAAGATTTGTTTCAAGCAAAGAGAGCCCTGTTCATGATAACTTCAAAAATACAATTGTTGGATCAGAAACAAATGGAACTTTAATTCTTAATAAGAAATCAAAGCCTTGCATTCGAGCACTTAAAACAAACCTAACAAATGCAATTTATGAAAAAGGTGTTATGGAAATGTCCGAAATGATGGGCATTAAGAATTTATATTTTGATGGAGATATGGAAGCAGCTCCAGCACTTGCAGGACAATCAGTGGGTTTAATTGATAAAGTAAAGTCAGTTGAAGAAATAATTAATGAAACTGTTGTTGAGTTCAATCAAACAGTTTCTAGACTAAATGAGAGTAAATTTAATGAGTAATGAAATAAAAGATTTTTTTAAAACGTATTCAGACTTTGTCACTAAAGTAACTAGTGATCCTAGTCTTGATCTTGATGCATTAATGGAAAGATTAAAAGAGATTGATGCTTCCTCTGATATTAAATCTGCAAGATTATTAACTGCTGCAATGGGCCTTGGCAGTGAGACTGGAGAATTTGTTGAGATTGTAAAGAAAATGTATCTGCAAGGTAAGCCTGCCTCAGAGGAAAACATCTTTCATATGAAAAGAGAGTTAGGCGACATAATGTGGTATTGGGCTACGGCATGTGCAGCTCTTGATTTAGATCCACATGAGGTAATTGCTGAAAATCAAAAGAAGTTAGAAGCAAGATATGGCGAACAATTCGAAGTACAAAGAAGTGAGGTAAGAAAAGAAGGCGATCTTTAATGGTTGAAAATATAGTTGCTTATATTTATTCAATTACTGGCTTAATATTTTTTATTGCGTGGCAAATGAATTACAGCCTTACAAAATACTTTCTAAAAGAGAAAAATTTTACTAAGACATTGTACTTAGAGCTCTTTTTCTTAATCATTATTATGATTTCTTATTACCTAAGTAGCTCAGCTTTCTTTATTTTGTTGTTCGTAATCCATGCAGCTAATATCTTTACAATTATTTTCCTAAAAGATCAGATCTCAGACTCTTCAGAAATTTTTGATTCGCAAATTATGGAGATAACAACAGTTTCTTATTACATAGTTGTTGGATTCTTACTAGTATTTTTTGCTTAATTATTCAATAGCTTGCGTAATCAAATCATAAAAGACTGAGGCATTAAAGGTGCTATTTACTGCAGCTCCTGATGCTCTTGGCAAGGTTAAGATCCAGTTAGAAGAATCAAGGCTTGATGGTATTAATTTCATTTTTCTTTCGTTTGAAAGATTTAAGATAGGCGCGTAAAGACTATTTCTGACTACAACTATGTTCCTATTAAAATCAATCATAATATACTGTCCGTCAAAGCCAATTGTAGAGTGAATAAAGATATTATTGGGGCAATTTCCGTTTACATCAGGAGATTTTGCGCAAACTTTCCAAAATTGTAATCCATAGTATTCTAGCTCTCTAATCTTATCTACATAGGAGTTATAACTTAAAGTTCCGTCTTCCCAAATACCTCCTAATAAAAGCATATAACCAAATTTTGCATAATCCCTCGCGTTAGAGTCTAAACAGCAATATGCGAGTAGATTTCCATTAGATTGACCAGAAGTAACAAAGTCTTTCCACCAAAGGGCATCTATATTTATTTTTGAAAAAAGCTGATAGTCAGCAAATGTTTGAACATCTTGACCGGTGGCACGAAATATAATTTCTCCCAAAATCATGGTGTCACAATTTGAATATTTAAAGTCTCCCCTAATATAAATCTCTGTTGTTGAGTACCAAGGCTGAATGACTCCGCTCTCAGCAAGATTTCTATTAATGCAGCCTGAAAGCTGATCATCTGAATAAACGATATCACCCCCAGATCCAGAGTCTGATTGATTTTGGCATACCCTAAGATTTTGGTTAGCAAAGTCAAAACACATAGGCTCGAGTCCAGACCTCATATCAAGAATGTTTTTAATTGTGATTTCAGATCTTTCATCATTCGCCCACTCTGAAATATACATAGATGCGGAATCATTTATAGATGAAATTAGTCCTTGTGACTCAGCAATACCAATAAGAAAGCTTGTAAACGACTTAGCGCTCGACCAGGAGGAAGAAAGGCTTTGTTGATCTCTCTCACCAAAAATAAATTGTAAAGTTGCAGCATCGAGAGTTGTAGAGCTTGCTATTGAATTGGTCTCTCCTTCTAAAATACCTCTATATCTTTCATGAACCAGTTTACCATCCTTGATTACGATAACTGATTGAGTAAAAGTCCCATCGGCAAAAGCGTAATTAAAAGCAGAGTTTAATTTTTCTTCGTTCATATTTACAGAACTAGGGGAAGTAACTTCCCAAACAAGTGGGTGCTCAGGAAAAACAGCGGGCTCAACAATTTCCGAACTAGAAGAGTTTGATCCTCCACTACATGAATAAACAAATAATAGGAAAAGAATAAAAAAATTGAGTCTAGTTGTGGTCTTTCTCATCCAGTCGCTTCAGTAAACTCGAGGTATCAAGCTTGCCTGCTCCCATATCTTGAAGTTCTTTATAATATGATTTTATCATTTCAGTAACAGATATGTTTGCGCCAATTTTTTTTGAAAACTTTGATACTATTTCTAAGTCCTTAACCATTAAATCGACTGCAAAACCAAAATTATATTGATCATCAATCATTGAATCCCACCTATTTTCCATTTGCCAAGACTGCGCTGCTCCTTTTGAAATGACATCTAATACATCTTTTGATGAGATGCCAGACTTTTTTGAAAAGCTAGCTGCTTCCGCAAGCGCTTGAAGGAGACCGGCAATACAGATCTGATTAATCATTTTTGTTAATTGTCCATTCCCTGATATGCCCATATATTTATGGAAAGCTGAATAGCAATCAAGAACTGGAGATATTTTTTTATAAGCTAAGTCGTCTCCACCTATCATTACCGAAAGTGTACCGTTTTGTGCTCCAGCCTCACCTCCTGAGACAGGAGCATCTAAAAAAATAGAATCTTTTTTTAGAAGCTCTCTACTTATTAAGGTCGCCGTATCAACAGAGGTTGTTGAATGATCAACTACTATAGTTCCCCCATTTAAGTGTTCCAGGATTCCATCACTACCTAAAACAACTTCTTCAATATCTCTATCTTCACTGAGACATAGAAAGATTACCTCAGATTTTAAAGCAATCTCTTTTACAGATTCACATATCTCCCCCTCAAATTCTAAAGTCCATTTGTGTGATTTGTTTATTGTTCTATTAAATACAAGAGTTTTGTAAGACTTTGATATGTGGCCTGCGATCGGGAACCCCATAGTTCCAAGACCTATAAACCCAACTTTTAGCATCTGGTTATCTTTCTTTGAGTCCGTTTTCTTTGAGTGTTTTCATTATTTTATCAAATTGATCCTGACCAAAAAAATGCTTGTCTCCAATAACTGTTAATGGGACTCCATGATGGCCTGCATTCAATTGATCGACTTGGTTTTGTTTGATTTGTCCAATGATTTCTTCTTCATGAACGTTAACACTTTCCCTTAATTGATTAAGATCTAATCCGACTTTTTTGGCAGCTTCTGATAAATTTTTGTCAGTATTCCAGTTCTCAACTCCTCCAAAGATTAAACTTGAAACTTCAAAAGCAAACTCCATGCCAACACCTTTCATTTGTGCCATTTGTCCTAAATGACAAATATCAAATATGTAAGGCTGATGACTTGATATCTTCCCAGTCATAATATTTTGCCTAATAGGATCTGGTTTAAGTTTCGATGTAAAAGGGATCCCAAGCTTTTTAGCTTGTAGTCTCATATCTATCATTTTAAAAAAGAAAAATGTAAAAAAATTCTTACCTTCAAACCACTCAGGCATTCTAATAGCTATTGGATAAACAACCTTAAAGTTTATTTCAATATCATACTTCTCTTTAAGCTTAAGCATTCTAGGAAGTATCAAATATGAATAAGGGCTTCTATATGAAAAATACAGATCTATTTTCATGAAATTTTTGCTTTATTGTTAAACTCTGAAGTAGCCTCACCGAACTCAGCTCTTATTCTTTCGACTAAAGATTCAACAGTTGGGGCGTCTTCTATAAGACCAATTCCTTGACCTGATCCCCAGATGTCTTTCCATGCCTTCGAATCTGTATTCCCACCAGAGCCGAAGTTCATTGCAGATTTATCTGCAGTTGGAAGATTGTCTGGGTCAAGGCCAGCATTTTGAATGGAAGGCTTGAGGTAGTTACCTAGGACACCAGTAAATAAATTTGAATACACAATATCGTTAGCAGAGCTTTCAATTAACATCTGTTTATATTCTGGCTCAGCATTTGCTTCATGTGTTGCAATGAATCTTGTGCCTAAATAAGCGAAATCAGCACCGAGTGCGAGCGCGGATGCAACAGAATAACCATCTCCTATAGAGCCAGACAAAATAATAGTTCCATCGAACCAAGATTTTACTTCTCTTAGAAGAGCAAAAGGAGATAATGCTCCTGCATGACCTCCTGCTCCAGCGCAAACTAAAATTAAGCCATCGACGCCCATATCAGCAGCTTTTTTTGCATGCCTTACATTAATAACGTCGTGGAAAACTAAGCCTCCATAGCTATGGGCCGCCTCAACGACTTCTGCAGGTGGTCTCAATGAAGTAATGATTATTGGTACCTCATGCTTTACACAAATTTCCATATCGCCTTGCAATCTATCGTTTGATCCATGACAGATTTGGTTTACTGCATAAGGCGCTACTTTTTTATCCGGGTTTTGTTCTTGATACTCTTTTAATTCTGTTTTAATTCTTATAATCCATTCTTCTAGCACATGTTGTGGTCGTGCATTAAGTGCTGGAAAAGATCCAATTATCCCAGCTTTACATTGTGCTATTACCAAGTCCGGAACAGAGATAAGAAATAAAGGTGCTCCAATGACGGGTATAGAAATATTATCTTTTATTGAATCTGGTATAGGCATATAAGCTCCTAGGTAATAGAATTAAAAACTTAATATACCAGTAAATGAATAACCGTTTTAATCTATTTTTAATTTTTTTTTCTATTCTCATATTTTCTTGCTCGCAGGAAAAAGAAAATCAGGCTTGTTTGGAATATGAAAGCCAAGAGGAGGAATTTGCTAATGTTCAAATTGTTGGAGAAAAAGATATTAATCTAGATTTTTCTTCGTTCATAGCTACCTATCAAACTAGAGGAGAGTTTAGTGGTTCTTTAGAAGATCTTGCTGAACACGAGGGCTTGGATTTATTCAATATTGATAAAGATTTATCTGATATACCGATACACACAATAGCTGAGGGAGTTGTTGTTTATGCCAGGACTGGATGTCCATCAAGCACACAGTTTTCAGATAATACAATTTTGCGGGAGTGTGGTGCAGGCTGGGGCAATCATTTAGTAATTGATCATGGAAATAATATTTATTCAAGATATGGTCACATGAGGTTTGACGGAGTTTATAAAAGAGTTGGGGATAAAGTTAATAAAGATGAAGTCGTTGGACTTATGGGCAACTCTGGAAGAAGTGATGGAAGACATCTCCATCTGGAAATAGGATATTATTCAGGTGATTTTGATAGCTGTGAGCCTTCTAAGTCTTTCGACTTTGTTGTTAATCCAGCTGCTTATGGATTTTAGTTGTTGCTTGCGTAATCTAGAGCTAAATAAACCATTGCTTTAACTCCTTCATCTAAAGCTCGATCATCTATTTTAAAGAATGGAGTGTGATTTCCAGGAGCTACATCAACACCTGGCTCATTTACACCTAACCAAAAATACATACCTGGTATTTGTTGGGAAAAAAAAGAAAAATCCTCAGCACCCGTCGTAGGTTTATCAAGAATAAAAAATTTCCCATCAGCAGCTTCTGACAGTGTCTGCGCATATTTATTTGTTAATTCTACGTTGTTAAAAGTAACTGGATAAAAACCTCCGACATCAAACTCTACATCAACCTTTGTTCCAGTTCCCTCTGCAACTCCTCGAGCTATCTGTCTAATCTCATCATAAATCTCAGCACGCAAGTCTGAATCGAATGTTCTGATCGTTCCTGTAATCTGTGATTTATCAGGAATAATATTGTTCCTAGTTCCAGCTTGAACCATTCCTACTGAAATTACTGCAGGGTTGTTAATAATATTTATTCTTCTGCTTACAACTGTATTTAATGACTCAATTAATTGTGCTGTAGCCATAATTGGATCGATGCTATCCCATGGTCTTGATCCGTGTGCTTGAACGCCATTAACGGTGATTCTATAAGAAGATGCAGCGGCCATTGCCGGTCCAGGCAGAACACCAAGATGGCCATGTCGTGAATTAGTGACATGAAGTCCGAATATTACTTCAGGCTTATATCTATCAAATATTCCTTCAGCAAGCATAAGTTCAGCACCACCGCCCTCACCCTCAGGGGCACCCTCTTCAGCTGGCTGAAATATAAGCATTATATTTCCTTTTAGATTCTTTTTATTTTTAGCAAGAAATTCAGCAGCTCCCATCAAGATAGCAACATGAGCATCATGACCACATGCATGCATAACTCCGACATCTTGACCTAAATATGTTGTTCTTTGCTTCGAAGCGAAAGGCAATCCTGTTTGTTCAGTAACCGGAAGTGCATCCATATCTGCTCTTAGGGCTATTGTTGGTCCAGGTTTGCCGCCTCTTATTAATCCAACAACTCCGGTATAAGCAATTCCGGTTTCAACCTCTATGCCAAGGGATACTAAGTGCTCAGCAACTTTTTTTGAAGTTCTAAACTCTCTATTGCCTAGCTCAGGAAACTCATGGATATCATGACGCCATTCAATAACTTTTTCCATTAAAGGATCTAGATCAGCCTGAAGTTTCTCTTTTAGGTCTTGAGCAGCCAAAAACCCCGAGATGAGAATTATTGGTATAAATAAAAATTTCTTTATTTGCATGCTTAAAAGTTTACAAAAAAGGTTTTGGATTGTCATTTTTATGATGACTTGGTATTGAAGTCACTAATCTAGATTAATATTATCTGCTACCCAACTAATTGACCAAAGATGTCCTAATCTTTTTCCTCTATATTGACTTGGAAGCCTAACAACACTGGATTCTTTGAAATCTATTAACTGAGGGTCATAATCAAAGCTATTAAAAGCATAATCAAGTTTTTTAACCGTTCTCCATTGGTAGTAGGAAACATTATTATTTTTTGATGTTGGATGTTTATAACCGCAGTATTTTTTTAAGTCACTACTGCCTAAAGGTGCAGCTATAACATGAATCTCTGTTTCTATAGCCTCTATCTCATTTAGTAATAATGAAGAAAGTATGCCTCCATAACTATGTCCCAAAATTGTAATTTTTTTTATATCTTTCATTGCTGATATTTCTTTCATAAGGATTGGAATAGTCTTTTGTGGACATTTTGTTGTATCCCATCGAAAAAAATAAGTCTTCGTAACTTCATTATCTATAGTCTGAAGTGGGTAGATCCATTCAAATCCTCTGCTGTCCCGCCCATGGATGCTAATCAGAATTTCTTTGCCTATTGAGTTAGCTTCAAGATCATGAAGACCAAAATCGAGATCCATAAGCTTCTGGCCAGATTTAAGATATTCCTTATTAGGGTCTAGCTCATAAAGATTTAGAGAAAGTAATTCTAATGGAATTATTAAAAGGGCAAATAAAAGATAAAGCTTCATAATCTTTTATTCTTCAACAAAACCTTGCCATCTCTGCATATATTTTATGAAAGTTTCACTTAAGCCTTCTTGGGTTAGATGCTCTTTAGAAACGGGAAGCTCTATTGGTTCAAAACTTTCATCTGCTATCACTCTCTTAGGAAAGTCATGATGAAGTATGCCAGCTCTTCCCACTGTTACGAAATCAACATCCTTTTCTAATATTTTCATTACACTTTCGCCTGATCTTATGTTGCCGGCTACTGTAAGCATTGTGTTGCCAAAATCCATGTCTGTAAAATGTTGTAATAAATTTTTTCCTTTATGTTCTTCTTCATTAGGATCTTTAAACGAATCCCAAAGTGACATATCTAAAAAATCAATATTATTTAAGGCTATAAGTTCCTCACATACCTCTTTTATTTCTCCAAGCTTTAATCCAAATCCTTCTGGTGAAAGTCGAACCCCTAAAACAAAATCTTTGCCACAGTCTTTTCTTATGCCCTCAACTATCTCAAAAATAATCCTTGATCTGTTTTCATTAGAGCCACCGTATTCATCCTGACGTCTATTAATTTCGGATGATAAAAATTGAGAAAGTATATAACCATGGGCTCCGTGTATTTCAACACCTTGATAGCCAGATTTTTTAGCCCTAACCGCTGCAGCTATAAAGTCATCTCGAAGTTGTATGACTTCTTCAAAAGATAAACTTCTTGCACCTGTATTGCTATCATCTGATGGACATACAGGTTGGGTATTTATAAGTTCCTCTGGTGAACGCATTCCGGCATGATGAAGTTGAGCAATTGCTAGGCTTTCATGTTTTTTAATTTCAGTAGTAAGCTTTGTTAAACCATCAATATGCTTGTCATCAAAAATTCCTAGCTGTCCAGGAAATCCTTTGCCTATTTCTTGAACATGAGATGCACAAGACATCGTTATACCAAAGCCACCTTCTGCCCTCTTTGTCAGCCAATGATATTCATCATCTGAAAGCACTCCATCTTCATGACTTTGTGTATTAGTGAGGGGAGCAAGCATAAATCTATTTTTCATTTGGTGACCAGAAGTAAAAGTTAGCTTGTCACTGAGTGATTTCATGTAAGTCTTAGGCTCCTAAAATAAAAGAAGAAAAATAATGTAGCTATTGAGGAAAGAATATGCCACAAAGCATGTGCCTGAACTATGGAGTCTGGATTACAGAAGTCTGTTTCAGGATAGCCCTGAAGCCAAATTACAAAGGCTGTCAGATACGTAAACATTCCGAACCAAAACCATCTAAATCTAGTCTTTCTCATGAGTGATTTCTTGTTAATAAATATTGCTGGTATCCAAAATAAGATTGTCCACCAGTACTCGCTAAGATTTGCAAAAATCTCATTGGGGAAGACTCCAAAGACTGCTGCAACAAGAAAGCCTATAAAACCTGATAGCAATCTAAGTAGCGGTGAATAAAAGTGCTGCAATGCTTCCGTAATTACCCATAAAGCTATAGATAAAAACCATAAATTTAAACCAATGCCAAGGTCATTTCCAAAATTCCAACTTATCAATGCATAAATTGTGATGTAAGAGACATAAGTTTTTGCAAAAATATTTTCTGAATAATCCTTAATTACAAAAATGTTTACAAGCCAGGGAATTGAAATAAACATGATCATGCTTAACCAATCAGCCCACTGCCCCCATGCAGTATGAGTTCCATGCATAAGCAGTGATCCTGGCCCCAAAAATAACGCGGCGGTTGCAAATATTATGGCCGTTGGTGAGGCACCATGAAATCTTGATTTGCCTCTCGACTCTCTTGATAGAATCCAGAACATTATTAAACCGGTAGTGATAAATCCTATATTTGAAAGAGCATTACTTGGCTCCCGAAAGTAGCCACCGCTGATCCTTTCACACCATCGTGAAACATCATTAATGCTATAGCCTGGCTCTACAGAAAGGAAACTCCCTGTTTGAGCCAATAAAAGATAGGCAACAAAAAAAAGGATGGAAGCAGATAGGGGTATGAAAAAAACTTTTTTATTCATTAAAGAACTCAGTCCCAAATGGAAATATAGTCATCAGTATTCATTTCAGGTAATGATTTCTTCTTACCCGCAGGAGTACCTATATAGATATATCCGATAATCGTTTGGTTTTCATTTAAGCCAAATTTCTCTGAAATCTTATTATTAAATGCAAAACTGCCAGTTCTCCAAATTGCTCCATATCCTAATGCGCTTAATGCAAGCATAATGTTTTGTCCTGCTGTTCCTGTTGATATTATTTGCTCCATTTCTGGTACTTTTGGATGATCTTTTTTTGTGGACACGAGCACCACAATTAATGGAGCCCTAAAAGGAGCATTTCTATATTTTTCTATTCTTTCTTCTGTTAGATCATCAAAGTTTTCTTCAGCAAAATCAACAAATATATCTGAAAGCCTTTGGAGGCCATCTCCGCTTATCTGAATGAAGCTTGAAGGTCTAAGCCATGCATGATCTGGAGCTCTCAAAGCAGCCTGAAAAACTTTCTCCATTTCATCTTTTGATGGAATAGGCTCGACCAAGTTACGATGTGAGTTTCTTTCTAAAATGTTTTTAAGTGCTTCATTCATGAATTACATAAACGATTTAAGGACTGTTTTAATATTTTCAAATAGATTTGGATTCTGATTAAAGCTCTTAATATGGTCATCAGGCTTATTCCAGTCATCAGCTGATTCAGTAAAGTAATTTGAATCTATAGTAACCCAGCTGGAATCATCTAATGTGCCTGCCTTTATAAATATTACTCTATCAAGCTCTTTAGCAAAGCTTAGAATTCCTGACCCGCATTTTTCACAAAATCCTCTATTTATATGCATACCTTGATTGCCTACACTTTCAAAGTATTTTGGTTCGCCGCTTATTGAGAGATTTTTCTTTGAAATGACTAAAATAGTAGCTTTTCCAGACCCTGTGGCTCTCTGGCAATCTTTGCAGTGACAATGATGTCCAGAAATAATTTTGTCTCTCTCAAACGAATACTTAATCTCTCCGCACTGACAGCGTCCGCTCTCTGTCATTAAGCACTTGCCCAGTCTTGTAAGATCATATCAGAGGCTTTTTCACCAATCATTATGGTTGGTGCATTTGTGTTGCCTCCGATTAGAGTTGGCATAATTGATGCATCGACAACCCTTAAACCTTCAACCTTATGAACTTTCAATCTTTGATTGACGACAGCCTCATCGTCATTGCCCATCTTGCATGTTCCTACGGGATGATAGACGGTGTCTGCTCCTTCACGGATAGCCTTTTCAATGTCAGCATCATCGTTTATATCAATCGGTCTTTGACAGTGCTGTTTTATATACTTATTTACTGGTTCCATGTTTAAGATCTCCATCATCTTTTTGTATCCTTCGATCATATCTTTCATATCATCAGGATGAGATAAAAACTTTGGATCTATCAAAGGATCTTCCATTGGATCTGCAGACTTTAGTGTAACCTTTCCCCTAGACTTCGGTCTCAATAAACAACTATGACAGCTAAATCCATGTCCCCACACTTGTGTTCTGCCATGATCAACAACCATAGCAGGTGCAAAATGAAGCTGAATGTCAGGAATTTCTTTTGCCTCGTTAGATTTAATAAAACCACCTGCTTCCGCAATGGTTGAGGTGAATAACCCAGTTTTCTTTAATATGTACTTTAATACCTCAATTGGATATTTTATTAAGAATGCTTTTATGGAGGTTCCAATAAACTGCATAGAGTTATATTTGTGCACAGTAAGATAGTCAATGTGGTCTTGTAGATTTTTTCCTACTCCAGGAAGGTCTACCTTATGTTCTATACCATGTTTTTCAATTTCTTCTCTTGGTCCAACCCCTGATCTAAGCAATATTTGAGGAGAACCAAAAGCGCCTGAGCAAAGAAGTACTTCTTTTGAGGCTGATATGGTGTGAGATTCTCCTTCTGCATCTATATATTCAACTCCAGAAGCCTTGTTATTATCAATAAGGATTTTGTTTACATTTGCTTCAGTAATCACGGTCAAATTTGGTCTATCTAAAGCAGGAACTAAATATGCTTTTGCAGCACTACATCTTTTGCCGTCTTTTTGTGTGGTTTGGTAGAAGCCTATGCCCTCTTGCTCGCCGCCATTGAAGTCTTCATTTTGTTTGTAAAGTTTTGATCCAGCTTCAACAAAGTCTTTTGTTGGTTTATTTTCATGTCTAATCCTTGAAACATTAAGTGGGCCTCCTTGCCCATGAAACTCATCATCAAACGTTTCATTATGTTCTGCCTTCTTAAAATATTTTAGGATCTCATCATATGACCAACCCTCATTTCCTAGACTAGCCCAGTGATCATAGTCCCATCTGTGGCCTCGAACATATAGCATTGCATTTATTGAACTTGAGCCGCCAAGTGTTTTTCCTCTTGGTTGAGCGCCACGCCTATGCTCTTTAACTTCCTGTTTGATTGAGTGAACACCTCCAGCTGTATCAACAACCTCAGTTGCTGGTTCAGCTACTGTCACCTCTTCAAATTCTTTTTGAGGAACCGTTTCATAATTCCAACTAACAGGATTATCTGGACCAAAGAATGCAAAACCTATTGGTATATGTATTCTTGGATCTGTATCTTTTTTTCCAGCTTCCATAATGCAAACTTTAGTATTTGGATGAGCACTAAGTCTATTAGCTAAAACGCACCCTGCAGAACCTGCTCCTATAATTACAAAATCATATGATTTATCCATATGAACATATTAACATCTATCAGATTGCATGTTGATAGCTTGACCATTAGAATAACCACCTAGTTTACGAGGTAGAAAATGAAAAATATCAGTTATTTATTAAGTTTATTATTAGCTTTTTCCTTTGTTTCCTTTGCGAACGAAGAAGTTAAAGAAGTTCCTAAAGAATCAGAAGAAGTTGCAGAAGAAGTTACTGAAGAGTCTTCTGGTGAGGAAGATGAAGAAGATAAAGAGCCAACTATTAGTGAATTCATTGAGGAAGGAGACTTTGAAATTATTGAGGGAATGCTCGATATTTATTATGAAACAGAAGAAGATACTTACTACACAATTATTGAAGAAGGAAATCTCTCAAAGGAGTTTATTTATTTTTACTACATTATAAGTGGTGCTCAAGCAGGTGGAGCAAGTGGTGGAGATATGGGGGACAGTTCTGTATTAGAATTTAGAAAATTTAAGGATGACATAGCCCTCTATAAGAAAAATACAGTCTTTAACTATGATGACTCTAACAATATTTCAAAATCTACTTTAACAAACATACTGGAGTCATTCGTCGGCAGGTTTGAAGTAAAGATAGAAGAGGAAGGAAGATACCTAATAAATATCGATAAGTTATTTCTAGGTGAAATGCTTGTTGGGCTTACTCCACCAAAAGAATATGCAGAGTATTACAGTCTCATTCTTGGAAGAATTGATGATAAAAAGACTTATATCAGCAGGGTAAAGAACTATCCAAAAAATACTTCAATAGAGGTGACTTATGGATTTTTTAATCCTAGCCCAAAGGGTTCAGTGGATGCAGTGCCAGATGCAAGGTATTCAAGCATCGTAGCTAGGCATATGTTTGTCGAAATGCCAGATGATAATTATGAGCCAAGAGTTGCTGATCAACGAGTAGGATATTTCTCAACAAAGATAACTGATTTAAGCACTTATGATTATTTTAAAGGCAAGGATTTAATTAATAGATGGCGTTTGATAAAGAAGGATCCGACAGCTGAGATTTCTGAACCAGTAAATCCTATTGTTTTCTGGGTAGAAAACTCAACACCTGAAGAAATTAAACCATTTGTTGTTGAAGCAATTGAACTTTGGAATATTGCCTTTGAAAAAGCAGGATTTAAAAATGCTGTTGTAGCAAAAATACAGCCAGATGATGCTGAGTGGGATGCAGGTGATGTTCAGTACAATGTAATTCGTTGGGCTTCAACTCCCTCTCCAAGATACTCTGGATATGGCCCAAGTGTTGCTAACCCTAGAACTGGAGAAATGATAGCTGCTGATATAGTCCAAGAATTTAATTCCATTAGTTATGGCTACAGGCTCAGAAAGATTTGGGGCTACGATGAAGAAAATGATCCTTTAAGACAGTGGATTGTATCTTTAACGCTTCATGAAATTGGTCATACTCTTGGTCTACGTCATAATTTTAAGGCAAGTTGGTTATATGGGCCTACTGAAATTCATGACAAAAATGTGACTGGTAAAAATCATATTGGCTCTGTTATGGATTATGATCCAATTAATATAGCTCCTGAAGGTATTGAGCAAGGAAATTACTTCCCAACAGTACCTGGTTTTTATGATATCTGGGCTATTACCTTTGGTTATACTCCAGACATGACTGAGGAAGAAAGAAATAATTTGTTAGCTCAGTCAACAAAACCTGAACTTATTTTTGGTACTGATGATGATGCAATGGGTTCACCAGGAAGAAATACAGATCCAAGAAATAAACGGTATGACATGTCAAAAGATCCAATAACTTATACAATTCAAAGGATCCAAACAATTGATAAGAAAATTGCTGAATTGCCAGAAATTTTTGATGAGCCTGGTTCAACTTACTCTGAACTGAAAGGTACATTTGATAGCCTAGTCAGGGATAAAGGAAGATTTCTTGAATCAGTTGCAATTCAAATTGGAGGAGTTTATTCCAATAGGCTTGTTGTAGGGCAAGATGAAAACATGACCCCTTTTGAAGTAGTTCCATATAGCGAGCAAAAAAGAGCAATGAAAGTTCTTAATACCGAACTATTTGCAAATGATGCTTTTACATTTGATCCAGAAATATTGAAACTTCTTCAATCAGAAAAAAGAGCTGCAAGTTATGGAAACTCCGACAATGATCCAAAGATCCATGATCTTGTTCTGAGAATGCAGATGAGTTCTCTTAGTTTTATTCTTCATCCAAGAGTAATGAAAAGACTTACGGATAGCTCTCAATATGGTAATGAATATTTACCAAATGAAGTTCTAGAAGATATTTTTAATGGTATCTTTGTACCAAGAGAAATTCCTGGTACATTCAAGATGAATCTCCAATCTGCTTATGTTGATGGCTTAATCGCAGCAATGGATGATGGAAGTTACGATGAAATATCTAGAGCAGCTATCTTTAGCTCACTGAATAAGATCAAGAACTTTACAAATTCTGCATATGGCAATGACATGGTGAAGGGACACTTTGATTATTTAAATTGGAAGATAAACGACGCCCTTGATTGATTAAAATGAGCCGCCTCTTAATTTAGTATTTGGCGGCCCAAATGTCAGCGACAAAGCTTCTTTAACTGTTTTCGCTTTTCTTATATCTTTAAGTATTGCGCTCCATCCCATAAAGGTAATCCTTACAGGATTAAATGTATTAACATTGTTAACTAACCCATATTTTACTGGTGCTTTCTCGGGCTCAAATGTTCCGAACATCTTGTCCCAAATAATAAAAAGGTTGCCATAATTCTTATCGATGTACTCTTTATTGGCCCCATGATGGACTCTGTGGTGAGAAGGAGTATTAAAAATAATTTCTAGTGGTCCCAACTTATCAACAATTTGTGTATGCCCAACTACTCCCCAAAGCGTGCTTATAACTCCAGCAATAACAACAATGGTAGGATCCATTCCTACCAAAGGTAACACTGCAAAAAAGGGAAGTTTTGACAATGGTGCAAACCATGCTTGTCGAAGGGATACTGCAAAGTTCATTTCCTCGCTTGAGTGATGACTCATATGAATAGCCCAAAGAAATCTTACCCTGTGTGAAAGCCTATGGTAAATATAAAAAACTAAATCTATTAAGACAAAAGCTAATACCCACATAAGCCAAAGGGGTATGATGCTTGCTAAATCGATTACTCTGAACTGATAAAGAAAGATATGAACTGCAAAAGATAGCCCCTTTGCAGCAGATCCAATTAGAATATTTCCGATAAGCAATCCTGCAGTGCACAAGGTATCATCTAATCTATAAAAAGATTTGTTGGTAAGAGATGAAAAAATGGCCTCAAGGGCAATCATTCCATAGATGATAGGTAATCCTATTGCATAAACTTCTGCAACCGTTAAGTTAGTCATTTAGACTTCAATGCCTCAATATTTTTGATAAGTGAGTCTAGCTCGGGTTTATTTCCTTTTATTTCGTCCATGGATAAGCCCTGAAGTTCATGAGGAAAAACAAGCCACTCATCTGTTTCATGTATATAGTAATCAGGTATTCTATCTGTCTTATTTTTACTAGGTTTGAAGTATGGGGTTGCTATTCGTATTTCAGGTGTATTCTTTTTACATGCAGATTCTAAATCCGTTACAACCTTATTAACTGACATACCTGTGTCATAAACATCGTCAACAATTAATAGAGAGTCATCCGACTTAATTTTTCTAATAACATAATTAAGTCCATAAACTTGAACTTCATCTTTCCTAGAGTCAATCCCTGAATAATATGAGGTTCTAATAGCTATATGATCTGAGGGAACATCAAGAAAATCTAGGAACTCCTGAACTGCTATACCAACTGGAGCTCCGCCTCTCCAAACACCGATAATATAATCTGGTTTAAAACCACTCTCAAAGATTTTCCAAGCTAAGTTAAAAGAATCCTTTAGAAGCTGGTCTGCCTGGATAAAATGCTTTTTCATAAAGCGTATATTACTCCAAACAGACCTGATATATAAACTAGCAGTTGCTAAATGCTTTACTAGAAGCTATATCTTATCCTTGTCATAAATTGTCTTGGTGGTATCAATTCTAGACCTGTAGCAGCAACACCAAAAACATCTGTCATGCTTGAGTTGACGCCAGCTTCATCGGAAATATTTAGAAGCATAAAATCAACTTCTAAGTTATCACTAAAACCAATACTGGTTGTAATATTTCCAATCTGATAACTTCTAACATAATCTACAGTAGGATTGTTTGAAACTCTTTGCTGGAAATCGCCCCTTTTTACATACTGAACTAAAGTAGTTAAAGAGTTGCCCGAAGCCAGATTAGTTTCATGTTTAAGTGTTATATCAGCTGTAAATTCTGGTGTTTTTGCAAGCTGGTTGCCTTTTACGTTTTCTCTAAGACCATATCTAATATCTTCTTCACCAAAGAAATAAGGATAGGCATCAACATTATCTAAAACCTCATAATCTGATGTTACTTCTGAGTCCAAGAATGCAAGATTCATATCAAGACTGAGTGAATCTGTCAGGAATCCTGTGAATTCAATCTCAAGACCTGACATTTCAGATTCGGGTATATTTGCCACACCACCTCTGTAAATATCTGGATCAGTAGCTTGGAATTGGAGATTTTCATATGTATAAGAGAAAACAGCTATGTTTGCTCTTGCAGCACCATCAGCGAAGGTTGATTTAAGACCAAATTCAACAGAGTCAACGGTTTCAGCTTCGAAGGTTGGAAACACCATCGGAGGGGCGTTATCATCATCAAATCCAAATGTTAAATTACTTCCGCCAGGCTTAAATCCTCTTGCTAATGCGAAGTAACCCATAAGATCTTCAGAAAAATCAACCTCAGCTACTACTCTTGATGTTATTTCATCAGTAGTTCCCTCTTCTTGGAAAGATTCAACATTTAAGAAGTTTGTTACATCTGTTGTGAATGTGTCTTCTGAATAACGGAGTCCAGATACAATTCTGAAAGCATCCGCTAGACTATAGGTTGTTTGTGCATAAACTGAGTAAGACTCTCTGCTTGGGTTTGCATCAGTAAAGAAATCAACTTCTGCATTTGGTCCAAATATATCAAACCTTCCAGGGATTCCATAATCATGGTCATAGCAATAACTTGGATCAGCAAAGGATTCATCGCATAGATACTTAATTCTTCCGTCTAAGTCATCATCTCTATAACCTCTAATCACATTTTCTATCTCATGATCCATGTAAAATGCACCAACAGTCCAATCAAGTTTCCCGTTAAGAGCGGGCTCATTTGAAACTAAATTAATTTCAAATGTTGAGGTATCAACTAAGGAAGTCTCAGGGGTAAATTCAGCTCTTTGATAAGTTGATCCTGCTGGAAGTCCTTCAATTGATAAAACTGGATCAAGGTAATTATGTCTATCATTGTCTCTAACAACTAGGACATCATCTTCCTGAACACTCGCTATTATTTTTAAGTTAGCGTACCCAAGATCAGATTCATAGATTGCTGCAACAACCATTGATGATAACTCATGCTGAGAAACAGTGTCTTGAGAAAGTTTTCTCATTCCAGAAGTTTGATCATCGATTCCACGCATAGCAGCACCATTTCTATCGACTTTGAAATATTGACCGAAGACTCTTAGGCTTGAAGTATCGTTTAAATCAAACATCCAATCTGTTCTGAAGCTTTTGTTATTGTCATCATCAAGATCTTGACCTGTAACAACATTCTTACTAAACCCATCTCTTGTTGTTGAGGATATTGAGAATCTTGATGCAATTTTGTCAGATATTACAAAATTATTAGAAGTGCTTACTTTTTTTAGATTGTAATCACCAAAGGTTACGCTTAGTTTTCCTTCTGCTCCCTCTGTTGTTGGGGCTCTGCTAATAACATTAACAGCTCCACCTGTAGAGTTCTGACCAAAAAGTGTTCCTTGTGGCCCTCTCAATACTTCAATTCTCTCAACATCTAAAAAATCTGTTCCCAGCGCAAATGGAGAAGCTATAAATACACCATCCATGTGGTATGCAACTGATGGAGCTGCAATAGCATTCTGGTTTGTCTCGTTACCTACTCCTCTTATTGAGATTATTGTTTTATAACCTTCGTTTTTAGCTACGGTTACACCAGGCACAATAGCGCTTAGGTCTACAAAACTGGTTATATTTTTTTCTTCAATATCGGTTGCTGTTAATGCAGTAACTGCTTGTGATATATCCTGAAGGCTTTCAGAACGTTTTTCAGCTGTTACAACCACCTCTTCAACCTCCTGCGCTATCGAACTCAATCCAAAAGCACACACAAAAGAAGCTAAAATAACTTTTTTAAATAAAAGATTTACATAATTTTTCATAAAATTTCCCCGTAAAGTTTTTTATTTTGTATTTTGTCTGCAGGACAATTGAAGTTAAACTCGGTCCGTTTAACAAGCGGCGTTCCTTCGGTTTTCACCTACTTCCGTCTCCTAAGAGATGAACGATTTTTGCGTTCCTTCAGCTTTCGCTTACTTCCGACTCCGAAGAGTTGAACGATTTTAACTCACATATTACTCAAAAAATTTGAGCTCCTTTTTAACCATGGAGATGGTGCAAATCAAATCACAATATAAAATAATACTTTCTAAATTTTGACTTAACAAGCTTCAAATCAAGATTGGACGACTTTTTTTGTTTTTTTTGCTTTAAAACCTAAATTTGTATGTTTAAACCTGTAAAATTTATCTAAATGTTAGAAAAAGTCTTCAAACTTCAATCGAATAATACCTCCCTAGGCAAAGAGGTTTTGGCTGGTATCACTACCTTTGTCACAATGGCCTATATCATATTTGTTAATCCTCAGATGATGTCAGTAAGTGGCATGGATCTTGGTGCGAGTTTTGTAGGTACATGTCTTGCAGCTTCGTTGGCTTGCATAATTATGGGGATTTATTCAAATTGGCCAGTAAGTTTAGCTCCAGGAATGGGACTAAATGCATTTTTTACTTATACGGTTGTAGGCGAAATGGGTTACTCATGGGAGGTTGCGCTTGGTGCAGTGTTCTTAGCAGGTGTTTTATTTTTCATAATGAGCGTAACAAGATTGAGAAGGTGGATGCTTGATAGTATCCCGCTAAATCTTCGAATTGCTATGGGAGCTGGTGTTGGTTTATTTATTGGATTTATAGGTCTAAAAAATGGAGGGTTGATAGTTGCGAACAATGCTACATTTCTTAGTCTTGGTGATTTCACAAATCCTGAAACTTTGTTGGCAGCATTTGGCTTTCTTATTATTTGTTCTCTCTCTGTGAGAAATACTCCAGGAGCTATCCTGATCGGGGTAATGCTAGTAACAATTCTTTCTGTCCTGTTTGGACTAATTGAATTTCGAGGATTGGTTTCTATGCCTCCAAGTATTGCTCCTACTTTTATGAAAATGAATATACTTGGGGCTCTTGATGTTGCGATGCTAAGTGTCGTGATGTCATTTCTTTTTGTTAATCTTTTTGATACTGCTGGAACTTTGTTAGGCGTTGCTACTAGAGCAAAAATAACTGATGAGTTAGGCAATGCAAAAAACTTTGATAAAGCTCTGAAAGCTGACAGTAGTTCAAGTATATTTGGGACTTTCTTTGGTTGTTCCCCTGTTACAAGTTATGTTGAGAGTTCTGCGGGAGTAGAAGCTGGGGGAAGAACTGGTTTAACAACTGTAGTGGTAGGTCTTCTCTTTTTGGTTGCAATTTTCTTTTCGCCGCTTGCTGCAATTGTGCCAGCCTATGCTACTGCAGGTGCATTAATTTATGTTTCTATTCTTATGATGAGTGGTATGGAAAAGCTTAATTGGTCAGATTCAACAGAGCTTTTACCAGCTCTGATTATCATAGTAATGATTCCGCTTACATTTTCCATTGCAAATGGAATTGCTCTTGGATTCTTGGCATACGTTGTCCTCAAGATTTCTAATGGTGAAATTAAAAACATTTCATCTGGCGCTTGGTTCTTAACTGCTGTTTTTGTTTCCAAGTTTCTTTTTTTATAAAAATGCTTAAAACCTTTATCGGGATTGTTATTATCCTTTTGACCATTGGTGTTTATGGGTCAACAAATTATCATCCAACAACTTTTATCAAAGATACGAAACTTATAGGCAGTTTGCATCAAAATAATGAAGTAGAGATGTTTCTTGGCATACCTTTTGCTGTCCCGCCAATTAATGATCTCAGATGGGAAAAACCTATTGCTTGGACTCCTGAAAATAAAAAAGAAATAACTGCTAACAAGTTTAGAGCTGCATGTATTCAGAACCAAAGAATTGTTAATTGGTATAAAAGGTTAATTCTTGACTTTGGTAGCGATCCTAGAACTTTCGATATTCCAGAGTTTAGTGAGGATTGTTTGTATTTAAATTTATGGAGACCAAAGGAATTAAAAAATAATTTACCTGTAATTGTTTATATTCATGGTGGAAGCAACAAAGCTGGTTGGGCATATGAACCTAATTATCATGGTCATAATATTGCTAACAAAGGTTTTATTCTTATAAGTATTCCATATCGCCTTGGAGTATTTGGTTTTTTTTCTCATCCTGATATTGAAAGCCCTAATCTTGCTTTATATGATCAGATTTTGGCCCTTGAATGGATACAAAAATATGTTTCTTTCTTTGGGGGTGATCCATCTAATGTTACTTTAGTTGGTGAATCAGCAGGTGCTGGGGGGATTAGTCATTTAATAGCTTCTCCCTTAAGCAAAAATTTATTTCATAAAGCAATCCATCAAAGTGGCGGATCTTCCTTTACCTATCCAACTTCAGGTTTAGATGTTAGAAAGCTGGCAAATAGTTTTGCAAATTCTTTTAAAGATCCATCACTTAAAAATTTAAAAAATGTTAGCGCAGAAGAAATACTTGAGGTTTCAGAAGAAGTTTATGCTGAGCACTACTTTAACTATGTTGATGATAGTTTCTCTATGATTGGAAACTTATCTGATACTTTTAAAAGCCAGAATGTTGAAAAAGTAGATCTTCTGATTGGGTCAAACAATGATGAATGGTCTTTATATTTTGATGGTAATGTAAATGTTGATCTATGGCTTGATCAGGAAACAACTCCTGAGAAAAAAATAAAACTTTTACAGCTTCTTGATGATATAAAAGATCCCATCAGAAAAATGGATTTATTGATTACAGCTAAAAACTTTGTCTGTCCTTCCTTGTTTATGGCCGATGAATTAGGGAAAAAAGGAGGTAAAACCTGGGTATATCAATTTAATAGGGTTAGAGATAATGAATTGGCAAAAAAATATGGAGCTTTCCATGGTGCAGAACTTCCTTACGTTTTTGATACTCATGATGAGTGGCTACCAACAAATGAGACTGACAAAGAACTAACTAGAGAGATTCAATCTTACTGGTTATCTTTTGCTAAGACTGGAAATCCCAATAATAGTGATGCTGTAACATGGCCAGAATATGATTCATACAATGATTCAACTCTTGTTTTAGATGATGAGATATATCAAAGAAGTCATGAGAGTTCTGAGATTTGTAAAGTAATGGATTTATTTTAGAAGTTGGCGGGGTTTTTTGGTGTAAAAGCATTGTAGTATTCTTTGATATTTAAAATATCCTGCTTATCATCTCCAGTTGGCATAAACTCTTTACCAAAAACTAACTCTTTCTTAAAAAAATCCAGTGAAACTAACACAACTCCTGAATTAAGCTCTCTAGCAATTCTTAAGAATCCTGTTTTCCACTCACCCACTTTTGACCTTGTCCCCTCTGGTGCAAGACCAATAAGTCCATTTTTTTTATCTTCAACTTGCCTGAGTAGGTCTTTTATAAGTCCACCCGGCTTTGATCTATCAACAGGAATACCTCCCATGTATTTCATGAATTTTCCCAATATCCCTTTGAAGACCGTGTGTTTACCTATGAAATATACTTTTAAGTCAACTGCTGCAATAGCCGCCAAGCCTACCACTGCATCCCAGTTTGATGTATGTGGCGCAACGATAGCAACAAACTTCTTATTTTCATAAAGATCTGATATTTGACCTTTTATTTTCCATCCAGAAAGCTTTATTAATATTTTACCAAGCCATTGAAATGGCTTAGGTCTGTTCGCCTTATAACTATCTGGAAACTTAAAATTCATGGGTCACATTATAATGCTATTTAAAGATATTCCCTCTTTTTTTAGGAGTTTACGCTTTGTCGAAGGCCCGCCTTTGCCGCTATATCCTCCCAAATGTCCATCGGATCTAATCACTCTATGACAGGGTATTTTAATTGGTCTTGGGTTTTTCCCACATGCATTTGCAACTGCGCGAGCAGAATTTGGTTTTCCAATAGCTAAAGCGATCTCCTTATAAGTTCTTACTTCACCCTCTGGAATTTTTTTTAGTTCATTCCAAACCATAATCTGAAATTTTGTTCCTTCAAGCATTTATTTGAGGTGCTCAATTAAAAGTGTTGGAACATTACAAGTATGAGATTTAATGGTAGCTACTAAGGTTCCTTTCTTAAGCCCTTCTTTTATCGGCGTTACCTCAACATTGTTGTTAACTAATCTTTTGTGCGCATCCTCAATCGAATCCACTTCCCAGGCAAGTCCCCAAAGCTCATCAGCTGATTCTTTTTTATCTTTTTCTTCAATAACTTCAATTGTGGTTGCATTTGTTCTGAAAAACAGCATTCTTCTCTTCCAGTGCTCTATAGTTTTATCTAAGGCCAATCTTATTTTATAAATATCTCTATAAATGCTTATAAAATCATCTGCGTCCTGTGTATTTATTACCACATGATCAAGCTTTTTTACTTTTGATGAATCTTGGCTTTCATGCTTTGGAAGATTGCCCTCAGTGTGTTCAATGATAAAGATAAATAACTCTCTACTAAGGGTGTTTGGTAAAAAAATATTTTTCCACCGCCTTATTTTTCTATCTTTTTCGTTGATTGCCTCACCTGAGCTTATCTCAACTGCATGTCCATTCTTGTTTAAATCTTCTTGAGCATGTTCTATGTTTTGTGTTCCGAGAACAATTCCTGCTAAATGATCTCCTTTCTCTGCAAGCAAGGAGTTTATAAACTCTGTTCCAGGGCCTGCATCGCATGGAGACAGAATCTCTAAGTATGTGTTCTCAAAATTAAATAAAGCATTTTTTGTTCCTAGTTCGGTGTGTTTTCCTTTCCAGCATGGTCCAACACCAAGAACTTTTTCGTAGTCATTTATTGCTTGATCGAGATTTTTCACTGCGATTATTAAATGGTCTACTGAAGAAATCATTCTTATATTAATCCTTTAAGCTACCAATTTTTTCAATAAATAGCTTTGCGCCAAGTGAAACATTGTCAACCCAGTCATCCTTTGCTTCATTATCTGCATTATCTGAAATGAATTTAAAACACCTAAAGTCAATATTTTTTAGTTTGCACACTTTTGCAATGGCATAGGACTCCATATCAACAATATCTGTTTTTAGATTTGGTAAGCTGGTGACAAACATATCACCAGTGCCACATGTTACTCCTTCTCTTCCAAAGGTTATCTCGATATCTTCTTCAAATGGAGTTTGACCAACTTTAAAACCAAGAGGTGATGCATCCATATCTCTTTGGAAAAAACTTGAAACCTCAACAAGTCCCTTTATGTTTTCATCAAGGGATCCGGCTGTTCCAAAATTTACAATTTGTGTTGGTGAGTATTTTTCTATTGCATTCAAGGTATTAAAAACTGCATTCACTTTGCCAACACCGACATACTCTATCTCGTGATCAGGGAGTTCAGATCTCTTCAGCTCCTCTTCAATTGCAACTAAAATAAGCATCCTTATTTCCAACTTCCTTTTCTTCCGGATAAGTCCCATTCAATCCTTGAATACATTAACTCAATCCTTCTCTTGATATATCTGTCTGCAAAAGTATTACTAATTTCTGGAAGGGGTATAAAAGACATGCATCCAAGGCCATCAATTATTTTTAGTGTCAGCTCAGAATCATTTTCTTTTACAGCAAGATTGTGAGGTATTATGTTTTTTGTTAGTAGTTTGGTTTCTTTTAGAAATATCTCAAATTCTTTTAAAGCTTTATCAATTTCTGAGGTTCTTCCTTTGCTAAATAAATATTCTTCTAAATTTAAGGCTACTTTGTCATTATTTGTTATTAGCTCTGTGCATGATGCCAGACCCTTGCTGGTTTCTACAAATTCATACCATTTTGCAAGATGACTCCATATTTTTTGAGGGTTTTCTTTTATAGCTCTTTGCTGGTACGCACTCTCCTCCCTATAGTTATCGTCAAAACTTCTTTCTGATCTGAGCTTCTTGTACCAAGGTGCATTTGAGCGCATTTTTTTTACTACTTCTGGTTTGCTAATCTTCAAACATAAGCTTTTATTGTTGGGATGGATATAACAAACTCTATTGCCGCCCTCTGCAAATGGTTTAACTTCTTCTAGGTTGATCATCTTCTTTTAATTAACTGATTTATAAATATTTACAATCGTAACACCGATCACAATAAGGAAAAGACCAACAACTGATTGCCAGTTAAGTGTCTGCTTGTAAAAAATATAACTAAGTAAAGCTATGGTAAATACTCCTATGCCTGACCAGCTAGCATAAACAATTGATAGGGGCAGCTTCTGAGTAACTATAGCAAGGAAGTAAAAAGATATGCCATAAGAAAAAAGTAAGATTGAAGTAGGGATTAGTCTTGTAAAATTTTGTGATGCTGGGAGAAGCATCGTACCTATTACCTCAAATATTATTGCTAAAAAAAGAACAATATAGGGATTCATTAAAATTATAGGTCTTTACTAGACAACATCGTGGCAATCACAATCAAGCTCTTTACATAGCTGAAAGTTTTTTGTGTGCGCATAAACTACAAGAGCAGATCCCATCAATGTAAAAATAATTACAGATGTTTCTGTTAAAAAGCTTTCCGATAATGCTGTAGCTGTGAGAACACCTAAGCCTGCCAGACCAACTAAAAATACACCATAATCATTATGGTTTGAAACGCCAGTAATTAGTGCATAAACGCTTATTGGGATAGCTAGAAACAAAATAGCCCAATGAATTAACTCATTATCTATCGAGAGCGCCAACGCACCTGAGGTAACAATTAAAAAAGACGGTACCAGCAAACAATGCAATGCACATGCTATTGATAATCCAGCAGCAAACTTATCAGTAATTGGATGAGTTTTCATAATAAGTGTAATTATACAATACTTGTCAATATCCCTGATTAAAGAAAAAGCATCAGCTTCATGAGCTCTCTAAGGGTTTAAATTTTTTTTATCTTTATGCTTGATTTTCTTATAGTCCTTGCCTCCTTCGCTGGAGTAATTTTTTCTGGCTGCGCTTTATATGAAATAAATCCCCATTCTAGTGAATAGTTCGAAACTCTGGCAGAGATATGATTTCCCATTGCACCTTTAAGCTTTTCCATGCATAAATCTTTATGCACTTTTGCATCTTTTATAACACGGTCACACTCAAGAATCTGTTCGGCATATATTCCCAAACTATCATCAAGTTTTTTTATATCTTCTGATTGATCTGCTGAAATCATTTTTAGTGTTTTTATGTTCATAATATGTTTTCCTCATTAAGTTTATATAGAAATATTGTTGTCTATGTTTATGACACTTTGTGTCGTATGTAATATTTTTTATGTGTAACCTTTACTTATGATGATGGTAAAGCAAAAAAAGATAAGAGTGATCTTTAGTTTGGTAATTGAGTGATCCACTCTCTTACCATCTCAACTGCCTCCTGATGAGTTAAAGCCCTACCTGACTCTGGCATCATTATTCCAGGATCCATTGATTCCATTCTATAGAGCAAAATAGATTCATCAGGCTTGCCTGGGACTATAGAGTATTTGTTACCCCCGCTACCCCTTCCCGTTGCTACAGGTTTTTTATAAATGCCTAAATTTATATCTCTTGTCTCTACTAAGTTTAGATAGAGCCCAGTTGAGTTTGCATTACCTATTGGTGAGTGACAGTGTCCACAATTTACATCTAGATAAGACCTTGCTCTATCATTAATATCTTTACTTTCATCTCTCCAATCGACTGGTGAAACTAAATCCTCTGGGAAGCTATCAATTATTTCTTTTTTCATCCAATAGACTAGCTGATTAAAGTCTCCTTCTTCAAAGCTAAAGTCTTTATTTATGTTTTTTGCTTTTGGTCCTATTGGAGTAATTGCATCTTTAGCAGCATGGCACTCTTTACACTGATTAACGTTTGGGACTCTATATCGCACCTGTCTTTTATCTCCCATGAAATCAGTCCAAGATGCATTAATAGTTTTTCCAGCTATTTTTTTATAGGCTTCATTTTGTTGTTCATTCCAGGCATAAGAAACCGCTTCCCAACCATCTTTTTTTCTTAACAGAAGCCGCGTCTCTAAAAGCTGTTTACCAAGATCTGGATTTCTTTCATCAACCGGGTAATAAAAAGTCTTTATCAATGCAGAACCTTCAGGAAAATCAAAAACCCAGTCTTTCACATATGATGCTTTGGCATTATTAGGAACATATACCCATCGTTGCTTATAAGAATAATCAGAAAATAGTGTTGAAATTAACTCATATGGGATAACTTTTTCATGAGGTTCTTGAGCAGAATCATCAACAAAGAATTCAAATTCTGATAATTTATCTGGAAAAGCGTCAGCTAAAATTAAATTACTATTTACGGAGAAGGTATTTGCGCTGAAAATTAATAAAAATAGACAGCAAACTGCGTTTCTCATTTTTATTAAAATGTTTTTAAATTTATCTCTTTAAGAGGAGATATCTCTCCTTTAAAGTCATCTTTGTTTGTATTTGTTGGATCAGAGAACCCAAGCATGTATTTGATTGGCTTAATTGTTAAAAAACTTGCATCTTCCTCAGCAATAACAAGCTTCTCGTCATCTGGTTGACCAAATATTATTTGTGACAGAGGAACGATACCGTCCCAGAATATGTCTGGCATATTTCCACCACTTATTTCAAACAATGCTTTTGCTAAGTCTCCTGTTTCAATATCTGGATCAAAACCACTGGGCCCATAAGTATTCCCATGAACCTGAATGTTTTTCGGATGAGGATAATAGTTAGGGTCATCTGTCTCATCTCCATAAGAGACAATTGAAAGGTTTACCGTGCCATTTCCACTCATAAGATTATCAAAGATCTCAACATCTGAATTTGCCATGACGATAATACCCGTTCCTCTTGGGACCTCGCCAACAATGTTTCCTTCAGGCGCAAAGTTGTCTGTATCGTTATCAATAGATTTATTATTAAAGACTCTTATATGGTGTCCGCCTTGCTGGGGTAAGTCTGGTAGATCAAAAACTAAGATGCCCCCGGTGTTATGAGAAGCTAAGTTGTTATATACATCTGCATAATATGAGTTTTCAATTTCAATACCTGCCACGTTATATTGAGCAATACTGTTTCTAACAATGATATTTTTTGATTGGCCAACATATATACCAGCATCTGAGGCTCCAATAGCCACACAACCATCAATTAGAACATCTTCTGATTCAACTGGGTAAAACCCATATGCACCATTTGTGCTTTTAGGTCCGCCTGTCCACTCAGTTTTAAGGTTTATCATGTTGATACCTTTGGCTCCTATTATTTTGAGAGCATCTCCTTTTGCATCAAGTATTGAGAAATCACTGATAGTAACTCTGTCGGATGTTACTAATAGGCCTTGTGCACCAGATTGTTGATTTTTAAAATCTAGGATTGTGCTATCGATACCCTCACCTTTGACAATTACATCATCTACATCGAGGGATAATCCATCCTCAAATTTATAATAACCACTTTTAATTATTAAAGTATCGCCTTCTTCCATCAGAATTAATGCTTCCTGTAGTCTTTCTTGAGCATTGGGACCAGGCTCTATATAAACCTCTTTAGCAAAAAGGTTAAGGGAAGCTAATAAAGGAATAGAAAAGAAGAGAATTCTTTTCATTTTTTTAAATTTCTACTTTGAGCAGCAGGAGCACTCGCAGCAATCGCAACAATCACACATGGCCATATTATAAACTAACTAAGTTATATTTGTTTAGAAGATTGTTTCAATCAAAAATGTAATAAATGATACTGATAGAGCGTACCAAATTATTACTCCCCTTATTGCCGCATACTCCCCAAAGTCATCGATGCCATTAAAAAGGGCAACCACGTGGTAACAAGCGTTTGTAATAGTTGCTGCAATTGCAAAAGATCTTATAAAGCCAGAACTATTAAAAATTAAAAAAATAAATGCGATAGTGAAAATTAGTAAAATGAATTGTGTTAATAGAACAAATAAGCACCCTTTAATGGCGCTTATTTGGTCTGAATCAGAAAAGACAATGTCTTTAAATGATTTTTTCAAATTAAGATCTTTGTGCGTCTATTGCCTTCTTAATTTCATTAGGGTTAACAAACCCAATTGCTTCAATTTCAGGAACATCTCCAGCAGTATTAACTATTATGTCGCCAGCACCCATAATTCTTTGTCCTAAAGACTGCTTAACTTGAACAGATGAAACTCTGGAAAGATCACACTCTGTATCGTTTTTGCTTAATAGCCCGTGTGAATAAGTTATTCTTCCATTTGCGATAGTTAACTTTTCAGATCTAGACAACAAATACCAATAAAGTGGCATCACCATTGTTACTGCCAATATTATAAAAGTGAAAGGCCTGCTTCTGAACATTGCAGCGTAATATACTTTTTCTTCCATAAGAAACTCCTCTATTAAAAATAATTATTTTGCCACAAGTGATGGAAAATGTCTTAATTATGAACCTTATAGTTCTAATTTAGTTATTCAGATATGAAAGATGGATAACATAAATTAGGGGACTTAAGATAATTAGATTCCTAAACTCTTTCACTAATTATTAAGCTGGGATGAGTCTGCCTGTTGAGTTTGTATACCTATATCAGTTGCAATAGAGTTCGGGACAAGCATAGTTAGAGCATAGTGGGAAATCTTCCATTCATTATTAATTAGTTGAACGACTCCAGTACCCCTGCAATGTCCTAACTTCTTATTAAAAAGAATTTCATCAAACCAGCGTGTATCGCCATCTCCTTCCCAGTTTCGCTCGATGACTTTGTATGTCCAGCCATGTCCATCTGCAAAAGCTGGTTTAGCATAAGATTTAAATTCTTGTATAGTCCAGCGTTCAGTTTTGTCTGTTCCTAAGAAAACGGCATCTGAAGCATAACGATCAAAATAAGTCTCAAAATTGCCTTTATGTGCATCTTCGTGAAGGCCATCCATCAATTCATTGATTTCTCTTTGCTCGCCAGCATTAATGGTAGAGATAAATATTAAGCTTATTACTGTTAATTTTTTCATATATAGCTTTTATTGTTTTATATCTTTTATTTTTAGGTTATCAGCTTAGGTATTACTCCCAGCTGAGCAAGAATACCAAAAATAACTAATAATATGATGCAAGATAGTATTTTGAGATTATTTTTTTGAATCCATTCAAAAAGGCTATCTATCTGTTTTCTTATCCACTTATCAGCTTTATCCATCCATTTAATGGCTTTTCTTGTCCATGTGTCAGTCATATCAATTAATATCAAAGCAAATCCTGCAATGATAAGCCAGGCAGTTCCATTTAAAATCATGTCTATAATCCAACCAACTGCAACCCAGTTTATTTCCATTTTAATAGAGTGTCCGTAGCAAGGTTTCTCATTATTAGTCTAATCCTTTAAAAAAACCACCTACATTTCCTCTTAAATCTGCATTCCAATCAGCTAATTTATCCTTCATGTCAGATTTAATGTCACCCAAAACAATAAAGCTATTAATTTCAAAATATTCAGGAAACTCTTTAACAAGATGGCTTTCGGAGTGATTTTCTAATCTTAATTTGGCAGCATCGCTATCTTCAAACATTTCTATTAATGTTGCTGACTTTTCATCTTCGGATAGAAACCATTCAAATCTTATAGTTTTAGGTTCTGAGCAATTAAATACATAGGGAGAAGAATTTTCTCTCATAAATTGTCTGGTCTCGTTTACGCTTTTAATGAGTCCCAATTCAAAAATATAAGTAATTATCTTGTTTTGTTTATTTAGTTCGCTCATTCTGCATCTTTAGCTTTTTGTTTAATTGCATCTGAAAATTGCTCAAACATTTGATAGCATTTATTCATTTGTTTGGTGGATTGATCTTTGTATTTATAGCTCACTGCACCCAAAACCAAAACTAATACAAATATTATTCCTAAGTAGATGTAGTCTTTTTTATTCATCTGCTGTTTCCTCAGTTTTGGGGTTATATTTAAACCCTAGCAACTCCATAACAGGCAAACAATATTCAATCTCTTCTTGTGTCATTGTTTTTGAGTTCTCAATGCAGTTGACACCATTTTTTATTGAAAACTGCTCTAGTTCTTTCGAGAACTTTTTAAGTTCATATATTTTCCATGTCATCGCTGCAATAATTATCAAAAGTATGGCTATTATTAGATTGTGTATTTTGGTGTTCATAGTCTGAAATCACTCCTTTTAGTTCTAAGCATTTTTCCAAAAATCTAATGTTCTCTTATTTACTAGATTGTTGTCTTTGAGTAATTCTAAAACATTTTTGTAAAAATTATCTGCCTCTTCATCAGAGACCAGTAGTCTTAAGCACTCTATAACTCTAGTTATTCTCCATTGATTGTGATTAGAGTGGGCATTCCAATACATATTTCTTTTAAGGAAAGAAATAAACCAATGAGAAGATTTGATAATATTGTTAGTTGCCTCTTTGTTGTTTCTAATCTGTTGCACTAGTTCTGTGCTGTCTAAAAAGTGTCCATGAAAAACTGCTTGACTGGCTTTGTTTAATGGAAAAACTACTTGAATAAAGTCGTGATAGTTTTCTATTTCTTCATCTGAAAAGGACCAAATATCCTCAAGAGATCTTCCTTTAAAGTCTTTGCCTTTTAGAGTAAGGAAATCTTCAAAAATCACTGTTTAAGATTAATCTGCCTTAGCAGAGTGTTCTTAACCCAACCTATATTCTCTGCAATTTCTGCAGAGTTAAAAAGTATTGGGGTTTGCTTGCATAAATTGCCCATGAATTAATTAAAACTTATTTTTTTTCTTTGCAGTGGGTCTGTACAATTTTTTCTTCCCTAATTCAAATTTGTTCTTGGTAATCTTTTCGCAATATCCTAAATGTTCATCTTTTAAATTTTTTCTTCTCATGTTTGGGTGGCAAGGGTGGTCATCTCTTGCACTGCCAATAAATCTCTCTGCATCTGATAAATTCTCACACTCCCTTATATCTCTTTTCATTTCTCCGGTTTTTCTATCAATCATCCATTCACCAGTTCTTGGGGGGAATGTATTTTCATATCTCCAAATTTTATTTTTATTGAAGTAGTAATAATCACCATCCCATGAAAGATTTAAATAATTCTCAGTTGTTACTTTTACTTGAACTGGTGTTTCATATCCATCAGGGTCAAGAAATTGGGCAATTTTTTGTCTTATTGGGATATTGAATTCAAAGAAATGGGTTGTGGTGTTGTCTTTTTTGCATTCAAGCAAAAGTCCATCAATTGCTGAAACATTTATAGAAATTGGTAATAGCAAAAATATTATTAATTTTTTCATAAAAATATTCTGCCATAACTCCTTATGAATGTCTTATCAATACACATAAGAGATCGCAACCAGTCATATCAACCTCTTATAACTTCTGCTAACACGAAAAAATAGGTGAAATTTTTAGGGTAATTTTTGCCGAGGTTAATTTTTAATGATTTTTAAAACCCATGCAGAATGTGGGTAAAAATAAAGGGTGGGTTAAGACTACTCCACTGTAACTGACTTAGCTAAATTTCTTGGCTGGTCTACGTCTGTGCCTCTTAGACAAGCTACCTCATAGGCTAGTATTTGAAGCGGTATGGTATAAATAATTGGTGCATTGTAATCCCCGCAATTAGGCATATTTATGAATCTTCCCTTGCTTATCTGGATAGTTGAGTTGGCATTTCCGAAAACATATAGTGTACCCCCCCTAGCTTTTACCTCCTCGAGGTTTGATAAAAGTTTCTCGACTAGGCTATCCTCAGGAGCAAGAGCAATAACTGGAATTTGTTCATCAACCAAAGCAAGGGGTCCGTGCTTCAGCTCTCCTGCTGGATATGCTTCAGCGTGAATATATGATATTTCTTTTAATTTAAGTGCTCCCTCTTGTGCGATAGAGAAATACATTCCTCTACCTAAAAACAATGCGTTGTGCTTAGTAGAAATATTTTGTGTAATTTGAGAAATGTTTTCCTTCAAATTAAAAGCTTGATCAACTAATGATGGGGTTTCTCTTAATTCCTGTGTTGCTTGTTTTCTTTTATCAGTATTTTTATCTTGGCTTTTCGCAATTGAAAGAGCCAGCATCAGCAAAGCAGCTAATTGAGTGGTAAAAGCTTTAGTTGATGCAACTCCTATTTCGGGTCCTGCATTGGTGAATATCTTCCAATCAGCTTCTCGTGCCATGGTGCTTGTTGGAACATTGCATATTGTCACAATACCAACATATTTTTCAGCTCGTGCGTATTCTAAAGCAGCCAGTGTATCAGCTGTCTCTCCAGACTGAGATATTGTTACAAAAAGGGTGTTGTCTTCAACGATCGGATTCCTATATCTGTACTCACTTGCAAAATCTATATAGCAAGGAATCTCACATATTTCCTCAAACCACTTTCTGGCAGTTTTTGCTGCATGAAGACTGGTGCCACATGCTACAAACTGAATCCTTTTTACACCTTTGAATGCATCGCTGGAACCCAAACCAAAAATGTTATCCAACACATCATTTTCACCAAGCCTGCCGTATATGGTATTTCCTAGTGCATCTGGTTGCTCATAAATCTCTTTTTCCATAAAGTGTGAGTAGTTGCCTTTGCTTGTTGATGTTGGTGTTGCGTCTATTTTTGTCTCTTCTCTCTGAACAGGCTCACCATTAATGTTAAAAATTTTAATGTCATTTTCTGTAATTTCTGCAAAGTCTCCATCCTCCAGTAGATAAAACTTTTCGGTTATGTTGGCAATCGCTAATGGGTCTGATGCAATAAAGTTTTCTTCGATGCCTTTTCCAATCAGTAGTGGGCTCTTTTGTTTAGCTGCATATATTTTGCCTTTTTCTTTTGAAGATATGGCAGCTATTGAAAAAGCTCCTTTAAGTTCTTTGGTTGCATTTATTAAAGCCTCAAGAGTTGATAGTGAGTCTGTTTTATTTAAGTGGATTAAATGAGCTATAAGCTCGGAATCAGTTTCAGAAGCAATGTCATAACCTTTGCTTTTGAGTTCATCTCTAATTTCGTCATGGTTTTCTATTATTCCATTATGAACAATGTAGATTTCATCATGTGAGCCATGAGGGTGAGCATTTTCCTCTGATGGGGCCCCGTGAGTTGCCCATCTTGTATGAGCTATTCCAGAATTTGCTTTTGGTTTATTGTTTACCATTAGCTCTTCAAGGGCTGAAACCTTTCCTAGTGATCTAAGTCTGAAAACTTCATTGTCTTGGTTGAGAGCAACGCCTGCTGAGTCATAACCTCTATATTCCATAGCATGAAGACCTTTTATTAAGATTTTGCCTACACTCCTCGATGAGGTTGCTCCAATGATCCCACACATATTTATTTCTTAGATTTTGACCAGTTCTCTTTATTCTTTTGTTTACCTCTTCCAACACCTAAAGCATTGTCAGGTATATCTTTTGTAATAGTTGATCCTGCTCCCACATATGCATTTTTCCCAATAGTTACTGGGGCAACTAGGGATGAGTTCGTGCCAACAAAAGAATTGTCGCCGATGTTTGTTTTGTGTTTATCTTTTCCATCGTAATTGCAGGTTATGGTTCCTGCTCCGATATTAACCTCGTCTCCAACTTCAGCGTCCCCAAGGTAAGTAAAATGATTTGCTTTTGAATCTCTTCCTAGACTTGTCTTTTTTGTTTCAACAAAATTACCTATTCTTGCGCCATCCATTATTACGCTTCCCTCTCTTAATCTTGCATATGGACCTATTGAGCACCTTGCTCCTATCTCGGATGCATCAATGTGTGAAAACGGCAGTATTTTTGTATCATCACCAATTTTTGTGTTGCAAATTATAGTATTAGCTCCAATTTCAACATTGTTTCCAAGCTCCACATGTCCTTCAAAAATTACATTAATGTCTATCACGCAATCAGATCCCGTTTTAACCTCTCCACGAACATCAACCCTGCTTTTATCTAAAAGTGTTGCTCCATTTTTTAATAAATCTTCTGATTTCATTTTTCTTAAAGTCTTTTCTAGCTCCTCTTGTTCTAAGCGACTATTTGCTCCAGCTGTCTCTTCATTTGAAGAGCTTAATGTATTAATTTTAAACCCATTTTTGTGAGCAATGCCAATTAAGTCAGTTAAATAAAATTCTTTGGCTGAGTTATTGTTGTTAATCTCTGGAATATATTTCTTTAAAACACTGCCTTTCGCAACCAAAATTCCTGTGAAAATTTCTTTTATTTTCTTCTGTTCTGAGTCAGCGTCCTTCTCTTCTATAATCCCAAGAACATTATTTTCCTTATCTTTTAGTGTCCTGCCGTAACCTGTTGGATTTTCTAAGTTTGTTGTTAATATTGATAGATCAGATTCTTGATTACAGAGTTTTTTAAGAGTTTCTTCTTTAATTAATGGAACATCCCCATACAATATTAGGATTTTTTCATTTTTATCTATGTCTTTTAATGTTGCCTTTACCGCATCAGCTGTGCCAATTTGTTCTTTTTGAAGAAAGGTGTTTGCATCAATGCCAATTTTTTTTATTTCTTCTTCAACTCCCTCTTTATCAAAACCGACAACCACAGAAATTTTGTTTGAAATTTTATTGGCGGCTGTCATAACATGATTAAGCATTGTTTTTCCTCCAAGCGCCTGGAGAACTTTCGCTTTTTGTGAAAGCATTCTGGTGCCTTTACCGCCGGCTAAAATAATTGTGTGAATATTCAATTTAATAGGTCTTTTAACCTATGCTAAATCTTTTTACGAAGTTTTTGAATAGTTTTGAGTCTTGCTGCTGCCTCTGCTAGTTGAGAAGCAGCTTTAGCAAAATCAACGTTATCTTTGTTGTCTGCTAAATCTTTTTCTGCTTGCTCTTTTGCAGCAATAGCTTTTGCTTCGTCCATGCTATCAGCTCTTTCAGCAACATCTGATAAAACTGTTACAACATCTGGCTGGACTTCTATGAATCCCCCGCTGCAAAAGAAAGTTTCCTCTTTGTCCTCATTACAAACCCTAACTGGCCCAGGCATTAAGCCTGTTAAAAGGGGTGAGTGGCCTGGAGCAATACCTATCTCGCCAAGGGATCCAGTTGCATAAAGCATATCAGCTGTGCCTGAAAATATTTCCTCATTTGATGAAACGATGCTGACTTTAAATTCACTCATTACATTGTTTTTGCTTTCTCAACAGCTTCTTCTATAGTTCCCACCATATAGAATGCTTGTTCAGGGAGATCGTCATAGTCTCCATTTAGGATTCCATTGAAACCCTTGATGCTGTCTTCAAGGGAAACGTATTTACCTGGAGAGCCAGTGAAAACTTCTGCGACAAAGAATGGTTGAGATAAAAATCTTTCAACTTTTCTTGCTCTTGCAACAGCTAGCTTGTCATCTTCTGATAATTCATCCATACCGAGAATTGCAATAATATCCTTCAGTTCTTTATATCTTTGGAGAACTCCTTGAATAGCTTGCGTTGTCTTATAGTGTTCTTCTCCAACCACAAGCGGGTCAAGCTGTCTGCTAGTTGAATCTAATGGGTCAACTGCTGGATAAATACCAAGTTCAGCAATATTTCTTGAAAGAACCACTGTGGCGTCTAAGTGTGCAAATGTTGTTGCTGGTGAGGGGTCTGTTAAGTCATCAGCTGGAACATATACAGCCTGTATTGAAGTAATAGAACCTGTTTTTGTTGAGGTAATTCTTTCTTGAAGTGCTCCCATTTCCCCAGCTAGTGTAGGCTGATATCCAACAGCAGATGGCATTCTTCCTAATAGAGCTGATACCTCAACACCAGCAAGTGTATATCTATAAATATTATCGATAAATAGAAGCACATCCCTTCCTTCATCTCTGAATTTCTCAGCAATCGTTAAGCCAGTAAGAGCAACTCTTAACCTGTTGCCTGGAGGTTCATTCATTTGTCCATAAACAAGTGAAACTTTGTCTAAAACATTTGATTCGGTCATTTCATGATAGAAGTCATTACCTTCTCGAGTTCTTTCACCAACTCCAGCGAAAACAGAAAATCCTGAATGCTCAATCGCAATGTTTCTTATAAGCTCCATCATGTTAACAGTCTTACCAACACCAGCTCCCCCGAATAACCCTACTTTTCCTCCTTTTGCAAAAGGACACATTAAGTCGATTACTTTGATGCCTGTTTCTAGTAATTCGTTTGATCCTGCTTGATCAGTGTAGCTTGGAGGGCTTTTATGAATTGGTTGTCTTTCTTTCTCACCAATATCACCTTTTTCATCAATGGGATTTCCTAAAACATCCATAATTCTTCCCAAAGTTTCTTGCCCAACAGGAACAGAAATAGGTGCATTAGTTCTAACAACCTCTAAACCTCTTTTTAGTCCTTCTGTTGAACCCATAGCGATAGTTCTTACGATTCCATCACCTAGTTGTTGTTGAACCTCAAGTACTGTTTCAAGACCGACAATATTAAGAGCCTCATACACACTTGGTATGTTCTCTCTATCGAATTCGACATCTATAACCGCTCCGATAATTTGTGTCACAACTCCATTACTCATTTCTTTCTCCTTTAAACAGCAGCTGCGCCGCCTACAATTTCTGATAATTCTTGTGTAATTGCTGCTTGTCTAACATTGTTATAAAGCAACTCTAATTCTTTTATTAAGTCCCCTGCATTTTCTGTCGCATTTTTCATAGCGATCATTTTTGCTGCTTGTTCGCAAGCATTGTTTTCCAACACCGCCTGAAAGATAAGTGATTCTATGTATCTTGTAAGCAACCCATCTAATAGAACCTTTGCCTCTGGCTCATAAATATAATCCCATTGTGTTGATGTTTGTGATTCTTCGTTTTCGCCATGCGATAGAGGTATAAGTTGTTGTAGGGTTGGTTGTTGGGTCATAGTATTTACAAACTTATTAGAGCAAAGAACAACCCTATCAATGTTGCCTTTTTTCTGCTCATCAAGAACGATTTTTGTAAGTCCTATCAAGTCTTCTGGGTTTGGTTTGTCACCCAGCTTTGTTGCTTGCCCCAAAACCTTTCCACCAAGGTTGCCAAAAAATGTAACTGCCTTAACGCCAATTAGCGCGAAGCTTGTTTCGACATCATTTTTTTGATTTTCTGCAGCCTCAGCAACGATTTTTTTAAATAAGTTAATATTTAACCCGCCACACAAGCCTTTGTCAGAACCAACAACAATATAGCAAGTGGACTTATTTTTTCTTTCTTCATAAAAAGGATGGGAATACTCTGAGCTGGAGGAAGCAATATGCTCAATAACCTCTTTAACTTTTTCTGAGTACGGTCTGCCCCCAAACATTAGATCTTGAGTTTTTTTAATCTTGCTGGCTGCTACCATTTCTAAAGCAGAAGTAATCTTTCTAGTGCTTTTAATACTAGAAATCTGTTTTCTTACTTCTTTTGTATTTGCCATCTCTTAATATGTTTGTGTTTTCTTAAAGTCTTCAACTAATTCCTTAAACTGGTTTTCAATATCGTCATCCCAGTCTCCAGTATCGTTGATTTGCTTTTTTAGATCAGATTTTTCTGATTCAAAATAAGCTAATAAAGCTGATTCGAAGTCGCCCACTTTATCTATATCAACGTCCTTCATATAGCCTTTGTCAGCTGCATATAAGCTCATAGCTTGGTCAGCAACACTCATTGGAGAGTATTGTTTTTGTTTTAGAAGCTCAGTAATTCGTTTACCGTGTTCTAATTGTTCTTTTGTAGCGTCATCTAGATCAGATGCAAACTGTGAGAATGCCGCAAGCTCTCTGTATTGAGCAAGGTCTGTTCTAATTCCGCCACTAAGCTTTTTAATTATCTTAGTTTGTGCGGCTCCACCAACTCTTGATACAGAAAGCCCTGGATCAATAGCTGGTCTGACGCCTGAATTAAAAAGATCTGTTTCTAAAAATATCTGCCCGTCGGTAATTGAAATTACATTAGTTGGAACAAAAGCAGATACATCTCCAGCTTGTGTTTCAATAATTGGTAAGGCTGTTAGAGATCCTGTTTTACCTTTTACCTTTCCTTCTGTAATTTTTTCTACGTATTCCGCATTCACTCTAGCTGCTCTCTCTAAAAGTCTTGAGTGAAGATAAAAAACATCTCCAGGGAAAGCTTCTCTACCTGGAGGCCTTCTAAGCAATAGTGATATCTCTCTGTAAGCAACTGCTTGCTTTGACAAATCATCGTAAACAATTAATGCATCCTGCCCTGTGTCTCTAAAATATTCTCCCATTGCGCAACCTGAATATGCTGAGAGGTATTGCATCGCAGCTGGATCAGCTGCTGCCGCTGAAACAACAATTGTGTGCTCCATTGCTCCATACTCTTCAAGCTTTGCTACGACATTGGCTATTGTTGATTGTTTTTGACCAATAGCTACATAAATACATTTAATTCCTGTACCCTTTTGATTAATTATTGCGTCAATTGCTACAGCTGTTTTTCCAGTTTGTCTATCACCAATAATGAGCTCTCTTTGGCCTCTTCCTATTGGAACCATTGCATCGATTGATTTAAGTCCAATTTGCACTGGTTGGTCAACTGATTGTCTGGCAATAACCCCTGGCGCAACTACTTCAATAGGGGCAGTTTGTTTTGTTTTAAGTTCCCCCTTTCCATCGATTGGATTTCCTAGAGCGTCTACAACTCGCCCGAGCATTTCCTCACCTACAGGAACCTCTAAGATCTTACCTGTACATGTAACTTTTTGCCCTTCACTTAGCCCAAGGTAATCACCAAGGACAACAACACCTACAGAGTCTTGCTCTAAGTTAAGTGCAAGTCCAAAAACACCATTTTCAAACTCTACGAGCTCACCATACATAACATCACCCATTCCGTGTATTCTGATAATTCCATCAGAAACATTGACAATGGTTCCTTCGTTTTTGGTTTCAGCCTTTAGATCAAGCCCTGAAATTTTGTCCTTAAGAACACTTGAAATTTCAGATGGGTTTAGTCCGCTCATATTTTCACCTTATATATTTAATTGATTAATTAATTTTTTGATTCTTCCTTTTATAGATAAGTCCAACACCTCGTCTCCGATCTTTACAACAAATCCTGCTTTTAAATCTGAATCGTTTGTAAAGGATATAGTTGAGCCGTCTCCATGTTTTTCTTGTAATTTATTAAGGATAATTTCCTTTGTTGCATCTGAGACATTTTTAGGAGTTGCAACCTCTATAACTTTGCTTTCATTGTGCTTGAGCATTAAATCTTCATAAATCTCAGCAACAACTGCAAGTAAGTTTAGTCTGTCATTCTCTCCGAGAATATTTAACAAGTTTTCAGTAAGTTTAACTGGTTGGTTGGAGAATAAACCTTTTAGAGTTGATACAACTACTGATTTTTCTTCTGGGCTTTCAATAAGTTTGTTGATACTTGAATCTGAACAAGCCTCAGAAAGGACTTTTAAATCACCAAACATCTCATTTATTTGACCCTCTTCCACTGCTGCAAGAAATGCTGCTTTTGCATAAGGTCTTGCTTGTGGCTTTAGGTCATACATTTAAATTTCCTCGGCTGCTTTTTTAATAATGTTTTCGTGTTTTTTCTCATCGATTTCTTCATCGATTATTTTTGATGCAGTCTCGACCACGATTGAAGAAAGTTGTTGTTTTAGTTCTTCTCGTGTTTTGTTTGCCTCATTTTCAAGCTTTTTGGAGCCTGATTCAATAATCTTTTCAGTCTCAGCTTCAGCTTTTACTTTGGCATCATTTAAGATTTGTGAAGATCTTTTGTTGGCCTTTTCGACAATGTTTGCAGCTTCCTCTTTAGCTTCTTTTAACTCTTTTTCATAGGTTAGTTTAGCTTCCTCAAGGGAGTCGTCAGCCTGCTTTGCAGCTTCAAGACCTGCGGCCATTTTGTTTTCCCTCTCTTCCATAGTAGAAAGGATTGGGGGCCAGATATATTTGTAACAAATGTAAACAAACACTGCAAAAATCAATGCTTGTGAAATTAATGTAGCGTTTATATTCATTTGTGATTAAACAGCAAATAGTAAGTAAAGACCAAACACCATTGATATGATTGGAATAGCTTCAACTAGAGCTAAAACAATAAAAAAGTTTGTCAATAAAAAAGGTCTTAGCTCAGGCTGTCTTGCTATACCTTCCATAAACTTACTTCCTAGGACTCCAAGGCCAACAGCTGACCCAATAGCTCCCAGACCAAGCATAAGCCCGGCTCCTATATAAATAACAGATTGTTCCATTTTATTCTCCTTTTAAAATATAAATTATAAACTTAATGATCTCCGGTTTCATGTGCCATTGATAAGTACAAAATTGTTAAAACCATAAATATAAAGGCTTGGAGACTTACAACCAATATATGAAAAAGCGCCCACAATAGGTGCAGACCCAAGCCTAAAACTCCAAAAACTGCTGACTGGAAAAACATTAATAATGCAATAAGTATAAAAATCATCTCGCCAGCATAAAGATTTCCGAATAACCTAAGCCCAAGTGAGAGAGGTTTAGCCAATAATTGCATTATCTCTAAAGCAAAATTAAATGGGATGGCAAATTTCCCAAAAGGGTGTAATGTTAATTCAGCAATAAAGCCTCCAAGGCCTTTTATTTTGATGCTATAAAAAATGGTAAGGATAAAAACCCCTAATGCCATTCCAAGTGTGATGTTTGGATCTGTTGTTGGAACAAACTTAAAATACGCGTCGTTTGGATCATCAACTATTCCGGAAGCATAACTAACCTGTTTTGTTAGCTCAGGTAGGAAATCAACCGGAATTAAGTCCATTAGGTTCATAAAGAAAACCCAAATTAATACTGTTAAAGCAAGCGGCCCTATAAGTTTGTTGTCTGTGCTGCCAAAAATTGATTTTATGTTTTCATTAACAAACTCAACACACATCTCTACAAAGTTTTGCATTCTGGTGGGTTTTTGGTCTGCTGGATTGAGTTTAATTAATTTAAAGAGCGCTACAAAAGCAACGCCTAATAAAATAGAAATAGTTATGGAGTCAACATGAAAAGCCATGAACCCCATTTCGTCGTAATAATTGTGATCACACGTCCAGCCAACGGATTCTGTCTTACCGCATGTTAGGTTTGTTAGGTGGTGATCTATGTAGCTTTTGCTAGTGAGTTCTTTTGCCATTTCTTGAAATCTTAGCGCGAATTATAGAAAGATAATTAGCATGAAACAAGGATAATCCTAAAGTTTAAGAAGTTTTTGAATTATAGTCTCTAGCTCATCTGGTGAATGATAAAAAATTGATACTTTGCCGGCCTTGGTTGTTTTTGTTTCTATTTCTGTTTTATGCCCAAAATTTCCGCTAATTTCATCTTCTATATTTAGTGTGTTTCTGTCTTTTTCTTTTGTTTTTGTTGTTTTTTTAGCTGGTTTTAGTAATGCCTCAGCTTGTCTCACAGTGAGTCTTTTTTGCGAAATTACTTCTGCTAGCTGTTCTGATTTTGTGGTCTCCAAGCCTGACAGAATCTTTGCATGTCCTTTCTCTAAAGATCCTTGAGAAATCATATCTAATATTTTTGGTGACAAAGAAAGTATTCTCATAGAGTTTGCTATTGTGCTTCTTGCTTTGCCGGTTGCTTTGGCAATTTCGTCTTGCGTTAATTCGAACTCTCTTTTCAGTCGGTCATATCCCCTGGCTTCTTCAACTGGGTTTAAGTCTTCTCTCTGCAGGTTTTCAATAAGCGCAGCTTCAAGGACTTCTTGATCTTCTTTTTGATTGATAAGAGAGGGAATTGTTTTTAACCCTGCAATTTTTGAGGCTCTGACTCTTCTCTCTCCAGCTATGACCTCAAATTTATCAAGCCCAACCTCTCGAACTAAGATTGGAGATAAAACCCCGTGTTTTTTAATTGAGTCAGCAAGTTCTTGAATTTTCACATCATCAAACTCTTGTCGTGGTTGATACCTTCCAGCTGTTATTTTTTCTAGGTCGATTTCTTTTGTTGTTGTGGTAAGTTTTTGATCACCTAAGAGGGCATCAAGTCCACGGTTTAAAGATTTGTTATCACTCATTTTCAACTCTTCTAATTAGCTCACCGGCCAGGGCCAGGTAAGCCATTGCGCCAAAAGAATCTGCTTTGTGTTGTAGCGCAGAAATTCCGAAGCTTGGGGCTTCAGCAAGTTTAACATTTCTTGGTATTAGTGTATTAAATAAAACTTTCTCGAAGTGTAACTCAAGTTCTCGCGAAACCTCTTTTGCTAAATTGTTTCTCATATCCACCATTGTTCTAATAATACCAATCACCCTGTTGTTGGTGTTGGTTTTGGATGATAGTGCGTTTATGGTATTGATTAGGTCAGTTAGCCCCTCAAGCGAATAATACTCACACTGTAATGGTATTAGTGTTCCTACTGATGAAAGCAAGGCTTCTGTCGTTAATTGGTTTAAGGTTGGTGGGGTGTCAATTATTGTATAGTCATATGCGTTTTGGACTTCGTTAAGCTGTGACGCGAGAAAGCCTTGTTTGTGGTTATCTCTTATATCAACATCAAGCGCAATTAACTCCTGTCCCCCAGGGACAATTGAATAGCCGTCTCTACTTTCTTTGATTACATCCTTGATGTTTTTCCCCTCGAAATAGATTGCATAAAGGGTATCTGTCTCGTTTTTTGTAACTCCTGCTGCAGATGTGGCGTTTCCTTGTGGGTCCATATCGATCAAGAGGGTTTTTCTGCCGGTTGCTGCTAAGCTTGCAGCTAGGTTTACAGCTGTTGTTGTTTTTCCTACGCCGCCTTTTTGATTTGCAATGGCAAGGGTTTTATTCATTTTGTATTTTTAGTATGTGTTTTTCTTTTTCGTTTTCTATTTTTATTATTTCATAGTTTTCTTTTGATATGTTGGCTTCTGCGATCTCTTTGTAGATGGTTTTAAGCTTTCCTTTTAATAGCATTAGGGTAAAAGGCTTTTCTAAAAAACTATTGGCTATATCTATTGTTTTTTTTGTAGAGGCAAACGCTTTGGTGACAACACAGTCTACTTTTTTATTTATTTTTGTGTTTTTGTTAGCGCTTCCGATAGTTGTTGCGTTTTCTATTTCGAGCAGCTTAATTGTTTTTTTTAAATGATAATTTTTTTTGTTGTTTTTTTCAGATAAATATACGTTTTTATTTTCGTTAAAAATTGCAAGGGGTATGCCGGGGAGTCCGCTCCCTGTTCCTATATCTAAGATGTTTTTATGTTGTTTTAGGTGTTTTGTAAGAGCTGTTGCTTCTTCGATTGCCTCGTTAATTATTTTCTCTGTGTTTTTTTTTGATATTAGGTTGTGCTTCCTGTTGAACTTAATTGTTTCTTCTTTAAAGAGCGCTATTTTGTCGCTATGTGACATCTCTATTTCTGTTTTTGGCAATTGCCACAGTAATTAAGCTTATTGCTGCCGGTGTTATTCCCTCTATTCTGGAGGCGTCGCCAATTGTTTTTGGCCTGCTTGCAGAGAGTTTTTCTTTCACTTCGGCTGACAACCCCTCTATCTCTACGAAATTTATTGTATCGGGTATAGGTTTTTTTAGATTTTTTTCGTTCCTTTTAATTTCTCGTAGTTGTTTTTTTATGTAGCCTTCGTACTTGCACTCGTTCGCAAGTCGCTCAAGGTTTTCTTGGTCTTTGGTTTCTATAAGTTTGGCAACTTTTTTCAGGTCTGGGTTTGGTTTTTTTAAAAAGTCTTTTAGTTGTTGTTTTTTGTTTTCTGTTTGTATTGTTTTTATTTCGTTAAGCTTTTTGAAATTTTTATATGCTTCTTCCTGCTCTGAATATCTATCATATTGCTCGCTTTCGACGAACCCTTTTTTGTAAAATTTCTCTATAAGTCTCTGTTCCGCATTATCCTGAGAAAACATTAGTCTGTGTTCCGCTCTGCTAGTAAACATCCTGTATGGTTCTGTCACACCAAGGTTTGTCAGGTCGTCTATTAGTACGCCTATATAACCATCATGTCTTTCCAGTATAAAGCTTTCCTCGTTGCATATTTTTAGACTTGCATTCACCCCGGCCATTAGGCCCTGCGCAGCTGCTTCCTCGTATCCTGTGGTTCCATTTATTTGCCCTGCTAAGTACAAATTCTCAACATCTATCAGCTCAAGCGTTTTGTTAAGGGCTCTCGGGTCTACAAAATCGTACTCTACGGCATAGCCGTATTCCGTTATTTCAGCACCCTCCATACCTTTTATTGTTTGTATAAATCTTTTTTGGTTTTCTTCGGGGAGGCTTGTTGATATTCCGTTTGGGTAAACAAGATCTACATCAACCCCTTCTGGCTCAATGAAGATTTGATGGCTTTCTTTTAGTGGAAATTTATGGATTTTATCCTCTATTGATGGACAATATCTTGGTCCTATACCGACTATATTTCCGGAATACATAGCAGATTTTTTGATATTGTCTGAGATTTCTTTATGCGTCTCAGGGTTGGTTCTTGTTATATAGCAACTTATTTGCTTTATGTGTTTTTTGTTTTTGCCTTTTTTTGACATCCATGGTGTTGGTTCCTCGCCCGGCTGCTCAACCATGCTTTCCAAATCAAGCGATGTTAACTTTATTCTAGCTGGGGTTCCTGTTTTTAGTCTCCCCATGGGTAGTTTTAAAGAATAAAGTTTGTTGGCCAGCTTTACTGAGGCTTTGTCACCAACTCTACCACCTTCGGTTTTTTTATCGCCTTTATACATTATTCCTTTTAAAAAAGTTCCAGTGGTTAAAATTATCGCCTTACCATCTATTCTATTTCCGCTATTTAGTAGGACAGCTTCTGCTTTACCGTTATTTATTTCAATATCCTCAACCTCTGCTTCTATAACTTCAATATCAGTCCCTTTTATTATTTTTTGAACAGCCTCTTTATATTTGTCTCTGTCGCACTGAACTCTGAGTGATCGAACAGTTTGCCCTTTTCTTGTGTTCAGAGTCCTGTACTGGATTCCGGAAGCGTCAGTTGCTTCTGCCATAATGCCGCCAGCTGCATCAATTTCTTTGACAAGGTGTGTTTTTCCTAAACCTCCAATTGCGGGATTACAAGACATCTGACCTATGGAGCTTTCTGATATGCTAATCAGGCAAGTTTTAAGTTTTTTTCTGTGCGCAGCGTGGGCGGCTTCACATCCTGCATGTCCTCCGCCAATAACAATTACGTCATATTTATTATTCATAATAATATTAATTATATATATTTATTGTTGTTATTATTAGGCGTGTTAAAAACTGTTGATAAGCCACCCAAAGCTATTTAAATAAGGGCTTTGTGACTTCTAATAAGCATGTGTAGAAACCGTTAATTTAGAAGAAACAAAGTGGTTGAAATCTTGTGTATAAAAAACAGCACTAAAAACAACTAACAATTTATCAACAAACAATTAACTACTTTCCAATACAAAAACTAGAAAAAATTTCACCCAAAAGCTCATCGCTTGTTTTTATACCAACGACCTCAGCTAACAAATCTCTGCAAGCTTTTAAGTTTTCAGCAACAACATCAAGTGATTCATTAGCCTTAATTGAAGATGATATAAGGTCTAATCTAGAGGAAACTTCAGAAAAAATATTCACATGCCTTTCCCTGACTAAATAAGTAAGATCTTTTTTACCTTTATCAACCGACAACTTCTCATCTAAAGTTTTACGCAGGGCGCCCAAGCCATCCACTTCTTTTGCTGATACAAATAAATCAAACCCAGACGGTCTTTTATCTGACACATCTATCTTGTTATAAACCAAAAGGTGTTCTTGTTTATCAAGCAGCCCTTTAAAAAAAGAAACAGAACCTCTAGTTTCTTCATCAAAAACAAGAATTACCAAATCAGATTTTTTTATTTCACCAAAACTAATGTTGATACCAGCACCCTCTATAAGGTCATCGGTGTCTCTCACACCAGCACTATCGCCCAGTGTTAATACTATATTTTGTAGAACAAGCTCTGAATCTATAAGATCTCTTGTAGTGCCAGCTATCGAAGACACGATTGACCTGTCCCTACTCAACAAAGCGTTAAACAAAGAGGATTTCCCAGAATTGGGCGGCCCAGCTATCAAAACTCGCGGCTTGTTTAGACTTTCCTTCTTTGAAGAGCAGGCGCCTGCAAAACTTGAAAACTCAGCTGAAAGGCGAGACACATCACACTCAAGCTCTTTTAGATTTTCAACAAAGACCTCGTCTTCATCGGTAAAATCAATTTCACCCTCAACCAAGACTCGAAGAGCATCTAACCGTCCAGAAAAATCAAAAACCTTGCTCTCAAAGTCCCCACGAAGAACCAAGGAAACTTTCGATGCCTCTTCTTTGGAAGAAGCTGAAATTAGATCACTAACAGCTTCGGCCTGACTTAAGGACATTTTATTGTTTAAGAAAGCCCTCTTCGAAAACTCACCTGGCTCAGCCTCCTCAAAACCAACACCATCAAAAGCTTCTACAACTTTACTCATTACCGCAAGACCTCCGTGAGCATAAACCTCAAAACTATCCTCGCCAGTAAAACTTTTTGGCCCTTTAAAAAAAACAACCGCCACTGAGTCAACAAAATTTCCTTTGCTTAGCATTTCAGTCTTATAAAAATAGCGCGGCTCAACAAGCTGTGAGCTAAAAAGCTCAGGTAGAGCGTCAAGACAACCTTTTCCTGAAACCCTGAAAACACAAATTGCAGATTGCGCCGGAGGCGTGGCAAGCGCGTAAATTACAGACATCTATTTATCTTCTAAGGCGCCAAGCTCCCTGTAAAGCATTGTCTGTTGAATAAGCTGAACGCCAGAGTTGGCAACCGAGTATAAAACAAGCCCAGAAGGGAAAAACACAAACAACACAGATATACCAATTGGCATAAACTTCATAACAGCGACCTGTGTTGGGTCAGCATTTGGCGGAGTTGGATTAAGGCGAGTTGTTAAGTACATAAGAGCTGCCATTAGTACAGGAAGAACAAAAAACGGGTCAGGCGCTGAAAGGTCCTGAAGCCACAAACCAAAAGGTGCATGTCTTAACTCAAGACTTTCCCTTAAAACAAAAAATAAAGCTATAAAGAATGGAAAAGATGCCAGCATAGGCAAACAGCCGCCCATAGGATTAACACCCTCTTTCCTATATAAAGTCATCATTTCCATGCTTAATTTCTGGCGATCGTTTTTATAACGCTCCTGTATCCTCTGCATTTCTGGCTGAACGCGCCTCATATTAGCCATCGATCTAAACCCTTTTCCAGTTAGCGGCCAAAAAACAACCTTAATAAGAATAGTTAATGCAATTATTGAGAGCCCCCAATTATTAACAAAACCATTAATAACAGTAAGAAGAGCGGCTAAAGGTTGGGCCAAAAACCAGAACCACCCCATATCTATTGTGAGCTCTAAATCTTCAGCAACAGCAAGGAGGTCTTTCCTGATTTTAGGACCTATATAAAGCCTATGCTCAAAAGAGTTGTTGTTTGATGACTCAACAATATAACCAAAACTATATATATCAGAACCATCTGACGGCTCGCGAGCAAAATATCTGTAAAGGTTTTCCTGGGAACCAATTAGGGCAGCTAAAAAATATTTCTGAACTGAAGCAACCCAACCGCCGCGCTCATCAAAACTTACGTTATCGATGTTTCTGAAACGGTAAGACACATATGGATCATCTTTGGTGTTAAAAGCAACACCAACATAAGAGCTGCGAGAGATAAACATATCATCTAGGTCAAAACCCCTGCCCGTGGTTCTCAGCATTTGGGCATAAGGCTTCAAAACAACCGAAGAATCAAGAGAGTCTTTGATGTAAATTTCATAACCCTCAGACAAGGCTATTGTTTTTGATAAACTGTCAGACTTTAGAACAATCCTTTCTTTGCTTGACTCCACAACAGAGAAGTTTGGTTTGTTTGAAAGGCCAGCGCTCTCAAGATCTGCAAAACCTGAGGACATGTAAAATCTCATTTGATCACCATCACTATCAAGACCCGAGCCAAGAACCCTAACACCACCATCAGACCCAGGCACAACTGGATAGTCTTTTAGTCGAGAGCTCAATATATTTCCATTCACTGTATCAACAACTATCTCTAGAAGAGGGTTTTCTAGTATGTGAATTTGTGACTCATTAAAACCTGCTAAATAGTTAGTACTTACTTCTTCTTGATCTACAGCATTTGAAATGTTTTGCTCGCTTGTGTATGAGTAAAACAACAGGTACCCAAACAAAGCAACAAAGAACAAATATAAAAACCTTAAGTTAAAATTTTTCATTTATAAAACTGCCTTTTTTATTACTGCGCTAATTTCATTATAAGCTTCTTTATAATTAAGAGCTAAAAAATCCTCCCTTACAATTAACTTAATCCCAAAAGACGTAGACTCAAAACCCGTATCAAAAATAATAGACTTGATCCTTCTCTTAATCTTGTTCCTATCAACAGCTTTAGGAAAAATCTTTTTAGGTGTAGAAATAAAAACACCAGACTTTCCGGTTAAAGACGCAGCTACAAAATTGGTTGAGTAGATCTTTTTTAATTGTTTTATAGACAAGCTATGCAGACAAAACTTTTCTACCCCTTCTTCTTCTTCTTGAAAGAACTGCACGCCCAGCCTTGGTTGCCATGCGAGCTCGAAAGCCATGAGTTCTTTTTCTCTTGAGGTTGCTTGGTTGAAAAGTTCTTTTCATGGTTGGTAGTAAAAATTAGAGATGCATTATACATAAAATAAACAAAATTATGTCAAAAAAAGAAGATAAAGTTATTGACAAGTTATCCACAGGAAATACTATTAGTTATTCTGTAGATATCTTGTTGATTTTTGCTAGACTACAGTCAAGAGGATAGAAATTGAAGACCTGGAACCAAATATCAAAAAAACTTGAAAAAAAGCTCAGCCAAGATGAGTTTAATACCTGGATAAGGCCTCTTCAAGGAGAGTTTAAAGAAAACTCATTAGAAATTTCCGCCCCAAATGACTTTGTACTAAATTATGTTTCAAATAATCTAAAAAACCATATTTATGAAGTCTTAGCCTCAGAGGGCACTAAAATAATATTCAAAGACAAGAATAACTCAACATTTGTTGATAAATATGTTAAAAAGCCCTCCAGCAGGAGAAAAAACAACCCAGGCCTAGTTGAGTCTTTTGTTTTTGATACGTTTGTGGAGGGAAAATCAAACCATCTGGCCTTGGCAGCTTCAAAACAAGTTGCTCAAAACCCGACAGGTGACTACAACCCCTTATTTATATATGGCGGTGTTGGTTTGGGAAAAACTCACCTAATGCACGCAGTAGGGAATGAGATTCTTAATCAAGACCCATCAAAGAGAGTGATATATGTTCATTCAGAGAAATTTGTTGCTGATATGGTCAAAGCCCTTCAACTAAACGCAATTAACGAGTTTAAAAACTTCTACAGGACGGCTGATGCTCTTTTAATTGACGATATTCAGTTTTTTGCAGGAAAAGAGCAATCACAAGAAGAGTTTTTCCACACTTTTAATGCGCTACTAGATAGAAATAATCAAATGGTGCTTACTTGTGACAAGTATCCAAAAGAAATCGATGGCCTAGAAGAAAGATTAAAATCAAGACTGGGTTGGGGGCTTCCGGTTGTGATAGACCCACCAGAACTTGAAACCAGAGCAGCAGTATTGCTTGCCAAAGCTTCCTCGATGGGTTGTCACTTACCTAATGAGTGCGCGATATATATAGCTCAGAGAATTAGATCAAACATAAGAGAGCTTGAAGGAGCTTTAAAACGAGTTGTCGCTAACGCTAAGTTTACAAACCAAGAAATAGACATTCCTTTAGTTAAGGATGCTCTTAAAGACTTATTCGTTATATCTGCAAAGATGGTTAGCATTGATAATATTCAAAAAACTGTTGCAGAATATTACAACATCAAACTTTCAGATCTGCTTTCAAAAAGAAGAAGTCGCTCTATTACCAGACCAAGACAACTTGCAATGTCGCTGACAAAAAGGCTAACAAATCACAGTCTGCCAGAAATTGGCGAAGCCTTTAACGGAAGAGACCACACAACCGTAATACATGCATGCAACAAAATTAAGGAACTTAGGGTGGAAAACAGTTCCCTAGAAGAGGATTACAAAAACTTAATAAGGTCCCTTACAAACTAATGAAATTTACAGTTAGCAAAACAGAGATTGTTAAAGCTTTGTCTTCAACTCTTGGAGTTGTTGAAAAAAGGCAAGCACTTCCAATTCTCTCTAATGTCCTTTTAAAAGTTGAAGATAATAATATTTCTATTACTGCAACCGATCTTGAGTCAGAAGTACAAACAACATGTACTCCAGCTAGTGTTGAAAGCACCGGCTCAACAACAGCACCTGCGAAAAAACTTAATGAACTCTGCAGGCTTCTACCTGACGGATCAGAGATTTCTATTTTCATGAACGGCGACAAGCTGTCTGTAGAATCTGGCTCAGGAAAGTACTCCATTTCAACTCTTCCTAGTGAGGATTTTCCTGTCTTTGATGTTGTAAGTGAAAATACAGAATTTACTATTTTGGGATCTGTGCTAAGAAATCTTATAAGCAAAACGTCTTTTGCAATGGGTAATCAAGATTGGAGACATTATCTTAATGGAATGTATTTAAATATTGAAGACAAAAACATTACAGTGGTTACAACCGATGCTCACAGGCTTGCTATATCAACAAACTCAACAACGAAAAGTGTCTCAGGCGAGATATCAGGAATAATACCAAGAAAATCAATTAACGAAATAGGGAAGTTGTTATCTGACTCATCTGAAGAAGTAACCCTTTCTTTGGGATCAAACACCATTATGCTGAAAACAGATTCAACATCTTTTGTAAGTAAGTTAATTGAAGGCAAATTTCCAAACTATGAACAAGTCCTTCCATCTGGCGAGAGCTCAGTTTTATCAGTAAACACCAAACAACTTTCTGAAATATTAAGTAGAGTAAGCGTCCTTTCAAGCGATAAATTTAAAGGCATTAAATTAAACATTAAATCAAATGAAGTTTTAGTTTCAGCAAATAATCCAGAACAGGAAGAGGGCGAAGAAAGTTTTAAATCGAACTATGATGGAGAAGATATGGAGATCGCTTTCAATGTGAACTATATCCAAGAGGTTTTATCTAACATTGATTCAAATGATTGCAATATAAATCTATACGGCTCTGACAAAAGCTGTCTTATAAGCCCATCTGACGACCCAGATTTAAAATATGTAGTGATGCCGCTTTTAATCTAAAAAGTGTCAATAAAAAAAATATCAATTTCAAATTTTCGTTGTTTTGATAGTGTTGATCTCGAATTTTCAGAATTAAATAACTTTATACATGGAGCGAATGGCTCTGGAAAAACATCTGTGTTGGAGGCTTTATATTTTTGCTCAACCGGGAGATCGTTTAAAAGCTCAAACAAAAACCTCTGCATACAAAATGATAAAGAAGCTTTCAAAATACAAATAGACACCTTTGACAACAATAAGATCTGTATTTTAAAGGAAGCAAAAAAATCTATATCCCTTGAGATTAATGAAAGTAAAGCAACCTCAATTGAGCTTTTTAGAGCAATTCCTTCTACGCTTCTTGATAATAAAACATTCTCCATGTTTGCAGATACACCAAAATACAGAAGAAAAATACTCGATAGATGCTTAATGGCATCCGATAAAAACTATAGCAAAGACTTTTTCTCTTTCCACAGATCTTTAAAGCAAAGGAATGCAGCATTAAAATTTAAAAGGCTGACGAACATTGATATGTGGTCTGAGATATTTATAAATTCAGGGACCTTGATATCAGAAAAAAGAAATAACTTTTTTGAAGAAACTAAACAAACATTCTTTAGGTTTGCCAAAAACCTAAAAGACAAGAGGGTCCTTGAAATAATAAACTCCTTAGAAATTCTTTTCCACAAAGGGTGGGCTAGCCAGCATTCATTAAAAGAGGTGTTAGAGCTTAATAGAGATTCTGATCAAAGAAAAACATCTACAACATCAGGCCCCCACAGAGCAGACATTAAATTTTTAATAAAAGACTCTGATATTAAATATATATTATCTAGAGGAGAACAGAAATTTATGTCAATTTTGTGGTGCCTTTCTATGCACAAAACCCTGTCAGATGTCTTCGGAGTTAAACCTTTTTTAATCATTGATGACATACATTCCGAACTAGATGAAGATTTTTACAATGAATTAATAAATTTTCTTCCAAAAACAGGAAATCAATTGTTTTTTTCAGACATTAACAACCCATTTAATAGTAAAATAAAGGATCAATTAAAGGAGCTTAAAAAGTTCCACGTGGAACAATTTACTAATGCCAAAAAAACAAAATAAAAAAGGATCTTACGACTCATCAAACATACAAGTTCTTAAAGGTCTTGAAGCTGTTAAAAAAAGACCAGGAATGTACATAGGTGATACAGATGACGGCTCAGGGCTTCATCATATGGTTTTCGAGGTTGTTGATAATTGTATTGATGAAGCAATGGCAGGACATTGTTCAGAAATAGTAGTTTCAATTAATAAAAATGGGTCAATAACTGTCAAAGATAATGGTAGAGGAATTCCTGTAGATACACACAAAAAAGAAAAAGTACCTGCAGCAGAACTTATTATGACAACCCTTCACTCTGGTGGAAAGTTTGATGATAACAGCTATAAAGTTTCAGGTGGCTTACATGGTGTGGGTGTGTCTGTTGTAAATGCTCTTTCTGAGGAATTAACACTTAAAATTTGCAGAGATGGCGGGCAATATGAACAAAAATACGCAAACGGCAAAGCTCAAACCAAACTCAAAAAAGTTAAAACCTCAAAAGAAACAGGGACAGAGATCACATTTAAGCCATCTAAGGAAATATTTTCGTTTGTTAACTTTGATATAGATAAAATAAATAAAAGAGTTCAGGAGTTATCTTTTCTTAATGCAGGTGTGAATATTCTTGTTGAAGATAAGAAAACAGGCAAATCTAAAAAGTTCTCAAACAGCGGAGGCCTATCTAGCTATGTTAAGTTTTTAAAAGGAAGAAAACAAAACATATCTGAAATATTTCACTGTGAAGGAGAGCAAGATGGGCTTAGTGTTGAAATAGCGCTTCAGTGGAATGATGCATACTCAGAAAACGTTCTTTGTTACACAAACAACATACCTCAAAAAGACGGCGGAACACATCTTTCAGGATTTCGATCAAGTTTAACAAGAGTGATGAAAACATTTATCAGAAAGGAAGAATTAAATAAGAAATCGCCTGTTGAGTTACTTGGTGAAGATGTGAGAGAGGGTTTAACAGCAATAGTTTCAGTGAAAATACCTGATCCTAAATTCTCATCACAAACAAAAGAAAAACTCGTTTCCTCAGAGGTCGAGAGTGTTGTTAGCAATGTTTTTAATAAGAATTTTAATGAATACCTTTTAGAGAACCCTAAGGAAGCAATGTCAATTTTAACAAAAATATCTGAAGCAGCTTTAGCAAGGGAGGCAGCAAGAAAAGCAAGAGAAATGACTAGAAGGAAAGGGGTTTTAGAGGTTGCAGGTTTACCAGGAAAATTAGCAGATTGCCAAGAAAAAGATCCTGCGCTGTCAGAGATATATATCGTTGAGGGTGATTCTGCAGGTGGATCAGCTAAACAAGGAAGAAATAGACAAAATCAAGCAATACTCCCTCTAAAAGGTAAAATTTTAAATGTTGAAAAAGCTAGATTAGATAAAGTTTTATCTTCCCAAGAAATAGGAACGCTTGTAACAGCTTTAGGTTGTGGAATTGGAACAGATGAGTTCGACGCTGATAAATTAAGATATCACAGAATAATTATAATGACTGATGCTGATGTTGACGGCTCCCACATAAGAACTTTGCTTTTAACATTCTTCTTTAGGCAAATGTTTGAAATACTAAATAGAGGACATGTTTATATTGCATTACCGCCCTTATACAAAGTTTCAAAAGGAAAAAATATTAAATATGCAGCTTCAGAAAAGGAAAAGGATGTTGCTTTAAAAGAATTATCTAAAACAGGTAATAGGGGAATTGAAATACAAAGATATAAAGGTTTAGGTGAAATGAATCCAGACCAACTCTGGACTACAACAATGGATCCTCAAAATAGAAGAATGATGAGGGTTCGAATTGACGATGCCAATGAGGCTAATAACTCTTTCGAGGTTCTAATGGGTGATCAAGTTGAGCCCAGAAGAGAGTTTATTGATGAAAACGCCCTTTCTGTTGCAAATTTAGATATTTAGTTTTTTGTACCCATAAAACTATTCTGTACTCATAGAAGCTTTTTTATTCATCCAATCTACCAAGTTTTTTGTCATTTCAGATGAATCTTTTCCTTGAATAGGAGTACCTATAATCACCTTAACAGTCCCGGGAAATTTTATAAACTTTTTATTTTTCCAATAAAGACCTGAATCGTGATAAATTGGAATTAAATCAACATTGTTCTTTATTGCTAAATCAGCAGCGCTCCTTGCAAATTTACCAACCTGCTTTCCCGGAATCTTTCTAGTTCCCTCAGGAAATAAAAGAATAGAAAACCCATTACATAGCTTTTGAGAGCCACTTACTATTACCCTCCTTGCTGATTGGATCTTCTTTGATCTATTAATCTTAATTGGATTAAGAAGATTAAGCGACCAACCAAAAAAAGGTACATAAAGTAGCTCTTTCTTTATAATTGTGGTTAAAGGGTTCGCAAGGGTTTGTAAATAAAATGATTCCCAAAGACCTTGGTGGTTCGAGGCTATAACAACTGGTTTTTTACCCAAAATATCACCTCTAACCTCCCAATCTATTCGACAGAGAAACTTTAAAACCATCAATAGCGTCGATATATACCTACTTGTTAAACCATATCTTCTTCTTAGTCCAATAAATGGGGAGATAACAACAAAAAACACTGTAAACACTATTACCGAGGTGTAGAAGTAAAGACTAAATAATAAGCTTCTAAGAAATAATATTAATACCAAAACTACTTTACTAACAGATTTTTTAAAAGATCATCTAAATTTTCAACTTTTACCCTCTTTTGCTCCATTGAATCTCTATCTCTGACAGTAACTGTACTATCTTCAAGGGTGTCAAAATCAATCGTTATACAGATCGGAGTGCCAATTTCGTCGTGTTTACGATAACTTTTGCCAATATTTCCCGTATTTTCCAAAACAACCCTACCTAGGCCCAGTTTTTGCAAATTATCCTTGATTTGTTTTGAAAAATCGACAATTGTCGAATCATTCTTTTTTATTGGTATAACAGCAGCTTTGATTGGTGAGAGGTGAGGTTTTAAAGCTAATACAACTCTATTTTTCCCATTTTCAAGGGTTTCCTCCTTATACGACTCATTCAATATGGCCAGCACACCCCTATCTACACCTGCTGATGGTTCAATTACATATGGTACTTCCCATTCCTTTGAATCAATATTTTGAATAGCTAGCCTTGCGTTTGAATCCTTATTTTTTAGGACATCAGCTTCTATATCAAGATCTTGTTGGTTTTTTGAATGTGAACCAAGGTCAAAATCAGTTCTATTTGCAATTCCTTCTAACTCCTCCACACCATGAGGGAATTCATACATTAGATCTATAGTTGCTTTAGAGTAGTGTGATAGTTCTTCTTGTGGAACATTCAAAATTTCAATTTTCTCTTTATTAACTCCCTGCTGGACCCACCAATTTATTCTTTCTTCAATCCAGTATTTGTGCCAGTCCTCATCTTCACCTTTTTTAACAAAGAACTCTAATTCCATCTGTTCAAACTCTCTCACTCTAAAAATAAAGTTTCTCGGAGTAATTTCATTTCTAAAGGCTTTACCAATTTGGGCAATACCAAAAGGTATAGATTTTGATGTTGAATCAACTACATTCTTGAAGTTAGTAAATATTTGTTGAGCTGTTTCAGGTCTTAAATATGCATAAGATTCATCGTCAGCAACAGGGCCAATGTTTGTTTTAAACATCAGATTAAACGGCCTAGGTTCAGTAAGGTTTGTTGATCCACAATGTAAGCACTTACTATCTTTTAAATGATCTGCTCTCATGCGATTATTGCAGTCCTTACAATCAACTAGTGGATCTGTAAAGGTATCCTCGTGACCCGAATATTTAAGAACTTTTCTATTAGTAAGTATAGAGGCATCAAGACCTTCAACATCATCTCTTGAGTAGACCATTGCCGCCCACCAAGACCTCTTTAAGTTTTCCTTTAACTCAACACCTAAAGGCCCATAATCGTAGACACCCTGAAGACCACCATAAATTTCATTTGTTTGAAAAATAAACCCTCTCCTTTTACACAAAGATACTAATTGTTCCATTGATTGAGCTGGCATTTTTTTCTAGACGTATATCCTCTCATGAAGATATTAATATATTATTAACAATATCGTAAGCAATATCTGACAATGAGATTATTTTTTTATGTACTTTCTCCATTTAGTCTAAGGCTCGGATATGTTTTTTGTGACTTCATCACTTTAGTAGCTTTAGCTTTAAATACGAAAATTGTAAAAATTTCAAAAATTAATATAAATATTGCCTATTCTTCAAAAAACAAAGAATACAGAGAGTCTTTACTTAAAAGATCGATTAAGCAAAGCATAAGATCCTATTACGAGACACTATTTTGCTTGTCAAGAAGTCAAAAGATACTTAATAAAAGTATCTTTAAAGTCGAAAACCGTTTTCTTTATTCACAAACTAACAGAGACTTTGGACTAATTCTTCTTTCTGCCCACAACAGAAGCGTTGATTTGTTGTTAAACCAATTAACAATCCAGGAAGATGTTACAGCCATTTTCAAACCGATAAAAATAAAAGCACTTAACGAATATGTCAGAAAAAATAGACAAAAAAGTGGTTCAAGTGTATTTGAAACAAATTTCACCGGTGTTAAAGAGTTATTTTCGGCACTAAAAAGGGGTGAAGCTGTAGCGATGGCTGCAGATCAGGTTCCAGCTAAAAATATGGGTGTTTATGAAAACTTTTTTGGAAGAAAAGTTTATACAACAAATCTAATTCCATCTCTGCATTCTAAAACAAAAGCACCAATTGTTTCTGTGGCTATCCATTCTGACAGTCACACTAACCAACTTTATATTAGATATGGATCTAAGAGCGCCTACAAAGAAAAATCACAATATAATGCAAAAACAATGAATAAAGAGATTGAAAACATTATCAACATCAATCCCGAAGACTACAATTGGGAGTACAAAAGATTCAAAAAACAGGAAGTTCAAGACAGGTCTATTTATAAATAGCTATCTTCTCCAAAAAGCTGGCATCAACACAACAAGAAACGTAAAAATCTCAAGTCTGCCTAGTATCATCGCAAAAGAAAGCAATAGTTTTGTGGTTGAAGGAATATTTGCATAATTAGATGAGATTTCACCCAGTCCCGGACCAAGGTTATTCAGGCATGCACCTACGGCAGAAAAAGCACTTATAAAATCTAGGCCCGTTGCAAGAACAAGTAAAAATAAAACCATAAAAGATATAATGTATATAGAAAAGAATCCCCACACAGCCTCAGATACATTGCTGTCCACAACCTTCTTACCTAACTTAATAGTATTAACGGAATCAGGATGTATTATCTTAAAGATTTGCTTGTAAGCATGCTTCAACATAATCAAAATCCGCCAAGACTTAATACCACCTCCAACAGAGCCAGAGCAGGCACCAATAAACGCACCAACTAACAACATAAAACTTATATAGGCTGGCCAACTCGAATATTCATCAGTTAGAAAGCCAGTTGTCGTTAGGATTGATACTGTTTGGAAAAGACCGCTTCTAATTGGGTTATCGATATCATTGGTAAATAATGATAGACATACCAGACCGAGGATAACTATTAATAGAGAGACAAAAAATCTTAATTCAGGATCATAAAAGTATTTAAGAACTTGTTTTCTATATATGGCACTGTAATGAACTGCAAAACTCATAGCAGAGAGCAACATAAAAGTTATACAAACAATTTCAATAGAAAGGCTGTCGAAGAATCCTATGCTCAAATCATGAGTTGAGAATCCCCCAATAGAAACTGTACTGAAAGCATGACTAACAGCATCAAAATAACTCATTCCAGCCAAACGGTAAGCAAAGATACACAAAACTGTAAGAAAAAAATAAATAGACCAAAGAGCTCTTGCTGTAGAGGTAATCCGAGGTGTTAACCTTTGTTCACTCATAGGACCAGGTGTTTGTGTTTTAAATAACTGACCACCACCTATACCTAATAGCGGCATAACAGCAATTGCCAATACAATTAAACCCATCCCACCAAGCCACTGCAAAAGCTGCCTATAAATTAATAATGATTTTGGGAGATCATCTAGACCAGCAATAACAGTTGCACCTGTTGTAGTTATCCCTGACATCGACTCAAAAAACGAATCAACAACACCAAAACCAAATAAGATAAAAGGAATTGATCCAGAAACAGACAAAACAATCCAAAAAAGAACAGTTATAACAAAACCATCACTTAGAGAAAGTTCTTGTTTATTATCTTTTGTAAAAAACCAACTCAGAAAACCCATTAGAACTAGAATAGACATGCCCAGTCCAAAAACCCTTATAAGACTCTCACCATAAAAAATAGCAACAAATAAAGGAATGGCAAAAGATATGCCAAACATAATTAACAAAAGACCAAAGAAGTTTAAAACTTTAGCTTGATTCAATTAAACCTCTCTAAAATAGTTTTCTATTTCAGGTATAGCTTGCTTATCTGTAAAGAATACAATTAAGTGATCATCAATACTCAACATAAGATCATTTGAGGGCATTAAGATTTTCTCATCTCTTACAATTGCACCAATGCTTGCTTCTTCAGGTATGGGCAAATTAACCACCGGCTTCCCAATAAAATCCGAAGTAAAAGGGTTTGAGTGAACAACACCCTCGACAGCCTCTGCACCTGAATGCATTTTTAATAATACATCTTGAGCAAAATCTGCTTCACGAAGATCTTGCATAACCAAAGAAATTGTAAGCCTATAGGGTGCTACAACATTATCGATAAACCTTTTAGGAATTATGTCCATATAAGAAATATTATTGACCAAGATCATAGTTTTCTTGGCACCAAGTTTTTTAGCAAGAAAAGATGACATGATGTTTGCCTCATCATCATTTGTTAACGCGCAAAAAACATCAGTCTGATCAATATTCTCACTCGATAAAAGCTCCTCATCAGAACCACTTCCATGTAAAACTATTGATCTTTCAAGTTCCTCAGAAAGAAACTTACATCGTGCTTTATCTCTCTCCACCAATTTAACATTAAAATCAGATTCAAGATCTTTTGCTAGATTGAAACCTATTTTTCCGCCACCAACAATAAATATTCTTGAGTGTTGCGAATGATCCTCTTGAACTTCATTAACAACAGAATCGATATTTCGAGCTGAGGTTATAAAATAAAGCTCGTCATTTTCTTTAATTATTGTAGATCCTGATGGTTTTATAGGCTTATTTTTTCTATAAATCACAGGCACATGCGTTTCGACATCTGGCATGTCGTCATTAATATTCTTAAGCTCTTTTCCAACAAGCTTTCCTTTTTTAGATGCTTTAACGGCAATGAGCTTTACCTTACCATCTGCAAAAGTTTCTATTTGATTTGTTCCAGGATGCCTTATTAGTTGCGACAAGTGCTCAGTAATATCCTTTTCTGGACTAATTGGAATATCTATAGAATCCTTAAATGATTCAAATGAGTCTAAATAAGAGGAATCGCTTAGCCTACATATAGTTTTTTTAACAGAGAATGTCTCCTTTGCTATCTGGCATGAAACAATATTTACCTCATCATTATTTGTAAGGGCTAACAAGATTGTGTCGGAATCACACCCAGCTCTTTTGAGAGTAATAGGATGGCTTGCATGCCCTGAAACAGTTCTGAGGTCTAGTCTAGAATCTAAATCAGATAACTTCTCATCGTTGCTATCAATAACAGTTACATCGTAGCCATTTGAAGACAAGTTCGCTGACAAACTGCCTCCTACTTGACCTGCACCTAAAATTACAACTTTCATAGGTGCTACGGTATACCTCTTTTTGAAGAATTTAAAGCTTTATAACAAATTATATTTTGACAAAAAAATCTTTATATGAATTATAAATATCAGAAGAGTTAATTATTTTTTTACCAGGTAACTGTATGTGAGTAATTACTATCACTGAATCATCAACTCTAATGTGTATACCATCCTTAGTTACATCAAATATAGTTCCTGGAGTATCGTTATTATCTAGATCAATGATGCGCATTCCATGTATCTTAATAGTGGTATCTTTGTATTGGAAATAAGTCCCAGGCCAGCCAGAGAAAGCTCTATATTTATTAAAAATTTCTTTTGCTGTCTCCTCAAAATTTATTCTTCCATCTTCTTTTGTGATTTTTCTGCAGTAAGAAACATTATTATCAACCTGAGGAACAGGTTGCAATCCATTAGAAATTTTTTGAATAACATCAACAATATTTAATTTAGCTTTTGCTACTAGTTTTTTCTCAAGACTAATTCTGTTATCACTATCAGAAATTTCTACTTCAGAAACATCATAGACAGGACCCTCATCAAGAGACTCAACCATCTCCATAAAAGAAATACCAGTTTTAATATCGCCATTCAATAAAGATGATTGAATTGGTGAAGCGCCCCTATAGAGAGGAAGAATTGAGAAATGAATATTTAAGGGCGTTATGTTTGGGTGACTCAACACCTCTTTAGGTATTATTTTGCCAAAAGATGACAACACCAAGACATCGCAGGGATATTTAGTTATTTTATCAATAGTTTGATCACAAAAAGTATCAACTTTACAGCAAGGTAGGTTTGCGCTTTCAGCAAATTTAGCAACCTCTGATGGCTCTTTTGCCTTATTTCTGGAAGATCTTTTATCAGCCTGAGTTAAAACTAGCGATATATTAAATGGACTATCTACAAGTGTAGACAGTATTTCCGCAGAAGATGAGGGGCTTCCGGCAAAGATAATATCCATTTTTCGCTTAAATTCTTCTAAGTTCGTTTAATTTCTTCTATTTTCCAGTTTCTTTCTAATTCTGTCCCTTTTTATTGGGCTTAGGTAGTCTACAAAAAGCTTTCCGTCTAGATGGTCTATTTCATGTTGTGCACAAACAGTGAAAATGCCGTCTGGCTTTTCTTCATGGAAGTTGCCTTGAAGATCCTGCCATTTAAGTAGAATCTTTGACGGCCTAGATATTTCTTCGTTAAAACCAGGAATAGACAGGCAACCTTCCTCATAAGTAAATGGACTTTTGTCTAATATTGTATATTCGGGGTTTACAAATACTCTGGGTTCATTCCTTTCTTCGCTTAAATCCATAACGACCAACCTAATGTGAATATCAACCTGGGTTGCAGCAAGGCCTATACCTTCAGCTTCATACATTGTCTTAAGCATGTTTTTGGAAAGCATTTCTAAACTTTTGTCGAATTTATCTATCTTTTTGGCCACTTTTCTAAGCTTTGGATCTGGAAATATAAGAATTTTTAAATCTGACATGTACATATTCTATCCTTTTTTCCTTTCAAATAAACCTTTTTTATTTATAATACCAGCATGTCAGTAGCAATTTTAATGGGTTCAGATTCAGATTTAGATGTTGTATCTAAAGCTTTTGATGTTTTAGATAGTTTTGACGTCAAATATACTAAAAACGTGCTTTCAGCTCACAGAACTCCTGCAGAAGTTCTTAATCTTGTAAATAATGCTGAATCAAGTGGTATTAAAGTTTTTATAGCAGCCGCAGGTATGGCGGCTCATCTCGCAGGTGTAGTTGCTGCTCATACAACATTGCCAGTTATAGGCATACCAATTCCGTCAGGATCTTTAAACGGCATGGATTCACTTCTATCTACAGTTCAAATGCCTCCTGGTATACCAGTTGCTACTGTAGCCATTGGATCGTCCGGTGCAAAAAATGCAGCTATTTTAGCTGTCCAGATTCTTGCAACTGCTGACGATACCCTTAAGCAAAAACTTACCGACTATAAAGTCAATATGAAAGACGAAGTTCTTGCTAAAGATGCAAAACTAAACTCTTAATCTGTGAATTATTTAAATGCTGAAGATTCAGCAAAATGGCTTGCTGAAAATAAGATCTTATTACATCCAACAGAAGGTGTTTGGGGTATTGGTTGTAATGCAAAGAGCAGCAAAGCTATTGATCGAATTTTTGATCTTAAGAAAAGAGACAAATCAAAAAAATTTATTCTTTTATCCCCATCAATAGATTCTGTGAAAGAGTTCTGCTTAGTTTTAAAAGAAGACGTAAAAATTCTTGAAAATAAATGGCCTGGACCGACAACTTTTTTATTAGAAAGAAGTTCAGATAAATATAAATATTTATCACATTTAGGTAGACATGCAGTGAGAGTAAGTGCTCACAATCCATTAATTAAGCTACTTAATTTTTTTGGGTCAGAGATAGTTTCTACGTCTGCAAATATAAGCGGTGAGAA
>JAOOBR010000019.1 GCA_028404565.1 Pseudomonadota bacterium | reverse complement strand
CAGAAGTTGCATAAATATTAGTACTGTCTTTAATAGCATCATCAAGAGTTTCCACTACAATAGCCTCCTCAATTACATCTTGCGCATTACCAGAAAGCATGAATGCTTCTTTGCTTGGAAATTCTTTTGGGTTAACCAATATGAGGTTTTTGAGTCCCATTGTTTTCATCGCTCTAGCAACAGAGCCGATGTTCCCTGGATGCGAGGTCTCTACTAAAACAATATCAATCTGGTTTTTTATGTCATTCATATCGTTATTATGAATATTTCCATTACAATATGCGAGATGAATCAACCAGCATTATTAAATATTGGACTTATGGCTGCTCGGAAGGGAGCGGTAGAGTTAGAATTTGCTGTTAAAAAACTTCATAAACTTAAAGTAGAAAAAAAAGGATCCACTGATTACGTGACGGAAGTTGATAGAAGAGTTGAGCAAATAATATTTGAGGACATAAAATCTTACTATCCTGAACATAATTTTTTAGGCGAGGAGTCGGGTGAGGAAATAAATAACTCAAATGTTACTTGGATACTTGATCCAATTGACGGAACTACAAATTTTATTAATGGATTTCCTCATTATTGTATTTCTTTATGTGCCTCTGTGGATGGAGTCCCTACTCATGGAGTGATAATAGATCCAACAAGAAGAGAAGAATTTTCTGCATCAAAAGGCAAAGGTGCTCAATTAAATGGAGAAAGAATTAGAGTAAGTGATCAAAAAAATCTTACAGATGCTTTATTAAGTTGTAGTTCACGAAGCACTCCAGAGCAAAATTATAAATATAACTTGCTTGGAACATTTATGGAGCTTTATAAAAATGAAATAACTATTCGAAGAACAGGATGCTCTGCTCTAGATTTAGCTTACATTGGTGCTGGTAGACTGGATGGTTTCTGGGGTAATGGACTTAAACCATGGGATGTTGCTGCAGGAATAGTTATTGCCGAAGAAGCTGGAGCTCTTCTTTCTGACTTTAATGGAAACCCAAAGTATCATGGCAGCGAGAATATTGTTTGCTGTTCGCCAAAATGTTTTAAGCCAATACTTCAGGCTGTTGAATCAAATTTAGAAAGTAAAACTTAGGGCATATCATCAAATTCTGCACCCTCAACATCAGGTACAGCCATATCTTCTTGAGATAAATTTAATGAAATAAGTATTGTTGTAACAATATAAAGTGATGAGTATGTTCCGATGAGAACTCCAATAATAAGACCTAAACTAAATCCCCTAACTGCTTCGCCACCAAAGAAAAATAGTGCAAATAAAACGAGCAATGTGGTTAAAGATGTAATTACTGTTCGACTAAGGGTTTGATTAAGGGATAGATTTATTAAATCCTCAGAGCCTAAAGCTCTTTCTGATCTAAAGTTTTCTCTAATCCTATCGGACACGACTATTGAGTCGTTAAGTGAGTAACCTATTACTGCTAAAAGAGCAGCTAAAACAGAGAGATCAAAATCCCAGGCAAAAATTGAGAATAAGCCTAAGATAATTACGACATCATGTCCTAGTGCAGCCACAGCTCCTAAAGCAAATTTATACTGAAATCTAAAAGCAACATAAAGCAAGATCATTCCAAGAGCAACAAGCATTCCTAAGCCGCCTTGGTCTCTCAATTCTGAACCAATTTGAGGGCCAACAAATTCAATTCGTTTAAGCTCACCTTCGAAATTATTTGAGGATAGTAAAGTAAATATTTGATCACCAAGAGAGCTATTTCCAGGCTGATCAGCAATTTTAATAAGAACATCCAAGCTTGATCCAAAATTAACAACTTGAAAATCCTCATAACCATTTTCACTCAACACGCCTCTAATTTCTTGAAGATCTACGGAGTCCTCATACTGAATCTCAACAAGTGTTCCTCCACTAAAATCTAAGCCAAGACTAAGACCTTTTGTAAAAATAGATCCAATTGAACCTACAAACAAAATTAATGAAATAGTAATTGCAATCTTTCTAAAGCGCATGAAATTAATATTCATTAGATTTTAAGCTCCTGTATATTTCTTGAACCATACATTAATTGAACGATTGCTCTAGTACCCATTATTGCTGTAAACATTGATGTAATAATCCCTATAGAAAGTGTTACAGCAAACCCTTTAATTGGCCCTGTTCCAATTGCATACAAAATTAAAGCTGCAATCAGAGTTGTGATGTTTGCATCAAAAATTGTAACAAATGCTCTCGAGAACCCATCTTGGATTGCTTGATGCGGATTTTTGCCTCCTTTAAGCTCTTCTCTAATTCTAGAAAATATTAAAACATTAGCATCAACGGCCATACCGACTGTGAGAACAATACCTGCAATACCAGGTAAAGTTAATGTAGCTCCAAGCAATGACATGATCCCGGTAATAAGGACAAGATTTGATGTTAGAGCGACATTTGCTGCCAGACCAAATAATCGATAATAAAAACCCATAAAAAGAATAACCATTAAAAACCCAATCATTACTGATCTCATTCCTAGTTCAATATTTTCTTTTCCAAGACTTGGTCCAACAGTCCTTTCCTCAACAAACTTCATTGGTGCAGCCAAAGCACCAGCTCTTAATAGCAGTGCAAGCTCGCTTGCTTCTTGTGGTGAGCCAACGCCAGTAATTCTGAAGTTAGTTCCCAATACAGCTTGAACTGTTGCAAGATTAATTATATTTTTTTCAATGTACGAAGTTTGCTCAATAACTTCATTGCCAAACTCATCTTCAACAAGTGTAGATTTACTCTTCTGCTCAACAAATAAGACACCAAGCCTTCTCCCAACATTACCATTGGTTGCTCGCTGCATAGCTCTTCCACCTTGCATATCTAAGGTAATATTTACTTGCGCAAAACCACTCTCATCAAAACCTGTATTTGCATTTGTAACTCTATCTCCGGTAACAATCACATCATTCTCTAAAAATGCCGTACCATACCTCTCATCTTTGTACTCAAACTCAGTTTTCCTTAGACGTGATGCATTAGATTTTGCTTCAAGTCTAAACTCTAGATTTGCTGTCTTACCAATAATCTTTTTTGCGGCTGCAGTATCCTGTACACCAGGTAATTCAACTACAATCCGATTTGCCCCTTGTCGTTGAACAACAGGCTCTGATACCCCTAATTCGTTAACTCTATTTCTAAGGGTCATTAAGTTTTGCTTAACCGCATAATCCCTTAGCTCTTTAATCGCAATATCAGAATAACTTACCTTTAGAGTTGAGATATTGCTTTGCTCTACTAAATCAAATTGAAATCCGGTAGGAGTAAGAGTATCTGTTAGAAATATATCTAATGCTTTTTCATAATCCTCACTTGATTTAAATTTGAATGTGACCTGATCACCTGAAATTGATGAAGAAATATAGTTTATGTTTTCAGCTCTAAATTTCTTTCTATAAGAATTTAAAAGGCCATCAACTTTATCACCCAAAGCCGTTTCTACATCTACCTCTAATAAGAAATGAACACCGCCTGATAAATCAAGGCCAAGTTTAAGAGGTCGTCCGCCAATTGATGCTAGCCAATCCGGAGTTGTAGGTTCAAGCTTTAGTGCAACAATAACTCTATCAAGTAAAGCTTTTTGAAGAGCTGTTTTAGCTACAAGTTGATCTTCTACAGAAGAAAACTGAGCAACAATATTGTTATTCTTAAGATTAATTTCTGATATTTCTATATCTTGCTTAGCGATCTCCTCGCGGATTGTGTTGAGCAAAGATTGATCTGCAGATTTAGATGAATCTGTATAAGCTACCTGGATTGCTGGTTGAGCAGGATAAAGATTAGGCAGAGCATAAAGTATCCCAAGCATAAGCACTGCAATGATTACAAAGTAGCGCCATGTCGGAAATTTATTCATAAACTAACTATTTATGGAATCTATAGTTCCTTTTGGTAAAGTATTCGCAATTGCAGTCTTTTGAATCTTGAAAGTAACATTTTCGCTAACTTCAATTGCTACATAAGGGCCTTTAATATTTCTTACCTTTCCAAGAATTCCGCCTGCAGTTGATATTTCATCACCCTTTTCAAGCGCATCAAGCATTGCATTGATTTCTTTTTGGCGTTTTTGTTGCGGCCTAATTGTTGTGAAGTACAACAAAGCAAATAAAAAAAGTAAAAATAATAGTGGGAAAAATTCCATTTATAAGCCCTCCAAATAATCTGGAATTGGTAAATTTCGACTATTATAAAAGTCTTTTGCAAAGTTTACGAATATATCGTCATCAATTGATTTCCTAATTTGCTTCATAAGCTCATGGTAATAATAGATATTGTGATAGCTGGCAAGCATTGATCCTAACATTTCATTAGTTTTATCTAAATGATGTAAATAGGCTTTTGAATAATTTTTACAAACCTTAGAATCTGAATTTTCATCTATCGGTGAATCATCATTTTTATATTTCGCATTCCTAATGTTTATCACGCCTGTGCTTGTTATAAGCTGTCCATTCCTTGCATTCCTTGTAGGCAAGACGCAGTCAAACATTTCCACACCAAAGAAAACTGCTTCAACAATATCTTCAGGCTTTCCTACTCCCATAAGGTACCTAGGCTTATCATCTGGAAGAATATTTGATAAATGTTTCAGAACTTTTGTTTTTTCTTCTTTAGGCTCGCCAACACTTAAACCTCCAATTGCAATGCCATCAAATTCACATGCTAAGGTAAGATTTAGTGACTCTTCTCTTAAATCTTCATACATTCCTCCTTGTACAATCCCAAATAATGCTGATTGTGATTTATGAGCGTCTTTTGATCTAGCTGCCCATCTTGCTGATAGCTCCATAGATTTTTGCGCTTCTTTCTTTGGAGATGGATAGTTTGTACACTCATCAAATACCATCACAATATCCGAGCCAAGATTTTCTTGAATTTGAATGGAATCTTCTGGACTCATAAATATATTCTTTCCATCATAAGGTGATTTAAAACTTACTCCTTTCTCTGAGACTTTTGCTAAATCGCCTAAACTCCAAACCTGAAAGCCACCGGAATCTGTAAGAATAGGTTTTTGCCAATTGCAAAAATTATGAAGGCCGCCAAGCTCCTTTATGATCTCGTCACCCGGACGGAGCATTAAATGATAAGTATTTGAAAGGATTATTTGTGTGCCTGTTTCTTCAAGATCCTCTACAGTTAAGCCCTTGACTGTTGCATTTGTTCCAACAGGCATAAATACTGGTGTTTGAATATTGCCATGTTGAAGTTCTAAGAAACCCCTTCTAGCGTATCCATCTTTTTTTAAAAGTTTGTATCTCATTTTCTAGTAAGAAACATTGCATCTCCATAAGAAAGAAACCTATATCTCTTTTTTATTGCTATTTCATATAATTCTTTCATTCTATCAAAACCTATAAATGCAGCCACGAGCATCAATAAGGTTGATTTTGGCAAGTGAAAATTTGTAATTAACTTATCTACAGCCTTAAATTTATATCCTGGATAAATAAATATATCTGTTAAACCATCGAATTGATCTAATTTATTTGAAAAAACAGTTTCTATAGCTCTTAAAGAAGTTGTCCCAACTGCAATTATATTTCCACCGATCTTTTTGGTATTGATTATTTCAGTAACTAGCTCCTTTGAAACACTTATATATTCACTATGAATTTTATGATCCTCTATATTTTCTGCTTTTACTGGCTGAAAAGTTCCTGCACCAACTGTTAGATTTATATACCTAATTTTTGCTCCAATCTTTTCTATATTCGTTAATAATAAGTTATCAAAATGAAGTCCAGCTGTTGGAGCGGCTACTGATTCTTGATAATCTTTGTTTTCGTATACCGTTTGATATCTGTGTCTATCTTCGATCTCAATCTTTCTTTTTATATACGGCGGTAAAGGTGTATTTCCTAGAGAATTAAAAATCTTTTTTGGATCCTCTTGAAAATCGACAACAAAGAATCCCTCTTTACGCTCCTTACATAACAATTTATGTCGACGCTCATTGTTTTCGATGATTATAAGTGTTCCTGGCTTGGGAGATCTTGAAGAACGAATTTGAACAAGCGCTGTCGTCTCGCCAATAATTCTCTCAAGAAAAACTTCAACTTCTCCACCGGTTTCTTTTTTTCCAAACAGTCTTGCAGGTAAAACTGAGGTGTTATTAAGAATTAGTAAATCATCTTTGTTTATAAACTTTCCTATCTCTGAAAAAATTCTATGCTCTTCAGGATTTGCATCAATTAGAAGCCGGCTTTTAGTTCTATCCTTACTTGGATAAGATGCAATTAACTCTTCCGGCAAGTTGTAGTCAAATTCTATTGTTTTCATTACTCAGTAATTTTAAAAGAATGAATAGTTAGCTACAATTAGCCACTTGCCCCATTGGCGGAATTGGTAGACGCGCGCGACTCAAAATCGCGTTCCTTCGGGAGTATCTGTTCGACTCAGATATGGGGCACCATAATTAGGTTTTAATATAAATATCATATCTAATTGCTTTTCCTTTTACTTGATAATTTATTTTTTTATGAAGTGGATTACTTTTGATTGGTCTTTTTACAATAATTTTTTTATATTTCTTTTTTAACATTTGATTAAAAATTTGTTCGCTTGTATCTTCCAGTCTCTCAAGACTGAGTACGTTACCTATTTTTTGTAGCGTTCCGGATCGTTTTGTATTTTTTTTTATGTCTTTGAACATCGGGTCAAAATAGAAAATATCTGAATCTGAATGTGAATCTATAATTTTTGCTGAATCTGAATTAATAAATGAAAGATTTTCAAAAAAATTGTATTCATTCTTTGCTCTTAAAATAGCATCACCTAAAAGCTTGTATAGTATTTTACTCTGCTCGCATGCAATAACTTCATGACCTAGCTTTAAAAGAATTATAGTATCAATTAATGATCCTGCAGTTGCATCAAAAATTTTTAAATGAGCTCTATTTTTACCTATAGCTTTTTTAATTAGTGATTCGTGCTCAATTCTATTCAATCGGTTAAATAATCGACCTTTAAGAAAATCAAAACTCAAACTTTCTTTATCACTTAATTTATAGTGAAGAATATTATTTTTATAGAAGAAATCTTCTTCTTTCACAAAATTATCAATAGTAGGCCTAAAAAGATTCTATATACAAAAAAAGGCGTCATGCCAATCCGCTCAACAAATTGAAGAAAATACTTAATAGTAAAAAAAGCAACTAATGCAGAGGTTATAAATCCAACGAAAAGTTGTGCATTGAAAATATCTAAATCAGCAGCAATTGAATCACCAACCAAAAAGATTAATGCACCCATAATAGTTGGGATAGCTAAAAGAAATGCAAACCTGGAAGAATCTTTTAAATTTAATCCTAAAAATAGACAAGCCATTATTACCACTCCTGACCTTGAAGCACCAGGAATTAATGCAAAGACTTGAACACAACCTATAAAAAGGCTCATTAGTATAGATAAATGAAATATATCCTTATTTTTTTTTGATAAATAAAAACTCAATAGAAGGAGAGAAGCAAAGAAAATATTTGACCATGCAATAACTTCTTTAGTCACTAATCTTTGTGAAATTAAGTCATTAAATAATATTCCTGCAAAGACAATCGGTATTGTTGCAATCAATAAATTAATAACAACCCTTCTTTCATTTTGATACCTGCTGGAAGAATTTAATATCGATAATGCATAAACTTTTAAATCATTTTTAAAGAAATAGATAACAGCACACAGAGTTCCTGCATGAACCGCAATATCAAAGCCTAATCCTAAATCATTTGCTCCAAATAGAAGAGAGGGGATAAGAAGATGAGCTGAGCTTGATATAGGAAGAAATTCTGTAAGGCCTTGAATAAGCCCAAGAATAAGGCTTAAAAAAATATCAGACATTCATCTCTCTAAAGCTATGCTCATCATCATGAATTGGATTCACAGAAGAAGGAACTGAGTCTAAATAATCATCAACGCTAAGCCTAACGAGATTTATCATCTCAATCGAGTTAGCTTTGTCAGTACCTTTATTTTTTTGTCTGAAATCTCTTAGTTCATCACAGCTAATACCAGCTAATGGCTTATTTAACCCAGTGCATAAAGCTTTAAAAAAACTAACTGATGATCGAACAGCGGTATAAGAAGATCCTGGACCTGTGCAAACAAGAAAAAGATCAATGTTTGATAAATCTTCATGACGAAGATGTAATTTTTTAAAAAATGTTTCCCATGAAGGTCTAGTTTTTTTTTCGTGCTCTATTATTTCTGTCTTAATGTCATTTTCTAGGAGGACTGACATTGACGATTTTTCTTGCATAGAGCCGTCATAAGAAATTATTTTCATTTTTATAAATAAGACTTAATTTCACTAAAAACTTCATCAACTGACTGATTTCCGTTAATAGAAATAAAACTAATAATGCCCTCTGAAGCCTTTGATTTGTAAAAATCTGTTAATGGTTTGGTTTGAGAATGATAAACCTCAAGCCTTTTTTTAACAGTCTCAGGGAAATCATCCTCTCTTTGAATTAATGGTTCTCCTGTCTCGTCATCAAGGCCTTCAACTTTGGGCGGATTGAATTCAATATGATAGCTTCTACCAGATGCTATATGAAATCTTCTGCCAGACATCCTTTTAATAATTAATTCATCATCAAGTGATATATCTATAACCTTGTTTACCCCTATATCATTTTGTAAAAAAAGATTGGCTTGCCCCAAAGTTCTTGGCACTCCATCGAATAAGTAACCAGACTTACAATCTGACTGATTGATGCGATCATTTATTAATTCAATAATAATATCATCTGAGACAAGCTTGCCAGAGTTAAGAATATCTTCAACTCTATTACCTAAATCACTTTTAGAGGCCACAGCAGATCGCAACATATCTCCTGTACTTATTTTTGGGATACCTAGATTAGCTGAAATAAGATCTGCTTGAGTGCCCTTTCCTGCACCAGGTGGTCCTAATAGTATGAAGGTATTCATTTTTCTAATACTACAAATGCAACAACATAGTTTTCTGTATCTGAAAGACTAACATGCGTTTTTGTTATCCCCAAATTCTCAAATTCTTTTTTTGCTTCTTCATGCGTAAGAACAAAGGGCTTACCTAATTTATCCTTAATAATCTCGATTCTATCTAAGTAATAAGGCTCTCTAAAGCCAGTTCCAAGCGCTTTGACAAAAGCCTCTTTAAACGCAAATTTTTTTGCAAGAAATATAGTTTGGCCTTTAGCTTTTTTATTAAATTCTTCAAGTTCATTAGTATGAAGTATTTTTTTTGCTATTCCTTTAAGATCTTTAATTTTCTTAAAGCGATCAATTTCAACAATATCTATGCCTGTTCCTATTATCATTTTTTTAAAGTCTTAAAAATTTCTCTGCTTTTTAAATCACCGCCGTCAAGACTATAGCCTATCGCCATAGTTGTTAATGATTTAAATTTCTTTTTGTTTATATCCTTAAAATTAAATTTTGATATAGAGGTAATTTCATTACCTTCAAAAAGTCCATTAGGAGACTCTTTGAAGCCTAGCTCAGGAACAAAATCATAAGATTTATTAGATTCAATGCTTTGTCCAGAATCAACCTCAGTTATAAAGTTAATTCCATAACCGAGCATTTCTAATAAATCTAATTCAAATTTCCTTAGGACTATATCAATTTCTTCGCTAGATTTTACTTCAATTAAGAACTTATCATAGAGATTGAATAATTCACTTTGTGGAGCGCCTTGAGGAAGGATTTTTATTAACAGCTCATTTATATATAGAAGTGTATAAGAGAGCTTTGAAAAACTATCCGAAAAAATATCTTCTTTGTCCACATTAGTTAAAGTTTTTAGTTCTGACCTACCTCGATAAGTAATCCTTAATTTTGAAAAAGGAGATAGAACACCGAAAAACTTAGATTTTGGTTTTTTTGCGCCACGCGCAATTACAGATATACGACCATTTTCCAGAGTAAACATCTCTGCTATAACGCTCGTATTGCCATATGGCCTCTGATGTAAAAGAAAAGCTTCATGCCATAATTCAGTCATATAAACTGCCTATACCAAGGCTGGAGATAAAGTCTGAATCATTGTTCCAATTTTTTTTAGTTTTTACCCATGTTTTTAGGAAAACTTTCTTATTAAAGAATTTTTCAAGATCTATCCTAGCTTTCTCGCCAATTTTTTTTAGCTTTGCTCCGTTTTTGCCGACTACAATTCCTTTCTGTGACTCTCTAGCTACAATTATTTCAGCATCAATATTAATAATATTCTCTTTATCCTCAAGCTTTTGCAATTGAACATAAGTTTCATGTGGGAGCTCTTCTCCTAAGAATCTTATTATTTTTTCTCTTATGATTTCTGAGATCATAAATGACTCTTTGGCGAGGAACTTAGTTTCGCTGTCATAAAGATGATTATTTTCAGGTAGATTTTGACAGATCATATTCTCTAGTTCATTTATGTTTTTACCTGTTTTAGCTGAAACAGGAATTATTTCGGCAAAATCATTCTCACTTCTTAGTTTTTCAACAACTGGTAATAGGCTATTTATAGATGCAACTTGATCTAACTTATTAATTACACAAATCTTTTTGGTTTCTACTCCTTTAAGTCTCTCAAGAATAAGCTCATCGAGAGTATTTATTTTATTTCTTTGAAGCATGAAGATTATTAAATCAGCGTCCTCAATTGCACCAAGAGCACTCTGATTTAAGACTTTGTTCATAACTTTGGATGCATTTATATGAACTCCAGGTGTATCAATAAACACCATTTGATGATTGTCTTTTGTTTTGATGCCTAAAATATTATTCCTTGTAGTTTGAGACTTTCTTGAAGTTATTGATACCTTTTGCTCTATTAATCTATTTAGTAAAGTTGATTTACCTACATTTGGTCTTCCGACAATAGAAATCAAGCCACAAAAATCTTTCATTTTATTGATCTAAGAATTTTATCTGCAACTTTCATTTGCGCCTTCTTTTTTGATTTTCCTGAATCCGTGAATTTATTTCCATTAAAAACTACATAACATACAAAAATGTCTTTTGAGTCACTGCGAGATTTTTCGCAAATATACTCAAGTGGCTCCTCGCCAAGTGACTGAAGATATTCTTGTAATTCAGACTTAGGATCTTTAAATGAATTTTGAATATCAATTGATTCAAGGTCATTGCGATATAAAGATAAAATTACTGCTTTGGTTTCACTCCATGAAGAGTCTAAATAAATTCCACCAACTAATGCCTCAAAAATAGTTCCCAGAATTGATGAATCCTCTAAATCTGATAAATTCTTTGCAGCCTTTGAAAGCTTTGCCAGAGCTAAAAGATCAAGCTCTTTTCCTTTCTTTATTAAAGTTGTGCCTTTAACAAGAGCTGCTCTTATTCTTGTTAAGTCTCCTTCATTGATATTTGTGAATCGATTATATAATTCCTCTGATATTACAGCTCCAAGAATCGCATCTCCAAGGAACTCCAATCTCTCATTATTTTTTTCTCCAGAACTTTTATGAGTAAATACTAGATCTAAAATATTCTCATCCTTAAAAGAATAATTAATTTGCTCATATAGCTGTTTGTACATTAATTAATTTTTCCTGCTCGCTTAAATGATGGTGCGCATGTCCAGCACTCCCAAGACATCCAAATATAATCTGCTGTTCCCATAAAATTTTCTCTTGGCACAAAACCCCAATATCTGCTGTCATTTGAATTATCTCTATTATCGCCAACAACAAAATACATATCCTTTGGAACTTCCCATTCCTCTGGATAATTAATGCGGGAAGTGATTTGTTGGATCTGAATAGTTCTATCGTTCAACAATTCTTCATAAATTCTTAGATTATCTTTTTCACTTAAAAGCTTCTGTTTAATTGGTTTTCCGTTTACATATATTTTCTTGTTTATGTAGGTAATTCTGTCTCCAGGTTTGCCAATCAATCTTTTGACGAATGGCCTATGGTCATGAGGAGGAATAAAAACAACTACATCACCAAGCTCAGGATCTTTTCCAAAAGCTATTGGCGGACCTGTTCTTTTAACCTTAATGCCATAAGTAAATTTCTTTACAAGAATGAAATCTCCTACTTTAAGTCCAGGTAACATTGAGCCAGAAGGGATTTGATAAGGCTCAAAAAGAAAAGTTCTCAAAATAAATATTAAGAAGAATGGCGCGAACCAACCTCTTCCGGTTTTTGCAATTTCAGTATTTTTCGCAATTAAACCTACCACCATTAATAAAAAACTTACTATCGATCCGACAAGCAATAAGATACCGAGGTCACCTGCCGTCACAAAAATCATCAAGAGAATTAGAAATGCCAAGGAGACTCCAATCCAGCTTAGATAATTTTCAACCTTTTTAATGTCATAGTTCTTTAAAATAATATTTAAACTTCTTAAGAGCCATAAACAAAGGCAAGTAAGAATGCCTAAAACTGAAATTATAATTATTAAGTTTCCAGTATCTTTATCTAATCCAAACATTAATCACCTGAGTTAAAATAATTTAAGAAAGCCTCTTGGGGTATGGAGACACTTCCAAGTTGTTTCATTTTTTTCTTACCTTCTTTTTGTTTCTCTAGTAGCTTCTTTTTTCTTGTTACATCGCCGCCATACAGCTTTGCAGTAACGTTCTTCCTATATGCTTTAACGGTCTCTCTAGAGATAATTTTCGATCCAAGTGTAACTTGTATTGGAACATCAAACATCTGCCTTGGAATAAGCTTTTGAAGATTTTTTGCAATTTCACGAGCCTTTCTATTGGAAAATGATTTATGAACGATCATGGAAAGTGCATCAACTTTATTATTATTTATTAATACATCAATTTTGGTAAGATCAGATTTTACAAATCCAATCAGTGAATGTTCTACAGATGCAAAACCCTTAGTAATAGATTTAATTTGATCAAAAAAATCAATAATTACTCCTCCAAGGGGTAGCTCAAAGACAATGGATACCTGATTACCAAAATATTCCATATTTTTTTGCACGCCTCTATTGTTATTGCATAAGGTGATAACTGAACCAACATACTCATTTGGAGTAAGAATATTTGTTCTTACAATTGGCTCTCTGATTTCTTCAATATAATTTGGTTCAGGAAGTTGCGATGGGTTATCACAAATAATAGTCTCTCCATCTGTTTTTAGAACCTCATACTGAACTGATGGAGCAGTTGAAATAAGATCTAAATCATATTCTCTCTCTAATCTTTCACGCACAACCTCCATATGCAACGTACCTAAAAATCCACATCTAAAACCAAATCCAAGAGCATCTGAAACCTCTGGTTCATAAACTAACGAGGAATCATTAAGTGCAAGCTTAGATAATGCGTCTCTAAACCTTTCATAGTCATCAGAGTCAATAGTGAAAAGTGAAGAAAAAACATTAGGTGTGACTGTTTTAAAACCGGGAAGTGGTTTTATTTCATCTTTTAAATTAGAGGTAAGAGTATCCCCTACTGGAGCACCTTTTATATCTTTAATTCCAGACACCAAATAACCAACTTCTCCTGCGGAAAGTTTTTCTTTCTTAATTTTTTTTGGTGAAAATATTCCTACATCTTCAACTTTATATGTTTGATTAGTTGAGAAGACTTTAATCTTTTCACCTACTTTAATTTCCCCGTTAACAATCCTAATAAGTGATACAACCCCAAGGTAAGGATCAAACCATGAATCAATAATTAGTGCTTTTAATTCATCTGCTATATTTCCAACTGGTGGGGGTACCTTTTCAATAAGGTTTTCTAAAAGCTCCTCTACTCCAAGTCCTGATTTGGCACTTACTAGAGGTGCTGTTGTTGAGTCAAGGCCTATCATATCCTCAATTTCTTGCTTTACTCTGTCTGGATCAGCTTGATCAAGATCAATTTTATTTATAACAGGAATTACCTCTAAACCCTGGTCAACTGCTGTATAGCAATTTGCAAGTGTTTGTGCCTCTACTCCTTGGGAGCCGTCAACCAATAACAGAGCTCCTTCACATGCTGAGAGAGATCTAGAAACTTCATACGAAAAGTCTACATGTCCAGGTGTATCAATAAAGTTTAATAAATAAGTTTTATCTTTATGGGTATATTCTAAAGAAACCGCCTGTGCCTTAATAGTTATACCTCTTTCTTGCTCTATCTCCATGGAATCAAGGATCTGACTTGACATTTCTCTAGCAGATAGCCCTCCGCAGAACTCTATTAATCTATCAGAAAGTGTAGACTTGCCGTGATCAATATGAGCAATTATAGAAAAGTTACGTATGTGTTTCATAAGTAAAGGTATTTTAAATGAAAAAGCTTACTTATTTTGAGATAAATCTAATCAACTGTAATTGGCACAATAAACCTTGAATCTCCTCTGAGACCAAAGATGGCTATTTTATCCCCGCTCTTGAACTTAGAAACAATATCGTTAAAGCTATCAGAATCTTTAACAGAGTATCTTTGAAAACCTGATTGTATATCTGTAATAACGTCTCCCTCTAATATCTTTGTTGAAGAATTTGAAGAGCTATCTACTTTTGAAACCATTACTCCTTCATCAGTTTCTTCATAATCATCAGGTAGGTCCTCAACCTTTATACCAAGAGGATATTCATTCTCTGATGAAGAAGCAGGAACAAAGGTGCTATCAGAGCTTTCTAATTTGCCAAGAATAAAATCTAGTTTAATTGTCTTACCATTTCTTACAACTTTTGCAGTTGACTTAGTTCCCGGTAATTTTCTCCCGACAATATGAGGTAAATCTCCAGCAAATTTAACCTCTTCGCCAGCAAATTCAATAATTACGTCTCCAGTTTTTAAGCCTCCGTTATCAGCGGCTCCATCTTTTTCAATACTATTTATCAATGCTCCATATGGTTTTTTCATTCCAAGTGCTTGAGCAAGATCAGAATCAACATCACCCATTCTGACACCAAGGTAGCCTCTAGCAACTTCACCAGATGAAATTATTTGATCTGCAACTTCTATTGCTACATCAATAGGAATGGAAAAAGAAACCCCTTGATAACCACCGCTTCTTGAATAAATTTGAGAATTGATTCCAACCACCTCACCATCAAGGTTAAATAAAGGTCCGCCAGAGTTACCTGGATTTATTGCTACATCGGTTTGAATGAAGGGTACATATCCACCAATGTTTTGATTTTGAATACTTCTACCTTTAGCGCTTACGATTCCTGCAGTTACTGAAAAATCGAAACTGAATGGTGAGCCAATTGCCACAACCCAATCACCAACTTTAAGCTCTTCGCTGCTACCCATCTGCAAGCTGGGAAGATCATCTCCATCGATTTTAAGAACAGCTAAATCGGATAGCATGTCTACACCGATGACTTCAGCTTTAAATTCTCTTCTATCAGTAAGTGAAACAATAACTTCAGTAGCATCATTTACTACATGATAATTAGTTAGCAAATAGTTTTCTCTAAAAAAGAAGCCTGATCCGTAAGCAACAGACTCCCTTGTTTGAGGCTGCTGCCCAAAGTCTCTCGGGATACCAAAAAACCTTTCAAACTCTTCTGGAATACCTCTAAAATAATCCTGATTTGAATAAGTTACTTCTCTTTTAGATGTGATGTTTACAACGGCCGGTGATGTATCATCAACAAGATCAGGAATATTCTGATCAAATGCTTCAATGATTAAAAAGAAAAATAAAGGTAATACTAAAAGTTTTTTCATCTGTTATTTAATTAGGACTGGTATTATTTTTTCAACCTCTTGAATTGATAAATCTCCATATATAGAAATTATTTTGCCATCAACCGTTGGGTATAAATAGATAAGCTTGTTACCGGACTTCCAATACTTGTTTTCATTTAATCCAATCCTATTAGGCTCAATTCTTACCTGAATCTTTTTCTTACCTTTAATAAAATGGCCTGGATTGTTATCTATACGATTGAAGCCAACTGGAGATAGATCAATTGCAAGATCATCTCCATATGATTTTCCATTGTTGTCAATTAAGGACATTACATGAGGTATAAGATCTTTCTCAATCATACTGAAAGTTTTTGCAGCCTCATCACTTTCGATAGCATCCCTAATTTGAGAGTTAATAACGTCTGACTCAGAAAATCTTGATTCAAAAGGATTATTTAAGAACATAACTGTGAGAAGAACTGCTGCTGCTGCAGTAAGACCATTACCAACCCATCTTTTTTGAACAAAATCTGAAATGTTTTTAAAGATCGAGACCACCTTGTCATCTTTTTCAGAAATAGCACTAATAAGTGCATAATTATTCAGCTTAGCTAAAAGACCAGGATCTCTTTTTGTTTCCTCTAATAAAAGATCTAACTCACTTTCAGTCAGCTCATTATCATAATAAGCCGATAACAATTGGTTTATATCAATCTCTTTCATACAATTCTTCTTTAAAGTAATTAATTATTTCTTCTCGGGCCCTAAATATTCTAGACCTAACAGTTCCAACTGGACAATTTGTAACTAAAGCTATTTCCTCATAGGACTTTCCTTCGTACTCCCTGAGAATAAATGCAGTTTTTAATTTTTCAGGCATTGAGCTAATAAAAGAATCAAGGCCACTTTTCAGTTGTTCATTAGAAATAAATGATAATGGGTCCAAGTCTTCTGGCAAGTCATATTGATGCTCATCAATTGATAAAGATGTTTTTTCGATTTGTGTAGATGGTTTTTTAACAAAATTCTTTGCTAAATTAATTGCTATTCTGTATATCCAAGTATAGAAGCTGCTCTCACCTCTAAATTTATCTAGATTAGTCCATGCCTTAATGAATGTTTGCTGAGTAAGATCTTCAGCATCTGAGTGAGTTTTTAAAAAGCCATATAAAACACTCATAATACGTGGCTGATATTTGATAACCATAAGGTTAAAAGCATCTTTATCTCCGTTTTTTGCCTTTTTTAAAAGTGAGGCTTCATTATTCTGAGGAATATTCATTACTCATACCTCAAACTTTAAGACATTCAAAAGTATAAAAAGTTCTTTTATTTTTCATATTTTTTTAAATATTTTTTAATGAAAACTTCATGATCAGAATTTCCAAGCTTTATATCCTTAAATATAAA
>JAOOBR010000018.1 GCA_028404565.1 Pseudomonadota bacterium | reverse complement strand
TAAAGACTTAAGAATTGAAGAGTATATTTTGAGTTTATCAAATAAAGAAAAACCAAATATATGCTTTATACCTACCGCTACTGGTGATAATGATTCCTATAAGGTTAATTATTATGATGTTTTTACAAAATTTAATTGCAACCCAACTCATATAGATTTCTTTAAAAGAACTATTGATTTGTCATCCCATATTCCTGAACAAGACATCATTTTTGTTGGTGGTGGGAATACAAAAAGCATGCTTGCCGTCTGGAAAGATTGGGGACTTGATGAATTACTTAGAGATGCCTATGAAAATGGAACAGTTATGAGTGGAGTAAGTGCTGGTGCTATTTGTTGGTTTGAAAAAGGTATAACAGACTCATGGGCTCATGATTTAGCAGTTATGGATTGTTTAGGTTTTGTCAATGGAATATGTTGTCCACATTATGATGAAGAACCTGCTAGAAAGCCTTTTGTTAAGAAGGCATTGAAAGATAATTTAATTGACCACTGCTTAAGTGTTGAAGGTAATTGTGCGCTTCATGTAAAGAATGACAAACCTCATAGGGCTATTAATTTTGGTAAAAATAAAAAGTCTTATAATACAACCTTAGTTAATGGGGAAGTATTAGAAGAAGCTTTTGAAAGAATTGATCTTTAATTACTGTCGTATTTCAATTTGATTTTCAAAATCAATCTGAATCTGAGGTTTTTCATTAAAGGTTGATATCACCCCTGATATGCATATATTTTTCTTCTTATATTTTTTATCAGGTCTACCATCGAAGTTATCTTTATTTGATGAATACCATATTAGACCTGTAAATGTATGATTTGGATATTCTCGACCCATATTTAGATAAATTCTTTGGGAAGCAGTATTAGAATTAATATAGGTAGACTGAACTTTTCCGCAGACTGTTCTTAGCTTACCAACATTCTGTATCGCTGCTGTATGCGGAATCTCAATAAAATCATAACTATTAACAGCAGGAGCTAGGAAGACAAGAATTAATAAAAATCTATATCTCATTAATTTATTATAGATAAAAAAAAGCCCGGTATAAAACCGGGCTTTAACATTTAGGGTTATAAATTAAAAGTTAATACCGAAGTTAACACCATATGTTCTTGGTGCTCCGATAGTAGCATTTAAAACACTTCCTTCGACCTCAGAACCTCTATCAATACCAATAAGATGTCTGCTGTCATCTATATTTTTAATATAGAATCCTGTATACCAGTCACCATTATTTGGTCTGTAAGTAGTTAATAGATCAAAGTAAGTCATCTCAGGAACTAACGCTCTGTCTGAATTAAACAGATCAGCATACATATCACTTTTCTTAGACATTGTAAGTCTCATATCAAGTGATCCACCTTCTGTCATCATCATGTGGTTAAGAGATATATTGTAGTCAAGCTCTCTTGTAGCAGGCATTCTATTACCTTCAAGATCTTGTCTAGCAATTTGAGCAAATCCTGGTAAAGCTAGTAGAGCAGGCTCTACAACAAATACCCCCTGACATTTACCAACAAGTCCTTCAACAAATGCTGCGAAGTTACAGAATGGTGCTGCAGCTCCAAGAAGACCATAAATTTGTTCTCCAATTCCTGGAACGCCAATAATTGCACTAAGTTCTGCTCCAGTAGTGGCAATTGCAAAGTTTTGTCCTGTACTTAAACCAAATGGGTTAGCAGGATCATATAAACTTTCATCACCAATCTCTGAATCAAGTGCAAATGCATTGAAATCAATTGAAGTATTTTCACTTAAAAGGAATTTAGATTGAATCTCAAGTCCAGTGTGAACGTAATCAATTGTGTTTGTAATAGCACTAGTTCCATAAATCATTGAGTTATGAGCATCTTTAGCATCATGTTGGAAAAGAGTTGCATTCATAAGAACTCTTCCGCCAGCAAGCGTACTTCTTAAACCAAATTCAATATTTGAACTATCTGTTGCGCCATAAGGCAATACATCACCACTTTCGTTTGGTGAGTTACCGCCTGGCTTGTTACCAGTTGCATACAATGCGTAAACCATTACATCATCAGATAAAGCTTTCTGAATAGATATCTTTCCAGTAGTTGCATCATTAGCAGCAGAACCTCCTGCATATCCACAACTTAGACTTCTTACTAGAACACCGCCAGCAGCTTTAGCACATTGTGCTGCTATAGCACCTGAAGCAGACGCATCACCAAGAGTGTTTAGTAACTGGAAGTAGTTATCATTTTCGTCATATCTAAGACCAACTGTTAATTTAGTTGTGTCATTAAGATCATAATAAACTTCACCAAAGAATGATGTACTTTCAGCATCACCATGCTCAGAGTTAATTAATCCTCTAAGTTCTGGTGGAAGAATATTCTGCATATATCCTGGACCGAAGACATTTGGTGTTCCGTTAGCATTAAGACCAAGAGCATTAAGCTGAGTAAGAGTTTGAATAGTATTTGCAACTGCAGTACCTGCATCTAGTCCAGCTCCTAAGTTAGCACTAAGTACTCCACCTAAGTTAGCCCAGAAAAGATAACCACCGTAACCATCTAAAGCTCCTTGGAAAAGTAGATCGCTGTATGGATGTTGTCTAAAGTCACCATTCATTACATAACCTTCAGTTTGAACTTGATAGTCATTCATATACTTTCTGCTATGCATGTATGCACCAAGTGTGTAGTTTAATGGACCATCATTGTCTGAAATCCAGTTAACCTCAAACTGCTGTCTTTCTTCTTCAGTAGTAGAACATTCCATGTTTGTCGGTGTTGATCTTGTTTGAACTCCCCAGCAGTTATATTCAAGATCAGCAGTGAAAGGAATACCTACAACAGTATTAAATTGAACTGTACCAACTGATTTATCATTATCATCGATGTGATAGTATTCTCTAGTACCATAAGTAGCTTTAACTTTTAAGTCACCATTATCCATTGAGTTAATCCACTCAACAGTTGAATGAGTAACTGTTCCAGTTCTTCTTGGATCGAAATCTAAATAGATATCATCAAGGTCTTCTGCAAAAGGTGAGCCAGCATATGTATCAGTCATCTTACTTGGTTGCATAAATGTAAGTGTTCCAAAAGATGCTGCCAATGTTCCAGCTGGATGAGCAGAAGTATTTGGAGTACCTCTAACAGTAGGATTACAACCTAAGAAAGAATCTCTTTGACAATATCTATTAGCCCAATTAAGCCTAGAATCATCAAACGTATGTTCTTCATGTGTTACCTGCAATACCTGACCATCATCAAGATCAAAATCCATAGAAAGTCTCATTGCTTCAGCATCTCTACTATCAAGATCAGTACCTAGGTTAAGATTACTAACAGTACCATCTTGAACATATGAGCTGTATGCAACACGAGCTGCAACTTTATCAGTTACAGGAAGGTTAATTGCAGAAGATATTCTTGTTTGACCAAGATTACCATATTGCATTTTTGCATATCCAGAAGTGTCACCAGTAGGTCTTGCTGAAATAACATTGATAAGTCCACCTGTTACATTTCTTCCATATAGAGTTCCTTGAGGACCTGCAAGGATTTCAATCCTTTCAGCATCTAAGAATCCCATATCTGCAAATGCTCCTGAGTTGATAACGTGACCGTTCACAGCTGTTTGAACTGATCCAACACTTGAAGCACCAATGGCTTCTGTTGCACTTCCTCTAATACCGATGAAGTATCCAGAACCAATAGCAGGAGAAAAAGTAATACCAGGTGTTAATTCACCAAGGTCATACATTTCAGTAACTTGCTGTGCATCCAAATCATCACTTGTTAAAGCTTGAGCTGAAAGAGCAACGTCCTGAAGTGACTCCTCTCTTCTTGTAGCTGTAACAACGACTTCCTCAACTTCAACTTCTTGAGCAGTAGCGTCATTAAAGCTAGTAAATACAGCAGTCGCAAGAAATGCGAATGCTATTCTTTTAAAATTATCCATAATTTATCCCCCTTAATGTTTAATATAAGTAATTAACTATGCGATATATGCATATAATATATCTATAAATTAGTAAAAGCCAATAATATTACGGCTTTTATTTACACTGAAAATATTGTTAATAAAGGAAAAAATGAACATATTAGATGCAATTCAAGCCCGTCAATCAATAAGATCTTTCAAAAACAAGGAAGTTTCAAAAGAAATAATAGAAAATATCCTCAATATTTCTAGATTTGCACCCTCAGGAGGTAATACACAACCTTGGAAAATCTATGTTTTAAGCCAAGATTTGATGAAAGAACTTGAAACAGAAGTTTTATCTAACCTTGAAAATGGAGTGAGTGAAACTCCTAACTTTGATATTTATCCACAACCGATGTCAGATCACCTTAAAAATAGGGTTAAAGAGTGCGGCAGGCTTATGTATGGAGCCTTAGAAATAGGTAAAGAGGATGTTGAGGGAAGATTAAATCAACTTAAACAGAATTTCTCATTTTTTGGAGCTCCAGTTGGAATGCTAGTTACAGTTGAAAAAGAAGTAGATTTGAATGGGTGGGGACATGTTGGTCACTTCATTCAGAATATATGTTTATCTTCTATGGAATATGGATTAGGTACATGTCTGCAAGAAAGTTGGTCGATGTATCCAGAAACTGCACAAAAAATTGTAAATTTTAGTGAATCTGAGATTTTATGGTGTGGAATAGCTCTTGGGTATCCAAATTTTGAACATGCGATAAACTCTTACAGGACTCCTCGAGAGAATTTAAAAGACTTTGCAAAATTCTTATAGAGATAAATCTACTTTAGTTGTCAAGTATTAAAGATCAATTTTTTCACAAAATTTGAATTTGCTAAAAGTATTGGATATATTTGATGCGTTATTCTCAAATTGAAATACTTTTTGAGTATTTCAATAGGGGGACAATGTTGAAATTTCAATATTAAACTTAGAGGAGGTTTAAATGGAATACGCACTAGCACAAGACGACTTCGTCGGTATTTCTTTTTGGCTTGCTACAGCAATCATGCTTGCTTCAACTGTTTTCTTTCTAGCTGAAAGAGACAACGTTAGAGGGAAGTGGAAGACTTCATTGACTGTTGCTGCTTTAGTTACAGGTGTTGCATTCTGGCACTATCTCTATATGAGAGGTGTTTGGATTACAACTGGAGATTCTCCAACTGTATACAGATATATTGACTGGTTGATTACTGTTCCACTTCAAATAGTGGAGTTCTACCTCATCCTAGCAGCTGTTACTAGCGTAAGCGCAAGCTTATTCTGGAAACTGCTCGTTGGTTCATTGGTTATGTTAATCGGTGGATACATGGGTGAAGCTGGATACATGGCAAAAATGCCTGCATTCGCTATTGGTATGATCGGTTGGGCTTACATAATTTACTTGATCTTCGCTGGCGAAGCTGCCAACGTTAATGCATCAAGTGGAAATGCAGCTAGCCAATACGCCTTCAAAGCAATTAGAATGATTGTTCTTGTTGGTTGGGCTATTTATCCTATCGGTTATCTAATGGGTAGTTCTGAAGCTCTGAACATTATTTACAACTTAGCAGACTTAATTAATAAGACTGCATTTGGTGTTGTAATTTGGGCAGCAGCAGTATCAGACTCTTAATTTAAGATTTCTGAAAAAAACCCAGGCTTGTCCTGGGTTTTTTTATGCCTTAAGTATTTCTCTTGATGAATTTTTTCCTGGAAGACCAGTTACTCCACCACCAGGATGAGTTCCTGAACCACAGATAAAAAGATTTTTTACAGGAGTTTTATAATCTCCATAATTAAAAACCGGTCTAGCAGCCCACATTTGATCAAGCGACATAACTCCATGCATAATGTCACCACCAATAAGCCCCAGTTTTTCCTCAAGATCTAGAGGAGAAAGAATAGACATTCCTAAAATTGAGTCTTTAAAGTTTGGAGCAAAACGATTAACAGTTTCAATAATTGTATTTGCTGCGTTAACTTTTTCATCATGCCAAGACTTATTACCTGGAAGTGTTGGTGCAAATTGTTGGCAAAATAAAGAAGCAACATGCTTACCTTCTGGTGCAAGAGTGGAATCAACAGTTGATGGTATTAGCATCTCGACAATTGGATTTTTTGACCAGCCATATTGTTTAGCATCGGTAAAAGCTTGATCCATATAGGTTAAGGTAGGGGCAATTACTATTCCTGATTTATGATGCTCGCTGATTTCTTTCCCAGGAATGCAATTAAAATCTGGGAGTTCTGATAAAGCCACATTCATTCTAAATGTTCCTGAACCGCATTTATAATTCAATATTTTTCTTCGATATTCTTGTTCAACATCATTTTCATCAACAAGTTTTTTAAATAGCAGTTTTGGATTTAGGTTTGATATAACTTTATCAGCAAATATTTGTGTACCATCTTCAAGCATAACTCCAGTAGCTTTATTGTTTTTGATAAGAATTTTTTCTACAGGAGTATTTGTAGAGATTTCGACACCTTTCTCTTCACATGCACTTTTCATTAACTGTGTAATAGATCCCATACCTCCAACTGCATGTCCCCATGCACCTTTTTCACCATCAACTTCTCCAAATACATGATGAAGAAGAACATAAGCTGAACCCGGAGTTTCTGGACTTGCGTAATTACCCACTATTGAATCAAAACCAAAACAAGCCTTTATATGATCACTTTCAAACCAAGAATCTAAGAAATCTTTTGCACTTTTTGTAAACAAATTAAAAAGATCTTCTTGAAGTTCACTCGTTTTTCTTGCTATGGGAACAAGATCAAAAATTGTTTTAGCTATATTGATATAACCACCTTTTAAATTAAGAGGTGTTTTTGTGGTTAAATCCCTTAAAACATCTGCAACATTTTCAATACGTCTGTAATATTCAGCCAGAATATTTGCATCTTTCTCTGAAAATTTTTGAAATTCCTTTTGGGTAGATTCAAGAGATCCTCCAACTTTAAGATATTCTGAATCATTGATTGGAAGAAAGTTAGAAATTGGTCTTTTTATGATTTCTAGTCCATTTTCTTTTAAGTGCATATCTTTAATAACAGTTGGATTTAATAAACTTACTGTGTAGCTAGCAGTTGAATTTTTAAATCCTGGATGAAATTCTTCTGTTACTGCTGCGCCTCCAACTATACTTCTTCTCTCTAGAACTTTTACTTTAAGTCCAGCATCTGCAAGATAGAACGAACAGACTAATCCGTTATGACCGCCACCAACGACAACAGCATCATAATGTTTATCTGTCATTCTAATCTTTAGAATTAATATATTGAGCTATAGATCTAAACATTGCTATATGCATATCTTTAGACCACTGTAACTCGGACGTGTATTTATAATTTGATGAAGTCTTAGCAATTACTACATCAGATTCAGGATCTATATAAATATATTGATTGTATACACCCGATGCAGTGTAATCAGTATTTGGAAAACCAGGTACCCACCACTGATAACCATAGCCCCAAGGATTAGACGATGATTCTCTTACCCCAGGAACTAGATGTTCTCCATCAGTTTTATGAGAATCTTCAACCCACTGCTCAGAAAGAATCTGTGAATCATTCCATCTACCTTTTTGGAGGTACAGCAGACCAAACTTAGCATAGTCTCTTAAGGTAGCATTTAGGCCTCCAAGAGCAAGCTCATCCTCCACATCATCTAAAATAAAATATGCAGAGTCTTCCATTCCTAAAGGATTCCAGATTTTTTCATACAAATATTCTGAAATAGATCTATTTGTCACTTTTTGGAGGAGGAAACCGAGCACCTGAGTATTTATACTCACATAATGCATATAAGTTCCTGGCTCTTTTTCTCTAGTTAAAGTCCTTGAAAAATCTCGCATTGATGTGCCAGTAGCAATAGCTCGTCCAAATCTATTAATATCAGAGTCATAATCTGCATAATCTTCATTAAAAAGAACACCTGTAGACATTTGAAGAATATCTTTAATAGATACACCTTCATAACCTGTATTCTTGAAGTCATCTAGATATTTAGTTATGGGATCGTCAAGAGAATCAATCAATCCTTCCTCATATGCTATGCCCACAAGTGCAGATATAAACGACTTCGCTACTGACCATGAAATATGTTTTTTAGATTCGTCATTATCAAGCCAATAGTTTTCATAAACTATCTCATCTTTATGGATAACTATCATTCCATCTGACCAGAAGTAATCTAAATACTCTTGAAGATTTTTCGTTTCCCCTTCAAAAGAAAATGTTTCCGGCAAAGTTTGAATATTTCTTTTTATAGGCTTTGGATTTTCAGAGACTTTAATATTTCTTGAAGGAAATATTTTGTCCATATTTACGAAGTTATAAACAATTTTATCTTTGTCATATAAGGTTTTTACTTTGTGAACTCTTAAGGCTTTCGGCAGAAAAAAAATTGATACGATTAAAGCTAAAAAAAGAATTGCATAGAGAAGAATTTTCATAGTTTTTTTGTGTTCTTGATAAGTATAAATTATGTATAATTCACTTACACTATTTAAGAGAAATAAAATTGTCTAGGCCAAACAGTCTCACAGAAAAATTATCAAAAAAAGATAAAGATTTTCTCTTTCATCCAAATACTAACCTCATTGCTCATAAAGAATCTGGTCCATTCATATTAGAAAGAGGTGAAGGTATCTATGTATATGATACTGATGGAAATAAATATATAGAAGGCATGGCAGGACTTTGGTGTAATGCATTAGGACACGGAAATGAGGAACTAGCAGATGCAGCAATGGAACAATTTAAGAAATTTCCTTACGGAAACTTATTTGCCTCCAAAAGTCATGAGCCAGCAATTGAGCTAGCAGAAAAATTAGTTGATTTATCACCTTTTGAAAATGCAAAGGTATTTTTTGGTAGCTCTGGGTCTGATGCAAATGATACTCAAATAAAACTATTTTGGTACATCAATAATGCACTTGGAAAAACTAAGAAGAAAAAATTTCTTTCTCGAGTTCAGGCCTATCATGGCGTTACTCTAGCAACTTCCTCACTGACAGGTCTCCCAACAATTCATGGTAATTTTGATTTACCTCAAAATCATTTTTCCCATGCAATGTCACCTCACTATTTTATGAATAAGCATGAAGATGAATCAGAGGAATCATTTGTTGAGAGACTTGGTGAAGATTTAGAAAATCATATTAAAAAAGAAGATCCTGAAACTATTGCTGCAATGTTTGCTGAGCCCTTAATGGGAGCTGGTGGTGTAATCATTCCTCCCAAAAATTATTTTGAAACTATTCAGCCTATTCTTGATAAGTATGAAATTCCATTAATAGATGATGAAGTTATTTGTGGTTTTGGAAGAACTGGTAATGTTTGGGGTGCCGATACTTTTAATATGAAACCAGTTTCAATAACTGTTGCAAAAGCTCTTTCCTCATCTTATCTACCAATAAGTGCAGTGATTATTTCAGATGATTGTTATGATATTGTGGCCCAAAAAAGTGATGAGCTAGGTATTTTTGGTCATGGATATACTTACTCAGGTCATCCAGTTGCATGTGCAGTTGCCGTTAAGACTCTTGAGATTTATGAAAGAGACAACATGCTTGAACATGTCAATAAAGTTAGTCAAACTTTCATTGAAAGACTTAAAAAATGTGATCAATATGATCTTGTTGGTAACACTAGAGGCATTGGCCTTATTGGAGCGATGGAGTTTGTTTCAGTGAAAAATTCTAATAAAGGATTTGAAAAAAAAGGGGTTGCTGGAAAGATTTTTGCAGATCATGCCAAAGATAATGGTTTAATTGTTAGAGCAATTGGTGATGTAATTGCTTTTTGTCCACCTTTGATTATTACCGACTCTCAAATAAATGATATGTTTGATATTGTTGAAGAATCTCTTAAGAAAACCATGGACGAACTAGCAAAACAAGGACTATTAAAATGATTGTAGGTTTACCTAAAGAGATAAAAAATAATGAACATCGAGTTGGATTAACTCCAGATTCAGTCTCAGAGATTTCTGCAAACGGACATGATGTTTTTGTTGAGACTAATTGCGGGAAAGAAATCGGGTTTACAAATGAGAAATATGAAGCAGCTGGGGCAAAAATCCTTAACACAGCAGGTGAGGTTTATGAAAAATCAGAGCTAATTGTAAAAGTAAAAGAACCTATGGAATCAGAGGTTCAATATCTAAATTCTGATATAACACTTTTTACATACCTTCATCTTGCAGGTAATCCATCATTAGCAAAAAAACTTATTGATACCGGAGTGAGGGGCATTGCTTACGAAACTGTTACTAGCCCTGATAATACTTTTCCACTTCTGGCACCAATGAGCGCAATTGCGGGCCAGATAGCTTTTAATGTTGGTAATTATTTTTTACTAAAACAGAATAAAGGTAGAGGAGTTCTTATAGGTACATTAGATGGATTAAATTTAGGTTTAGTAACCATCATAGGTTGTGGTGTTGCTGGCGAAGAGTCACTCCAAAAAGCGGTTAATAATGGTGTTGAAGTCAACTTAATCGATTTATCTGAGCAAAGACTGTCTCAATTAAAATCAAAATATGGTGATGAAAAAATTAATTATATTGTTTCCACCCCAGACTCAATTGCTGACTCCATAAAAGATTCAGATTTAATATTAGGTTCAGTTTACTCCCTTGGAAAAAATGCTCCAAAAGTGATTACAGATAGCATGCTTGATGCAGTTAAGCCTGGATCAGTCATGGTGGATATTTCTATTGATCAAGGAGGTTGCTTTGAAACATCTTCACCAACTACTCATGATGACCCAACATTCATCCATAAAGGTATAGTTCATTATTGTGTAACAAATATGCCTGGTGCTGTTCCATTAACGGCAAGCAATGCATTAAATAGAGCCACTATTAACTATATTCATGAATTAACTAACAAAGGTATTGATCAAGCTTTAAATGAGAATCAGTATCTAAAAGACGGTTTGAATATTGATAAAAAAGATGTTCCAAATATTTTAGTAAGAGAAGCCTTAGACTCTTTACTTAATTAGATTTATAGCCATCAGAACCAAACAAACTATTGACCCCATCCAAACTATGCTTCTGTAAGGATTAAGTTTGTAAACATAGCAAAAAACATAGGCTATTCTTAAAATTATCCAACAAAGAGCATAAACGAAAGAATCAACACCAATTACAATTGAAAGAACAGCACATGCAAAGAAAATAGGTAAACTTTCTTTTAAATTTTCAGTGGCCGCATGAATTCTAATTACATGATTGGGAATATTCGTATCTCTGTTAATTAGTTGTTTTACATTCGAATAATCTGGATTATTTCTAAAAGTGAGCAGGGTAGGAAGCATCAAATGTATCAAATACATCAACATTGTTGCTAATACAATATAGAGCATTCTTAGTATGTTAGCATAAGTTTGTAGGCCAAATAATTTTTAAAAAAATTTGAATTTTCATTTTCTTATATGATCTAATAATAGTATGTTTACGAAAATGTCAGATGGCACGAAGGAAGAGTGGGAGCATATTAGCCAAGAACATGCACCGCATATCATGGATATGCCAACAAGAGTTATAGAAATGCTTAGACAGCTTGAAGGGCTTTCTCTGGGATTTGGAACTAATCAATTACATCATGCACTTCAAACTGCAACAATGGCAAAAAGAGCTGGTGCAGAAGATGAAATGGTCTTAATAAGCTTAATTCACGATATGGGCAAGGTTGTAAATGTTCCAAATCATGGACAAATTTGTGCAGAGATTATAAAGCCTTATGTAAGTGATGACGCTTACAACATAATTCGCACTCACCAAGATTTTCAAGGCGAACATTATTATCATTATTTAGGAAAGCCAAGAGATCTCAGAAAAAACTATCAAAAAGAATCATGGTATGAAAAAGCTAAGCAATTTACTGATGAGTGGGACCAAGCTGCTTTCGATCCAGAATATGACACAGAACCATTAGAGTATTTTATTCCTCTTATTGAAAAATTCTTTAGTTTCCCAAAAACTATTTAAATTAGACTATATGTTCTTCTCTATCTTGCTTAGCAGTATAGGTCTTCCCGCTTTTTCCTTTGTAAGGTTCAGTAATGCCCTTTGAGCCTGATTGATTGTTTACCAATGAAAAGAAGCTAAAACCCATTACAAAACAACCCAAACCAAGAAGAAAATATTCAATTCCAAAAAATAAAAGACCAATTAAGAGAAATATTTGGCAAGCAGCAATAAAATAATTAGATAACATAATGAAATTTTGTCATATTTTATTTTAAAACAAAATCACCGCTTTCAAGATCAATGATGCTATCAACTTTAATAAGGCTCCAATGTCTAAAGTTATATCTATATGAATGCTCAATAGGCTTACCTATATAATTCTCATAGATAAGTTGTTTTGAGGCCTTTAAGGCTTTAAAGTCAAAATACTTACAATCATAGGCAGGCTTGATCTCACTATTTTTAAAGTCATACCAAAAATAATTTCCATTTTTATCAACTAAATTGAAACACTTTGCTGATGATATAGATTGTTGTCTAGTTCTTCCTTTCTCGTTGATTAAAAAGTCCACAACAGCATAACCGCTTATTCTTTTTACATATGCAGATTTTGGATATTGTGGTTTAAATTTAGCTTTGGCCTTAAAGTCATCAGCAACAATGTATGAAGACATGAAAGACAGAGCAATTAAGAATTTAAAACTTATTTTGATCATAAGATTTATGCCTACCTACTGTGAAATCTCTTTTAGAGAGATGTTTAGTTTTTCTTCCATAAACTCTTTTTCTCCATAACTTATATGAGGAACTTTTTAAATGTTCTCTCATTAATTCTTTAACTTTTTGTTCTTTGAGACCATATTGAGATTCAATAGCATCAAAGGTTGTTCTATCCTCCCACGCCATTTCTATGATTCTATTAATATCGGATTCTGATAATGATTCGTTATTTTGCATTAGTTAAATGTTAAGCCACCATCAACAGTTAGATTTTGGCCTGTTATTGATCGAGATTGATCGGAAGCAAAAAATAAGGCAGCATCTGAAAAATCTTCAATTGTCGTAACTTTTTGAAGCGGAGTCATTTCAGCAATTGCATCAAAAACAAAATCTGGTGTTGCAGAACTTGCATCTGTTACTTTTAACAAGCCACCTGACAGCATATTCACAGTTATTCCATCTGGACCCAAATCCTTTGCAAATGTTCTTGTTAAACCTAAAAGAGCTGCCTTTGCTATTGTGTAATCATGATAAGGAACAACAGGGTTCTGAACTAAGTTTGTTCCAATGTTAATAATTCTTCCAAAAGATTCACTTTTCATATCTGGAATAAGACCCTGAATTAAATTTAAAGACCCTTTAAGAGTCACATTCAGGTGATCCTGTATTTCATCCCAAGAGATAGATTCTGCATTTTTTCTATCATCACCATTGAATACATATGAAGTCATTGCATTATTCACTAATATTGAGGGATGATGCCCAAATTCTTCTTTGATACTCTCTAACATAGCGTAAACATCATCTTTACTTGAAACATCACATTTAAAGATATGAGATCGACTTGGAAGTTTTTCAGACAAGCTTTTTGCTTCCTTTTCACTTTTAAAATAATTAATAGCTACTTTGTAGTCAGCCTCGGAAAAAGACTTTGCCATAGCAGCACCAAGACCTCTACTTGAGCCAGATATTAATACTAATTTATTCATTTGTTCTCCTTAGTTTGTCTATTTTAATCTTGATAGTAATAAATATATATAGATATGAGTTTTATTTGTGGTAATTAACTATAATATCTACATATGAATAAGAACAAATTAATATCAACAATAGTTTTAGTTATTCTTGGTTTTTCAACATCAGTGATTCTTTTTTTATATCAAACAGAGAGGCTTGATATGGAAACAGCCCAGACATTAGCACTATATTTCTTTGGTGCGTTCATCTTATTTGGAGCTGTTTATCTATATTTTGATCTGAAAAACTTAAGTAGTAAATAAAGGAGACCTTTATGGAAAAAGTATTAGTAACCGGTGGTTCTGGATTTATTGCTCTTCATTGTATCGATCAACTTCTAGAAAAGGGGTATGTCGTAAGAACAACAATCAGATCAGAATCAAGAATTGATGAAATTAAAAAAGCTATGAATCAATACCCAAATTTAGATCAAAATCTTGAATTTCATACCTGCGACTTACTTGAAGACAGTGGTTGGGATGAGGCAGTAAATGGTTGTGAGTATGTTTTACATGTTGCCTCGCCTTTTATATTAGAAGTTCCAAGTGATGAAGATGTTCTTATTAGACCTGCTGTAGATGGAACCTTGAGAGTTTTAGATGCATGTTCTAGGAATAATGTTAAAAAAGTTGTTTTAACTTCTTCAGTTGCAGCTGTTGCGTATGGACATGAAAAATCAAAGATATATGATGAATCTGATTGGTCAAATACTGGAGAAAATTCAGGCATTACTCCCTATGCTAAAAGTAAAACTTTGGCAGAAAAGGCAGCTTGGGATTTTTTAGATACTTTGTCTAGTGATAAAAGATTTGATTTTACTGTTATAAATCCAGTTGGTGTTTTTGGCCCAATGCTCACAAGCGATATAGGTACTTCAAATTCGCTAGTTTCTAAGTTAATAAATGGTGAACTTCCTGCATGTCCAGCAACTCATATGGGTTATGTGGATGTCAGGGATGTAGCAAAAGCTCACATTTTTTCAATGTTAAATGAGTCTACTAATAATAAACGTATTATTGTAAGTGAGTCAGAGATGTTCTTTGTCGATGTTGGCAGAATTCTAAATGATGCAGGATTTAAAAAATCACCTACTAAACAGATGCCAAACTGGTTAGTAAAGATACTTGCTATATTTGTTAAGGAGCTTTCAGGAGTCACTAAATCATTAGGTAAAAGAGTTGATACCGATAAATCTAGAGCAAAATCTCTATTTGATTGGGATTATATATCTGCTAAAGATTCCATAGTTGACACCGCTAATCAATTGTCTGCAATGGACAAGAAGTGAACCAATTAAATATTTTTGATGAAGTCCTTCACGAATGCTGCTCAGATCCAATAACTGGTTTTTTTAGAGATGGTTTTTGTAATACTAATGAACATGATCAAGGGCTTCATATAGTTTGCTGTCTTATAAATGATAAATTTTTACAATTTTCCTTTGATCAAGGAAATGATTTAATTACTCCTAGACCTGAATTTAATTTTCCTGGTTTAAAAGAAGGGGACTCATGGTGTGTTTGTGCACTGAGGTGGAAAGAGGCATATGAAAATGGATGTGCTCCAAAGATATATTTAAGAAGAACAAATAAAAAAGTCCTTAAGTTAGTTGATCTAAAGATTTTAAAAGAATTCGCTTTAGACTTAGAATAAGTTAATAAGAATTTCCATATGAAAGATTTTAATAATAAAGTTGCCTTAATAACTGGTGCTGGATCTGGAATAGGTCGCGCATTGGCTCTTCAGCTTGCTGAGGAGGGGTGTAACTTAGCGCTAGTTGATTGGAATAATGAAACACTTGAAGAGACAAAGTCTCTTTTAAGCTCAAAAAATATTTCTGTTTCAACACATAACTTTGATCTAAGAGATAAAGATAGGATAAATGAACTTCCAGATAAGATAATTGAACTGCATAACAATATTGATATTGTTTTTAATAATGCAGGCTTATCGGTGGTTGGAACTGTTGATGAAGTTGATGAGGATGATTGGAATTTTGGTATGGATATCCTCCTTAATTCAGTTATTCAGATGAGTACTGTTTTTCTACCCCATCTTCGAAAAAGACCAGTATCAGCAATTGTTAATACTTCATCAATTTTTGGCCTTTTTAGTGTCCCGAAACAATCTATTTATAACGTTGGAAAGTTTGGTGTCAAAGCATTTACTGAGTCCCTGGCTCTAGAAATGGAAATGGCTGAATCACCGGTTGAGGTTTATTGTGTGTTCCCAGGACACATTGGAACAAATATATACCATGCATCAAAATTCAAGAGCTTTGAGGCTGATGATGCAGGTGCTGCTATTTTTGGTGCAAATGCATCAACTATTGAAGAAGCGGCAGATCAATTTAAAAACAATGCTCCATCATCGCCTGAATATGCCGCTAAAGTAATAATAAAAAATATTAAAAAGAAAAATAAACGTATCTTGATTGGAGCCGATGCGCATTTTTATGACCTTATGAGCAGGCTCTTCCCAAAACATTTCTTAAAAATTATTTGGGTATGGCCATTTTTTAGGAATTTATTTACAAGAAATAAGTAATTACCCATTATAAAAATAGAAATTTGTTTTTTACTTAGTAACTATTCCTTCAGTATTTTTTGAAAATTCTTCAGCTTTTTCAGCATCTTTTAAGATGTTCTCTACAGGAACTGGTACTTTGATGCCAGCCTTCATCCCAGGCTGTTCATACATTGCATTTTTCCATCTATCTAGATGCTCTAAACCATCTATAGAAACCCCTGACCAGTTGTGCGTTCTAACCCAGCACCAATTAGCAATATCAGCAATGGAGTATTCACCAGCAACCCATTCATTATTCTTTAAATTATTATCAAGGACTTCAAAGAGTCTTCTACATTCATTTTGATATCTATCAATAGCAGGTTGGAGTTTTTCAGGAAAATATCTAAAAAAGACATTAGCTTGACCCATCATTGGACCAATATGACCCATTTGAAACATTAGCCATTCTATAGTTCGTGCTCTTTTTTCTTTATCTGTTGGAAGCAGGAGTCCAGTTTTATCAGCTAGATATATTAAGATTGCACCTGATTCAGCAAGCTTAAAACCATTTTCTTGATCAATAATTGCAGGTATCTTTCCATTTGGACTTATCTCAAGAAAGTCGGGTTCATGTTGTTCACCTTCCATTAAATTAATGAGTATTGCATTGTAATCGAGGTCCATTGCTTCCAATGCACAAGATATTTTATGACCGTTTGGGGTTGGTGATGTGTATAAATCAATCATGTTTATAATTTCCTCTTAATGATAAATAAAACATAAAAATTAAGTATAACAATACTGGTATATTTGAAATAACACCTGGTGGTGTATTTATATAATAATCTTCACCAAGAGGATGAAGATAGCCTGAAATTAATCTAAAACACTGATCTAGTAGACATATTAAATATATTAGAGGAATAAGATTCTTATACTTTATAAATATAATTAATAAGATTACAGTCAACGATACTTGCGTAGCACCCCATAATGAAGCAAATAAGTAAATAATATTATTTGGATCTAAACCATCAATAATTGGAAATTCTTTAATAGTTGCAATACCAACAAGACCTGAATTTTCTGCAAGAAAATGTACAAGAGATCTAAAAATATAAATTGCAAAAATTGGATACAAACCATATAGAGCAAATTTTGAACCTTTATATTGATTATTTAGATCAGAAGGAAATAATTTCATTAATTGATCTGATCAATAATAACTTCATCACTCCCGACTGGCATAATTACCCTTGTTCCATCATCTGAAAGAGTGTAAGAATCAAATACGCCAACAAGCGGCCTAAAAAAAACATCCTCCATGATTTTATTTCGAGGTGTAGGTATGGCATGGTAAATGAGTAAATGTTTTACATTAGCATCTCTAGAAATTTCACCCGCTTCCTTTATGGTTGTGTGATAGTCCTGAATATCAAATAGAATTTTATTCAATTGTGGCAATGGAGCAATCTCTCTCATCCTTTCAACCAGATCTATTGAGATTGCCGAGTGAACTAATAGATCAACATCTTTTGAATATTTTTGAACACTACCATCATGAATAGTATCTCCACTTATAACTACCGTTCTTCCTTTATAGGATATTTTAAAACCGAAGGCTGAATTTACTGGATGATGATCTACCACAAACGGTAATATTTCTAATCCTGGAGTATTATTTGGGATTAATTGATTATCCATGATTTGGATTGGATTAAATCCTGCAATAGTCATAGGTAACATGTCATCACCATGATGTTCATTTCTGTACTGATAATCTGCTGAGTATGCTAACTCAAATCCTTGTGTGACAAGATTTATGCCCTCTGGCCCATAAACCATTAATGTTGAATTTCGTCCTTGAACCCAAGATTGAAGATGAGCATCTGGTAAGTCTGCGATATGATCTGAATGCATATGTGTTATCAAAACTGCTTTTACATTTGGCCATGGAACTTGATATTGAGTAAGGTTGTCCATACTTCCATTGCCTAAGTCAAAGATGTATATATCATCACCAGCTTCCACAAGGATACATGCTTCAGCTCTTCCTGGAGATGGAAGAGGGGATCTTGAACCACAAACAACAACTTTTAAAGAATCTTCTTTATCTAAAAAAGGTTCTACGCCAGCTAGTATATTTTTTAAGCCAGTATTTAAGATTCTGTCTTGTACTGAATGAGAATTTAATGATACCAAGCCTATCAGAAAAATTAAGACTACACTGCTTATTAAAACTAATAGTTTTTTCATATTAATAATTTTAGCTGTTTTAGTAATTTTTCTCTAATCTGAGAAACTGCAATTTATGTTAATTAAAGAATATAAATAATTAACTGTTTTGTTAGAATCACCCCAAACATCAGCTGCACTGATTAGATCAAGGCATCCCTCATTGTCTAAATTTATTGGCAGTCCTTTAGCGATAGATTTGTTGTTAGAAAATGAATCCTTTACAGGTCTTTTAGGTAAATAAGTGTCATTCAGAGAGGTGAAAACCCCATTACCATTGTTGATTGCAATATGAGCACCATTAATTTCAGTGTAATCTCTAGTAGAATGAAAAATGTCTAAATCACCATCTGAATCAAAATCTCTTAGATAAATATTACCTTCTCCATGATGCGATGCTTCACGTATTTGGTCTGGGAAATTATTTTCCGTCACATCTATAAGATTCCCATTAGTGTCATTAAGAAGGATTTGTAAATATGCACCTTCATAATAAGGAATGTCTCTTGTTACAGCTACAACAACGTCCATATATCCATCGTTGTTGAGGTCACCCCAATCAGCATGATTATATTTATTGTGATTTACTCCAAAGGGACCCGCAGGCAATATCTTTAATTCCCATTCATTAATATTTGATGAGCCATTACTAAGAACTATATGTCCTTCATGAGGGTTATTTTCAAAGTTCCATCTGTTATCAAAATTCCAAAAGATTAAATCATCATATTCATCATTATTAATATCAACCATTAAACTGGACATTGGATTACCATATTGAAAC
>JAOOBR010000017.1 GCA_028404565.1 Pseudomonadota bacterium | reverse complement strand
TGTAAGTGATTTTGAAAAATCACAACTTAAAGAAGACTTGCCATCATTTAGACCAGGTGACACCGTTTCAGTATCAGTAAAAGTTAAAGATGGTCAACGAACAAGATTACAGGCTTTTGAAGGTGTTGTAATGTCAGTAAGAAATTCAGGACTGAACTCATCATTTATTGTAAGAAAAATATCTAGTGGAATCGGTGTTGAAAGAACATTCCAACTTCATAGTCCGCTTATAGACTCAATTTCGGTTAAAAGAAAAGGTGATGTTAGGAAAGCAAAACTTTTCTACCTTAGAGAAAGATCTGGTAAATCTGCAAGAATTAAAGAACGTCTAGATTAAGAATGAAAAGTGTCTTCAGAAAGGACCAACATATTGTTGCCTTTCTTAACTCTTTAATTATTGAAAAAGGCCTTTCAAAAAATACAATCCAATCTTATGAGAGTGATATCTATCAGCTGTATCAATGGAATATCTCTAAAAATAAAAAACGCATTACAGAAATAAAAAAAATTGATACGAGTCAGTATATATCTTATTTATTCAGCCAAAACCTTAAGAGCGCTTCAGTTAACAGAAAAATTTCATCTCTCAAAACATTTTTTAATTTTCTTTTGAAAAAAAAGCTTATTAATGCAAATCCTTTTGCTGATCAAATCATGCCAAAAAAGCCAATAAGTCTTCCTAAATCTATTTCGGAGGATGATGTAGTTAAACTGCTGGATGCACCAAAGCCAGATTCTTTGATTGGCTTGAGGGATAAGGCTATGCTTGAGTTACTCTATGCTTCTGGAGTCAGAATATCTGAATTGGTTAATATAAAGTTTTCAGATCTTGATTTAGAAAGAAATATAATAAAAGTTTTTGGAAAAGGTTCTAAAGAGAGGTTAGTACCCTTTGGTGAGGATGCTGCTCAATGCATAAGCGCATACATTGATGAGAGAAAGAAAAATAAAGATATAGCTTCAATTAAATATATTTTTCTGAATAACAGAGGGTCAAAAATTTCAAGACATGCTTTTTGGCATAGATTAAAAGAGTATTGTTTAGAAATAGGTCTTAAAAGGGATATCTCTCCTCATACATTGAGACATGCTTTTGCAACCCACCTCTTAAATAGGGGAGCAGATCTGCGTTCAGTCCAAGTTTTATTGGGCCATAGTGACTTGTCAACAACACAAATATATACTCATATTGCAAAACAGCGCTTAAGTGAGCTTGTTAAGAAGCATCATCCACGAGGATAAACTATGAAAAAGGTTTTAATTTGTTTATTTTTCTGTTCATCATTATTGTCTCAAGATCTTATTTTGGTAAAAGAAAAGATTAATAAGATCTTACCTGAGGGCGTTTCAGTAAAAGAAATAACTTACTCTCAAGAGAGAGACATTTTCATAGTTGATATTGGAGATATACAACCTATCTATGTTCTTCCAAATACTGAATATATTATTCTTGGGGATATATTCTCTCTCAAAGGCGACAGACCAGAAAGTGAAACTGAAAAAGATAAAGGAAGGCTTAGGCTAAAGATACTTGCTGACCTAGATCAAGATAGTTTTATTAAATTTAAATCAAATAATGAAAAGTCTGTTTTAACAGTTTTTACAGATGTTGAATGCACTTATTGCAGAAAATTTCATTCAGAAATTGATGAGTATTTAAAAAATGGAGTTTCAATTAATTATTTAGCTTTTCCTAGGACGGGGATCGACTCAAGCTCCTATGAGAAGATGGTTGCAGCATGGTGTTCTAATGAAAAAAAAGAATCAATAACGAATCTTAAAAATGATATCGACATCGAATTGAATAGTTGTGAAAACCCTGTAGAAACTCATTTTGAGATTGGAAGACGCATTGGTGTTACAGGAACACCTGCAATTATTACTCAAACTGGATTATTGCTACCAGGATATATTCCAGCAAATGAGCTAATTGGTATCATTAAATAATGAAGAAGATAAAAATAGGCATCTGTGGGTGGGGTACAGTAGCTACAGCATTGCATAGGTCTATTCTCGAAAATAAAAACCAAATAAAGAGAACTCATCAAGTTGATCTTGAGATTGTTGCTATAGGAGCTCGAAGAGATAACCCTAAATACAGTGCAGGTAAAACAAAGGTTTTAAGAAATATTTTTGATGTTTTAGACGAAGATATAGATGTTTTAGTTGAGTTAATTGGTGGAACAGATGACGCAAAAACACTGATTTCTTCTTCCTTTGAGAAAAAAATTCCAGTTGTTACAGCAAATAAGGCAGTTATTTATGAGTATGGGGATATTCTTTTTAAAGAGGCATCTAATAATGGTGTTGATTTTCTTTTTGAAGCTTCAGTCTGTGCTGGAACTCCAACAATTAATTTGCTTAAAAATGACCTTGCTGGAAATAAATTTCTGTCTATCAAAGGCATGCTTAATGGAACATCTAACTTTATTATTTCTCAAATGGAAGATGGAATGAGCTTTGAAGATAGTTTATCTTTCGCTCAAGAAAATGGTTATGCTGAAGCAGATCCAACATTTGATATAGAGGGAATTGATGCTGCCCATAAAATATCAATCTTATCAAATATAGTTTTTGGATCGCCATTACCGCCAAATGAATTCTTAATAGAAGGAATCTCAAATATTACTAAACAAGATATTTATATAGCTGAAAAATTAGATTTCACAGTAAAGCATGTCTCATCAGCTGATATGAAGGATGGAAAACTTCTTATCAGGTCTAATCCAGCACTTGTTCAAAAATCTGATTATCTTTCAAGCCTTAAGAATGTAAGGAATGGTTTAGTAATTGATACTGACTTAATAGGAAAGATTCATATTTCAGGATCTGGAGCAGGAGGAGAGGCTACAGCAGCAGGAGTAATATCAGATATTGTGCGTCTAGCCTCTGAGTCAACTAATCATAATGCTACATCAAAAGAAGATCTGAAATATAGACAAATCTCAGATGAGCTATTCTCATTTTTGATAATCGTAAATTCTTCAAGTGAAAATATAAATAGCGATGTCCTAGACATGCTAGCAGAACACAATATATCTATTAGAAACTCAGGCTTAATAAATGATGGAAATAAATCTGATATGACTTGCTTCTTCGAGACAGAGGAAATTACATCTATTAACTTGCAAGAATTTTTAAATGATCTCGACAATCTTTCCAGTAATTTTAAAACGTTAAGAATTGAAAAATAATAATGTTATTTGAGAGTACAAGGGGTGGAGATAAAGCTAAAACATTTGAAGAAGTTCTTTTAAAAGGACTTGCAGATGATGGCGGTTTATATATTCCAACAGAATGGCCTAAAGCAGATATTAGAAAGCTTCAAGAATGTAAATCATTTATTGATATAGCTAAATTAATAGTTCCACTTTTTACAGAATCTTCCTACAAAAAAGAAGAAGTAATAACTCTTCTTGAAAATACTTGGCATGATTTTGAAAAGAGTGATCTTGTTGGAATTAAAAAAGTTAATGAGGATATCTTTATTGGTGAGTTATTCCATGGACCTACAGCAGCTTTTAAGGATTTTGGTCTTCAGTTATGCGCAGCTTTTTTTAATAAGGCTCTAGAAAAGAATAATAAGACTGCAATAATACTTGGCGCTACATCAGGTGATACAGGGTCTGCTGCAATTGATGCATGTAAAGAATATAAAAACATTAAAACATTTATGTTGCTCCCAGAAGGAAATATGACTGATATTCAAAGAAAGCAAATGACAACAGTAAATCAAGAAAATGTATTCGTCTTAAATATCAATGGTACTTTTGATGATTGTCAGGATATTGTTAAATCAGCTTTTAAAGACAAATCTTTTTTAAAGCATGATCAGGTCCTTTTAGCTGTAAATTCTATAAATTGGACAAGAATCATAGGGCAGATATGTTATTACTTTTATCTGTGCATGAAGATAAATAACTTTTCTAAACAACTTTGTTTCTCAGTTCCTACAGGCAATTTTGGTAACGTTTTTGCATGTTACTCAGCAATGAAATTAGGATTACCAGTTAAAAAAATAGCTGTAGCAGTTAATGAAAATGATATTTTACATCGTTTTTTTTCAAAAAATCTTTATAAAAAAGAATTAGTAAATGAGACACTTTCACCCAGCATGGATATAACTGTTGCAAGTAACTTTGAAAGATTGATTTATGATTTTTACTTAGAAAGGGATGCGGAAACGTGTAAAAACTTTTTTGATAACTTCCCAAATAGTCCTATTTCGCTTAGTGAAGATACATGGAAAAAAACTTATGATTTATTCTGCAGTTCAAGTATTGGAGATGTGGAAACAACTGAGATTATGAAAAAAATATATAAGGATTTTAATTATGTTGTTGATCCACATACTGCAGTTGGATTATGTGTTTCAAAAATATTTGGAGGACCAATTAGTTCAGACCTTGTTGTGCTTTCTACAGCTCATCCAGGAAAGTTCTTAGACTCACTAAAATTAGCAGAAATCCCAACTTTTGAAAAACACCACACTTTAAGTGAGGTATTAAATAAAGAAGAATACTCTTATTCTTTGGAAGCCGACCAAGACCAAGTCTTTAATTTTATAAAAAGAAACAATCATTAATGAAAATAGAAGTTTTTGAGTACAATTCTTTTTGTTCAGACACTTTCCTTGGGAATCCAGCGGGAGTTTGCATGGATGTAGGCTTGAGTAAAGAAGAAAAGCAAAATATTGCCTACAAAAATGGATTTTCTGAAACAGCTTTTTTACTTGAAGAAGATTCATGCTTCAAGATTAGTTTTTTTACGCCTACATCTGAAATAGATTTATGTGGGCATGCCACTGTTGCAAGTGCCGCTCATCTGTCAAATAAAATGGGAATAAAAAAAATAACCTTTAAGGCAAATCATGATGTTTTATATTGTGATGTCGATAATGAATTTGTCTCATTAATACTCCCTGATCAAAATATTGAAAAAAAAGAACCAAATGAGGTTATAAAAGTAATTTTAGGAACTTCATGTATTGATTATTATGAATCTAAAATACATTTCATTGGAGTGTTAGATTCATTTGATAGTTTAATGAAATGGGATTATGATTTCTTTAGTCATGACAATCTAAGTAAAGATCAATTGATACTCACATCAACTTCTGAAAACAGCAATTATGACTATGCGCTCAGAATGTTTGGAACAAAAAATCTTGGAGTAAGGGAGGATCCTGTTACAGGAAGTGCTCAGCCTCCGATATTTTCATATTGGTCTAAGATACTAAAAAAGGAAGATGTTTTAGTTTATCAGTCCTCAGAGAGAGGCGGTTTGATGAGGGTCAAAAGAGATTTAAGAGGAATTGATGTTAATGGTAGGGTAAAATTAGTAAAACATTTTAATCAAGAAATCTAAATGGATGCTTCAGAACTAAAAATTGAAATTTCTAATCTTCTGTCTCAACTTGATGAGATTAGGGGGTACCTTTGACGTTGATAGTAAAGAAAAAGAAATCTTAGAAATTGAAAATCAACTTCTTGAAAAAGAAATTTGGTCAGACATTGAAAAATCTACCGATCTTAATAAGAGAAAGACCTTCCTTGAAAAGTCCCTAGCAACTTATAAAGACTCACTTAATAAGCTTAGCGACAATAAGTTGCTCCTAGATATGGCACTTGAAGAAGACGATCAGACAACCATCAAACAAATAAGTGATGAGATATTGGAAATAAAGCCATCTATTGAGAATCTTGAATTCACAAAGATGTTTAGCGGTAAAATGGATTCATCAAATGCATTCGTCGACATTCAGTCAGGATCAGGCGGGACAGAAGCTCAGGATTGGGCTGACATGTTGTTAAGGATGTATTTGAAGTGGGCTGAAAGTAAGGGATTTTCAGCAACCATCACTGAATCCTCACCTGGCGAAGTCGCTGGTATTAAATCATCTTCAATTTTAATAGAGGGAGACTATGCATATGGATGGCTTAGGTCTGAGACGGGCGTTCATAGGCTAGTAAGAAAATCACCATTTGATTCAGGTAATAGAAGACATACCTCTTTTGCATCAGTTTTTATTTCTCCTGAGATAAATGATGATATTGAGATAGAGATAAACAATGCTGATATAAGAGTTGATACTTACAGGGCTTCTGGAGCAGGAGGCCAGCACGTTAATAAAACAGACTCTGCTGTGAGGTTAACTCACATACCGACGGGGACAGTTTCTCAGTGTCAAAATGGAAGATCACAACATAAAAATAAAGAAAATGCATTAAAACAATTAAAATCTAAGCTATACGAGTTAGAATTACAAAAACAAAAAGAGGAACAGCAAAAGTTGGAGGATAGTAAGGCCGATATTGGTTGGGGAAGTCAGATTAGATCTTATGTTTTGGATCAATCAAGAATTAAAGATTTAAGAACCAACTATGAAACAGGTAACACATCAGCAGTTCTTGATGGCAATATTGATGAATTTATGCGAGCATCACTTAAAGCAGGAATATAAATGAGTGAAGATAAAATAGGCGGCGAAAAAGCTATTCTTGAAGAAAGAAGAAAAAAACTTGAAAGCTTAAGGGACAAAGGTGTTGCTTATGCTAATTCATTTCGACCAAAGAATAGTGCAAATGAAATTCATAAACTATATGGCGAAACCTCTAAAGATGATTTAGCCGAAAAAAACATTAAGAATATTTCAATTGCAGGAAGAATTGTTCTTAAGAGAGTAATGGGGAATGCGAGCTTTGCCACTTTACGAGATGCCAGCGGAGATATTCAGATATATGTAACCAAAAACAATATTGATGAAAGTGTATACGATGATTTTAAAACATGGGATTTGGGGGATATTGTCGGAGTTTCAGGATCGCTATTCAGGACAAAAACAGATGAACTCACGATTGAGGTTTGGGACTTAGAAATGATTACTAAATCTTTACGACCGATGCCAGAAAAATTTAAAGGCTTAACAGATGTTGAGGCTAGATACAGGCAAAGATATCTGGATTTAATGACAAATACCCAAACTAAAGAAATTTTTATAAAAAGGACAAGAATTATTGACTCAGCAAGAAAAAAGATGAATGAAAGAGGTTATTTAGAAGTAGAGACTCCAATGATGCATCCTTTGGCAGGAGGAGCTGTAGCGAGACCTTTTGTAACTCAACACAATGCTTTAGGAAGAGACTTATACTTAAGAATAGCTCCAGAGCTTTACCTCAAAAGACTTTTGGTTGGTGGTTTTGATAAAGTTTATGAAATAAATAGGAGTTTCAGAAATGAAGGACTTTCTACTAAACATAATCCTGAATTTACTATGATGGAGTGGTATGAAGCATATGCAACAATGCAAAATCAGATGGATTTAACTAAAGATATCATTGTGAATGCAGCTAAAGCTATAGATTGCGGTGAGAGGATTCAGTGGGATGAGTTGGAGATTGATCTTGGAAAGTTCTCTCAGGAGAAGTTATCAGACCTTGTTTTAAGTTATAACAAAGATCTAAGTAAAAAAGATTTAAATGACAGGTCAGCACTCGAAAAATATTTTAAAGGACTAGGAAAAGAGACAGATAAAAGTTGGGGAACAGGTAGGTTGTTACTGGAAATATTTGAGGAAACCGTTGAGGAAAGACTTGTTAATCCTACATTTGTTACAGAGTACCCTGTAGAAGTTTCCCCTCTTTCAAGAAGAAACCCTGACAACCCAGACTTTGCAGATAGATTTGAATTATTTATTGGTGGAAAAGAGTTTGCAAATGGTTTTTGCGAACTCAATGATCCTGATGATCAGGCTTCAAGATTTGAAGCACAGGTTGCTGCTAAAGATTCTGGAGACAAGGAAGCAATGGATTTTGATAAGGATTATATTACTGCGCTTGAGCATGGAATGCCTCCAGCAGTTGGAGTAGGGCTTGGAATAGATAGGTTAGTAATGCTTCTTACCAATCAGTCATCTATAAGAGACGTATTGCTGTTTCCACAGTTAAAGAATTAGACATTCCCCATTTCCAATTGGAGCAAATTGAACTTTTAAGGTGTCTGTATTGAGAAATATTTTTCTGTAATGCCCATCTCGCCAAAAGATTTCGTAAATTGACTCATCTAAGATATTCATCTTATTAATCTTATATTTAACATTCGTTTCACCTTTAACCTGCATGCCATATAATTTTGTTTTGTAGACCACCCATGAATCTTCAGAAGCTAGATTAACTTCAAAGACAACAACACCAACATTACAAATCAGCTTTTTATTTATCTCTAGATCATTTGATATCAGGCTATTGCTGCTCAAAGTTAAAAACAGAGAATACAAGAATATTTTTACCATCTATATTTATTAAAGTTTTCAGGATTAGCCCATCCTTTTGGATTATTCCAATCTCTTTTAATATTGTAAGTTTTTAAATTATAGCTATGACAGCACAAATCTTTTTCAGAAAATTCTTTAACCAACCCAAGCTTTAAAAGATCTTCATTTATATTTTTAAAACTAAAAATAATTAGCTTTTGAGAATAAGCATTCTTAACAAGACCAATCTCTTCAAAGGTAAAATTTACATCTGGAAAAATAAAATAAATCTCTGCACTTCCACAAAAATCATTAATTTTGTTATAAACATTTAAAGAATCAAAATTTCCTGAAATATTGTCGACTAATTTAGAAATATTAGCGCCTGTTATGATTGCTATTTCGCTGAGTTTCTCATCGATTACTATACTTTGAATATACTTAATAAACTTTGAGGTTAAAAAGCTTTTCACAAGAGATCTTTTACGGCCTCTCTTTCAGAAAGCAACTCATCAACTGACAAATTCAATCTAGATCTTGCATTATCAGAAAGTGTTAAATCCCTAATGATTTCAATCTCTCCACTAGGTGTTGTCATTAAGGGAAAGCCGCACATAATTCCTTCAGGAACATCATATGCCCCATCGCTATAAACTGCTGCACTAAAGCAATCATCTGATGAAGTTGCATTTTCACAAGCAATCACTGTATCAAGTGCAGCCTTTGCAGCAGAAGTTGCTGAAGAAGCTCCCCTTGCATCAATCACTGCTTTTCCTCTTTGCTGAACATTTGGTATAAAGTGAGAATCTATCCAATTTGTATCTTCAATTAAGTTTGCTACAGACTGATTGTCCTTTAATGCATTTTCAAAATCTGGATACATAGTAGGGCTATGATTGCCCCAAATGATCATCTTCTTAATTTCCGAAACGTTGCATGAAAGTTTTTTTGCTAACATCGATTTAGCTCTATTTGAATCAAGCATAGTCATGGCCATCCAGGTTTGAGATGAATTATTTGCAGCCTTTCTTCCTATCAAAGCATTCGTATTTGCTGGATTTCCAACAACAAGGATTTTTGCATTTTCATTACCAAATTCTCCGATCGCTTTTCCTTGATCAACAAAGATCCCCCCATTAATTTGGAGTAAGTCTGAACGCTCTTCAATCTTTTTTCCGTTGTAAACAATACCTCTAGGAATACTTCCTACAAGCAAAAACCAGTCAGCGCCATCTGCAGCTTCTGAGAAGTTATCCGTGTAGTCAATAGTTCCAAGATTTGGAAAGTATGAATCATCAAGCTCCATAGCTAATCCTTCAAGTTTTGATACAACTTGAGGAATTTCTACTAACGAAAGATTAACGGTTGTATCTCCAAAAGTATTTCCATCAATTAATCTAGGAATCAACGAATAGCCAATCTGACCAGCTGCACCAGTAACCACCACTTTAATTTCATTTTTCATTTTTTTAATAGAGATTTAAATTACCTTATTATAAATCTTTAAAATTTAATACCAACAAAAACTACTCATTATTGATAAAATAATCTTATGGGGGGTTCATATTGAAGCAATTCGATAAGAATAAAAATAGAAAGAATTCAAATAGCAAGAAGTGGGATAGATATCAATCAAGGGATATTTTACCAATGTGGGTTGCAGATATGGATTTTGAATCTCCTGCTTGCATAAAAAGCGCGCTAAGGAAATATGTAGACAATGGTATTTTTGGTTATCACTCAGAACCAAAAGAATTAAGAGATGTATTGAAAAAATATCTTAAGAATAAAGGGTGGAATATAAAAAAAGAATGGATTGTTTTAACTCCATCAGTCGGAGCTCCTATTTATAGTATTTACAATCTCATTCCTAAAAATACACAAGTAATTATTCCTACTCCTATATATTTAAATTTTCTAAAGGCGCCAAAGCATCTTGGAAGAAGGATTCAAAAACTTCCTATGGTGAATGACAGAGGAAGACTTGTAATTGATTTTGACAAGCTTTCTTTAAAAGCAAAAAAGAATTCGTGGTTAATGTTCGTTAATCCGCAGAATCCTGGAGGCACCGTTTACTCAAAAAAAGAAATAAAAGACCTTACAAAAATTATTAAAGAGAAAAACATTACAGTTTTTTCAGACGAACTTCATTGTGATCTTATTTTGCAGAAGAAGCTTCAACACACTCCATTAGGTTCTATGAAGACTATTGAAAAAAATGTTGTTTCTTTTTATTCAGCATCTAAGACATTTAACGTTCCTGGTTTGAACTGCGCTTTTGCCGTGATACCTTGCGATAACTTAAGAAAAGCTTTTAAAAAGAATGCGGAAGGAATAATTGATGATGCTAACATAACTGGTCTTATTGCTCTTTCTGCTGCTTTTAAAAAAGGGTGGAAATGGAGAGATGACCTTGTAAGGTATCTAAATAAGAATTTAGAAACTCTATTAAATGCCATAGAAAATCATAAAAACGCATCTCCTGTTGTTCCTGAAGCAACATATCTTTTATGGGTAAGTTTGAAAAATCCAAAACGCAAAAATCTTCAATCTCATTTTGAGAAATATGGAGTAGGGATAAATGATGGAATAGAGTTCGGTAAAAAAAATAATATCAGAATAAATTTTGCTACTAATCATCAAAACATAAAAAAAGCATCAAAAAGAATAGAAGAAGCTCTAATTAATCTATAATTCAAATATGAAAAGCGATCTTATTTTAGATAAAAAGCCAAAAAGAGGATTCTTGCCTGATCATGCACCATTAAAGAGCGTGAGATCAGACTCACAGTCTAGATATTTAAGTGATCTTTCAGCAGAAGTACCTAAATTGCTTTTAACCAGCTCTTTGCCTCAAGTCATTAAATCATTACCTGGTACATTCTTTAATTTTAGTGAAATGATTAGAAATGGCGAAGAGAAGAAGCTAAGGTGCATTAATTCACAGTTATCATTTTTAGCACATGCTTATGTTTATTCTGACAATAAACCCCAAAAAAAGTTACCAAAATCTATAGCTTCCCCTTGGATTAAAGTATCTAAATACTTAGGAAGACCTGCAGTACTCAGTTACGCAAGCTACTGCTTAGATAATTGGTATTTAATTGATAAGAATAAAGACATTTCCTTGGATAACGTAGCACTTATAAATAACTTTCTTGGGGGCGTTGATGAGGACTGGTTTGTTACAATTCATGTTTGCATTGAAGATGCTGCATCCGAGGCAGTTCGCTCATCAATTGCTCTTGTCGAAGAGCCTTCAGAATCAAAAATAGAAATGCACCTAAAGAATATTCTTGGCTCGCTTGAAAAAGTAAATAGTATTTTTAAAAGAATGCCTGAAAAATGTGATCCCTATATTTATTATCACAGAGTAAGACCCTATATATTTGGATGGAAAAACAACCCTGATCTTCCAAAGGGTTTAATTTACGATGGCTTCTATAAAAATAAACCCCAGCAGTTTAGAGGTGAGACAGGTGCCCAAAGCTCAATAATTCCTCTCTTAGATGCTTTGTTTGATGTTAAGCACAAAAAAGATTCTTTAAGAGACTACCTAGAGGAAATGCTCTTGTATATGCCTCCTGCTCATAGGGAGTTAATTTCCCAAACAAAGAAAAATTCAAAAATAAAAATTTATGCAAATGATTCTATTAAGATAAGAAGGTTGGTTAATAAGTGTCTAGACCAGATGACACAATTTAGATCCCAACATATAAGATATGCAAATGATTATATTCATAGTCAATCAAGGAATCCATCTGACTTTACTTCTGGCGGGTCAACGATCAGAGGAACAGGCGGAACGCCATTTATGAGATATTTAAGAAAGCATAGAGACGAGACTAAAAGTTCAATTAAAAAATAAGGAATATTATGTCTATAAGGTTTGATGAAAAAGTTGTAATTGTTACTGGAGCAGGCGGTGGTCTTGGAAGGGAACATGCTTTAGAGTTTGCTAGAAGAGGAGCAAAAGTTGTTGTAAATGATCTTGGTGGCTCTGTTGATGGAAATGGCGCTAGTGATTCTGCGAATGAGGTGGTAGAGCAAATCAAATCTGAGGGCGGTGACGCTATAGCAAACGGAGCCAGTGTTACTGATCTAGACGCAGTAAAAGAAATGGTTGATGAGACTATGAATAAATGGGGAAGAGTAGACGTCCTAGTAAATAATGCAGGAATTTTAAGAGATAAAAGTTTCCATAAAGTATCTATCGAAGATTTCAATTTAGTTATGTCTGTTCATTTTCAAGGCACTTTAAATTGCACACATACAGTTTTTCCAATAATGAGGGAGCAAAATTATGGGAGAATAATCTTTACCAGTTCCTCAAGTGGTGTATTTGGAAACTTTGGTCAATCTAATTATGGATCAGCAAAAATGGCTATGGTTGGCTTAATGAATACACTTAAGATAGAAGGACAAAAATATAATATTCACACAAATTCAATAACTCCTGTTGCTTATACAAGAATGACAGATGGGTTACTTCCAGAGGAGGTTGGGGAGAGTCTTCAGCCAGAATATGTAACGCCGGCTGTTATTTACCTTTCTGGTAATGATGCTCCTAATGGAGCTATTATTTCGGCTGGTGCTGGAGTTTACTCGCGAATATTTATTCATGAGACAGACGGAGTATCGCTTGGGATGGGCGAAGAAATGACTCCTGAAAACATCGCAGCAAGCTGGGATTCAATATCCGATATGAAGGGCGCTAAGGCCCTCCAAAGTGGACCAGAGCAATCGATAAAGATTTTTGAAAAATTAAACCAAAAAGATTAGTTTATTCGTCAAAATTAAGCGCACCACCAGTTTGATATTCGATTACTCTGGTCTCAAAGAAATTCTTTTCTTTTCTTAAATCCATAATTTCGGACATCCAAGGAAAGGGATTTGTTGCGCCAACAAATTCTTCCTCTAATCCAATTTGAACAAGACGTCTATTTGCAATAAATTGTAAATATTCTTCCATCATGTTTGCATTCATTCCAAGTATTCCACGTGGCATAGTTGCTCGTGCATACTGAACTTCTAACTCAGTACCTTCTAATATCATTTGAGCTGCTTCATGTCTCATCTCATCATCCCAAAGATGTGGGTTTTCTATCTTGATCTGATTTATCATGTCAATTCCAAAATTTACATGCATCGATTCATCTCTTAGTATGTATTGGAATTGTTCTGCTGTTCCTGTCATCTTATTTCTTCTTCCCATTGATAATATTTGTGTAAATCCACAATAAAAGAAGATTCCTTCTAAAACACAATAGAATGCAATCAAATTCTTCAGGAGAGCTTTATCTGCCTCTACTGTTCCAGTTTGGAAAGAGGGATCAGACATTTCTTTTGTGTACTTTAAGCCCCAAGATGCTTTCTTTGCAACACTTGGTATCTCTCTATACATATTGAATATTTCTCCTTCATCCATAGCAAGAGATTCAATACAGTATTGATAAGCGTGGGTGTGAATAGCTTCTTCAAGACTTTGTCTTAAAATGTATTGTCTGCATTCCGGGTTTGTAATTAATCTATATATAGCTAAAACTAGGTTATTGGCAACCAATGAATCAGCGGTTGAGAAAAATCCAAGATTTCTTTTTACAATTTTTCTTTCATCCTCAGTTAAGCCGTCTTCTGATTTCCAAAGAGCTATATCAGCAGTCATATTGATTTCTTGAGGCATCCAATGGTTTGCACTTCCATCGAGATATTTTTGCCACGCCCAATCATATTTAAACGGCACAAGCTGATTAAGATCTGCCCTGCAGTTAATCATTGCTTTATCATCAACCTGAACACGACCAGATTGACCCTCAAGCTCTTCTTCACCTTCAGTCGCATCAAGATTCTCAATTGCTTCCTTGGCAAGTTGAGCTCTATCTCCAGCCTGAACTGAGCTTATTGCTTCTTTTGAAGTTGGCTCTTCTGTTTCTTGAGCAGTTTGCTTTACTGCTTCCTTAACAACTTCCTGGGGAACTTGTTTTGTTTTTTCTGTATTTTCTACTTCGTTGAATTCATCCCAATTTAACATTTTATTCTCCTAATTTATTGGCAAGCTTCACAGTCAGGATCGTCTATAGAGCATGCATCCGGTACAGGTGCCGGTTCACCTAATTCTTGCGAATTTGTTGTTTCTGTTGAAGCACTAACAGCATTTAGCGCTCCTTGTTTAACTGTTGATTTCTCTGTTGTTGTAGCAGCTAAAGATCTCAAATAATAGGTAGTCTTTAGTCCCAGCAACCAAGCCATTCTATATGTCACATCAAGTTTTTTGCCACTTGCATTTGCTATATAGAGATTTAAGGATTGGGCTTGATCAATCCACTTCTGTCTTCTGCTTGCTGATTCCACTATATAACGAGGCTCAACTTCGAAGGCTGTCATGAATAAATCCTTTACTTCATCAGGAATTCTTCCTATTTGAGCAAGGCTTCCCTCATAATACTTGAGGTCATTAATCATCACATCATCCCAAAGTTCAAGTTCTTTGAGTTTTTCCACAAGGTGGGGATTAATTATTGTAAATTCTCCTGAGAGATTAGATTTAACATATAGATTTTGATAGGTGGGTTCGATCGACTGCGTTACGCCTGTTATGTTAGAAATCGTTGCCGTAGGAGCAATGGCCATAACGTTAGAGTTTCTCATCCCTTGTTTTTTTACTTTTTTTCTAAGCTCTTCCCAGTCTAAGGTCTCTGTTTCATCAACATTAATATAATCTTCACCTCTATTTTCTTTTAGGATCTTTATTGAGTCTTTTGGGAAGATTCCTTGACTCCATAGTGAGCCTTCATATGTCTTGTAAGTACCTCTTTCTTTTGCAAGATCGGATGATGCATTTATTGCATAGTAGCTTATAAGCTCCATACTTCTATCAGCAAAATCAACAGCTTCCTGTGAGTTATATGAAATATTTTGCATATAAAGAGTATCCTGGAATCCCATCAGGCCAAGACCTATTGGTCTATGCTTCATATTTGAGTTCTCTGAGGTCTCCACTGAATAATAATTAATGTTGATAACGTTATCGAGCATCCTGATAGCAGTTGTGACCGTTTGTTTGACTTTATCTTCATCTAACTTTCCATCTTTCATGTGCTGCTTTAAGTTAACAGAGCCTAAATTACAAACCGCAATTTCTTCACTCGCTTTTGTATTGAGTGTTATTTCTGTACAGAGGTTAGATGAGTGAACAACTCCCTCGTGTTGTTGGGGCGACCTTAGATTGCATGAATCCTTGAAAGTAATCCACGGATGACCGGTTTCAAAGAGCATTGTAAGCATTTTTCTCCATAACTCTTTTGCTTTTATTTTTTTGAATTGTCTGAGTTTTCCTTTTTCACCCATTTCCTCATATTCAGCATATCTTTCCTCAAATTCTTTACCGATTAAGTCGTGTAAATCTGGCGTTTCGCCTGGGGAGAAAAGCGACCATTCTTCATCATTTTGAACTCTTTTCATAAAAAGATCTGGTACCCAGTTGGCTGTGTTCATATCATGCGTTCTTCTTCTATCATCTCCGGTGTTTTTTCTTAGCTCCAAGAATTCTTCGATATCCATATGCCATGTTTCTAGGTAAGAACACATTGCACCTTTTCTTTTACCGCCTTGATTAACTGCAACGGCTGTATCATTGGCAACCTTAAGGAAAGGAACAACGCCTTGGCTTTTTCCATTAGTGCCTTTTATATAAGATCCAAGCGATCTTACTGGTGTCCAGTCATATCCAAGCCCGCCAGCCCATTTTGATAGTAGAGCCATATCCTGATATGCAGTGAAAATACCTTTCAAATCATCTGGTACCGTTGATAGATAACATGATGAAAGCTGTGGTCTCACGGTTCCTGAATTAAAAAGGGTGGGTGTTGAACTCATATAATCGAAGCTTGATATCAAGTTGTAAAACTCTATTGCTCTTTCTTCTCTATTTTCTTCTTCCATTGCAAGACCCATAGCAACTCTCATAAAGAAAACTTGCGGTAACTCATATCTTGTATCATCTGAATGGATAAAATATCTGTCATAGAGCGTTTGTAACCCAAGATATGTAAATTGGTTATCTCTTGTGTGATCTATTGCTTGACCTATTTTTTCTAAATCAAATGTTTTCAGTTCTGGATTAAGAATATCTAGCTCAATGCCCTTATCGATATAGCTTAAAAGGGCTTTTGGATAATATTCTTGCATATCTCCGTATGTTGCATCTTCTGCAATACCCAAAAATTCAAGAGCTTCGTTTCTTATTTGATCCATTAAAATTCTAGCAGTCACAAAGGAGTAGTTTGGTTCTTTTTCAACTTTTGTTCTTGCTGTCATGATTAGGCTGGCTCTCATATCTGCAACAGATACACCATCGTAAAGATTACCAATTGATTCTTCTAGAACTGCCTTTGGATCTACATCATCTAGCCCTTCACATGCATCGGTAATGATTGATGAAAGTCTTGCAACATCCAGTGGCACCGTTTCGCCATTTTTCTTTGTTACGCTTATGTTTACTTCTTTGTCGAGTTCTATAGTCTTTTTTTCCGGTTTCCCTCTTTTCTTTGCTCTTTCTTCTCTGTATAAAATGTAGCTTCTTGCAACTTGATACTCTTCCTTTCGCATTAGTTGGAGTTCGACCTGGTCTTGTATCTCTTCTATGTGCAGAGTTCCACCAGAGGGCATTCTTCTTGTGAAGATATCCATAATCTCAGCTGTTATTACCTCAACTTTTTCATGAATTCTTTCACTTGCAGCTGCATTACCTCCCTCATTAGCAAGAAAAGCTTTTGTTACGGCTACTTGTATTTTTTCATTTTCAAAAGCGACAACTTTTCCATTCCTTTTGATAACTCTTAGTTTGCCTGGTGCAGCAAGATTTATATCTTCTTGTATTTTTGGCGGCGTTGCCTTTATTTCTTTTTCTGTTATTTCATTCTTTTGCATTTCTTTTTCCCAAAAAATCCCCTACAAATCCTATTTATATTTATTCGGGTGAGGCAAGAATTATTATGTTTTTGTATGCGCTTTTTTAGATTTTTCTTAGCCTTTGTCCATATAATCAAATTGTGGATAAGAAATCAACCCCAAAAACACAATATATTGTGAATTTTTTACTTTTATTCACTATATAGTGTGTATATGGTGTAAAAGTTATGTAAAAAAGTAGTTGATAAGATGTGGATAAATGTAAAAATATCAAAATGAAATACATACTATCAATAGATCAAGGAACAACAAGCTCACGCGCAATAGTTTTTGATGAAAATCAAAATATAATTTCAGAAAGTCAGAAAGAATACCAGCTTCACTATCCAAAAGATGGCTGGGTTGAGGCAAATCCCGATGAAATACTTGGCACTGTTAAAGAAACAATAAAAAAAGCATTAGAAATTTCTGAGGTTGATATTGCTGCATGTGGAATTACAAATCAAAGAGAAACAGTGGTTTTATGGGACAGGTTATCAGGTAAACCGATATATCCAGCAATCATATGGCAGGACAGAAGGACTTCCGATTTATGCAATGAGTTAAAAAAGAAAGAAAATTTAGAAAGTGAAATAAGAAAAAAAACAGGTCTTCTGTTAGATCCATATTTTTCAGCTACAAAAATTAAGTGGATTCTTGATAATGTGGAGAATGCCAGGAAAATGGCAGAAAATGGTGAACTTTGCTTTGGAACAATAGAAACTTATCTAGTTTGGAATCTCACAAAAGAAAAAAAACATAAAACTGATGCAACTAATGCTTCTAGGACCATGTTAATGAATCTTGAGACTCTGGAGTGGGATAATTCTCTTCTTGAGATATTTAATATCCCAAAAAGCATTCTTCCTGAAATATGTTCATGTGATGATAATTTTGGTTCAATCGATGTATCCAATCAAAGGTTTCCAATAACTGGAGTGATAGGCGATCAACAATCAGCGCTTTTTGGGCAAAATTGCTTTGAGTTTGGCGAAATGAAAAGTACCTATGGGACTGGCTGTTTTTTAATGGTCAACACAAAAGAAAAGATCTATAAATCAGAAGCAAAATTGCTATCAACAGTTGGGTGCATGCTTGGCAACAAAGTCTCTTACGCTCTTGAGGGGAGTATTTTTTCGGCAGGTACATCTATTCAATGGTTAAGAGATGAAATGAGATTTTTTGATGATTCTTCTAAAAGTGAAGACCTTATTGATGATGAATTTGATTCAAAGGGTGTTAATTTCATTCCTGCATTTACTGGACTTGGTGCACCGCATTGGAACTCAGAAATAAGAGGTAGTATTCATGGAATCCAAAGAGATAGCAGTAAAGAGGACTTAACTACAGCGGTATTTAAGGCTATTTGCTTCCAAACCCTTGAAATCGTAGAGGCCCTTGAACTTGATGGTGTCTCAGTCTCTTCACTAAAAGTTGATGGTGGGATGGTAAAAAATAGGAAGTTTCTTCAGCTATTAAGTAATACTTTATCGACGAACATAAAAAAGCCGGATCAAATTGAATCAACAGCAGTGGGCGCTTTTAAAATAGCCTTGTTAGGATCTGGTATTAAAAATATAGATGAAATCCAAGAAATTGGTTCATATGATGAATTTAAATCAAATAAATCTCCACAATTAAATGATGATTATCAAATTTGGAAGGCGTACTTAACGCGAAATCTTTAATCTAAGAAAGGTTGAAAGATTTGGTCTCAACCGGAACATTATTTATTTCTTCGTGAGAAACTAAAATACATACAATTTCTTTTTCTTTAATGAATTCAGAAATAATTCTTATTATTTCAGTTTTATTGTTATTATCTTGATTTGAAATAGGCTCATCAATTAAAAGAATTTTTGGTTCTGAGAATAAGGCTCTTGCTATTGAAACCCTTTGCTGCTGTCCTCCTGAGAGTTCGTGCGGGTATTTAGAAAGATGGTTTGCAATAGATAGCTTATTAATTAATTTATTTAATAATTCTTCATTCCGATTACCTGAAAATTCAATATTTTGCTTAATATTTAAGTGAGGAAATAAAGCAAAATCCTGAAAAATGAAGCCGATATTCCTATTTTCAGGCTCGATAAATTTATCGTTACTAGATTGAACAACATCATCAAGCATAATCAAGCCAGAGGAGGGCTTTTCTAATCCAGCAATCAAATTTAGCAACGTAGTTTTTCCCGAACCGCTTGGACCTGAGACAAGATTTAAAATCTCAGAATTAAAATTGAGATTTAAATCTTTGAAAACTTCCTCACTCTGATAAGAAAAATTTAGTGATTTAATAATTAAATTCATTTTTTTATATGCCTTAATAAGTGTATATATTAAACTAGCTTACTTTCCACAAAAAGTTTTTATGTATAAATATAAGATATTCAATAACATAGCTCCTGAAGGGATAGATTATTTAGT
>JAOOBR010000016.1 GCA_028404565.1 Pseudomonadota bacterium | reverse complement strand
TTCCTAAAGGATTTCCAAAACTTTCTTTTGCCCCATTAAGTTGACCCCATCCTAGCCCAAAATGGAAGTCAGTTTTATCTATTCCATAGCTTCCAACAATATATTCTGAACTGTAATAACCAGTTCCTGCAATATCATTAATGCCGATTGCTATGGCTGGAAAAACACCCTCTTCTTTCAATCTGAGTTTAAAATTAAATCCTTTATCCTTATAGTCCTGATTACAAACTGGATCAAAGTCAAAATTACAATAAGGCTTATCTTGGATATTTGTATAAAAAAATGAGGCTTCAAGCCAGTCAAATGGAAAAGAGCTTAAAGTAATTTTTTGATCAGGATTGCCATCGTAAATTGTTAATCCAAATGAGGATTCATCATAAAATCTTGCAGTCGGAAGATTAACCAACCCAATTGATCCATGATTATTGAAAGTGTTATATAAAAAACTATCTGTATAAATATTTAGATTAAAGAAAAGTAGAAAACTCAAATATACTTCTTTTGAGCTTTTAATCATTTCTAGGAATTAATCTTTTAAAACTGAAATGGAGGCAAGAGAAACCCCCAAGTTTCCAAGTATTGATGTATATCCTTGCAATACTTCAGTTCTAAATGAATTTGGAATTTCTCTAGGCACAAAAATTATAGATCCTGGATAAATGTTAACCTTATCTCTACTGCCAACTCTAAAAACATTCTTCCTCGAAATTCTTTCTGAAATTCCATTTGGATGAAGAATAAAAATATTATCTAGATCTGCATCATTGAGTGTCCCGCCTCTGCTACTAATATAAGATTCGAATGTTTGATTCTCTACATATTGAGTTGTGCCCTGATTTGCAACTTCTCCAAAAATATAAATATGATTAATTTTTTCAGGAATTATAATTTGATCTCCATCCTGAATCACTATATCTTTGGATGGGTTTAATCTTAAACTTTCAAGATTGAATTCAGCAACAATCCTTCCTGAAGCTTCAGATTGTTTTATTTCCTGCAGGAGAATACCTACTGATTCAGTGGATGATGAAGACTGAGTCGCTTGAGAATTTCGAATAAGCGATGATAAAAAATTCTTGTAGAGCTCTTTCTTTGCATACTGATTTGCATTAAGAGCCTCTTGATTCAGAAGAATCCCCCCAAATTCATAAGCACTCGCAAGGTATCCTCCAGATCTTTCGATGACATCTGAAATTTTATCTCCTTCGTTAAGTTTATATTTACCAGGATTCTTGACTGCGCCAGAAATTGTAACTTCTCTGATTGGATATTGCCTTACAAATAAATTATTTCCATCTTTAAGTTTCTCATATGGAAAATCATTTAGTTCAACTTTCTTATTTTCAATGACTCCATTGTTAAGCTCTTCTTTGAATATATTTTCTTTGTCTGCTACTGGCTTGAAGCCATTTGCAAAAAAGATTAAGTCTTTGATGGTATCATTCTCTTTCAATTCATATGTAGCTTCTCTTTTAACTCCGCCATATATTCCATTTAGCTGAATAGCTGGATTTACGAATATTGTGTCCCCAGACCTTAGCCTTGCTCCAAATGATGATTTGCCATATATAAAAATATCATATAAATCTATTGTCTCAATCAATTTCTCTTTTCTTATTAAACTTATATTTCTAAAAGATCCTAATTCCGAAGGACCTCCGGCTACTGCTAGTCCATGGAAGATATTTGAATTTCCATTTAATGTATAAGGGCCAGGATTGAAGACATTACCTGCAACAATAATCTGAATATCTCTAACTTTTGATAGCGTTACAAATGCGCTGACACCAATATATAGTGATTCAATTCTCGCTATAATGAGTTTTGACGCATCTTCAAGAGATAAACCAGAAACAACTATTTTTCCAACATCTGGAACACTAATAGATCCATCTCTCGCTACTAACAAGTTAACAATAGAAGATTTAGTTCCTATGAGCTGCAGTTGAAGAGTATCTCCAAAATCAAGAATATAATCAGTATCAAAGTTTGGTTCATTTATAGGCATTAAGGTTGTTTGCATCATTGAGAATATTCTGATGCCAAATCTATTTGATGAGGTTTGTGGTTTTTCAATAAAGGTTGAAGGTCTTCTATATTGTTGCTCATTTAAAGAATTATCTTCCTCAACTTGATCTAACAAATCGTTCCTTACATCATCTGGAAGGCTATTAAGGAAATTTGGATCAAACTGCTGACCAAAAGATAAGGGTACAAATAAAAACAAAGAGAGAATTTTTATTTTTAAATTCATTTTGATTTGCTATATTCCCGGAATTTCTATTCCATCAATTGTTAAAGACGATTTTACTATAGCATTAATTACTTTATCTACCTCTAGGTCAGTTAAAGTCTTTTCTTTGGATTGGAAAATAAACCTATATCCAATTTTAATGATATTTTTTTTGGCATCTTGATAAAAGTCAAAAATAAATCTCTCTATGAGAATATCCTCTTCGAAACTCTCAAGAGTTTTAAAAAGGGTTTCTATACTTGAAGGATCTTTTACTAAAAAAGATAAATCTCTATATATACGTGGGTACTCGGAAATCTCTTTAAAAGTGGTTTCTTCAAAATTAACATACTTATCTATGGATTTATTTTTAACTTTGAAGTTAATGTCTTCAATATTAAATTCAGCGTAATAAATCTTAGTCTTACTTTTTGAGTCGACAAGCGACCTTGATATATCTTGAATATAAAAATCATGGTCTGTAATCCCAGAAAGAACTTTTATCATATGATCTCTGTCAATAAACCTATTAAAGTCTCTGTAATTATGATCTATTCTTCCTGAAGCAATCATTCCTATCTTTCTTGATTGATTTTGCGAACCTTCAAGTCCATACAAATTAGAGATTTCAAATAATTTTATAGAATCTTTTTGCCTTCTTTCATTATATTCAAGATTATTTATGAGAGAGTGTAATAATGAAGTTCGTAAGAAAGCTTTATTGGAGTCAAGAGGATTATCAATACAAATTGAGTTTTGTGTTTCTTCAGAAGTAAAAGGATAATTTATGACCTCATTAAAACCATTATCAGCTAGATAAACTTTAAGATTCTCCTCCCTCTTAAGAGAACCAGTGGGGTTGAAGGGTATTTTTACATCTTCTGGAGGGATATTGTCATAGCCAATTATCCTAGCAATCTCTTCAGCTATATGATTTTGATCAACAATGTCACTCCTGAAAGATGGAATTAAAATATCATTTGCAGAATCAAAGCTAGCAACAAAACCGAGATTATTAAGGATTTCATCAAATTTATTATTTTCTATCTTAAAACCTAAAATATCTTCAACCCTTGATTTATCTTTTTCAATGGATTTGGCTTGATAAGGAAACGAAATATTTTTAAAAATTGATAATTTCTTAATTTTGGAATGTTCTTCAATTATGTGAATAAATCTTCTAAGAGCAATTTCTGTCATAAGAGGATCAACCCCTCTTTCAAATTTATATGCCGCCTCTGAATTTAAATCGTATTTAATTGACTTACCAATTATTGCTTCAGGTTGAAAAAAAGCACACTCTATTAAAACTTTCTTTGAATTAGTATCACAAGATGTAGACCTTCCACCCATTACGCCAGCAAGATTAATAACCTCATTTCCATCCGTAAAAACCAAATCATTTTGTTTTAAAGAAATCTCCTGATTGGTTAAAGCTTTAAAATTACTTTCTTTTTTTGCTCTCTCCAAAACAAGTCTTTTCCCCATCTTTTCAAAATCATAGCAATGTGTTGGTTGCCCAAGCTCATATGAAATATAGTTTGATACATCAGTAAAAAAATTATTTTTTTTAATTGATAAGTCTTTGAAATAATTTTCAAGACACGGCATGTACTCTAAAGGGATGTCTTCTATTTCAATTAATAGGAACAATATGTGTGGACAATCCTCCTTAGCCTCATTTGTAAAGTCTAATTTAAGTTCTTTAATTTCTTTTTCATATATTTTGAGATCATCCTTGATTTTGTAAAAATTGGTTAATTCTCTTTTGATTCCATTCAAGGATAGACAATCACCTCTATTAGGAGTGATATCTATATCAATGATGTCCTCATCTATTTCATTTTCATGACCCAATTGAAATAATACTTTTGATAGATCGTTAATATTTAATCTATTATTTATGAAATTATTTAAGTGATTAATGTGAATCTTCATTGTTTAGAATTGATTGAGGAAATCCAAGTTTGATTTATAGAATTCTCTGATATCTGGTATTCCATATTTAAGCATTGCTATTCTCTCTACTCCTAAACCAAAGGCAAGACCTTTATATTGTTTTGAATCAATATTACAATTTTCTAAGACTTTTGGATTTACAATTCCACATCCAAGTATTTCAAGCCATTCATTTTTTTCAGAAAATAAAATATCTACCTCAGCCGAGGGTTCAGTAAACGGAAAGAATGAAGGCCTGAATCTTAACTCAATATCTTTACCAAAAATAGATTGAGTGATGCTAAAAATTAAATGCTTTAGCTGGGCAAAATTAACATTTTCATTAACATAAATACCTTCTATTTGATGAAACATTGGAAGATGAGTTGAATCGTCATCTTTCCTGTAAACTTTTCCACCCGAAATAAATGCAAATGGAGGGTCATTATCTAGCATTGATCTAATTTGAACTGGCGATGTGTGAGTTCTCAAGACCTTGCTTTTATTATTAACATAAAAAGTATCATGCATCTGTCTAGCTGGATGAGATTCTTTAATATTCAACATATCAAAATTAAATTCTTCAGTTTCTAGCTCTGGGCCAAAAATAGGACTAAATCCATAGGACTCCAGAATTGAGGTTATGTGAATTAAAGTAGATGATATTGGATGAATTGTTCCAAATTTTTTTAGTATTTCTGGATGTATTATTTCTTTGTCAAAGGACATCAATTTGTTGCTGTATTAACAACTTTATTGAAGGCCTCTTTGTCATTTATAGCGATTTCAGACAACATCTTTCTGTTGAGTAAAATGTTTTTCTTATTCATAGAATTAATTAAGATTGAATATGAAATACCATTATTTCTTGCTGCAGCACTGATTCTTGAAATCCATAAAGATCTAAAATTTCTTTTTCTAACTTTCCTGTCCCTAAAAGCATATTGTAAAGATTTTATATTTGATTGTTTTGCAGTTTTATAAAGCCTACTTCTTGCTCCATAGTGCCCCTTTGTCAAAGCAAGAACCTTCTTATGTTTAGATTTGGCAGTTTTGGCTTTTGTGACTCTAGGCATAATTATTTAAGAAATTAGTTTTTCGACAACTTTGAGGGTTGAGCCTGATAATTTATTTAGGCCTCTGTTATGTCTTTTTCTTTTTGTAGATTGTTTTGAAAGTATATGATTACGTCCTGCGCTTCTACTTTTAACGGAAGTCCCAGTTCTCTTAAAGCGCTTAGATGCACCTGAATGTTTTTTTAATTTATAACTCATAATCTTCTTTAATTCTGTTTTATTGGAGAAAGGACCATGAGCAATTGTCTCCCTTCGAGAGATGGCTCCTGATCAACTTGGGCAATTTCAGACAGATCTTCTTTTACCCTGTTGAGCAGATCAAGACCTAAATTGCTGTTTAGAATTTCTCTACCTCTAAAACGGACGCTAATTTTAGTCTTATTTTTATCAAGAATAAAGCTTTTAATCTTTTTTAATTTTATGTTGTAGTCACCAACATCTGTAGACGGTCTAAATTTAATTTCTTTCAATGAACTTTTTCTAGCCTTTTGTTTTGATGAAGAAGTATTTTTTTTCTTTTCAAAAACTAATTTTCCGTAGTTTAGGAGCTTGCAAACTATGGGATCAGAGTTATCTCCTGATACCTGAACAAGATCTAGTGAGCTGTCTTTTGCCTTTTTTAAAGCATCATTTGTTGGAATAATACCAAGCTTTTGTCCTGATTCATCAATAAGCATAACTTTATCAGCAATAATCTTTTCATTTATTGGAGGGATATTTTTTTTACTTTTATAAACTATTTGGAGGCCTTCTTATTATTTGTTTTGAATGATAATCATTAAATATTTACAGAGAAAATATGTAGATTTTTAAGAATTTTATGCATTTTGTTCAAGATTTTAAACTAATTGGTTTTTTTAGCAATATATATTTCATCTATGGCTCTAATATAAAATTTATCCAATCATTTTCTTTATATTCAAAAACTTCCCTTTTATTTAATCTATTTTTCTTTCCTTCCCAAAACTCAAAATAGTATGGAATAAATTCAAATCCACCCCAATAGATAGGTCTTTTAGTGAGGTCAGAATTTTCTTTTATATATTCAAAATTTTTTAAGACATCTTCGTAAGAATCAATCTTTCTTGATTGATTTGAGCTTATGGCAAGTGCATTTTTTTCAGGCTGTCTTCCAACAAAATGCTTATCAGAGAAGCTAGTTGAAGTTCTTCTAATTTTTCCCTTAATCCTTATTTGAGTATTTATAGAGTCCCAAAATAATAGTGCACATATTTGCTTATGTTTATTAAACGCTTGAGCTTTTGGAGAACCATAATTTGTAAAAAAAATCCATTTATCTTCGATAATATATTTTAGATTTACAAATCTTGATTCAACCTCATTCTTTTCAAAATCAAAAGAGCTTATTGAAATTGCATTTATTGAGCTTTGTTTTGCCTTTAAAGCCTCATCATAATATTTAATAAATAATTCATGAGGCTTATCTTGTGCAATATTCCTTATTTCTATCAATTAATACCCTCCACCACGAAAAATAACCTTAATTCCTTGCCAAATTATCCAAATATCTAATTTCAAAAGATCAAATGATGACCTTTTAATGTATTCATCAATATATTCATATTCATATTTTGAATTACCCATTTCAGATGTTCCTTTATTGATATGACCTAATCCTAACAAGCCACCCTTTAACAAAGAACGTGTTACGTTTCCTTGGTCTCTATCTCTTTCAAAATGCATAACTGAAAGTGGTCTTGGGCCAACGATACTCATATCTCCAATTAAAACACTCCAAAATTGCGGCAATTCATCAAGATAATATTTTTTTACGATTGATCCTACATATGTTCTGCTCTCTGAGCTCCATTCTGCAGAAAATGCAATCCAGTCGTGTCTTTTTGCACCCTCCTTATCAATAAATCTTTCTTTGATTAATCTAATTTTATATTTTTTAATTTTTTTACCCGCGCTCATTCCCCAGTAATAAAAGAAAATAGGTCCTTTATTTTCAGGAATAAATATGCCCTCAATTATGTAAGCGATTTTTATAGCCAACAATATAGGTGCGCTCAGAGATAACATTACTATGGAAAGTGATTTATCAAAAGCGACCTTAAAAAATCTATTAGGTAATGGCTCTTTTAAATCAAAGATGTGTTTATACTTTTTCTTAATCTCCTCATCTGGAGGATTATATGGAAAGGCTTCTTTAGGTTCTTGGTTTATCATTATTTTTAATAAATTTTGCTACCATTCTTGAGGACAATCTTTTTTCCAGTCCAGCAACGCATTGTCCAAATCAAATAAAAATTTATAATTATTGTCAATCAAAAATTTAGGCTTTATTTCATTAGCCCTTTTTAATTTAATTATCCTTACAGGGCTGAATGGATGCTTAATACCCAATGGCCAGCATATTAAACTTATTAAATGAGCTGCTAAAAGTAATAGCGAAAAAGGTAAACGTGGAAAAAAGTAGTTTTTATTTAAGGCTTTTAAGATCGCATTTGCATATTCCTCAATCGAAGGGCCTGGATTCATCGTCATATTAAATAATACGATCTTACTTTCTGAGGCGGCTGCCTTGTTTAAACACCAAGTCATAGCATTGGATAATTCTTTGACATAAACACCAGCTTTTCTAATTTTTTGATTACCTATGTATACAAAATATCTTTTTTTAATTGCTTTTATCAACCTAGAAACATTTCCTCCCTCTCCCGGTCCAAAAACCACTCCTGGTCTTACAATAACTAGGGTTCTATCTTTAATATTTTTCTCTTGCCAATTTATGTGAATTTTTTCTGCAACCAATTTAGAGCTCCCATATGCAGTTGTGGGAACGGGCAAGGATTCCTCATTTTTTTCAAAATCCTCAATCCCATATGGTGATATTGAACTAGAAAAAATTATAGATTTGCATGAAATTTTAGTAGCCCACTCACAAACATTTTCAGCACCTTTTATGTTTGTTTCAAAATATTCATAATCTTTATGTCCAGGCTCTCTGTGAATAGCAGCAAAATTTGCAATGAGTTCAATGGGTTCATTTGGGAACCAATTAATGCTTTTCCTTACATCGCATTTGATAAAAGATATTTTGTCTTTGAGCTCTAAAAATTGATTTTTTCTGAAAGAGGATTCTTTATCCATGGGTGATTCAATATCAAGGATATAAATTTTCTTATAAGAACAGTTTTCTATAAGGTGTTGTGCAAAAAATCCGCCTATAAATCCAGACCCGCCAAAAATAATTGCATTCTTCATTAATTCAATAACCTAACATCTTATAAAACTATAATCCTTTTTCTCTTAAGTAAGCTTCTTTTGTTGAATCATTCACATCCTTTTCAACCATTTCATAAATCATCTCTGATAGGGAGGTCTTTGGTTCCCAACCTAACTTTTCGTGAGCATAAGAAGGATCGCCAATAAGTGAGTCAACTTCAGCAGGTCTAAAATACTCCTGATCAATCTTTATGATCGTTGTTCCAATTGGCGGCGGCGTTAAAGATTCAAAATTTGTATCTATATAATTTTTAATGACTCCAATTTCATTAATACCTTCTCCTTTCCATTCAATTTCAAGACCTACAAGATTTGCTGTCCTGTTTATGAATTCCCTGACAGTGATTTGCTGTCCTGTAGCTATCACAAAATCTTCAGGTTTATCTTGTTGCAACATAAGCCACTGCATTTCAACATAATCACGCGCATGTCCCCAATCACGTAGTGAGTCAATATTCCCCATGAATAAACATGATTCAAGTCCCGTCACTATTCTTGAAAGTCCACGCGTAATTTTCCTTGTTACGAAAGTTTCTCCTCTTCTTGGACTTTCATGATTAAATAAAATCCCATTGCATGCATAAATGTCAAATGCTTCTCTGTAATTTATTGTTATCCAATGAGCAAAAAGTTTACTTACGCCATAAGGGCTTCTTGGATAAAAAGGAGTTGATTCTTTCTGAGGAGTTTCCTGAACTAATCCATAAAGTTCAGATGTCGAGGCTTGATAGAATCTTATGTCACTAGTTTTTTTTAAATTCTTTATAGCCTCAAGAATTCTCAAAGTTCCCAGGCCGGTTACGTTAGCAGTATATTCAGGTGATTCATAACTAACTCCAACATGACTTTGTGCGGCAAGGTTATAAACTTCATCGGGTTGAATTCTGTAAATTATATTTGATATGTTTTGTGAATCAGATAAGTCTCCGTAGTGAAGAAAAAATTTCTGATCATCGTAGTGTGGATCTCTGTACAAGTGGTCAATCCTAGCAGTATTGAAAGAAGAAGATCTTCTTTTCAAGCCGTGAACAACATAACCTTTTTCTAGTAAGATTTCAGCTAAATATGAACCATCTTGTCCAGTGATTCCTGTGATCAAAGCAACTTTATTTTTTTTCATCTCACTTTTCCTTTTTAATATCTAAGCCTTTTTTAATAAATAGCTCACCTCAGATGCAGGAATTAGTCCTGAGAAAAACCTTTCATAAATTCTTGGAAATAAATTTATTAATCCTTCAAAACCAGACAGTTTTGCAGGATTGAATTTTGTTTTTTTTCTCCAACTAGCATCACACTCACGAAATGAAAGTTTTCTTGATAAGAGAATAAATTTGATGTCTTCACTGCAATAACGGTATTCAACACCTCCATTCGTTACAAAATAATCCATAGATCTATAACCAAGGGAAAATTTATGAGTTGGATCTGTTAAAAAATTATCTGAGCTAAAATGTGGTGCAACTATTTCAATTAATCCCTCTGGCTTAAGAATTCGGTAACATTCTGAAATTAGTTTTTCAATATCATCCAAGTGATTCATAGAGTGAGAGAATATTATTTTCTCCATTGAAAAACTTTCAATTGGCCAAGGATATTTATTGAGATCATGACAAATATCAACATTTTCAAGAGGATACTTATCAATTCCGATAGAGAATTCTACCTTTGCTGATCCACAGCCAACATCGAGAATACTTTGTTTAAATTTATTAGGCATAATTATTTATTTTTTTGTATTAAACTATCAAACAAATTACTATAGTTTTCAGAAATTATACTCCAATCAAAATTGGAGACAAAAGTTCGTGCATTCCTGCTCATTTTATTTATTTTTTTTGGATTATCTAGAATATTAATCATGGATTGAGCTAATTCGTAAGGATCAATTTTTTCTACTAATTTACCAGTAAAATCGTCTTTAATAAGCGCTGGATCAATTCCATCTTTACATTTAAAGGCTATTGCAGGCAATCCTGCTGAATAAGCTTCAAAAAGGGCAATACTTCCACCACCCTCTTTTGATGATGGGTTTATAAAAATCCTCGAAGATTTTAATAGTCTATTAACCTCTTCATCAGAATCTACATCATTCATTATTATCACATCATTATTCAAATTTAATAAGTTTATCTGTTGCAAAAGATTTTTGTATTCAGGTCCATCGCCAACTATTAGTAATTTATATTGAGGATTATTGCTTCTTGCAGAAACAACAGCCATTGAATTTATCAAAATATCAACATTTTTGTGTTCTTTAAGCCTACCTAAATAAATAAAATCATATTTTTTTTCTATATAAGGGATGTTTTCTTCAAAGCCTATCCCGTTGTGAATCAAATCAATATTCGGAGATGAGAATGTTAAATTTTTTGCTAAGTTTTTTGATCTTTCTGAGATAACAACGATTGAAGAATATTTCGCATAAATCTTTATCAAAAAATTTTCTAAGATATATCCAGCCCAGCCAATAAATTTTGAATACTTAAACCAAGTTGCTCCCCAAATCTCCCACCAATCAATAACAGTGTTTTTAAGCCTTACTCTCGAAGAAAATAACCAATACAAAAGATGGAGAAAAGGCCATTGTCCAGACCAAATAATATTATATTCCTTATAGTTAATTTCTGACTTAAAAAGCTGAAATATAAATTCAAGAGGTTCAAGCTTCCTTCTTTTTCCACCTTTATTATATAAACCTTTAAATCCAGGCAAACCTATATATTTGATACCATTTTTAATTAAAACCTCATCTCCACTCCAAGTTTTAAAGCAAATCCAGTCTATTTCATAGCCTTTTTTTATTAGACGTGTAGAAACTTCCCATAATCTTTTTTGCCCCCCGCCTTTAACAAATGGATAAGCTACATCATAAACAACTAGAATTTTTTTTTGTTCAGTTATCATTTTTTATAGATTGCCTAATAATTTTCTTCTGTCTTTCTTTTATATATTCAACAGATAAAAATCTCTCTGAAAATCTTCTCTGATTCTCAATTATTTGGTGAGATTTCTCATTTACTTTTTCGATGGCTTTTAAGAAATCTTGGAAGTTTGAAATAAGAAATCCCCTTTTTTTGCCTACAACCTCAGAGACACCATGAGAGTTTATAGCAATAATAGGAATATTTGTAGCGATTGATTCTGCAATAACATATGAAAAACCTTCTCCCTTGCTTGTAAAAAAAAGAGCAGTATATTTTGCTTTAAATTTTGAATAGCAAACCTCTTCACCTTTAATTAGGTCCCAATTCCTACTTTGCATACTCATACACTCTTTATAGTAATTTTCCTCTTGTATATCCTTAGGAGGAGTTGAATACACATCAAGCTTGATTGATTTATCTGAAACCTCTCTTGCAAATTTATTAACATAATCTATAGCTTTTTTAAGATCTTTGTGAGGATCCCATCTACCAATCCAAAATAAATAAATATCATAAGATTTTTCAGTTTCTGATGATTGCTTTTTTGGTTTGATAAAAATAGGATTTCTTATAATAGAAAATTTTCGAAGAAAAATGCCATTTTTTTCATACCTAGCTTTTTCTGCAAATGATATAAGGTATACAAAAGCTTTCTTAAGGAAAAAAGAGTCAAACTTCTTATAAAACTTATCAAAAAAATTTTGGCTATCTAAATAATGATTCCCATGAGGAATATATATGATTGGTAAACGAAATATATTCCCAACTGGATGTCCAACAAAACCTGCTTTTCTTCCACTAACAAAAAGCAAATCATATTTTTTAGAGAGAACAAGTCTTAGGATTTTGAAAAAAAAGTGTGCATAGCCACCTTTTGCTTCATTTAATATGGTATTTTCAGCAAGACTGATACTGTCAGAGTCAGTGAGTCGATCTGGAGAAACTATCTCAAAAAAAAACTCTGGATGAAGATTTGTAAATTCAGCTAAAAATTTAGACTCCCCGCCTTGCCTCATTGAAGATGCAAGAATTAAAATTTTGGCCTCATATTTTTTTTGATAGAGTTCTTGCATTGCTATTCGATCTCATCTCATTAAGTAGTAAAGCTACTGCAAGCCATAAACCAATGAAAGTAAGGCCATTATAAAATACATATGGTAGAAAAATCATACAAACATAGAAGTTTTGATACCTTGATCTGCATTGAGTTACTAATGAAGAAATAATTAGTCCAATCAGAATCCAAAAAAATATTCCATATCCTGTCAAAACCTCTAAAGACAGATTGTGTTGAATCTGAACATTGGCAAAATTATCGATTGCATGATTAGAAAATACCGAATACAAATCAAATGCATTTACGTATCCAGTTCCAAAAAGAAGGTTGCTCTGAGCTATATTAGAGTATACTTCCCAATGCACACTCCTATAGTTTGTTAAAACTGCGATTAAATCATACAACTCATTTGGAATAAGCTCCAAAAAAACTGGAAACCAAAAAGGAAGGAGCCAAGTAATCCAAAAAAATATTAAAATAAAGAATTTTGCTACTCTTAGATTAAATATTGAACAAAAAATGGCGCAAATTATATAAAGATAGACTCCCTTGCTTCCTGTTAAAAAAGCAAGTGTAAGAAATGTTAATAAAGGAAGAAAAAGATTTCTTTTAAAACAAATTGATGAAATTAAAATATAAATGATTCCACTATAGTTGTGATGTCCAAAAATCCCATGAAGTCTTATCACTTCAGATTGAAAAAAAAGAGTTCTGCTTTGGAATCCGATAGTTAAAAATTCTATTAATGTCAAAGATAGTGATACAAAAAGAGTGAAATAAATAAAAAAATTTAAGGATCTATCATCCTTAAAAAACTTCAATAGCAATAACATTGTAAGAGCGAGTGTCGCAATCTTGATTAGGTAAATTAAATCTAGATAAGATGGATGAGCATATTGAATAAGTGATGCTAAAAGAAAGAAAATAGAAAAGTATATAAATCTTGAGTTAAGAAAGTCTTCATCAAAGAATAATATAGTTATTGCAAAAACTACTGGAACTATCGAATTAAAATAGACTTGAAATCCAAGAATTTCTCTTATAAAAGAAAGGCATAGCAAGAATCCACAACAATAATAAAGAAAGACTAAGTCATTTTTTGTAAGCTTGAGAGAAAAGTTTGTCATAGATTAATGATTTAGCTTTTCCTTATATGAGAAAAATGTATTAAAAAGATAGATAGATATATGGTAGATAAAAACTGCATTTATAAGTGACCATAAATTAAAATCAAATATAGCTATATTAATTATTATAGTAAGTGCATAAAAAAAAGAGGCAGCAATGGTTGAGTAAATCCTTAGATTTTGAAGATCTTTATGGACTAATGTGATTGAAGGAAAAATAGTTAGATATTTTAATATTATAATAAAAAGCAAGATATAAAAGATTTCGTCGGTGAAATCTGAGTCTAAAATAACTCTCAAAACAAAGATCGCGATTAAGAACATTCCAAAAGCTGTAAAAATTGAGGTTAAAGTTAATTTAATCCTCCTATTTCTATCGAGTAAATTACTCTTATCACTCATTAATAGGTTTGAAAAAGCTATGCAAAGTATTGTGCTTCCTAAAATTGCCCTATTCAACCATATATATTTATAGGCTTCATTAGCATTTAAGAGTTTTACAGCTAAAATCATGTCACCATATGCAATTAGAGATCCCAAAGCTGATATTATAAAATATGGAAAAATCATTTTTAATTCAAATGAATCAAGCTTCAAATATTTTGAAATATTATTTTTAAGATTGAAAGCTCTCATAGAGATTGTTACTGATAATGCTGAAGAAATTAAGAATGGGATGATAGAAGAGTAACTAATAATGTTTATAAAAACCAATAGTGAAAGAAAAAAAGAAATATTACTCAAAATCTCATAATAAAAATTATTCATCCTTGAAAAGCATGCACAAGATGCTATTTGAATTGAGTAAATTATGGAAATAATGGCTATACATACTTCTAAAATCCCAAAAAATGCAAAAATAAAAGCAAAAAGTAAGAGAAATAGACGATATGAGATGTTCAGTCGGTTATTTAAATCAAAAAAAGTTGTAAAAATACCATTATTACTATTCACAAGAATAAACTGATAGATTGGTAGCCCAACGAATCCGTAGAAAATATTGAATATTGAAAAAAAATAAGAGAAATCATTAAATTCTGATCTGTCAGAATGTGAAAAAACTGCGAAAGCAATAAATGGCAAAAAGGAAAGAAGGGACTTTAAACCAACATTAATAATATGAGTCTTTAACAAATTTATTCCCTTTAATAATTTCTGGTCTTTAAGAAAATCTTCTCAATATTTCCATTAGCTTTTCAGCAGATTCTCTAACCTCATCAAAAGTTATACCTGTCCCACTCGGAAGATACAAGCCACGCAGTGAGAATGAATCTGCAACAGGATAACTTTCGTTTTTAAAAAATCCCATTTTGTTTAATGCTGGCTGTTTATGAAGTGGCCAAAAGAATGGTCGAGTTCCAACTCCTGACTCACCAAGTAAATCCATGAGTTCTTTTGCTTCAAGATTTATTTTTTCTGAAATTAAGATTCCAAAAACCCAATAAATATTTTCTGAGTAAGATGTATTTCTTTTTTGGCATTCAATTATTGTTGATGAGCTTAGGATTTCAGTATAAATTCTTCCTATTTCTCTTTTGTGCTTAACAAATTTTGTTTTTTGTTCTAATTGGGCGCAACCAATTGCTGCTTGAATATTTGTCATTCTGAAATTATTTCCTAGCTCTTCATGAACAAATCTTCTTTTATTATTAAAACATAGATTTCTAATGTACTTACATCTCTCAGCTAGAGAAGGATTATTTGTTAAAACCATGCCTCCCTCTCCTGTGGTGATTACCTTGTTAGCATAAAAACTAAAAGTGCTTATATGCCCAAAACTTCCACATGGTTTTTCTCTATAAAATTGACCAGCCATTTCTGCAGCATCTTCTATTAGAAAAAGATTATATTTAGCGACAATTTCCTCAATTTTATCCATATCACATGGATGCCCAAAAATATGAACGGCCATTAAAGCCTTAGTTTTTTTAGTTATTTTAGATTCAATAAGTTCGCAATCCATATTCCATGTGTCAAGCTCCATATCAACTAAAACTGGAGTTGCACCAACATTTAATACTGCCATGATGCAAGAAATAATAGTATGAGTCGGAAGAATGACTTCATCACCGGGACCTATTTCAAGAGCTTGGAGAGCAACATAAAGGGCTGCAGTTCCATTCGAAACAGATATACCATAATCTCTATTAACACTTTTTGAGAACTCATCCTCAAATTTTTTAAGGAATGGGCCATCAGAAATCCATCCATCTTCTAGGGCTTGATTTACATACTTGATCTCATTGCCATTTAATGCTGGTCTATTAACTGGAATCATCTAAATCTTTCTTTGTCTAAATTTCCTACATATGGTCCTTGCTTGACCTCAATAATTTCGCTTTTTTCAATAAATTCAAATGAATGACCTCCGGATACAAGGAGAAGAAAATCACCTGGTTTCATTTCTAATTCATCAAATTGTATCTTGTTTGAATACAGTTTTACTCTAATATGACCACTCTTTAAAAAGATTGTTTCACAGGTTGAAAATATATTTCGTTGATAGGTTTTATGTTGGTGTGGAGGAATAATATATCCCTTTTCTCTAATCATATATCCAAGCTGCATTTCTAAAATTTCATCAGTTAAAAACTCTATTTCTTTTCCAGAAAAATCAGATTTAAGTAGAACGGCATGCAAATTATCGTCCATGAAAAATTCCTTAAAAAATTTATTATTTTTCATTTTTTTATTTGGAGAAACAGACTTACGAATTGATGAAGATGATATTTCACTTGTATAACTAAAATAAACTACTTGTGAGTTGTGTTTGGCAAGCTTTTTTTCGTATTCAATCCACTTCTCATGACCCTTCCAATCATCGCCAACAAAAAGCTTGTCATATTTTATATTTTCCCATGCTTTATACTTATCAAAATCAGTTTGTTCGATTACTTCATCAACAAATCTGTTAGATAAAAGTATTTCCTTCCTATCTTCATAGCAATAGAAAGGTGCTTTGCCTTTTGATCTTGCTAGTTCGTCAGTAGATAATCCAATAATGAGATAGTCACATTGAGCCTTTGCTTTCTCAATTAGTCTTACATGTCCAATATGAAATAAATCAAATACTCCACACGCATATCCAATTACTTTTTTATTCATCTTTATCAACCTCTAATCGAACTAATTGATAAAATTTCTTGAAACTCCAAAATAAATTTATTAATAGGATTAGATTAACAAACATAACTAGTAATAACAGATCAAACATATAAAAGAAAATTGGTATTAATAGAAGAGACCCAGGCTTTATGAAAGGTATTTTTACAAGTAAGCTTAATAGCGCTTTCGACATTGATATATCAGCTACAGTTTTTGTAATCTTGATGCTTGATACATTAAAAAAAATGTCAAAGGCGCAAAGAGCAACAATTATGATTGTTAGCTGGTAATTGCCATAAGTTATTTCCAAAATAAATGCATAAAATGCGACAATACATAAAATAAAAATATACTTGTCAAGTATTGCTCCAACATAAGAAGTTTTATTTTTTATTCTTGCCATTTCACCATCTACAACATCAAAAAAATATCCTAGATGCCACAATAAAGGAAAAATAAATATAACTAATTCTTTTGGCAAAATAGAAATTGAGACTATGCTTAGAGCAAAGATAATCATTGATAATATAGTTATCTGCATTGCACTTATACCTAGCCTTAGTAGAAAATGAGAGACATAGATGGATAGCTTCCTGAAAGTGAAGAATGTAAAGTAATCAGCATTTTTATATTTTTTTTGAGCGGTTTTCCTGCTCTGCTTTATAAAGTCATTATCGAGAAAAAATGACGGGAACCTTTCATTAATAGCTTTCATAGTTACTAACAATTATTTTTAAAAAAATTCCAGCCATTATTTATGCTTTCTTCAGTAGTTATCTTGCTCTTCCAATTTAAATATTCCATAGCTTTAGAGGGATCAGCGATACATATTCCAACATCACCCTGCCTCCTATCCTCAAATTTATATTTTATTTCAATACCTGTAACTTGTTCAAAAAGTTCTATCATTTCTAGAACGCTTACTCCGGTGCCAGTTCCAAGGTTAAAAATACTGGCATTATCTTTCTTATAATTATCGTTATTAAACATATATTCAAGACTTTTAATATGCCCATCAGCAACATCCATTACATCAATATAGTCTCTTATTCCTGTTCCATCCCCAGTATCAAAGTTATTTCCATATATACTCAAAAATTCAAAATCTCCTTTTGCAACTCTGTATAGATAAGGTAAAAGATTATTTGATTTTTCGTTTGCAAATTCTCCAAAAATTCTTGATTTATGGGCTCCAATTGGATTGAAATATCTTAAAATGATTATTTTCCAATCTTGAAATTTAGCTAAATCTTTTAATATCTTTTCAGATAAAAGCTTGCTTTTGCCATAGGGGTTAATAGGATTCTCAGGATGTTTTTCGTCCATAGGATTATACTCTGGAGGCCCATAGACGCTTGCGCTGCTGCTAAAAATCAAGCTATTAATTTTATTGTTCTCCATTGCTCTAATTAAACTAATTGTTCCAGAGATATTATTATTAAAATAAATTGATGGATTTGAGATCGATTCAAATGGAGATTTTAAAGCTGCAAAATGGATAACTGTATCAATCTTGTTGCTCTCAATAAATCTAGTAAGACTTTTGGTATCTAAAATATCGCCTATTTGACAAAATATTTCGTTATCACATATTTGGTTTAGAATCTCTATGGAAGTTTTGTCAGAATTTATGAGTGAGTCATAAATATAAACAGAGTGACCTATTCTACTTAAAGATATTGCAGTATGCCCGCCAATAAACCCAAGGCCTCCTGTAAGAAGAACATTCATACTTATCTTTGAACCTTAAATATCTTTCTAAACAAAAAGATACTTGTAAAAAGTATTAAAGATGATAAGAAGGAAATAATTAAAATAATAAGTTTTTGAGGTCCATTTTTTCTTTCACTAGATATTGGGTCTGATAAAATTTTGAATAAATATTCTGGAGTTGTAACCGCAGTGGTTTTCTTTTCAATATTCTGTTGAATTAAATAACTCAATCCACTCCTAATTTGATTTAGCTGAGTATTTTCATATTCATTTGTTAGAATTTTGATCGATTCCTCTGCTTGATATATATCCTCTAAACGAAGATCTTCATTAACCTCTTCAACAATGGTAGAGACTATTTCTTTTGCAACATCGGGTGAAAAATGAACGTATGATATTTTAATAAATCCAGTTTTCCTATCAGTTGAGATGGATAAGTTATCAAGAAATTCTCTATGCGCTGTTTGCATTGATGGTTTTCCATTAACTGAAAACTCTTTTTCATAGACCCATTTCTTTTCTTTTTCACTGTAAATTTTTTCATTTATTACTAACTTCCTAGTTTCTTTATTCCAATCACTTATTGCCATTATTTTGAAGAAAATATTGTTTTTTTGAGAAATATTTTCAAAGAAATCCAAGGATTTTATTATCTCAATGCCCATTGCAACTCTCTCTTCTTTTTCCTGTGATGAAATAGACAAACCAGCTACAGAAGCTAAGTTAGAATAATTACTTAATATGTTTGGGCTATTATTTCCAGAGATATCTGCTCCTGACAAAACAGCTGAACTCTTATAGGTATTTGGTATATAAATAAGTATAACTGCAGTTATTATGGTTACTATGAATGTAAAAATAGCAATTTTGTATTTATTTTCAAAAACTATGCTTAGAAAATTGGTTGTATTAGCATCTTTATATTGATTCATATGACGTTTTAAGTAATTGGTGCCCAGAGCCGGACTTGAACCGGCACGAAGTTGCCTTCGAGGGATTTTAAATCCCTTGTGTCTACCAATTCCACCACCTGGGCATATTTTTATTCTTTTTTGAAAGAAATATTTTGTTCTCTCTCCCTATCTATGGGTTCATTATATACTGATCTTATTTGATTATTTATTTTTATTACTTCATTAATCAGAGAAAAGTCATAATTAATTTTTTTGGAGTATCTTCTAAGTGCTGAAATATCTTTTGGAAAGCATGCACCACCAAAACCTTTTCTTCCATCATGGCCAGGCACGCTCATATGTGAATTTCCAATTCGTTTGTCAGCTGAAACAATTTTAATGAAGTTTCCCCAATCTTCTTTTGAGGTAGGTTGCATTACTTCAAATAATTGATTGAAGAAAGTTACCTTTAGAGCTAAAAAAGCATTTATTGTATATTTTACAAAGGAAGCTGTTTTTAAGTCTGTATGAAAATGATCTTTTTGCTTACAAAGAGTGAAATTTAAATAAAAGCTTGAGGCTATTTTACATAAATCTTTTTCTCCACCGAATAAAATTAATTCGTTGTTAATAAAATCAGAATCGGCAGTTTTTTCCCTAAGAAATTCTGGATTATATACAAATCCCAATTTTTCATTAAGCGCCTCTAAGTTATCTGGAGTAACTGTGCTTTTTAAAATGAGATTCGTTTCTAATTCTGCACATTTTATTTCCTCAAAGACAGTCTCTAAAATTGATATATCTTGATTTCCATCATTTTGCATTGGTGTAGGCACACAAATAAATACAAAGTCTGGATTAAAAGCAATCAAATCAGAAATTTTTGTATTTAGTGCTGGATCAATTTTGATTATCTCAACGTCATCTTTGATTCCATTAAATAAAGCTTTTCCAACAAATCCAAAACCTATAATCCCTACTTTCATAATTTTTATTTGGAGGCTGAGGCCGGAATCGAACCGGCGTACACGGATTTGCAGTCCGCTGCATGACCACTCTGCCACCCAGCCATATTATTTAATTTTACCTTCATCTCTTAATTTTTTTCTAATCTTGGTTGCGCTTATAGATTCTATGTTGGATTCAAAGGATTCTTGTTCTATTTTGTAACCCACACTCCTTCCATAAGTTATGTTGGTAATATTAGGAACAAACTGAATAACATAGTCTTCGTTATTCTTGTATCCAGATAATGATAATTTCTTTTTAATATTCTCTGAAATTTCATCAAATGAAAAAGGATTATCATCTTGATCCTCGCCGCCAGATGAATTTTTAACATCTCTGACTTGAATAATAACCTGACCAGTTTTTTCTAAAGCTCTTTCAAAAAGCGCTAAGTGCCCGTCATGCCAGGGTTGCCATCTTCCTAACAATAGTACAGTGGGTTTTTTTGAATCAAACATTTTTAATAAGGTCTGCAACTTCAAAAGGACTATATTGATTCCATTTAGAAATCTTCAAATCAAAATTATTTGGTTCCTCAAATATTTTATCTGTGTCTTTGTAATTGCTTTCTTTTATGGTGTCCATCCAAATAGTGTAATCAGCACCAAAAATCTTTCTAGATTCTCTTGTTGGGCATATAAAATCACAAATCACTTTTCTATTATTTTCTTTCTCAAAATCAGCTAATGCTCTCATCCTATAGCTTTGTCTTTTTCTACCTTCGTCTGAAAAATCCCAATCATTTGCCATCTCTCTCAGATTGTCAGCATTGTACCAAGCACAAGACAATTCTTTTTGTAGGAGCTTGGATAAGAAGGTTTTTCCGCTCCCTGATAAGCCCATAATTAAGATCTTCATTAGATACCAAGTTTTACTAAGTCTTTTTGATTAATAATTCCAATTAATTTGTCTTCCTGCATAACAGCAAGACAACCAATTTTTTTTTCGGCCATTATTTTTAGACATTCAGAAGCTAAATCGTCAGGAGTAACTGAAATAAAATCTTTGCTCATAAAGTCTTGAGCTGTCATATCAAAAAAATAATTTGATTTATCAATGGCTCTTCTAATATCTCCATCAGTTATTA
>JAOOBR010000015.1 GCA_028404565.1 Pseudomonadota bacterium | reverse complement strand
CCCACTAAATACATACTTAATAACTCAATTCAGTCTACGGGCTTTATGTTAGAAAAATATCTACAAATGAGTTTTTTTTCTGAGAGCTCTTTTGCTCAAAGCTGGACAGTATTTTATTGGGCTTGGTGGATGGCTTTAGCACCTTTTGTTGGAACATTCATACTGCAAATATCTAATGGCAAAACTATTAGACAGATGATACTTGGAACAATATTTATTGGCTCTTTTGCAACTTTTATTCATTTTTATGTACTTGGTGGACTTACATTAAATTTATATGAAAGAGGAATTATGGATATACCAGAAATGGTTAAGACAATTCCCAGTGGAAGAATTGCTCTTGAGGCGTTACTAACACTCCCTGGAGGTTATTTCTTGATAATTTTATATGCTCTGATAGCAACGATATTTTTATGCACAACTTATGATTCATGCTCATATGTTTTAGCTTCTACAGCAATGAAACATGCCTCAAAACGTCCAACTAAATCACTTAGAATAATATTTGCATTTTTGTTAATTATTCAACCAATTTTAATAATGTCACTTGAGGGAATCGATAGTATTAAATATATTTTGGTTTTATCGTCAGTTCCTTTAATAGCAATATATGCTCTAATGATCTTCTATATCTCTAAAAATGTTTTTAAAAACTGATACAGGAACAGCCTATATTCACAATTTTGACTCTCTAGATTCAGAGAAAGAAATAGTTCTGTTTATTCCTGGCGCTGGAATGGATCACAGAGTGGCAGATTTAATATCTCCAAATCCCAATATCTTCAATAAAGTTTTATCAATCGATTTACCAGGACATGGAGGTTCAACACCAACTGGTGCAAAAAGCATACAGGAATATGCAAATTTCATATCTAATTGCATTAAAGAAATTGATCTATCGGGTATTCATTTATGCGGCCACAGTATGGGTGGCCTTGTTGCAATGGAGTTAGCTGCTTCTAATAGTAAGCTTTTTAAAAGTATTGCTTTATTTAATTGCCAATATCCTCTATTTGTTGGGTCAGTTCTACTTGATGGATCATCAAGAAACTTAGATGGAGCTGCAGATTTTCTTACAAAGTATGGAATACACAAACTACCAAAAATAGAAAAACCTAAAAAACCTTTGGTGCTATGGGAAGTAGTTTTTATAAAAAAACAGATGGAAAAGTTATAAGCCCATATGGATCTAAAGAAGTCAGAGATCCAGATAGAGAAGTAGCTCTTTTTGGTTTAAAAAAACTCTTCAATCAAGTTTCAAAAGATATTTTATCAATTGATATGAATGCGTGTATGAACTATAGAATGGATGATGATGATATTAAATCTATAAAAAATATTAATATACTTATTGGCGAAATGGATAAACTTGTATCAGAGAAGAAGATAGACGAGATGATAGCTATGTTTGGTAGCGCTGAACTAAAAAAAATGGAAGGTGTTGCACACTTTCCATTTTTTGAAGATCCTAAGGTCTTAAATAAAACCTTAGAAGAAGTTTTTAGTACCTATATCTAATTCTGATACCTATGACTCTTGGTTGAGAACTAGTCTGTCTAAGATCACCAAAATCATCATAAAGTCCTAATACAGGTCTGGTATCATTCGCATTGTTTATAAACAACTCTCCTGAAACACCACCTCCGAAATCTAAACCAGTTCTTACATTCATCATTGAGTATGATTGCATAGGTGTTGTGTTAGTTTCATCAGCCCATCTTCTGCCTGTATACGAAGAATCTAAACTAAAGTAAGCCGGTTTCCCAGCAAGTGTAAAGTCTTTATCCATTGTTAGAATAAATCTCTTCTCGGGGACATATGCAAGAGTATTCCCTTTATTACCAAGAACTGTTCCTCCAGCATCAACAATATCATCATCCATAGTTGGATCATTGAAATTAGCCATGAGCGACATCGAAAAAGAGTCTGAAATATTGAAATAAGATGCCACTTCAGCTCCTTGAACAGTTGCCATGCCTACATTATCAACATAGGCAACAGTAAGAAGATCATATACATATCTAGTAGATTGATAGTCCTCCCAATTCATAGAATAAACAAGCCCATTAAATGTAACTTTTCCATCAGCCAGTGAAGATTTCCAACCAAATTCTAAATTCCTTAAAAGGTCTGATGTATAAGTATCTGGAACTAGTTCAGCAGTTCTTCCTGTGGTCCTATTGATACCACTTGGTCTAAATCCTTCTGAGTAAGTTGCATAAACCAAGAGATTATCATTAGGCTTATGAGATAAGTTGAATTTTGGCGCTACACCACTATCTTCAAACTCATAGACATTAGATCTTCCTACCCAACCAGTAGGAGCCGTTTCATAATAACCAAAATAACCATCCTTGGCATCAAAAACATTTTCAGTTTCATACTTTCTGAAGCCTACTGTTAAATCGGTTTTATCAGAAACTGGAACAGTCACCTCACCAAATACAGCTTTCTGTTTATCAGATCTAACATTGTCTTGAGCCCACCATCTGTTGTCAACAACAGTTAATGATGTTGCTAACTGTCCAGTAAAATCATAATAAGTCTGATACTCATGATCATTTTCTTCATGGAATGCACCAAGAATCCACTGATATCCTGAATCTGTTACAGATTGAATCCTAAATTCATTTGAAGTTCTTTCGAAGTCATCAAACTGTGTATAGAAAACTCTTGGATCAGTTGATGCATAATAATCATAATCATAATAATATGCAGCATAGTAGTCATAACCATAGTAATAAACATATTGTGTATAGTCATAAGTGTAAGCAATATCTCTATCGAACATTGAGCTTGTGAAAGTAAAATCAACATTATCGGTAAGTGCGCCAGAAAGAGTAAGAGAGGCTTGCTCAAAGTTGTCTTCAAAAGTTTCTGGAGTATATCTTGAAACCTTTCTGGCTCCTTCAGCAACATCTGACTCCCATGATCCGTTATTGAAATATTCTTGTTTTAGGAATGATATATCTAGATTTAAACCGTTATCAAATTCATTTGAAAATCTAACACGATGTCCTTTTTTGTCACTTGAGTTATAGTCTTCTTCAAGATCGATATAATCTGAGTTTGAATGAGTTCCTAAGTAAGTAAATGTTTGAGTTGTTTCAACATTATCAAGCCATCCACCGCCATGAAGGTCATACATGCTGACTCTTAATGCAGCAGAGCTCATTGATTCATCAATAAATCCAAGAGGAATATTTACAAATGTCTCTAAAGATCTATCCGGAGTACCATCATGAACATCACCATATTCTAAGTCAAAACCAACATCAACTTCGTCTGGATTTGGCTTTTTTGTAATAATTCTAACGGTACCTGCCTGGGATGATGAACCATAAAGTGTTCCTTGTGGACCGGTTAATATCTCAACTCTTTCAACATCATAAACATGAAGATCGGGGTTACCTCCAATTGTTGATAAGGGTTGTTCATCTATATATAAAGCAGTTGATGCTTGTGCACCTGCCCTGTTTCCAAATCCACCATCGGAAACACCTCTGATATAGAAATATGAATTACCACTTCCACTATCATCAACAGTAATACTTGGCACAAGGTTAGCTATATCATTAAAATCTGAAATATTTTTAGCATCTAATTCTTCAGAAGTAATAGCTTGCACAGCCATTGGAAGATCTTGAAGATTTGCTTCTCTTTTAGACGCAGTAACAACTACTTCTTCAACATCTTCTTCTGCAAAAGCAGAGTCAGTTTGAGAAAAACCAAGACCTATAGATAAAGCCCCAAGATAGGACATTGCATTCCTGTTATCTTTAAAGATATCTTTAAGAAGCAAGGTTAATGGATCAGCTTTTTTCTGAAAAAGCGGTTTAAGAATTACTTTATTGGTGTTCATAACTTTCCCCCTTCGCAAACATGCAAAAAATTAAAAAAACACGTGAAAAGTATAGCATTAAAGGTATAAATTAGTTAAGTAAGGGGTCAAATAATAAATTAATGCCCCATTTATAGGGTTTAGGCCAATCATGATCATTGTTGTGGTCTAAGATAGATGTAATGGTTACTCCATCATCACAATCATAAAATTTTTCTTTAGTAATAATGGCAGGATTTGATATTTGTTCTAATGTCGAATTAACGCAATTAAAGGAATTCTTCCAATCATTTACCGTATTTTTCATAGGCTCATAAAAATAACCATCAGAAGCTAAAATATCATCTGGCGGCACAGTAGTATCATTTTTTGCGCCATAGATAACCATAGTAATGGGTTTTTTAGGTGTGCAACTCATCCCCAGGGCTTGCATTCCTTCGATATTAATTATTGCATCAACTTTATCAGTGAGATTGCACCCAATTGCTTGAGCAAGCATCCCTCCATTACTCATGCCAATAACAATAACTGACTTGATGTCATATTTGTCCTTATGATGATCTATTACTTTTTCAATAAACCCAATATCATCTCCGCAACTTGCCCAAGAACATCTATGAGGGTTTAAACAATCTGGAGGAAATGGATAGTAGTCCCTGTTTATATCACAGATATCTCCCTTAGGCCCTTTGCCTATTGATCCAGCTAAATCATTCCATGAACTAAAATTTCTTCCATTAGCTTTAAAAGATTTACCTTCGGGGTATGCCCCAATGAAGTTATTTTTTTCTAAGAAATTATTAAAATTTGCATCTCCATCTCTTATAAAAGTTTTAGCATTACCCGTATACCCATGTAAACCAACAACTAAAGTCATTTCTTTATTCAGAGTTGAGGGAACATAGGTATAAAAAGTCCTAATTGATTCATCATGGAGAATATTATGTTCTTGCATCAAACTATTATTAGAAGAGCAGCTAAAAAGAAAAAAAATTGATAAAAGTGTTAATTTATTCATTCCAATAAAAACTTGTCTATTAATGAAAGTAATTCATTTTTACTTGGTTCATTTTGTATTTCATGCCTCATACCTTCAAATTTTTTAATGTAAACATTGGTAAATCTTTTTTTCAAATACTCATACAAACCATCAATACCTCCTCCATTGATAATACATGGATCGTCAGCACCTGCGGCCAAAAATACCTTTATATCTTTGCTAAGATTTACAAAAGTATCACTCCTCAAAACCAACTCTCCTCCGCGAACAAAGTCCAACCATAGCGAGTTAGAACAATTAAATCCACAGTTAGGATCATCAATATATTTATCAACAACCTTCATATCTCTAGCTAACCAATCAAAATCAGTTCTTGGATTTTTAAAAACAGAGTTCAGCCTCTGAAAATTTATTTTATGAATCTGGCTATCTTCATTTATTCTAAAAATTATTTTTTCTATATATAAAAGGATCTTCATTAAAAACAATTGGACTTTAGATGGAAGAAAGGTTCCCGTAAGAAAAATGCCTTTAAGATTTTTAATTCTTTTTAATGAAGAAATCGTTATAAAAGCTCCCATACTATGTCCAAATAAATAAGAAGGAAGTTCTGGATAAAGATTACAGAAGTGATCATTTACCATGCAAGCTTCATTGCAAACTTTAGACCAACCCTTTGATGGCGAAAAGATTCCTTCACCATTTTCTTTATTATCACCATGACCCAGATGATTATGTCCAACAACATGGAACCCAAAAGAATTTAGTTTCTCAGCGAATGATTCATATCTATCAATATGCTCAGCCATTCCATGATGAATATAGAAAATACCCAGGGGATTTTCGATTTCTGTTTCCCAAAAATTAACCATTAACTCTTTCTGATCAATTTTGACTGATATTTTTTTCATAAAGTTATAAAATATAATCACTTTTTTAAAGAAAAAATGCAAAATATTTATATTACTGGGACTGGGTTTTGGATACCTGAAGATGGGTTAACCACCAATGATGAAGTTGTTAACTCATATAATACCTTCGTTGATAACTTTAACCTAGACAATGCAGAAGCTATTTCTACAGGTTCTTTGGAGGCTTTGTCACATTCGAGTGCTGAATTTATTGAAAAAGCCTCTGGAATTAAGACAAGGTATTTATATGATAAACATAATTGTCTAGACCCAAATAGAATGAAACCAAAAACTAGACCAGAGTTACCTGACAATACCTCAATTCTTGCTGAAATGGGAATTGAATCAGCTAAAAAAGCAATTGCAAATGCTGGCATCACTGTCGATGATATAGATGGAATTATTTTGGGTACCTCTCATTCAGCTAGAAACTATCCAGCTATTGCGATTGAAATCCAAGAAGCTCTTGGTATTAATGGGTATGCATATGATATGTTGGTAGGTTGCTCTTCAACAACTTTTGCAATTAGTAATGCTTATAGTGATATAGCATCTGGATTAGCATCAACAATCCTTGTTATTAATCCAGAATTAACCTCCCCTGGAAATGATTTCAGAATCAGAGATAGTCATTTTATTTTTGGTGATGCATGTGTAGCAACTATTGTTCAAGGGAATTTAAATAATCCAAAAGATGCATTTCAAATTAAAGATAGAGAGCTTGTTACTCAATTTTCAAATAATATTAGGAGTGATTTTAGCTATATGAATAGAACTGACGATCTAAATAGAGGCGATGAAGTAATGTTTAGACAGAATGGAAGAAGTGTCTTTAAAGAGGTCTGTCCCATGGTGGTTGAAATAATTACAAATCAACTGTCAAAACTTAAATTTGTCCCTGATGACGTTAAAAGATTCTGGTTACATCAAGCAAATGGGAATATGATCAATTTTGTTGCTAAAAAGCTTAAAGGTGAAGACTATGATCCAAATGCAGCACCAATGATATTAGAAAAATATGGCAATGTTGCTTCAGCTGGATCAGTAATTGCTTTTCATGAAACAAAGGATGATTTTCAGTCTGGAGAAATGGGTGTAATTTGTTCTTTTGGTGCAGGGTACTCAATATGCTCACTAGTCGTGGAGAAGGTTTAATATGGATACATCAATAGTAATTTTTATAATAACCTTGATTTTTATGAGTTTTTACATCTTTAATGAAGCCAGGCCAGAAGGTTCAAAATTTTCTGAAACTATCCGGGATACTCTAAAAAGATTTTTTAGAAAAAGATAATGTTATCAATCAATTCCTGCAGAGTAAGGAGATTTACTTTAATTGTTGCTGTTATTTTAGCTGCTGCTATAGGGGGTATGGCTTCAACAAGTGCTGGCACTGATTCTTGGTACCTATTATTAGATAAAAGTGAGCTTAATCCTCCTAGTTATGTTTTTGGCATAGTTTGGCCAATTCTATATATCTTGATGATGATCTCAGCATTCCTTACTCATAAAAAAGTTTTTTCAATCTTTATAATTCAATTATTTTTTAATGCTGCGTGGTCTTGGTTATTTTTCAGATTCCAAATGCCTTTGATTGCTCTTCTGGATATATATTTACTAATAGCAATAAATATTTATATCTTAAATTTGATTTACAAAGAAAATAAACTAGCCTTCTTTTTATTTATCCCATACGTTGTTTGGATTTCTTTTGCTAGTTACCTAAACCTATTTATTGTTATAAATAATTAACAAATCCTATAACTAAGCCTGTCATGCAGGATGCTAAAGTTGCTCCTATTAGCGCCTTAAGAGAGACACTTACTAGATCATTTTTTCTTTCTGGAGCCATAGCTCCAACACCAGCAACAAGAATACCAACTGAAGAAAAATTAGCGAAGCCGCATAGAGCATAAAGTGTGATAAGTTTTGACTGCTCTGATAAAAGACCGGATTCTAAATTTGCTAATCCAGCATATGCAACGAATTCATTAAGTGCGGTCTTGATTCCTAATAATTGACCTGCAACAACAGCCTCTTCCCAAGGGATACCCATTAACCAACATATTGGAGCGAAAATAAAACCTAGAATTGCTTGCAATGATAAATCCTCATTTATTATTCCCAACAAAGAATCAACTAATGCAACTAATGTAATAAAAACTATTAAGATCGCTCCAACGCTCAATGCTATTTCAAGACCATCTCTGGTACCTTTAGTTATCGCGTCCATTGAACTGTTATATAGTTTCGGCAACTTAGATTCATCAAATGTTGTAACTACATTTGATGGCATCATAATATTTGAATAAATAATTGCTGCAGGAACTGATATCACCGATGCAGTTATAAGATGTTGAATCAAATTAATATCTGGAAATTGGCCATTAAGTATTGTTACTAAAGCTACCATAATGGATCCAGCAACTGTTGACATACCTGCTGTTAGCAGTATTAAGAGTTCCTTATTAGTTAACCTTGAAAGATATGGTCTTATTAGCAATGGGGCCTCAACCTGACCTACAAATACATTTGCAGCAGCACCTAACCCGATTGGACCACCAATATTAAATAGTTTCTGACAAACCTTTGAAAAAGCATCCACTATTATTTTTAAAACTTTTATATGCCATAACCATGCAGTTAGAGCAGACATAACCAGAATAAATGGCAAAATACCAAAAGCAAAATATGCAGACTGAACTTGAGCAGATGGATCAGATTGAACGAAGGGCAATCCTGGACTTGATAAGAATCCAAATAAAAAAGAGGTACCCTTTTGTGTTGCATTTTGAAGAGCAATAACACCATCACCCAAAGATTTAAAAAAGGAAACAATTATTGGAATCTTAATTAAGATAAAAGCTAAAAGTATTTGAAAAAGAATCCCTACAGCAATGTTTCTATAATTAATTTCTTTAATATTCGATGAGAATGGAATGGCTAGAGCAGTTAAGCCAATAAATCCAATTAAAAGCTGCAGGTAATATAGATCCATATAGTTAATAAAGTTTTATAGCTTTAACTCTTTCTTCAAGGAAATCATGCGCTAAAACACCTTCATCACCTTCGTTATAAACTGACTTTAAGACCACCTCAGGAGATGGATGAAGGAAAAAAGGCATGCTATATCTTGATTTAGAATCATTGGCACTGTACTCAACAACTCTATGTGGCGTGCTCTTAAGATTACCCTCCGTAATAAGTTGCATCATATCTCCAATATTACAAACAATACTTTTTGAATTTGGTTTAATTGGAATCCACTCATCATCCTTATTTTGGACTTCGAGACCACCCTCCTCGGCACCAACAAGAAGAGTAATAAGATTTATATCAGCATGGGCTCTAGCTCTTAAAATATTCTCATCTGAGTCAATAGGAGGATAATGAAGAAGTCTAAGTGTTGAGTTACCTCGTATAACTTTTTCTTCAAAAAAGTTTTTAGGTAGTTCTAAAACAAGTGCAATTGATTCAAGAACCTTCACTCCTAGATCGTTAAGTGATGTAAACAAAGCATTAAAATGGGTATTAAAGTTGGATAGCTCAGCCACCTTTATATTTTCATGTATTCTTGAATCGAAACTTGAATTTATTTCAGGCCCTAGATGCCAAAACTCTTTAAGATCAGCTACATTTTCACCCAAAGCAGTTTCTTTACCAAATGGAGTATAGCCTCTGGCACCTCCTATTTCAGGCCTTGCATATTGATTTTTAATATCCTCTGGTAGATCAAAAAATTCTTTAGCGCAGGTATAACTTTCGTCTAAAAGGGAGTCATCAATATCATGATCAGTAATTGTAAAAAATCCATGAGTATTTAAAGCCTCTTTTAATATTTTCAAATCAGATGCACTTTGATTTTGTAGGGATATAAGAGATATTTCTGGGATTATGGTACTCATGTTTTTATTTTACCAAAAAAAAGGGCGGAAAAACCGCCCTTTTAAAGAATACAATTCTAATTAGAATTCGTAAGAGAACCCTAACTGGAATCTGTAAGAAGATGAATTGAAGTCTATAAAAGATGATTCATCTCTAACACCAGTAATAATCCATCTACCCTGATCGTCAAGACCATCAGTCTCGAGAATCTCTTGAGTGCTACCTTTGTAATATCTTAACCCTTCTGAATCATTGAAGAAGTTAAGAATATTAACAGCATCAAAATAGATAGTGAATTTATCATCATCCATGAATCCTGGTATCTCTTGAGCTATTCGCATATCAAGAGATCTATAGTAATCAGCATTACCAACATTTCTTGGTACTATTGATCCAGCATATCCAGAAAGTCCAAGTTCTTCGATATGATCAAGAACTCTTGCTTCACTTACTCCGCTATAAACAACGTTAGGATCGCCTGCTCCAGGAATGTATGCAAGAACATTATCATCATAATCAAACAAGGAGTATCTTCTCCAAGTGTAACTGTAAGGTCTACCTGATTGAGCATTCCAGAATAATGAGAATGTTGTAGCTTTTCTAGATCCTTCATTCATAACATAATCTAGTCCGGCTATTAATCTGTGATCAGTATTCCATGCAGATTCACCAAGAGATGGTGTTAATGCATCTGCTCTAGCAGTTCCTCTATAAAGAGACTGAGCTCTTGCTTGAGAGCCATCCCATAGAGAATCAGAATCAACAGTTGTATAACTTGCAAAAGCATTTACGCCATTATCAAATTGCTTATCAATAGATAAACTAAATGACTCCATGCCACCTTTACTTGTATTACTCATAACAATATTTTGAGTATATTCCTCGTTATAAACGGTTCTACCGTCAGCAGCTACCTGCTCGATACCACCAGCTTCAACACCTAAGTCAGTAAAATTGACTGCGTCAATAACATCACTCTTGATATAGTTAGCGGTAAGTCTAGCTCCACCTCTTAAATATAATGTTAAGTCCATAGACATTTTTAAGTCTGATGGTACTTGGAAATCAGGATGGTTTGCTACTGCAGCACCTGCACCAGCATAAGCTGATACATCTCCACAATCTCCATACTCATTGGGTTGTGCATCTGGTAATAAACAAGTTAGATTTAGACCATCATAGTAGTCTCTCCAGTCTCCTGTTCCAAGATTAATATCTGTGGCCCAGTTACCAAAGTAAACCGTAGCAACACCTGTATTAGCTGCAGGGTTTGTCATCCATACTTGAGGAACTCTTCCTGAGAAAACGCCAATACCACCGGATAATTCAGCTCCTTCAATTCTATCCATACCACTAATTAGCTTAGTGCCACCAATGTCAAGCTTATAACCAAATCTAGGCTGAACAACTGATGAGTCTAGAGGGACAGTATTTCTAAACCCTGCTAATGCTTCAAATGCAGCATTGTAGCCTGCAGTATTTTCTGGCTGTTCAATAGTATCAACTCTTACACCAAAGTTAAGAGTTAGAATATCACTAACATCAACTACATCTTCAATATAGAAAGTTGACATATCTATATCTACAATTGCAGCTCCATCCATGAGATTACCTGTAACAGGTTTAATGAATCTTAAATAAGATAAATTACCATTTAAGAAATCATCCACACTGTTCCATCTAAATCTTCCATTTTCAAATGCGATAAATAAGTTTGAAACAAATTTCTCATGCATATCATAACCAACAGAAATAGTGTGATTTCCTCTTAAAAGTGTAGCTTTTAAATTAAGGATTTGTTCATCAATATTTGTTTCGTTAGCACTTCTATACTGTTCACTTGTTGGGTAAGCATATTCACCACTAGATAGAGTAATTCTGTGATGTCCAAAGTTTTCACCACCAAGAGAGTCTTGGTCATTCTTGTAAACAATATCTGTATACTTCATTTCAACAGAAAGGTCATCGCTTATATCACCAACATAGGCGAAAGTATTCTTTTCTCTATCAATTGGATAAACGTAGTAGTGAGATGAGAATACGTAGTTTAGGTTTGGTCTATCATATTCTCTGATATTAATATCTTGAGTTTCCTGATAAATATATTCAACTCTATGATTGTCATTAATTGCATAGTCAAGCTTCAACAGAGTTTGTTCCTGAGACTCAGGTGGCGCATTAAATATGGGCCATCCAGCATCATAGTTATATCTCTGCATAAGGAAGTCTTTGATTTGTAGAAGTTCAGCTTCATCCTCTGCAGCTATTGGCTGTGAGTTACTTGGTGAAAATCTTTCAGACTCCTCGTAACCAACAAAGAAGAACAATTTATCTTCAATAATTGGTCCGCCTACTACAAAACCTTTAGTCTCATCAGAGAATTGGTTTACAGGTGATCCTAGGACGTCACCAACATTATCCTGATCAGTATCATAACCATAAACTTTACCTTTAAGTTCATTGGTTCCTGACTTAGTAACAGCGTTAATGTTTGCTCCACCAAAGTTTCCTTTAGTTACGCTATATGGTGCAAAATCAACTCTGATCTGAGCAAGTGTTTCAACACTAATTGGGTTTCTTACTGAAGCAAATCCATTAGCATTTAGGCCAAGTGGGTCATTAGCAGCAACACCATCAATCGTGAAGTTGTTATACCTATTATTTGAACCTAAAGCAGAAATTTGAACATCTCTGAAAGTACCTTGGATTGCAAATCTTGAATCTCTTTTCAAGAAATCACCAATACCTTTATCGATGGAAGCTGTTAAAGCAATATCATCTGCAGTAATTGTTGATCCAGGTCCAGAAGATGAAATTCCAGATCTAACACCAGTTACTACGACATCTTCAATTGCTGTCGAGCTAACAAGCACAACATCAAATGAATTTGACTCTGCTAGGGTTAAATAAACGTTATCAACCCTTTCTGTATTAAAGCCAGCTGCACTAGCAGTAATAATATAAGGGCCTCCGGGTCTTAAACCGGAAAAGTTAAAGTTACCAGCATCATTGGCGGCTGAAGACTTTGTGCTACCAGTTGGAACGTGTTCTACCGTAATGGTTGCTCCTGGAACATTAACTGAACCAGAAATAGATGAAGACGTGTCATTGGCAGCAAAAGAAAAGCCGATAAAGAAAACTGATAAAGAAATTAGAATTTTTTTCATAATACTCCTCTTAATTATCCGTTTGGGGTTATTAATATTCTACGCCTATTTCAGATAGCTTCAACAATTAAATTCAACAATATTGTGACAAAGAGCTATTTACAGGTAATAACTTCTTTATTTAGGTACTTTTGGAGTGTTTTAGGTACATGAATTGCATTTTTTCCATCGTAAAAATTTTCAATAATTGCAACAAGAGTTCTGCCAACTGCTAATGCAGATCCGTTTAGGGTGTGAGGAAAAATCTTATTCCCATCTTCATTTAATCTTATTTTTGATCTTCTTGATTGAAAATCTGTAAAGTTAGAACATGAAGAAATCTCTCTATATTTATTTTGGCTAGGAATCCAGACCTCAATATCATAAGTTTTTGCTGACGAAAACCCTAAATCACCTCCACACAGTTGAACAACTTGATATGGTAATTCTAAGAGCTGTAGTATTTCCTCAGCATTGCTTAATAAATCCTCAAGAGCTGAATCTGACTTATCAGGATGGACAACCTGAACTATTTCAACTTTCTCGAACTGATGTTGCCTTATGAGACCTTTTGTATCTTTTCCATAACTGCCTGCTTCTGATCTGAAGCAAGGTGTATGTGATGTTACCTTAATAGGGAGATTGCCCTGCTCCAATATCGAATCAGCATATAGATTTGTTAATGGGACTTCTGCAGTAGGAATTAAAAATAAATCTTCTGTTGCTTTGAAAAGATCTTCTTCAAATTTTGGTAGTTGGCCAGTACCAGTAAGGCTTCGTGAATTTGCCATAAAAGGGACATATCTCTCTTGATAGCCATTTTTTTCAGCGACATCAAGCATGAATGAAATAAGTGCTCTATGAAGTTTAGCTATATCATCTTTTAAAACTGCGAATCTAGTGCCAGCAAGCTTAACAGCAGATTCAATATCAATATCTGATGTAATCTCAAGATGATCAATTGAATCATTTTTTTGCACATCTCCAAATGTTTTAATTACTTTATTATCTTCTTCGCTATTTCCTGGCTCTACATCCTGATGAGGAATATTTGGAATATCTAATAGGAAATCGTTCAGATGAGAAAGTGTTTTATTAAGTAACTCCTCCTTTTCTAAAAGATTTTTTTTAATTTCATCTAATTGATTTGATAATTCAGATGTGTCCTGATTATTTTTTTTAAGTTCTCCAAATTCTTTTGATAGCTTGTTCTTTAAACTTTTTAAATCCTCTGCATCGGTTTGTAAAGTCTTCCTATTAGAGTCAATTTCAGCAAATAAGCCAGAATCTAAATCATAGTTTTTGATTTTTAGAATATTTTTTACCTTTTCAGGATCTGCTCTTAGTAAATTTATATCAATCATTTAGAAAAAATGTAAGGCCTATATAGGTAGCAACTATTGTAAAACTAAAAGTCAAAATAACATAGAAAATACCGCTTATAGAATTGGAATTAAATAATTCGATTGTTTGTATTGAAAATGCCGACATAGTCGTAAAAGAGCCAAGGAATCCTATAACAAAAAATAAATACATTGGTGATGATTTGCTGGCAAAGTAACCAACAACACAGCCTATAACAAAACAACCAAGAACGTTTACAGAAAGTGTTCCAAAGGGAAAATGATCAGAAATATTATTTAAGTATCCTGTTAAAAGAAATCTCGAAACGGCGCCAAGCCCACCCCCTAAAGCAATATATACAAGACTCATGGAAGTTTATTGAGGAATATTGAATTACCAATACCAAAATTATCTTTAAATTGAATAATTAAAGTCTCCTCCTCTTCCAAAGAGATTTTAAAAACTTGCTCAGTCGATTTATCGGTAATATATACAGAGTCCTCAAGGGTGATCACATTTAATGAATCGTCATCTTGCGGTATCTTCTTTTTGGAAAAAATACTGATTATTGGAAAATCATTTTTAGAATATTCAAATGTTCTTTGTTGTGAAAAATCAATATCATTATAAGTAATAAAGTTTTTGCTTATTAGATAGCTTTCCCTATAAGGAGAAACAATATCTAAGTAAATCTGAAGTGTATCTAAAATTAGCTTACCTGAGATTACTTCAGTTGAATTTTCTGCAACCTGCTCATATGAAAATCTGTTTTCATTAAGAAAATTGTTAATGCTATCAATTTGAGAATTTGCATAAATATTAAAAGAAAGAAAATAAAAAAGGATTGCTTTTAAATACATCTAATTTCTTTTTGGGACTAGGACTTCTCTTGATCCATTTGAACTCATTTCGGAAACTAATCCTGCTGCCTCCATTGACTCAATAAGTCTTGCTGCTCTGTTATATCCAATTCTTAGCTTCCTTTGAACTGCTGAAATAGAAGCTCTTCTAGATTCAATAACAAAATTAACTGCCTCATCGTAAAGCTCATCATCTTCCTCGCCAGATGCTCCTGATGCGTTAGACCAACCTGGTATTGGGCCGGTATCCTGAAGATCTGATGTAATCTCATCAACAAAATCTGGAGTGCCTCTTTTTTTCCAATCATCAACAACTCTATGCACTTCATCGTCTCCAACGAAAGCACCATGAACTCTTGCTGGAACTCCCTGACCTGCTGGAAGATACAACATATCTCCATATCCTAACAGCTGTTCAGCTCCTCCTTGATCTAAAACTGTTCTGGAGTCTATTTTGGTTGAAACTTGAAAAGAAATTCTTGTGGGAATATTAGCCTTAATTAATCCTGTAATCACATCCACCGAGGGTCTTTGAGTGGCTAGGATTAAATGAATCCCTGCTGCTCTAGCTTTTTGAGCAATTCTTGCAATAAGGTGTTCAACTTTTTTTCCAACTAACATCATCATATCTGCAAACTCATCCACAACTACAACGATTGATGGAAGCTCCTCAAGGAAATCCTCTTCATCTTCTTTTAATGGATTTTGAATTGATTCACCTTTTTCAGATGCTTCTTTAATTGCTGAGTTAAAGCTTGCTAAATTTCTTACTCCCATCGCAGACATTAATTTATATCTTCTGTCCATCTCAGCGACACACCAACGTAATCCGTTTGCTGCATCAGACATATCCGTAATAACTGGCGTTAATAGATGCGGAATCCCATCATAAACTGAAAGCTCTAACATTTTTGGATCAATCAATATCAACCTCACATCCTCGGGATCAGATTTAAACAATAAACTTAATAACATTGCGTTAATACCAACTGATTTTCCTGAACCAGTTGTTCCTGCAACAAGAAGATGAGGCATCTTTTCTAAATTAACAACAACAGCTTTACCAGCAATATCCTTCCCTAATGCAAGAGATAAATGTGACTTTGAATCCTCAAAAGCTGAAGATGCAAGAATTTCTTTGAGTCTAACCATCTTTCTATTTGTATTAGGTATCTCAATACCCACTACAGATTTACCCTCAATAACTTCAACAACTCTTACACTGCTCACCGCAAGTGATCTAGCAATATCTTGAGCAATATTTGTAATTTTGTTTGCTTTAGTGCCTGGTGCAGGCTGAATCTCAAATCTGGTAACAACCGGGCCTGGCAAAACAGATACAACCTCTGCTTCAATTCCAAATTCATCTAATTTTATCTCCAGAAGTTCTGATAAAGATTCAAGATCTTCTTTGCTTAGTGACTCTCCATCGTCTAATGCTCTATCTAAAAGCTCTGTGCTTGGCATTTTTGTAACAGGTTCCTTGTCTTCACCCATGTCCGACTTAGATAAATCAACTTTATCCTCAGGTTTATCATTTTTAAGATTTATTACACTTTGAGTTTTAGGAATAGCTTTTATCTCAGGAGATTTTTTTGTCGCTGCTTTAAAAGGTTTTGTTTTCAAGGACTCAATCTGCTTATTTTTTTGAATATCTTTTATATTTTCTACTAAAGTTTTTAAACCCTGAAAGATAGCTGAAATAAGCTTTTCTAAAAATTTAAAGATATTTTCAAGCAGCAATCTTACTAATGAGGATATCTTTAGAATTAATTTACCAACGTATGTAAAAAGTAACGGCCAAGAAATATTTAAACCAAGAGTAGCTGAGGGTATTAAGAATATTAATAAAAATAATAAGCTCCCTATTAAACCAAAAATTAAAACTAAATTTGAAAAAATAAACTTGCCAATGAAGCCACCTGACGATCCTTGAGGAAAAGACTGACCTGCAATATAAAACTCACACAAAGCGGTAAAACATATTAATGAGAGCAGACCACCCACAATCCTAAATAAAAACTTGGGGCTTGATAAATTAAATATTTTTGGTGCAAGTGACTCTAATGACCACAAAGAAATAAATAACAAAAGAAGATAAGAGCCAAGCCCTATAGTTGATAATAAAATGTCTGAAACCACAGCTCCTAAAGGACCTCCTAAATTCATAACATTTGGATCATTAGTTTGGTAAAAATATGCTGAATCTGCAGCATTGTAAGAAATCAATGAAATTAATATATAAATTGAAAAGCCTATGAGACCAAAGCCTAAGAAATTGGAAAGTATTTTTACTGGTTGATTATCAGTATTTACTTTTTTAATAGCTATTATTATTCTCCGAAATATCAATTATATTAGTTCTTTAATATAATTTCTTCATAATTGAACTATAATTTTACTTCTTAAAGTATGACAAATAATAAACTAATAATTCTTGGATCAGGCCCTGCAGGCTACGCAGCATCTATTTATGCAGCAAGAGCAGGATTAAATCCTGTCATTATCGCTGGAGCTGAGCCTGGCGGACAATTAACAACAACTACTGAAGTAGAAAATTGGCCCGGCGATAGTGATGATCTTCAAGGACCTGATTTAATGGAAAGAATGAAAAAACATGCTGAAAAATTTGGTGTTGAGATAATTAATGATCATATTTCAAAGGTAAATCTTGAGCAGTCACCATTTCTTCTAAGTGGAACAGATTCTTATCAAGCTGATACGCTTATAATAGCTACTGGTGCATCTGCTAAATATTTAGGTCTCCCATCAGAACAAGAGTTTCTTGGTAGAGGTGTATCAGCTTGTGCAACCTGTGATGGTTTCTTTTATAAAGGCCAAGAGGTCGCTGTAATTGGTGGAGGAAATACCGCTGCTGAAGAGGCTCTATATCTCGCTAATATTTGTTCAAAAGTTCATCTAGTTCATAGAAGAGATGAATTACGAGCAGAGAAGATACTTCAAGATAGGATATTTAAGAAGGCTGATGAAGGGGTAATTAAAATACACTGGGACAGTCAATTAGAAGAGGTTCTAGGAGATGCTAGCGGTGTTACAGGTATTAAACTAAAAAATAAAGATAGCTCAATGTCGTCGATTAATTTACATGGAGTATTTATTGCAATTGGACATAATCCAAATACCGAAATCTTTGATGGTCAGCTAGATATGAAAGATGGATATATTGTAATTAAGTCTGGTTTAGATGGCTCAGTTACACAAACATCCATACCTGGAGTTTTTGCTGCTGGTGATGTTGCAGATAAAGTTTACAGACAGGCAATTACTTCTGCAGGGTTTGGGTGTATGGCAGCTTTAGATGCCGAGAAATTTTTATCTGATTAAATTACTGTCCAGAAACCCAAAAAAGAGCTGCAGCAACAAAACAAATTACAAGAATCAAAGCAACCCTAGCATCTGACTTTGAATCTTCATTTGATTCTTTATCTTCATAAAATTTTTCAAACTCATCTGACATATTAATCTCCGTGTTTAATAACTACTCTTCCAAGCTGCAATCCATTTAAAATCTTTTCAATCTCAGAATCTAGTTCTTTCAATTGTATAGTCTTTGTTTGTTCAGATAAATCTAATTTCCACTCATCTGCTAATTTTTCCCAAAGATGTCTCTTAAGCTCAATTGATGATTCTGCTGAATCAATACCGATTAAAGAAATGCCTCTCAAAATGAATGGAAAAACAGAAGATTGAAATGATGCACCGGCAACATTGCCGCAACAAGCAATTGATCCCTTTTGAGCTGTTTGAGAAATCATCTTAACAAGGATTTCTCCGCCAACTGCGTCAACACCTCCACCAAATGCAGTTTTATCTAAGGGGCGAACACCTCCTTCAAGAAAGTCGTCTCTATTTAAAAAATGATCACAGCCAATTTTTTTTAAAAAACCTTCTTCAGATGACTTACCTGTAATGGCTGTAACAGAAAAGCCAATTTTACTTAAAATTCCGGCTGCAACTGAACCAACTCCACCAGTCGCTCCAGAAACAGCAATTGGTAAAGTATCAATGACGCCTTTATCCAAGATGGACTTAACACATGCTGCTGATGTTAGCCCTGCTACACCATATGACATAGCTTCTAAATCTGACATAGCATTTGGAAGATGTACAACCCAATCTGCAGGAACGCAAATCATGCTTCCAAAGCCTCCATTAACACTCATGCCAAGCTTGTAACCTGAACATATAACTTGATCACCTTCATTAAATGCATCTGAATTAGATTTCGCTACAGTTCCAACAGCATCAATTCCTGGAACAAATGGATAAGAAGCAGCTACACCTTTAACGCCTTTAGCACACAAGGCATCTTTATAGTTGAGAGATGAATAAGAAACACTAATTAGTAGCTCATCATTTTGTGGTTCAGGTATTTCAAGATTTTTAATAGATGAAGAAAAAACTCCATCATTCTCTTCAACATAGTAAGCTTTATATTCCATTATCTTGGCTTCATTCTCATGCCTGAATCTAGCCTTATAGTTTCTCCATTAAGATAAGAGTTTTCTACTATATGTGCAGCTAATTGACCAAACTCACTTGGTTGACCAAACCTGTGCGGGAATTGTGTTGATTCGAGGAGTGGATCACGAACCTTATCAGGTGCGAGCTGCATTAGCGGCGTATCAAATATACCAGGTGCAATTGTACAAACTCTTATTGAATGTCTTGCTAAATCTCTTGCAGCTGTGATAGTTAATCCAATAACTCCAGCCTTAGAGGCGCTATAAGCAGATTGACCAATTTGTCCTTCATATCCGGCAACTGATGCAGTATTGATAATAACTCCTTTTTCTCCACCTTCGTCAGCTTCATTCTTATCCATTAGTTCCGCAGCGATCCTCATTACATTAAAAGTTCCAACGAGATTTAAATTAATGATAAATTGGAAAGCATCTAAAGGATGTGGTGCCTCCTTCCCTAAAATTCTTCCAGGGTATCCTGTGCCAGCGCAGTTGACTGCAATATGAAGTGCACCGTGCTCATCTTTAATTTTGTTTATTGCTGATACAACTGGATCTTCCTCCATAATATTTGTCGAAATGAAAGAAACTTTGTCAACACCAAGATTTTCTATGATTTTGTTTGCATTATCTTCATTGATATCTAGGATTATGACTTTTGCTCCAGCAGCAACAAAATTTTCAACTGTTGCTTGCCCTAAACCAGACGCACCTCCAGTGACTAAAGCAACTTTATTGTTAAGATCCATAAATTTTCTCCAAAAATATTTTCATATATTTTAATGTAACAAGAATGAAAAGAACATTATTCGAAAAGATTAATGTTACGAAATTGAAACTTTTTGTACTTATTTAGGATAAACCTATTGCTTATATTTTAATTAGCGGATATCTTATTAAGGCATTTTAGTTTTGCACTAAAGTTAAAATCGTTCAACTCTTCGGAGTCGGAAGTAAGCGAAAGCTGAAGGAACGCGCAAATCGTTCATCTCTTAGGAGACGGAAGTAGGTGAAAACCGAAGGAACGCGCCGTTAACAGGAAAACGTAAATCGTTCAACTTCATTGCGAAGTCGGAAGTAAGCGAAAGCTGAAGGAACGCAACCGTTAAACCCTATCGAGTTTGACTTCAAGAATCCTGCAGAAAAAAAATGCATAAAATTTTAATTAACTTGGAGCATTTTTTGTTTGCAGAGTATTCGTTTTACAAAACAATCAAAAAATTAATCCTTTAGAAAAGGAGTAAGAAATGAAAAAAGTATTTTTATGTTTTTCATTACTAGGCGCACTTGCACTTCCTTCATACGCTAGTGTTAGTGCAAATGTAAGTTTTGCTACAGATTATATCTGGAGAGGAATGACACAAACTGGTGAAGAGCCGGCAATTAGTGGTGGGTTTGACTATGCTAATGATGCTGGTTTCTATGCAGGTATATGGGGATCTAATGTAAATTTCTCTGACGGTGCCGGTAGCGAACTGGATGTATATTTTGGATATGCACTTGAAACAGAATCAGGTGTTGGAATTGATATAAGTTATGTTGATTTTACCTATCCTGGTGCCACTGATCTTGATTTTGAAGAAATTGGTATTGCATTAAGTTATGGAGATTTAGGTCTTGGATATTATTCAGGTCAAAGTGGAGCACCAGATTATATGGATGTTTCATATGCATTTGGAGATATATCTATCTCATATGGTGACTATGATACTTATGGATCAAATTTCTTAATAAGTTATGGTTTTGGCTGTGGAAATTATGACTGCAGTTTTGCCTATTCTGACTTTAGTTCAGACTCAGAAGACTTAATGGATGAAGATGCGCTAGTTTTTGCAGTTGGCGCAAGCTTTTAATTTTATTTAACTTTTAGGAGGTAAATTATGGAAGAAATAAAATTTGCAGTAGACACCTTTTATGCCGTAATGGCTGGTGCTTTAGTTATGTGGATGGCAGCTGGTTTTACGATGCTTGAAGCAGGAATGATTAAGAAAAAAAATGCAGCAGAAATTGTAACTAAAAACCTTGGTTTGTACTCAATTGCTTGCATTATGTATTTAGTTTGTGGATTTGCTTTGATGTATCCCAGTGGAGCTTTTATAGATGGAATAATTCCTTCAATAGGAACATCACTAGGACTATCAACGAGTATGGACAATGCTGATATTGGAATACCTTATGGTATGGAATACTCTCAACAAGCAGATTTCTTTTTCCAAGTGGTATTTGTTGCAACAGCAATGTCAATTGTATCAGGAGCTGTTGCCGGAAGAATGAAGATTTTACCTTTCTTCTTATTTGCAATTGTATTAACAGGTTTCATATACCCTATTCAGGGATATTGGAACTGGGGTGAAGGTTTTCTAAATAGTTCTCTTGGATATAGTGACTATGCTGGATCTGGAACCGTTCACTTATGTGGAGCTGCTGCAGCACTTGCTGTTGTTCATGTTCTCGGACCCAGAAAAGGTAAATATAATTCTGATGGTTCATCAAATGTTATTGCTGGATCAAACATTCCAATGGCTGCATTAGGTGTGTGGTTCTTATGGTTAGGTTGGTTTGGTTTTAACGGAGGCTCAGAGTTAGTTGTAAGTAACGAAAGTGCTGCAATTAATGTGTCTCAAGTATTTTTAAATACAAATATTGCTGCGGCCGGTGGCGTTGTTGCATCCCTAATGATAAGTCAATTAGTTAAAGGAAAAATGGATATCACTATGGCAATGAATGGAGCAATTGCTGGTTTAGTTGCAATCACTGCAGCACCCAGTGCACCCAGTGCTGGAGCTGCATTATTAATTGGTGCAGTTGGTGGCATCATTGTTTATTTCTCAATAATAGGATTGGACAAAAGAGGAATTGATGATCCGGTTGGTGCAATCTCAGCTCACGGAGTTGTAGGTATTTGGGGTGTGATGGCTGTATGTTTTACAGGTGGATCTCTATTTGCACAAGCTGCAGGTGTTCTTGCAATTGCTGGTTTTACATATGTGGCAAGTTTGATAACTATTTTAGTGATCAATAGTTTTATGCCTATTAGAGCAACTGATATGGAACAAGAAACTGGATTAGATCTAGTTGAAACTGGAGTGGAGGCGTATCCAGAATTTTAATTTAAAGTTTTAAGTGCTATGCGATATTGCGCTTAAACAAATTTTCAACTACCTCCCTTTAAGTTGAAAATCAAAAAGGCCGGTTTTTCCGGCCTTTTTTCTAATTATTTCAGCACAAAAAAAAACAGAGCTTGCGCTCTGTCTTTCAATTCGAGTTCCCCAG
>JAOOBR010000014.1 GCA_028404565.1 Pseudomonadota bacterium | reverse complement strand
TTTTGTTTCATGCAAACATTCAAAATATGCCATCTCAGGGCTATAGCCAGCTTCTACCAATGTCTCATATCCAGCTTTGATTAGCGCTGTCATTCCTCCACATAGTACAGCCTGCTCTCCAAACAAATCTGTTTCAGTTTCTTCTCTAAAAGAAGTCTCTAGAACACCTGCTCTAGTTCCGCCATTTGCTTTTGCATAAGAAAGAGCAACATCCTTAGCATTAAAATCTTTTCCGTAAATAGAATCTCTGTATATTGCAATTAATGAAGGCACTCCTCCTCCAGACATATATGTGCTTCTAACAGTATGACCAGGCCCTTTTGGAGCAATCATCACTACGCTAATATCATCAGTAGGTTTGATCTTACTAAAATGAATATTAAACCCATGTGCAAAAGCCAAAATAACGCCTTCTTTGAGGTTTGGCTCTATCTGTTTTGAATACAAATCACTTTGAAACTCATCTGGCGCTAGAATCATTACAAAATCAGAGCCTTTAACTGAGTCTTCTATACTTGAAACTTTTAAGCCAGCAGATTCTGCTTTTTCCCATGAGGATGAACCCTCTCTGAGACCAACTGTAATATCGACTCCTGAATCATGTAAATTATTTGCGTGAGCATGTCCTTGAGAACCATATCCGATTATTGTGACTTTAAGGTTCTGAATAATTTCTAGATTTGCATCTTCATCATAAAAGATTTTCATTTCTTAATACCCCTTTTAGATATGTGCTTTCATCATCACTAACAGCGATAACCTCAATAAGTTTATTTATCTGTCTGAGAATTTGCCTCATTAGCTTATCTCCAACTGTTGTTCGAATAGTTAGTCTTGAAACCTCACCAACCTGAAATTTTATGCCTAGTTCATCTTCGATAAATCTAAAAGGTTCAAAATCCTCAATTGGGTCAACGTGTAAGCTATCAATGTTGTATCCTCTTTGATGGAAAAGCCCAACAACTCTGGCTAATGCGCCTGGTTTGTTTTCCATTACAAGAGTAAGTTTTCTTTGGATCATGTCTTTTCACCTTTACCCAACCACATATCTTTTAAGCTTCCATTAGGAGCAACAAGCATTGGATACACATGCTCATTCGGATCAACATAAATATCAACAAAAACCAACTTATCTTTAATGGCTAGTGCTTTAGCAATTCCTTCTTTTAGTTCAGAATTTTTAGTGATTTTAATGCCAACATGCCCATAAGATTCTGCTAGCCCAACAAAATCTGGTAATGAATCCTCATAGCTAATAGATGAGTGTCTACCGTCATAGTTCATATCTTGCCATTGCTTTACCATACCGAGAGCAAGATTATTTATATTAAATATTTTAATTGGTAATTTATATTGTGAGCATGTTGAGAGTTCTTGTATACACATTTGTATACTTCCTTCTCCAGTGATACAAATTACTTCTTCTTCAGGATAAGCCAGTTTAACTCCCATTGCTGAGGGAAGACCAAAACCCATAGTCCCAAGACCACCAGAATTTATCCATTTTCTTGGTTCATCAAAGTGATAGTACTGAGCAGCAAACATTTGGTGCTGACCAACATCTGATGTAACAAATGCTTTGCCTTCAGATTCTTGATATATATGTTGCACGGCTGCCTGCGGTAAAATTGGATGCTCATCTGAATCATTCTTGTAGAGTTCATGATTAAGGCCATACTTTTCTTTCCATTCTCTTATTTGCTGATGCCACGGAGAAATCTTTTCTCTATTTATTTCATCCTTTCTCGACCTTAAATAGTTATTAATGGCTTTCAATGAGTCTTTGACTTGCCCGAATACAGCAATATCTGCCTCAATTATCTTTGATACTGATGAATGATCTACATCAAAGTGAATAACTTTTGCTTTTGGAGCAAACTTCTCTGGCGTGTTAGTAATTCGATCATCAAATCTAGCCCCCACAGCAATTATTAAATCAGCATTATGCATTGCCATATTTGCTTGATAAGTTCCATGCATACCCAGCATGCCTAAAAATCTTTTTCCTGTTCCTGGATAGACTCCCAAACCCATCAAGGTATTTGTTACTGGAAAATCAAGCAGTTCATTTAGCTCTCTTAATTCACAAGATGCATTACTCGAGATTGTTCCACCGCCAGCATAAATTACTGGCCTCTCAGCAGTTAGTATTGCATCAACAGCCCGAGAAACTTGATGATTTTCTGGTTTCACTGGAGGATTATAGGATCTAATGTTTGCTTTTTCAGGATAGTTAAAATCAAATAATTCATCAGGATTTGTTAAATCTTTTGGAACATCAATAACTACTGGGCCTTGTCTTCCGGAAGTCGCTATATGGAAGGCTTCCTTAACAATTTGCGCAATATTTTCTTGTTTATCCACTGTAAAGCTATGTTTTACTATGGGTCTTGATACTCCTATCATGTCTGTCTCTTGAAAAGCATCAGTTCCAATTAGATGACTTTGCACTTGACCAGATATAACAACCATAGGAATTGAATCCATAAAGGCTGTTGCAATCCCAGTTATTGCATTTGTAGCTCCCGGTCCGGAGGTAACCAAAACAACGCCAGGCTTGCCAGTAGCTCTTGCGTAACCATCAGCAGCGTGTGTAGCTCCTTGCTCATGCCTTACTAAAATATGTTGCATCTCTTTTTGATTAAAGATTGAATCATAGATATGAAGAGCAGCACCCCCAGGATAACCAAAGATATATTCCACTCCCTCATTTATTAGAGATTGAATTAATATGTCGTTTCCAGCAATTTTCATAATAAAAAACTTTTAGCTTGGGGTTTATACATTAAAATCGCTTGTAAAAACAAGCTTTTTAGCATTTTTAAGAAATATTAAATTTTTCCAAAGTTGTTATCAATTCTTTAAAATCTTTTGGAATCTTGCTCTCAAATACAACGCAATCATCACTATCTGGCAATTTAAATCCTATTTTATGTGCATGCAGAGCTTGTCTTGGAAAAGATCTTATGAAATTTTTAAGCTCATCTGGCGTATCTTTAGCAATAATTTTTCTTGAATTGTAGGTCTTGTCTCCAATTATAGGGAGCTTTTTATAAGCTAAATGTGTTCTTATTTGATGAGTTCTCCCAGTCTCTATTTCAACATCAAGCAGCGAATAGCCTCCGTAACTATCAATACTCTTTACATGAGTAATAGCTTCTTTTCCATCTTCTCTGCATGTCATTTTAGTTCTATTATTTTTATCCCTGCCAATAGGTATATCTATTTCAAGATTACCTCTAAGTGTTCCGGTCACCAAAGCCTTATAGTTTTTCTTGACCCTTCTTGATTGAAGAAGATCTATAAAATAAAGTCTAAATTTCTCATTCTTAGCCACAACCAATAATCCAGATGTATCTTTATCCAGACGATGAACTATTCCAGCTCTTGGAAGTTCTTCAAGTTTAGGAAACTTGAAAAGTAAACCATTGGCTAATGTTCCGCTAGAAACGCCTGCTCCAGGATGAATTACTAAATTTATAGGTTTATCAACTATCAAGAAATCATTAGTCTCATGCAGCACGCTAAAATCGATATTCTCAGGACACCATTCTGTTGAAACTTCATTTATTGGATTTACTTCAATTTCATCATCGAGACTTACCTTTTCTCTTGGAGAAGCAATTTCTCCATTTAAAAGAATATTTCCACTCAAAATCCACTCTTTTAATTTAGTTCTTGAAAACTCCTCAAATAAAACTGATGTTGCTTTATCAAGTCTCAAATTTATTAAATCCTTTGAAACTTTTTTTGTTGTTGACATAATGAACTTTTTTTAAGATTTATAATCAAATATTAGAGTAAAATAACATCCATGAATAGAAATCTAAAAAATATTTTGTCTCTACCTCTGGTTTTAGCATGTGCTTTTTTTATCTCATCATGCAGTAAGGATGAAGTTGAAATCGAGAGACCAGAAAAGGTCTATTACGATACGGCACAAAGAAGAATGAAGGTTAATAATTATTTTGGTGCAATTGAGTCACTACAGAGAATAGAAACACAATATCCTTTTGGAAAATATGCTGAGCAAGCGCAAGTTGAGCTAGTCTATTGTTATTTCATGAATGGAGAAACTGAGGCTGCGCATTCAGCTGCAGAAAGATTCATTAGACTTCATCCAAGACATCCCAATATTGACTATGCTTATTTTATGAAAGGTCTATCAAGCTATACAAGAGATGCTGGACTGTTAGCAAGAGTTACAAATACTGATCTCTCATCAAGAGATGTTTCAGGAGCCAAATTAGCATTTTCAGAATTAACAGAATTCCTTACAAGGTTCCCGGACAGTCAATATGCTCCATATGCAAAACAAAGATTAATTTATTTAAGAAATCTTGTTGCCAGTAATGAGCTTGCAGCTGCTGATTACTATGTAACTAGAAAAGCTTATGTTGCTGCCATTAGAAGAGCATCTTATGTTCTAGAAAATATTCCAAATTCAAATCAAAATCATAGAGCGCTTCAAATCTTAAAGACGTCTTATGAAGAACTTGGATACAGTGATCTTGTCGAAGATACTGAAAAGTTGATTGCACTTAATCCGCCACCACCAAACTCAGAAACTTCAAGTGGATCATTTCTTCAAAATATACCGCTTCCAAATTCACTTCCTCTAATTATCGGAGGAACCATACTTTCAGGTGCAACAAACTAATTGAAGATAATTGTTCCTTTATTGGTAATAATCTTTTTTTTAATAAGGCATTTAATTAAACCAAAGAAAGTTAACCGCATTACCAGAAATGATATGGATTCTTGCATCAGCTGTGGGACTTTTGTTTCTAAAGATTTAGCTATTAAAAAAGGTAAAAATACCTACTGCTCTGAAAAGTGTATTAAATAGTTCTAGGTATTTTTTTTAAAATCATGAACATAGCTGGAATATAAAATAGGGCTATTAAGGATGCACCAATAACACCAACTGACATTGCCCATGCTAGTGGTTGGAAAAAAATGCTTGTTAGTATCAAGGGGAATAAGCCTCCAATGGTTGTAGCAGTTGTTGTAATAATATGTCTTGTGGCTCTAGTAACAGTTTGAATTACTCCACTTAAATCATAATCACCCTTTTCAGAATCTTCCTTGAGTGCTGCTAAAACAACAATAGAGTCATTAATGGCCAGTCCAGCTAAACCAAGAGCACCTACAAGTCCTATAAAACCAAAATTCTGCATTCCAACAACTAAACCTAGTATTGCTAAACCAACACATAATCCAGCAACTGAAGATATTAAAAGCGTCTGCCTGAATGAATTCAAAGCAAAAACTAACCCAACAAGAATTAAAATGAAAAAGACTATTGCGGAAGCAAATAGCTGTGCATTAGATTCTGCACTTTCCGCAGCTTCTCCAGCTTGTTCAAGCCTATAGCCTGGAGGTAAACTTTCTTTAAATTTAAGGATATCTTCACGGAGAAATTCTTCAGAAACAGAAGGTAGAGATCTCGGCCATGTCCATGCTGAAACCCCATTCTCTCTTTCACCTTTATATCTAGAGAATGCTCCAAGCTTTCTTGAAAGCTTAATGTCAGAAAAGTTTTCAATGTACTCAATTCCGTTGTTACCAGAAATTGATAAGAGTGAAGCTTGGGAAATATCTGAAGCAGCTTCTTGATCTCTTTTTAGCCGTATTGGTAATTCTTTTTTACCATCAAGCATAGTCCCAATGATCACTCCGTTGCTTGCAAAATTAATTTCACTAATAAGGGAATCCATACCACTCGATGAATATGCAATACTTGAATTATCAAAATCTATTTCAAGGTTTGTTTCATACTCATTTGATTGAGAGCGGGTTAAATAAACATCTGGTGCCCTGCTTAAAATAAGTTCCAATTTATCACCAAGCTCTGTAAGAATATCTTGATCTTCACCCATAATTCTATATTCAATATCTGCAAAAACTGGGGGACCTGACGAAAATTGATCAACTATAATTCTAACTCCAGGATTATTTTCTACTAAGTCCTTAGCAATCATGTCTATATTATTTTTCATCGTCCAATAACTAGAAGTAAAGTAAACTGCATTTGCTTCATTATTGCTTCCCAATTCGCTGTTACCTCCAACAACGTTTCCAAGAATCCTAGGAAGTTTTCTACCTACAAACCAAAAATCATTCTCTATAAAATCATATTTTGATAGCTGCTCTCTTACATCTTGTACTTTTTCTATAGTTGCATTAACTGAGCTGTTGTTAGGTAATTCAACTCTAACTTGAAACATATTTCTATCATTTGCTGGAAAAAAATCTCTATCTAATGTACTGAACAATAATAAGCCAAGAAGAGGCATTGAAAATGAAACTAAGATTGCTCTTCTGGGTTTTGATAAAGCCCAAAATAATGAGGATCTGTAGTAAATGTAGAGTTTTTTACTACTATAACCTTGGCTAAAAATATCTGAAGAAAGAAATGGAATCTTCTCTAAATAGTGAAGTGTTGGAAGGACAATAGTTAAAGAGAGAAAGAGTGATGAAGTAACGGCCATTATTAATGTCTTTGCCATACCTCCAACATATTCGTTACTTGGCCCCTCTCCGACGGCTATAGGCATAAATGCTAACGCGGTTGTTGCAGTCGCAGCGAGTAAAGGCATAAATAAATGTTTAACAGACTTGTAAATAGCTTGTTTAGAACTTAAGCCATCAAGTCTTCGATATCTGTAATCTTCTACAACAATAATTGCATTATCTATTAAAAGACCTAAGGCAATAATCATTCCAGTCGTAGAGGTTTGATGGAGAGGTAAGCCTGTCATTTGGCAAATGAACAAAACTGAACAAAGTGTTAGGGGCAGAATTAATGCAACCAATATTGCAGATCTTAACCCTAACAAAAATGCACTTAATGCCAATACTAAAAATAGTGCAAATCCTATACTTGAGGTCAACTCATCAAACCTTTTTTCAACATATAAAGATTCTTGATATATAGATGAAACAACTATTTCTTCAGGAAGGCCTTTTTTAAAGTCTTCCACAACCGAATTAGCTCTTGAAACATACTGATCTATTCTTTGATCAAATGAACCAGTTACTTGAACAATAACTGCAGGATTGCCATCTACGATTGAGTAGCTTTCTATTGGAGTCACGGCTTGCTGAGAAACACTTGCTATATCAGATACCTTCACTAATTGGGAGTCATATTTTGCAATTGGTATATCCTCAAGTTGAGAGATAGTTTTAAGGTTATCCTTAGGTTTTATTAAAATTTCTTCATCTGCATTAGAAATTAAACCTGCAGACCTTTTATTATCAAATGACGCGATCAGATTTGATAAATTTTGAAATGAAATGCCAAGATTTGATAACTTTCTTGAGTCTACCTCAACAACAATCTCCTCATTAGCTTCTCCATGAATTTCAACTTCTTCTGTAGATCCCAAGTATGCAAGTTTTCTTTTAAGCTGTTCAGCTAATCTAGACATTAAGATTAGGGGCGGGTCATCATCGCCCTTCCACTGGATAGAATAAAGAGCAGATATCGGAGGACCAGAATTACGACTAAGTTCTAATCTTGCATTACTGGGTATTTCTTGTTCGGTAAGATCAATCTTATCTTGAACTTCACTCCAAACCTTTTCAACTAAATCAAATGAAACTTCATCTTTTAGTTCAACAAGAGTAGTAGCAGATCCTTGTCTTAAATTTGAGTTAAGGTTTCTTATTTCTGGAATTTCTCTTAACTTAATTTCAAGAATTTCTGTTACTTGAGTTTCTATTCGATCTGGTGATGCTCCTGGATAGACTTGAATTACCACTCCCCACCTTTCGGCCAGCTCGGGCATTTCCTGTCTTGGAATATTATTAAAACCAGAATAACCTACTAAAAGGAAAAATATTAATGTCAGAATAAGTATTCTTGGTCTTTCGAGGAAAACTTTGATGAGGCCCATATTTCTAGAGAGTTTGACCTTCTATGATCTTAGATAAACCCCCAAGAATTACTAAATCACCATCCTTTAGGGTACCTGATACATAAGCATAGTTATTTTCAAAATGAACAATGCGAACAAGGTCTTTTTCAACCCTATTTGATCCATCATCTGATACCGTATAGACCGACCAAAGACCTTGCTCAGATTGTGATAATGAATTTATAGGAAGCCATACCCCCTGTTCACTCTTTTTAATTTTTATAATCAAGTCAATTACTGATCCAGGAATGAAAAAATCACTAAACTCAAAGATTGCCAATCTGCTATTCGATCCGCTAGCTGACATTGGTGCTAATCTTTTAAATTTACCTTTAGCCTTTTCTTGGCCTATCTCAAAAGTGTAATCATTCGATACTTCAAGATTATTAACGAGAGTTTCAGGAATGGAAACATGGGCCTCGACCTTATTTGCATCAAGTATTTCCAGTATTGGATTACTGCCATTTATTACTGTTCCTTCATCAACAAATCTATTTTGAATAAAGCCATCATAAGGAGCTCTCAAAATAGTTTGAGATTTTTTCACTTCAAAAAACTTTACTTGAGATTTAGCTACTAAATATTCAGATTTAGCTTTATCAAAGTCTTGAATTGAAATAAAACCTTTTTTTCTTAAATCCTCAAATCTATTTAAAACTTGATTGGCTAGATCTAATCTGGCAACTGCCTGCTCAAGATTTGCATTTACCTCGCTGTCATCTAGCTTTGCTAGTACATCGTCTTTTTTTACTCTGTCTCCTATATCTACATAAATTGACGTTATTCTTCCAGTGATCTCGAAAGCGATCTTCGATTGCTGAAATGGAAGAAGCTCGCCTGGAAGGTTTTTTGAAATTTCATATGACTGACTAGTTTTTACTTCAAGCACTTCAAGCTGCTGATCAGAATATAGTGAAAAAGACAGGGAAATCCCTGCTAAAAAGAGAGTTTTGCAAAAATGCTTATAAGTTGTCATAATGTTAACGTTGTAAACATGGATTATATATTATAAGTTAACACTGTCAACATTATGAATTCCGTTAATCATAAGTATCATCATGGTAATTTGAGGGATGAAATCCTTAGGGCTGCTTATAATTTTGTTTTAGTGAATGGATATGCAGCAATGAGCCTTAGAGGAATTGCTGATGAATGTAATGTCTCTGCTACAGCAATCTATAGACACTATAAAACAAAGGAGCATCTATTAGCTGACGTAGTTGCAAAAGGTTTTATTGAATTTAATAAATTCGTAGAAGGAAGTGAAGACGCTGATATTTTTGAAAAGTGTGATAATTATCTAGAGTTTGCCTTTGATAATAAGAATATTTATGACCTTCTTTTTAGCCAATCAGTAGTTGAATTTCTAAAGTTCCCAAATATCTTGAAGGTTGCTGATAATGCTTTTCAGACCCTTTTAGAGTCAGTAAAAGATCATGATAAAAGTCTTAATGATCTCAGCGCGTCTAACAAAGCGGTTCATATATGGTCTTTTTTACATGGAATAACAAGCATTTCAAAAAAAATGGACGTTGCCCTGGCCCTACCCGATAGCGAAATGCCAATCCCAGTAAGATCTATTAAAAGAGCGAGAGATAACCTTAGACAATTTATAGAAGATTTATTTTGAAAACTTCTAAAATAAGAATAATTGGAGGTGTTTTGAAAGGAAATCATATTTATTTCCCCTCCTCCTCCAAACTCAGGCCTACATCAAACAAGTTAAGAGAAATTCTTTTTAATTGGTTGAATTTTGAGATAGAGGGTCTCAAATGTGCAGACTGTTTTTCTGGATCTGGAGCGCTTGGCATAGAGGCAATCTCAAGAGGAGCTAAATCAGTTACATTCATTGAAAAAACACCAAAGTTTGCTGCAAGTATCGAGACCAATCTTGGAAGGCTGAATATTTCTGAAAGATGCAAAATAGAAATCAAAAATGCTTTTGAGTGGTTAAAGAGTGCAAGTCTGGAGGAATTAGATTTAATATTCTTTGATCCACCATTTTTTGATGAGAGAATTCAAGGTCTTCTTGCTTCTCTAGAATCCCTAAAAATAAAAAAAGGTACATTAATATATTTTGAAAAAAGTACTTTTGATAAAATAGATATTCCCGATTCATTGAAATTACTTAAATCGAAAAGCGTTGGAGATGCTGAGGGGCTTTTGTTAGAAAAATGACAATCAAAATTGGATCAAGAACTTCAAAGCTTGCTTTAAAACAGGTAGAAATAGCCATGAATAGGATCGGAGTACCTAGTTTTGAAATTGTAGGTGTAGATACTGCTGGAGATAAGAGAAGTAGAGAAAATAAAGTTCAGTTTGATAAAAAAAACTTTGTTGAGGATATAGATGATCTGCTTGTGGACAGAAAAATAGATATCGCGATACATTCTGCAAAAGATATGCCAGCTGTCTCAAATCTTTCTGATCTTGATGAAATATATATATCTAATGACTTAGCCCGAAGAGATGAAAAATATAACTCCCGCAATGACATTCTCATATTCAGAAAGAATGAAGATCCAGTATTTAAAAAAAATATGAAAATAGGCACTTCAAGCTTAAGGCGTAAGTTGCAATCTAAATTCTTCATAGGAGCTACTGAAATAGCTAATCTTAATGGGAATGTTGATACTCGAGTAAAAAAATTAAATGATGGTGAATATGATTGCATTATTCTTGCAAAGGCTGGATGTGAGAGGCTTGAGCTTGATCTAAATTATATAGAACTTGATCACCTTACAAATATTTCTCAAGGATCAATCTGTTTACGCTTTAATAAGAAAAAAGAGGAAATCCTTAACCTATTAAAACCCTTTAGTGATGATGAAATGAAAAGAGATATTGATGAGTGTAATAATTTTCTTAATCTGATTAATGCTGACTGCAATTCAGCAGTTGCAGTAGATTTTAAGGATGAAGTTTTGCAAGCAGAGGTGTATGGTAAGAATGAATATATTAAGTTCTCTGCACTTAATGCAGAGGAGGCCTTTATAAGCTTTATGGAGTTAGATGGTTTAAGGTTACTGAATGAACATAGTTGATACAAGAGCAAGGAATACTTTTAATTTTGTTAAAAGAAAGAATATAAAAAATATTCCTCTTTTTGAGCTTTCTTTTTTAGATCACTCAATAGATATTTCTGGCTATACCGATGTTATATTCCAAAGCACGCCTTCTGTTGAGTTTTTTAATCATCTCAAGGATTTAATAGATAAAAATGTCTTTGCAATGGGGCCAGGAACACAATCCTCTTTGGGTGCAAAAGGGATTTCCTCAAAAATACCTGAAGATCCTGGATCTGAGGGTCTAAAAAAACTAATTAAGAGTAGTGTTGGTTCGGGGAAGTTCTTAATTGTTAAGGGTCAAGGCGGCTTAAATATTATTTCTGATTATCTTGAAGCTGAGGGAGTTGAAGTTGACACTGTTCAGAATTATCAACGAGTAAGATTTTCATCTTATTTCGATCTAAGTAAAGATTTTGATAATGCAGATTTTGTGATTTTTCCAAGCAGACTGGCCGCTGAGATATATTTCCAAGAAATCTACAATCCAGATATAAATAGTAAATTTGTAACTATCTCATCAAGGATTAAGGATTATGTCGACTCTCTGGGCTTTGAGAACTTCCAACTGGATTATTTTGCTGATAACTTCGAGTCTGAAATATTAAATCTTACTTAGATTTCTTTTTTCCATTTCCATTTTTCATAGAATCAAAGAACTCAGAGTTGGTTTTAAATGATTTTAATCTATCAATTAAAAATTCTATTCCTTGAGAGTCTTCCATAGGATCTGTTACTTTTCTAACAGCCCACATGAGTCTTAACTCTTCTTCAGAAGTTAGGAGATCTTCTCTTCTTGTTCCAGATCTTCTTACATTGATAGCAGGATAAATTCTCTTTTCAGCAATCTTTCTTTCAAGATGGATTTCCATATTTCCCGTGCCTTTAAATTCCTCATAGATAACTTCATCCATTTTAGAACCTGTATCTACCAAGGCTGTAGCTAAAATTGTTAAACTTCCGCCTTCTTCTAAATTTCTTGCAGCACCAAAGAATCTTTTTGGTCTTTCAAGAGCATTTGAATCAACACCACCACTCAAAATTTTTCCTGAGGCTGGCTGAACAGAATTATAAGCTCTTCCAAGTCGAGTAATAGAATCAAGAAGAATTACAACATCCTGCTTATGCTCAACTAATCTTTTCGCTTTTTCAATTACCATATCAGCCACTTGAACATGTCTTGAAGGCGGCTCATCAAAAGTACTTGCAATTACTTGACCCCTTACAGTTCTTGTCATCTCAGTAACTTCTTCAGGTCTTTCATCTATTAAAAGTACTATCAGCTTGGTTTCAGGATTGTTGCTAGTAATTGAATGCGCAATGCTTTGTAGCATCAGTGTCTTACCAGCTTTTGGAGGTGAAACTATTAAACCTCTCTGTCCTTTACCAACAGGAGCTATTAAATCTATTATTCTTGCAGATAAATCTTCATTAGAACCACTACCTTGCTCAAGAACTAATCTTTCATTAGGGAATAATGGAGTTAGATTTTCAAATAGTATTTTCTTTTTGGCATTTTCAGGAGTCTCGCCATTAATTGTTTCAACCTGAACGAGAGCAGTGTATTTTTCTTTATCCTTTGGAGGCCTTATTTTCCCCTGAATTTCATCCCCCTTTCGAAGACTGAACTTTCTTATTTGACTTGGTGAGATGTAAATATCATCCGGTCCAGCACAATATGAGCCTTCTGCTGATCTTAAAAAGCCAAAACCATCGTTTAAGATTTCTAGGACTCCGCCACCGAATATATCAATGCCATCATCTGCTTGCTTTTTTAAAATTTGAAAAATGATATCTTGCTTTTTGAGTCTGCCTACATCTTCTAAGCCTAGCTTTTCAGCTATCTCAACAAGCTCGGTAATCGTTTTAGTTTTTACTTCACTTAAATTCATTAGTTGTATCGAAAATTCCTCTGAAAATTTGAATTGATATCAAAATGATATCTAAGAAGGGTTGATAATATAAGTTTTTTTAGTATTTTGCAAAAAAACCTATATTTCTGTATCTATAAATTCTCCTAATTGTTCTTGCGTTAGAGCTCCTACTTGAACTCCAGAAACTTCACCTGATTTAAAAATTATTAAGGAAGGAATAGATCTAATACCATATTGAACAGCAAGATCTCTATGCTCTTCAATATCAACTTTGCAAACCTTTATTTGCTCGCCGTATTGTTGAGCTGCCTCTTCTACTCTTGGAGCCAGTTGCTTGCATGGACCACACCATTCAGCCCAAAAATCTACTAATACTGGAACATCTGAACTTAAAACTTCTTTTTCAAATGTTTCTGTTGTTACTTCTTTTACATTACTCATAAATTAAATTCCTTTATTAAATCTTTAGCGAAATATGTAAGAACTGCATCTGCACCAGCTCTTTTGAAGCTTGTTAAGGATTCTATTATAACACCTTTATCAAGCCATCCTTTATTAACTGATTCCATTATCATTGCATACTCTCCGCTTACTTGATATGCAAAAGTTGGAACCTTAAATTCTTCTTTAATTTTAGAAATAATATCTAAATAAGGCATACCTGGTTTTACCATAACGATATCAGCACCCTCTTCAATATCCATAGCAACCTCGTTAAGGGCTTCAAGTGAATTTGCAGGATTCATCTGATAAGAAGATTTATCAGAAGTACCTAGATTATTTTTAGAATTAACAGCATCTCTGAAGGGTCCATAGAATTTTGAATTATATTTTGCTGCATATGACAAAATTATTTTGTCTTCAAAGTTATTTTCATCTAATTTTTTTCTAATAACTCCAATGCGGCCATCCATCATATCTGATGGAGCAATAATATCTGCACCAGCTTCTGCTAGAACAAGGGATTGCTCTGCGAGAACATCTAGTGTTTGATCATTTAAGATCTCATCATTCTCCAAAATCCCATCATGACCATGATCTGTGTAAGGATCTAAGGCAACATCAGCAATGACTAACATCTCAGGAAATTTAGATTTTATAGAACCTAATACTCTTGAAATAAAATTATCTCTTTTTGTGGCTTCAGTGCCTTTGGAGTCTTTTTTTGAAGGATCTATAACAGGAAATATAGCTATTGCTCTTATTCCCAGTTGGTTAATTTCTTCAATCTCCTTTAAAACAGAATCTTCACCAAATCTAAAGATACCAGGCATTGATTCTATAGGCTCTTTATCACTTAAACCTTCTTTTACAAATACAGGTTGGATTAGATCATTTTTAGTCACCGCACATTCGCTAGTCAAATCAATTATGGATTCTGACTGCCTTAATCTTCGTAATCTAGTTGATGGATATTTCCTTGAAATCATAAATTAATCAGTAATAGCTCCTAGGGATGCAGATTGTACACTTTTTGAGTATTTTGATAAGACACCTTTTTTAGGAAGCTCTTTATTTGGTTTAAAGTTATTTAATCTTTTTTGAAGCTCCTCATCAGATATATCGATAGAAATTGAGTTTGTCTCAGCATCAATTGTTATTTTGTCGCCATTTTCAATGACTCCGATGGGTCCGCCAACATATGCTTCTGGAGAGATATGCCCAACAACAAAGCCATGAGTGCCGCCAGAAAATCTTCCATCAGTAATAAATGCGACCTTATCGCCTAAGCCCTGTCCCATTATTGCAGATGTAGGTTTTAACATTTCTCTCATGCCGGGGCCTCCTTTTGGTCCCTCATATCTAATAACAACCACATCTCCCTCATTGATTAGGTTATTTTGAATTGCCTCATTTCCGTCTTCTTCAGAGTCAAATACTTTAGCTGTGCCGGTGAATTTTAGTCCTTCATTTCCTGTAATCTTAGCTACTGCTCCTTCAGGAGCCAAATTGCCATATAGAATGCGCAAATGGCTACTACTTTTAATTGGATTAGATATTTCTCTAATAATTGTCTGATTTTTCGGATATGGATCAACTTCTGAAAGATTTTCTGAAATAGTTTTTCCTGAAACAGTTAAACAATCGCCATGAAGTAAGTCTGCATCTAGTAACATTTTCATTAGTGGCTGAATGCCACCAACTTCATTTAGTGAAGACATATAATTTTCACCAAATGGTTTAATGTCAGCTACAACAGGAACTCTTTTACCTATTCTTGTAAAGTCATCTAAATCTAAATCAACATTTATAGCATGCGCCATCGCAATAAGATGAAGTACTGCATTCGTTGATCCTCCAAGTGCAATAACTACCGTGATTGCATTTTCGAATGCCTCCTTTGTCATAATGTCAGAAGGTTTAATATCTTTTTCAAGAAGATTCCTAATTGCACTCCCTGTATTTATACAATCATTCTTCTTATCATCAGAAACTGCATCCTGACTGCTACTTCCAGGAAGAGACATTCCAAGAGCTTCAATTGCAGACGCCATCGTATTAGCTGTATACATACCTCCGCACGATCCAGGCCCAACAACTGAAACCTTTTCAACAGAGATTAATTCCTCTTCAGAGATTGAGCCTTTTGAGAACTCTCCAGTTTTTTCACAGACTGTCACATAATCAGTATTTTGCTCGCTAGGTCTAATAGAGCCACCATAAATAAATAAAGATGGTCTATTAAGTCTGGCCAAACCAATTATTACACCTGGCATATTTTTATCGCAGCCCCCAATACCTACTACTCCATCATAGCCCAAACAACCTACAACAGTTTCTATAGAGTCAGCTATGACTTCTCTTGAAACGAGGGAATATTTCATGCCCTCCGTACCCATTGAAATTCCATCAGATACAGTAATTGTGTTAAATGTTACAGCTTTACATCCTGAATTATTGACTGAATCTTCAACAATTTCTGCAAGGGAGTTTAGATGCATATTGCATGGAGTTACACTTGCTCCTAGCGAAGCAATCCCAACAATGGATTTCTCAAAATCCTCATCCGTGAAACCTGCTCCTCGTAACATTGATCTTGATGCTGCCTGCTGAGGGCCGTCATGCAATATTTTTGAATACTTCCTATTTGTCATCTTAATTTGATGAATATTTGAGTGCTGCTCTTAAAAGTTTTTGAGTATATTCCTGTTGGGGATTTTCAAAAACCTCATCAGCCTTACCAAACTCTACTAGCTTTCCCTCACTCATAACAAAAATCTGATCACACATAGATCTTATTACTTTGAGATCATGGCTAATAAATAAATATGTTAATTTATATTTGTCTTGCAATCTTTTTAAAACATCTATTACTTGAATCTGAATAGATCTATCAAGCGCTGAAGTTGGCTCATCAAGGATCATGAATTTCGGGTTTAAGATTATTGATCTAGCAATTGCGATTCTTTGTCTTTGGCCACCTGAGAATTCATGTGGATACTTAAAAATGAGGCTATCATCTAATCCAACATCTTTCATAACATTTGATATTTTTTCTATCTTCTCTTCACTGGAAAAATCAAAATGTATATCCAAGCCTTCTCCTATGATTTCGCCAACTGTCATTCTTGGCGACAGGGACCCATATGGATCTTGAAAAACTATTTGAATGTCTTTTTTTAATAATTTCTTTTCAACTGAGCTGAGATCTTTAATTGATTTACCATTAAATTTAATTGATCCTTCAAAATCAAGAAGATTTATAATCGCTTTTCCTAGTGTTGATTTACCAGAACCTGACTCTCCAACCACACCAACTGTTGAATTTCTTGGAATTTTTAAAGAAATATCAGAAACCGCACAAAATCTATCAGTTTTAAATAGCTTTTTTGATGGTATTTTGTAAAAAACACTTAGGTTTGAAATATCTAAAATATTATCCTCTGAAACAAGTAAATGATCTTTTTCTTTGGGCTCTGATTTTAATAGCTTGATGGTATATTCATGTTTTGGATTAGAGAAAATTTCCGTTGTTACGCCTTGTTCAACAATTTTTCCCTCTTTCATAACGCAAACCCTGTCACTAAACTTCTCAACTAATCCTAAATCATGAGTTATAAATAAAATTGACATTCCAAGCTTCTCTTTAAGCCTATTCATTAAATCAAGAATTTGGGCTTGAATAGTTACGTCCAGGGCTGTTGTTGGTTCATCAGCAATTAAAAGCTCAGGTTCATTTATAAGTGACATTGCAATCATTATTCTTTGACGCTGCCCTCCAGAGAGTTCATGAGGATAGGATTTATATCTTCTTTCTAGATCAGGAATCTCAACAAGCTCCATCAACTCTTTTGCTTTTTTTTCTGCATCTTTTTTTGAAACATCTTCATGACTTAAAATGGATTCGGTAATTTGATTGCCTACTCTGTGATAAGGGTTAAGGGATGTCATTGGTTCCTGAAAAATCATAGATATTTTCTTACCGCGAATTGATTGAAGTTGTTTGTTAGACATTTCCAATATTTCAGAATGATTAAATTTAATAGATGAGTCCTTACTAAAAATTGTTTTACCCTCAGGCAAAAGTTGCAATATTGACATCGCTGAGACTGACTTTCCTGACCCTGATTCTCCAACCAGCGCCATAGTCTCATTTTTATTTATTTCAAAAGAAGCATCTTCTACAGCAGTAAAAATAGAGTCTCTTACTTTAAATCCAACGGTGAGATTTTTTACTTCTAATAAATTACTCATATATTTCTTTTTATTTCTCTTAAAATATCTATTGTTGCTAATTTAGCTGTCTTTAATCTAGTTATGTTGATGAAGCCATGGAACAAACTTGGGTAATGAATTTGTTTTACATTGTTACCCATGTCGTTCAATTTTGCTGCATATGCTTCTGCTTCATCGCATAGTGGATCAAAACCGGCGGTAATTATAACTGTTTTGGTATCAAATTTATTATTATTATCAATTTTCAGCAGATCAAACCTTGAATCTAAGTTATTTGCTTCTTCTGCCCTAAAATAATGCCAGAACCACTTCATCTGCTCCTTTGTCAGTAAGAAATTCTCACCGAGCCTTTCTAGAGAAGGAAAATCTAATGATGGAGACACCATCGGATAAATTAAGACCTGCAAAAAAGGTAGTCCTTCATCTCTAGCTTTAAGGTCATGCAATAAGGATGCAGCTAAGTGAGCCCCAGCGCTATCTCCACAAATAATTATTTGCTCTTTGCTATAGCCATGATTAATTAACCAATCAAAAGCTATGTTGGCCTCTTCAAGAGCTTTTGGGAATTTATTTTCTGGAGAGAGGCTATACTCTAATGAAAAAATATTAGAATCAAGCTCTTCGCACATTAGAGATACAACTGGGTTATAAACATCTATATTAGAAATTGCATAACCGCCGCCATGGAAAAATAAAACTGCTTTATCAGACATTTGTGATTCAAGTGAATATTGTCTAAGAACCAGATTATTCTTTTTATCGATAATATGATCTTCCTTATTAATTGTCTTTTTAGGGAGATGGTTGTTATTAATTTTCATTCGAAAATTAGACATCTTTACACGCATGTCATTTGAAAAATCAGCCATATCTAAAGCTAATCCAAACTTTGTAATGAACCAAGATATAAACGAGATATAGATCATAGATTGATAATCAAAAACCTCATTCTTGTATGTAATCTCTTTTCTAAGTGTTAGTACTTTTAGAGCCCAGTTAGGTAAAATAAAGAAAATACTTAAGAGAAAGTTAATAAAAAAATGTTTCATTTTGTTCTGTTGCGCAATAAAAAATCTCTGATCTCATTATACGCAATCTTGATATCCATGTTTTCAAATAATATTTTAGCTTTAAATCAAATAGGTTTAGGTAATGAGATCCTTGATCCCGAAGATGCTTTTAAGATGACGGTCACTGAAATTGACGATTCTCTTTTAATAAATTGGGAAATAGAAAAAACTTATTATTTGTATGAAAACTCAATAAAGGTTACTCATAAAAATCGGTCGGTTGAATTTGAGCTTATTGGTGATCCAGTTGTTCATAAAGACGAATTTCTAGGAGAAACTGTGATATATAGGAATAGCCTTGATTTAGAGATATTAGATCAATTAGAACAAAATCTGATGAATTATGAAGTAGTCTTTCAAGGATGTGCTGAAAAAAGGTTCTGTTATACACCAATAAAAGTCAAGTTATCATCTTTATAAGTCCTGCAATAATCTTTTAATTTCCTCGAAAAAGCATATAAAATCGACTGATGGAAATCCTTTTAATAAATGGGCCTAACTTAAATCTTCTTGGAAATAGAGAAAACTCTATTTATGGCAATGATACATTGGAAGATATTGAGAAAAACCTCTCTGAGATTTGTAAAGAAAATGGTGTTTCTTTCGCTTCCTTTCAAAGCAATGCTGAACATGAAATTGTTGAAAAAATTCATGCATCTAAGGAAGATAATGTTTCAAAGATTCTTATCAATCCAGGTGCATTTACACATACAAGTATTTCAATACGAGATGCTCTTATTGGCGTAGGCATTCCGTTTTATGAGATCCATATTTCAAATATATTTGCCAGAGAAGAATTTAGACATAAATCATATTTTTCTGACATTGCAGAGGGTGTTGTATGTGGAATGGGAACTAAGGGCTACGAATTTGCCTTAGAAAAAGCAATTAATTCTAATTAAATTTTATGAGTATGGATATAAGAAAAATTAAAAAGTTAATCGAAATGCTTCAAGAGTCAGACCTTACAGAAATTGAGGTTACTGAGGGAGAGGAAGCTGTGAGGATTTCCAGAAAATCTTCAAATGATATTGTGGTTGAGAAGCCAACTTCAGAAAGAAAAGTTGAGTCGATTGTTAGCACTGAAACCAAAGAAACTTCGGTATCTGGTTCAAAAACTATTACATCTCCAATTGTTGGAACTTTCTATAGAAGACCGGCACCAGATAAAGATCCATATGTAAAAGTAGGTGATGTTATTGATGCTGGACAAATTGTTTGCATTGTAGAAGCAATGAAAATGATGAATGAAATTAAATCTGAATTTAGCGGAAAAATAGTTTCAATTGAAGTTGAAGATGGCGAGCCAGTTCAGTTTTCTCAAGATTTAATTACCCTAGAGTAAATGTCAAAAAAAGTTCTAATTGCCAATAGAGGAGAAATCTCTTTACGTGCCATAAGGGCATGCAAAGAGCTAGGTTTAAAAACCGTCTGTATTTATTCTGAAGGAGATAAAGAGCTAAAAAGCCTGAGATTCTCAGACGAATCAGTTTGTGTTGGCCCTGCTGATCCAACTAAAAGCTATCTTGATGCACCCACTATTTTATCAGCAGCAGATGTTACAGGTTCAGATGCAATATATCCTGGGTATGGATTTCTAGCTGAAGATCATTCTTTCGCTGAGCAATGTAATCTTAGTGGATTCAAGTTTATCGGTCCAAGCTCAGAAACTATAAGACAGATGGGAGACAAAATAACTGCAAAATCTATAGTTACAAAATATGGTATTGATGGAGTTCCTGGTTTTGATAATGAACTACCTGATAATGAGCAAGAAATTTTAAAAATAGCTGATGAAATTGGATATCCACTTATAGTGAAGGCAACAGCTGGTGGTGGTGGGAGAGGAATGAAAATTGTGAGGAGCTCAAAGGAGCTAATTAATTCAGTACAAATTGCAAAGCAAGAAGCGCTTAATGGATTTGGTAATGATATTGTTTATTTTGAGAAATTTATTGAAAATCCTAGGCACATTGAGATACAAGTAGTTGGAGATGGAAAAGGTAATGCTATTCATTTAGGGACCAGAGATTGCTCAATCCAAAGAAGGCATCAAAAATTAATCGAGGAGGCTCCTGCAAGAGATGTAAACAAAAAGAAGCTTGATGAAGTCTTAAAAAACTGCGTAAATCTATGTAAAGACCTCAACTATGAAGGTGTTGGTACTCTAGAGTTTCTCTATGAGAAAGAATGTTTTTACTTCCTTGAAATGAATACTCGGATTCAGGTGGAGCATCCTGTAACAGAAATGGTCACTGGATTTGATTTAGTGAAGGCTCAGCTTAGAATAGCATTAGGCTTGCCAATGACTTTAAATCAAAGTGATATAAATTTCAGAGGGCATGCAATTGAGTGCAGAATTAATGCAGAAGACTCTGTTAATTTCATTCCAAATCCTGGAAAGATAACTCGGATGCACATACCTGGTGGATTTGGTATTCGTTATGACTCACATATTTATAATGGCTATGAAGTTCCACCCTACTATGACTCAATGTTGGCAAAAATAATTTCTCTTGCTGGTTCAAGAAAGTCAGCTATTAAAAGAATGTTAAGTGCTCTTGATGAGTTTTTTATTGAGGGAATACAGACAACTCATCAATTCCATCAAAAAATGCTTAAAGATGAGAAATTCATTAAAAATCAACATACAATCAACTATCTTGAAAATGAGTTTCTAAAAAATGCTTGAAGAACAATATAATCCAGAAAAAATTGAATCAAGTATTCAGTCTGAATGGGAAAAGATAAATAAATATAAGGCTACTCCAGATGATAGAGAGAAGTATTATTGCTTGTCTATGTTCCCTTATCCCTCTGGAAAACTTCACATGGGGCATGTGAGGAACTATACGATTGGCGACGTTATTTCTAGATATAAAAGAATGAGAGGATTCAATGTCTTCCAGCCTATGGGCTGGGATGCCTTTGGACTGCCTGCTGAAAATGCAGCTATTCAAAATAAAGTTGATCCACAAAGTTGGACTGAGCAAAACATAGAGAATATGAAGTTACAACTTAAAAGACTTGGATTTAGCTATGACTGGTCGAAGGAGCTTAAAACCTGTGATCCAAACTATTATAAGTGGGAGCAAGAAATTTTTAGTCTTCTTCATAAGCAAGGTCTAGTTTATAGAAAGAAATCTCTAGTTAATTGGGACCCAGTTGATGAGACAGTACTTGCGAATGAACAAGTAATAGATGGTAAAGGATGGAGATCAGGAGCTACTGTAGAGTTAAAAGAAATTGACCAATGGTTTTTAAAGATTACAGATTATGCTGATGAGCTTCTTAGTTCTATAGAAAGTCTTGATTGGCCAGAAAATGTAAAATCAATGCAAAAAAACTGGATTGGTAAATCTTTTGGATCAGAGATAAGTTTTCCTCTTCCAAATGGAGAGGAGCTAACTGCTTTTACAACAAGAATTGATACTATTTATGGGGTTACATACCTTGCAATATCACCAAATCATCCAATTTCACAGAATTTAGCGAATCAAGACACTCAGGTAGATGACTTTATAAAAAAATGCAATGAAACAAAGATGGCTGAAGCAGATATGGCTAAGGCTGATAAGTTGGGCTTAAAAACGAATTTAAAAGTTAAACATCCTTTTACAGGAATTGATCTTGATGTCTGGATTGCCAATTATGTCCTCATGGATTATGGAACAGGAGTAGTGATGGGAGTTCCAGCTCATGATGAAAGGGATCATGAGTTTGCACTCAAATATAATATAGATATCAAGCAAGTCATAAAAGGTGATGAAGTGCCCTCCTCTGAAAAAGGTGAGCTCATTAACTCTGAGAAATTTAATGGTCTGACTTCAGAAAATGCAATTCAAGATATTAATAGCTTCCTTGAAAAAGAAAAAATAGGAAAAGGCATTGAGAATTTTCGATTACGTGACTGGGGCGTCAGCAGACAAAGATTTTGGGGATGTCCTATACCAGTAGTCTATAAAAATGATGAGCCTATTTTCTTAGAGAAAATAGATCTGCCTGTTGAGTTACCAAAAATAAAAGATGGGGAGTCCCCAAAACCACTCAGTCAAAATAAAGATTTTTTTGATATTGGTCCCAATGAATCAAGAGAAGTTGATACATTTGATACTTTTGTAGACTCATCCTGGTATTACGCAAGATTTACAGCAGCAGATAATAATAACAAAGCTTTAGATAAAAATTCAGCATACTGGCTTCCAGTTGATCTTTATATTGGCGGTATTGAACATGCTATTTTGCATCTTCTTTATTCAAGGTTTTTCCATAAAGCTATGAGAGATATTGGCTTAGTAGAGGGTGATGAGCCTTTTAAAAAATTACTTACTCAAGGAATGGTTCTCAAAGATGGGTCTAAGATGTCAAAGTCAAAAGGCAACACGGTTGACCCACAACAATATATTGATAAGTATGGTGCAGACACGATACGTCTTTACATGATGTTTACTGCTCCTCCTGAACAAAGTTTAGAGTGGTCTGAAACTGCTGTAGAAGGAGCTTTTAGATTCTTAAAAAAGCTTTGGAACTTTACC
>JAOOBR010000013.1 GCA_028404565.1 Pseudomonadota bacterium | reverse complement strand
GGTGCTGGTATCAGTACTAACTCAGGACTACCTGACTTTAGAAGTGATAACGGTTTTTGGAAGACTAATAAACCAATAATGTTTAGAGACTTCTTGAACAGCTACCAATCAAGACGATTATCTTGGACCAGAAATATAAACCTTAATAAAACCCTAAAAAAAATTAAACCCAATCGTGGGCATATGTTTGTCAAAGAAATATTAGATGCTAAGAAAGGCTGTGTAATCACACAAAATATCGATGGCCTTCATCACAGATCTGGAATACAAGAGAAAAAAATAATAGAAGTTCACGGTAATGCAACAAAAGCTAAATGTTTAGATTGTGGAATTAGCCTTGATCTCGAACCATTCCACAAAGCAATTCATGATGACCAAGTGACGCCAGATTGTCCCAAGTGTTATGGCTTGGTAAAAGTTGCAACAATTTCCTTTGGGCAACCCATGAATATGAATGATTTTGAGAGATCTAAAGATAAAATAATCGAAAGCGATATTTTAATCGTGTTGGGTTCATCTCTTCAGGTACAACCCGTTGCTTCACTCCCAGGCTTTGCTGTTCAAAATGGGAAAAAATTAATAATTATCAACAAAGATCCAACTAACTTTGACCAATACGCTGAGGTTTGCATCCACGAAGATATTTGCAATACAGTTGCTAAGATAAATATTTAAAGTTTAGAAACTCTAGTAACCTCACTGTCTAAATACTCAGTAGTAAAATTATTTAAATGGAAGTCTGAATCAAGTGGCATAATTTCATTAAATATTAAACGCTTTGCAACCCTTACCATTATCACCGAAAATTTAAACAAAGCTAAGACTCTAAAGTAATTTATATTTTCTGCAGACAAACCAGTTTTATTTTCCCAAATCTCTATACCCTCGCTCTGACTCATGGAGCCATCAAGTCGAGGTACACCAAGCCCCAAACTATTACATTCGTCTACAGCGAAGCCCCAAGCTAGATCCATTAATGGATCTCCCATGCTTGCCATTTCCCAGTCAAGAAGAGCAGATGCTTTATAGTCTTTATATAAGACATTACCTATTCTTGAGTCGCCCCAGCACATAGAAATTTTTTGTAATTTTGGTTTATTGGCAACCAGCCAATCATGAGCATTTGAGCAAACAGGATGCTTTTCTCCATCCATACCCCAATTTAAAAACTCCTTATAATAATCCAACTCTGCGCCGAGTGAATCCTCTGTATTTTTAAAACCACAACTCGAAATCTCTTCACTTGTTAAATCCAAACTATGAAACGAAGATAAATTATTTACCCAACCAGACCATACTGAATATCTTTGCTCAGGAGTCCCTTTTCCCATCATTCCCTCAGGATCCATATGATGAGGAGGATTATCACTTGGTGCCTCTCCATCAATACACCTCATCACATAAAACTCTGAACCTAAAATATCATCATTATAGTTTTCAAATATTATCTCTGGAGTAGGGAGGCCCTTTAATCTTAAAAGCTTCATAATCGAAGCCTGCATTTTCAAATCATAGTCAGGAAACACTTGATATCCAGTTGGCCTAAGCCTTAAAACAAGACTTTCCGATACATCTTTACCCTTTACGTCGAAGACAAAAGTTTCATTAGAAAAACCTGAAGCAATTGAGCTTTCATGAGGTATAACTTCACATTCACCATAAAGTTCGTTAAGCCAGGACTGCAGCTTAAGAAGCTTTTCATCAAAGTTTTTGTCTGTAGATACTGACATTAAGGTTTATCAAAAAGATCAACAAACCCACTTGGTTCATGCGCTCCAAGAATAAGTTGCTCTAAAACACCTCTTCCTTCATAAGCTTTATCTCCGATCTTCAATGTGGCATTCGAAAGCGCCTGAACATGTAAATATGGCGGATCACCAGGATCTTCATTTAGATCATATTCATCAAAGTGAGTTGCATTATCCCCCTTATCATGACCATGACCCCAATCAGGATGCATGTACCCTAGACCGCACATAAATGCTTTCATGCCGCAGTCAATACTAATCTCAATACTGTTACCATCTTTATCATTTGCAGTAATTATCATGGAATCAACTCTTCTAGATTTAGGCACATAAGACACTTTCTTTTGTACATTACGTAACTCTATCTCACCCTCAAATTCTGGACCTTGCATAATTGCTAAGATGGTGTCAGGAGTACCATCAGCTTTATCGATAAAGTAAATATGAGCAGAAAAATCCTCAAAATGGAAGGGCGCCCATAACCAATAAAATTGAGGCATATTAAAAGGAACCACAGGCTGACTATCATAAGCTCCAACCGGCCTGACTCCCCAAGACCGATCCCTTGTTCCAACAAAGGTATCCTCAGTTACATCAATTTGCTCATCATTTATTTTTATCTTTCCAGACCATTTACCCTGCTGAGTGAGCCGACAAGTATCCATAATCATTCTAGGGCCATTGAATAATTGCATTTGAGGCTCTCTCATTGGCTCAAATCTGCCTGTGATAGTTAAATCAACCTCAAAATTGTTTTCAACATCGTTTAAAGAGACTTTTAGTTTTCTTAGTGGCTCAATAACCTCAACTTTTAGAGGCCCCACTTCGGTTTCAAGTCTTTCTAAATTTAAAACCCTCGAAGCTCTCGAGTTGTATTGTTTTCCTTTATAAGCAAGAGTAAATGCTCCATCCATTATATTTAGATTTGGGTAAACGCAGAGTACAGCACCAAAGTAGATATCATCTGTTTTTGAATAACCATTAAAAAAATATCTGTCATAAAAGTTTCTTTCGGACCCTACCTCAGAGACAGGTTTTGAGATTTGATGTATTGGATAATCGTCAGCTTTTGTTAAAGACATAATTTATATAGTTATTATTACTTTTCCTTTTGCTTTTCTATTTTGCAGATGGGCTATTGCATCTGCAGCGTTATCAAGCGTGAATTTATCAGAAACCTCAGGAGCGATTTTTCCTTCACCATGAAGTTTAAATAACTCCATAAAGTTAGCTTTATTACCTACAGGATCAATCCCAGTCCAAGCACCCCAAAAAACACCAACTATTTGGCATCCTTTAAGCAAAGCTAAATTAAGCGGAATTTTTGGAATATCACCGGCAGCAAAACCGATTACCAAATATCTTCCTTCCCATGCGATAGCTCTTAATGCCGGTTCAGAATAATGTGAACCTACTGGATCATAAATAACATTGGCTCCAACACCTCCTGTGACTTCTTTAATCTTTCCTGAAAGTTCCTTTTGCTGATCTTTTGATAAGTCACCAGTTGGATATATGAATCCTTCATCAGCACCATGTTGAATGCACATATCAATTTTTTCTTGAGATGATGCAGCTGCAATAACTTTAGCTCCCATAGCTTTGCCCAAATCAACAGCGGCAAGACCAACCCCACCTGCGGCTCCAAGAACTAACAATGTCTCTCCTGCTTTAAGATTTGCTCTTTGTTTTAGCGCATATAAAGTTGTGCCATATGTCATTGAAAGGGCAGCTGCCGTTTCATAGTCCATTGATTCAGGAATGGGCATTACTGACCCTTCTGGCGCAACAATCTTTTCTGCAAAAGCACCCATACCAGTCATTGCAAACACCTTATCACCCTCTTTGAGACTTTCTACACTTTCACCAACCTTTTCAACAATTCCAGCTGCTTCACCGCCAGGCGTAAAAGGAAGTGGAGGTTGAAACTGATATAAACCTTGTATCATTAAGACATCAGGAAAATTTACACTTGCTGCCTTAACATCTATTAAAACCTGTCCAGGTCCCACATCTGGACTTGAGACTTCATTAATCTCTAGTTTATCTACCCCTCCAAGCTCAACGCATTGTAATGCTTTCATACTTATCCCCTTACTTTGTCGTTATATTGTTCCACATACTTATTCAATTCAACACCCTTTTTAGCTTCTATTTCTTTATGTAACTCAATAGATTTAAACCTTTCATTTTCTAAAATAGTTTCATTTTTAAGCTTCGCACCTTTCAATGAATTCATTTTATCTATACTCTCCTGCAAAATATTTTCTGTAAAATTATTATCACTTCCCAATATATTATTTAGTAGCTGTCCGCTCTTATTTTCCATATTTAAACAATCAGATACTGACTTTTCAAACTCAGGATCAATTGAATTTAATTCCTTAGCAATCAACAAAAGCTCTTCAGAAATATTTGAGATCTTATTTCTTATACTTAACTCTGAACCATTAAATGAAAGTTTTTGATCTAGATCTGAGCCTGAATGAATTGCAGTCACATAGTTTTTGTTCATTTCATCATATTCAGACTGGCTTACTGATTCCGACTCGGAAATTAGACAATGAATAAGAAACACATCAAGCAACCGCATTTCTGATTTAGATATTCCTGTAAGAGTATTTGGGGATAGATCAATTCCTCTAACTTCAACATATTCAATGCCTTTAGCTGAAAGAAGCTCTATTGGCCTAGTCTCAGAAGCACCTTTTCGCTTTGGTCTAATAGAATCATATAGTTCATTTTCTATCTGGAGAATTCCTGATGATATTTGTTGCCTTTCATTATTTTCATCATACAAACCTAGGCTTTTAAAAACTTCATACTCTTCAAATATTCCTTTTTTCAGTGACTCTATAAAACTATCAAGAGAGTTATATTTAATATCAAGAGCCTTTTGATGATAGCTTTGATAACCAACTTCACTCATTCTAAGAGAAGTGGCATATTCATCATATAGATCTGATTTATTTGTATTTTTAATTGAATGACTTCTTCCAGAAACAAAAGATTTATCAAAGATAGGAGAAGCACCAAAGAAGTAAAGCAAGAACCAAAAATTTCTTTTGAAATTCCTTATAAGGCCTAGATAAATATCTGATTTAGTTTCTTTATTAAGATCTTTATTAAACAATCTAAGGGAGTCGTCATCAATTGAAAAATTATAGTGAATACCAGCTACACACTGCATGATCGAACCATATCTAACCCGTAAACCTTTTCTATAAATATTTTTTAGCTTACCAATATTGCTAGAGCCATAATCAGCAATTCTTATTTCTGATTCATCCCCAATAAAGCAGGGCATGGAATTTGACCACAAAACTTCATCTGTCTCCATGGCATTAGCTGTGAAGATATGAAGATCTAAAAGGAATTCATAAACTTCATCAACACTATTGAAGGTTGGAGTTACAAGCTCTATTAATGCTTCAGAAAAGTCTGTTGTAATAAATTTATTTGTTAAGGGAGACCCAAGTTTTTTTGGATGGTTCCTTTGAGACAGTTGAGCATTGTTTTTTACTCTCAAGGACTCCTTTTCGATACCTCTAGAAATTTCTATATTTTCAAAAAATCCCTTATCCTTTAATTCAGCAACTTTACTGCTAAAATTCATTCTCGTATTTTTATTGAGTAGAAGGGCCGGCAGAAATTATTTCTTCACTGACATCAAATCTTTCAAAGTTATTTTGAAATAATTTTATTAAGTCAGCAGCGGCAGCATCATAAGCGCCTTTATCTTCCCAGGTTTCGCGTGGATTTAGCAAGTTGCTATCAACTCCTTGAATCGATAGAGGAATTTCAAGATTTAAACCATTAAGCATTTGAGTTTCAACATCGTCAAGCTCGCCGTTTTGAACTGCATTAACGATTCTTCTAGTAGTTGGGATATCAAATCTTTTTCCAACTCCATAAGGGCCTCCAGTCCAACCTGTGTTTACAAGGAAAACCTTTGAGCCGAATTTTTCGACTCTTTTCATTAGAAGGTCTGCATAAATACCCGCAGGTCGTGGGAAAAATGGTGCTCCAAAACAAGTTGAAAAAGTTGATTCAATATCTGAAGATGACCCAATTTCTGTAGATCCAACCTTTGCGGTATACCCACTTAAAAAATGATAGGCAGCAGCTTCTTTAGACAGTATTGATACTGGGGGCAGGACGCCAGTCAAATCACAAGTTAGGAAGATTACTGTCTTTGGCTCACCAGCATAATTTTCAGGGACTGCTTTTTCTATATGTGTTCTAGGATAGCAACATCTTGAATTCTGAGTTAACGAAACATCTGAGTAATCAGGAACCCCATCATTTAATACAACGTTTTCTAAAATACTTCCTTCCTTAATAGCTTTCCAAATTACAGGTTCATTTTCCTCAGAGAGATCTATACATTTTGCATAACATCCACCTTCAAAATTAAAAACAGAACCCGGAGACCATCCATGCTCATCATCACCGATCAATGTACATGCTGGATCTGCAGAGAGAGTCGTTTTTCCAGTACCTGAAAGACCAAAAAATAGTGCTACTGAATTTTTATCATTAATATTCGAAGAACAATGCATTGGAAGGATATCTTTGGCAGGAAGAAGAAAGTTTTGTACCGAGAACATTGATTTTTTCATCTCGCCTGCGTATTTCATGCCCGCAATAAGAACCTTTTGCTCTTTAAAATTTATAATTACACAACCATCTGAATTAGTCCCATCTGTTTCAGGCACACATTCAAAATTTGCTGCGCTAAGTATTTTCCAGTTACTTTTATCTTTTGGATTAAATTCATCAGGATCAATAAATATTAATCTTGAGAAAAGGCTCTGCCAAGCTGTTTCAGTTGTTACCTCAATTGGAAGATAGTGATCAGGATGAGACCCAACATGAACTTTAGTTAAAAATCTTTCTTTGTCATCTAAATAAGACTCAACTTTTGACCAGAGAGAGTGGAACTTCTCTTCATCAAATGGCCTATTTATTTCCCCCCATTCAATATCATGTTTGGTTGTTTCTTCCTCTACAATATATCTATCTAGGGGGCTTCTCCCAGTTCTTTTCCCAGTTACAACAGTTAGCGCTCCGTTAGAAGCAAGCACTCCTTCTTCTCTCTCTAAAGCTTTAGAAATAAGATCTTTATTTGATAGTTCAAAAACCATAATTTTTTAAATTTGTCTTTAAATTATACCTTTTTTAGGACTTTAAATACGTTATGAAGATTAACAAATATAAACATTAGGAAGAAGATTAAGCCCCATTCAGCAAAATTAAAGATAAACCTCCAACCTTCTTCTGCACAGCTAGGACCCCCTTGAAGAGTTTTGTAGATGCCCCCAAAAAAACCATAAAATTCAATAGTTGTTTCAAGCGGCATTCCACACCCAGACAAATTAGTTAAACCTTCTGAAGAAAGATTTTGAATATATATTTGTCTACTAGTTACACCAACACCAAAAAATAATGATCCAAAAATAAAAATGTTTTGGAGGTTCTTAAAACTATCATTGAATGCTGCAATTAGTGAAAAGAAACCAAATGCGCCAAAAACATACCTTGTTAATATACACAAAGGACATGCATATAAGGCCAAAACAATATCCATTACCCAGGCAAGAATTATTATGCCAAAAGACAAGATAGCATTATTTAGATGAAATCTTTTTACATAGATTTCCCATAATTTTTTAATAAAATGTAACACTTGTGACATATGATAAATCTTTTGTATTAATAAAAAAATCCTAATGTCATAATAAATAACTAAATGAAAAAAAATTTATATATTGTTGACGGATCTTCGTATATTTATCGAGCTTTCCATGCAATGCCACCTTTAACAACATCATCAGGCAGACCCACTGGTGCTATAAAAGGCGTATCGAACATGATGATGAATCTTAAAAATGAGAATGATGGTTCTTCTATCGTCACAGTGTTCGACGCCAAGGGAAAAACATTTAGAAGCGATATTTATTCTGATTACAAAGCTAATCGGCCCCCCATGCCAGATGAGCTAAGGCTTCAGCTCGATCCTATTAAATCAATATGCAGGGCAATAGGATTTCCTATAGTAGAAATAGAGGGTGTAGAAGCTGATGATGTAATAGCTACCATTGTCAAAATAGCAAAAGAAGAGGGATATAGTTGTGTTATTTCTTCATTAGACAAAGATTTAATGCAGTTAGTTGAGGATCCTAATGTCTCAATGATAAATACAATGACCAATAAAAAATTTAATGAAAAAGATGTAATTGAAAAGTTTGGAGTTAAGCCTAATCAAATTAGAGATATGCTAGCGCTTGTCGGAGATTCATCTGACAATATTCCAGGTGTTCCAAAAGTGGGACAGAAGACAGCTGCTAAATGGTTAAATGAGTTTGGAGATTTAGATTCAATTAAAGAAAACGCTTCATCAATCAAAGGAGTAGTTGGTGAGAATCTGAGAAATTCTTTAGATGATTTAGATAGAAATATTAACCTTGTATCTTTAAAACAAGATGTAGATATCCAGGTTGAGTTTAGCGATCTGTTAATACTAAATCCTGATGATAACGAGCTTAATAAGATTTTTTCGGAGTTAGAATTCGCATCAGTAAAAAATAATGAGAAAAAAAATAAGGAGCAAAAGAAAGATTCAAAATATGAAACAGTTTTGTCTGAAAAAAGTTTAGAGAAGTGGGTAAAAAAGATAGACAAATCTAGAGCATTTGCAATCGATACTGAAACGGATTCAGTTAGCACTGTTTCAGCAAATCTTATAGGAATTTCAATTTCTGTAAAAGAAAATGAAGGGTGTTACATTCCTATAGGGCACTCATATGAAAATTGTCCTGAGCAGCTTTCCCTTGACTGTATTCAAAAAATACTAGGACCTGCTATTGAAAAAAATCGAAAAAAAGCTGTCGGCCAGAATTTAAAATTTGATATTCCAATTTTGTCTCGACATGGCATAAATCTCTCTGAGTTTTTGGCAGACACAATGCTCATGTCATATGTGCTTAATAGCACCGCCACCCGCCATGGAATGGATAGACTCGCTGATTATTATCTTAACTACACAACTACAAAATATACTGATGTAACAGGGACTGCCTCAAAGCAAATTAGTTTTGCAGAGGTACAAATTGATGTTGCAACAGATTATGCAGCTGAGGATGCTGATGTAACGCTAAGACTTTTTAATACTTTATCTGCGTTATTAAAAGAGAAACCAATTCAAGAGAAACTATTAAAAGAAATTGAATATCCTCTTGTGCATGTACTTTCAAGAGTAGAGCAAAATGGAGCAAAAATAGACAAGAAAAAACTTGGAAATCATTCCAAAGAGCTTGGCGACAAGATTGCTGACTTATCTGCCCAAGCTTTCAAAATAGCTGGAGAGGAATTTAATCTTGATTCCCCAAAACAACTCTTAGAAATTTTATATGAAAAGCAGGGATTACCAGTATTGAGAAAAACACCTAAAGGACAACCATCTACCAATGAAGAGACACTTCAAAGGCTATCAGAGGAATATGAACTACCAAAGATAATTCTACAATATAGAACATTGGCAAAACTAAAATCTACTTATACAGATAGCTTAATAAATATTGAGAATCCTAAAACACAAAGGATTCACACCTCATATCAACAAGCCGTAACGTCAACAGGAAGACTTTCGTCTACAGAACCTAACTTACAAAATATTCCTATTAAAACCGCTGAAGGCAGGAGAATAAGAGAAGCTTTTGTTCCTGAAAAAGGTAACACACTTATTTCTGCTGATTATTCTCAAATAGAGCTAAGGATAATGGCTCATTTGTCAGAAGATAAAAACCTCACAAATGCTTTTAATAATAATATTGATGTTCATTCTTCAACCGCTGCAGAGGTTTTTAGCGTAGCAATTGAAGAGGTAAATAAAGATCAAAGAAGGAGCGCCAAAGCTATAAATTTTGGTTTAATGTACGGCATGTCTGCTTTTGGACTCACAAGACAGCTGGGAATTACAAGAGCTGAAGCGCAAGCATATTTAGATACTTATTTTGCAAGATATACCGGGGTAAGAGATTACATGGATAATATTAAAGCCAAAGCGAAGGAAGATATGTTTGTTGAGACCATTATGGGAAGACGTCTTTATCTTAACGAAATAAATGCCGCAAATGGGTTAAGAAGACAGGCTGCAGAGAGAGCAGCTATTAATGCTCCACTACAAGGATCTGCAGCAGACATAATTAAAAAGGCAATGCTTGATATCGATAAACTTATTTTAAATGAAATGCCTGATGTAAAAATGATAATGCAGGTTCATGACGAACTAGTGTTTGAATGCCCAAAAGAAAACGCTGACTTAGTGATGGAGAAAATGAAAGAAACTATGGAGCAAACCGTAGAACTAAAAATACCTTTGATTGCTGAAGCAGCTGTTGGCTCAAACTGGAATGAGGCGCACTAGTTAAGCTGTTCTTTCAACTGGAATATATTGCATTTCCTCAGGAAGTAAGATTTTAATTCCATGCATTTCTCTAAGATCACTAATTTTCATTGAAAGATAATCTTCAGGCATCTTGAAGGGCCATTTTTTCTTCATTCTTAAAGCTCTATATATAACCTTGCGTTTAATACCTCCAATCTTCCAATATATTTTTATAAAACCCAAAACACCAAACTCTTTATACAAGTCTTTATAAAGTTGCTTTAGCTGCGGAAGATTTTGGTATGAAAGGAGGTAGCTAAGCTTCCACTTACTTCCCCAAAGAACCCAACTATCAAGAATGGCTTCTTGTTCAATAGATATGTCTAAACCAAAGATTACATGTGTACAGTCATGATCTCTAAGGAGAGTGCCGGTCTCTTTACTATCTTCAAGTATTTCTGTAGATTCAGGAAATGATTTGTAATAGCGCTCTAGGCCCTCTTGAAGAGTTAAATCACATTCTTGTTTCTGATATTCCAGCATTATTCTACAAATTCTAGTATTTTCTTTGAAAGCTTGTCAAAACCCTCATCATCTTTTGATGACGTTACAATGACAGACTTAGAATTAAGCTTTTTTTCAACATCCTTAATAGATCTAGAAATTGCAGAGCTATTTAGTTTATCGCTTTTAGTTAAAACAGGTATAAATGGGACTTCATATTTATGACAGAACTCCATCATTTGAATATCGCTATTTTTTAGAGGATGTCTTATATCCATAAAAATAATGGCAGCACACAACGATTGCCTTGATGAAAAATAATTATCCAGCAAAGTATCCAGGTTCTTTTTTTTATCAACGGACATTTTAGAAAATCCATATCCTGGTAAATCAACAAGCTTGATTTCGTCAGAGACTTTAAAAAAATTAATTTCTGTAGTTCTCCCTGGTGTTTTGCTCGTTCTTGCTAACTTTTTGTTTTTTGCCAAACAGTTCAGAGCACTTGATTTTCCTGCATTCGATCTCCCTGCTAAAACAAACTCAAAACCTTCATCTGGCGGAGCTTTCTTTATATTTAATACACCTTGCATGAAGGTAGTTTTAGTGAAAATGTTTTGCATTTTTCTGTTTGTTTGAGCCTCTCTTAGGTTTATAATACCGTTTCTAAAATATTTCGTATATTCATAAAATATTTATTAAAGATACAAAATCATGAAAAAAATACTGCTTTCATTATTACTTGTAACTAGCGGACTTGCATACTCATTTGAGCCTGTGCTTGGAAGAGACTACAGCTTGCTTGAAAACCCTTTGCCCACCAAACAAGATGGGAAAGTAGAAGTTCTTGAAATCTTTTGGTACGGATGTGGTCATTGTTATGCAATGGAATCGAAAATTAAAGCCTGGAATAAAACAACTCCAGAATATGTGAGCTTTAAAAAGATGCCAGTTACATGGGGTCCAGTGCACCGTCTTCATGCTGCTATGTTTTATACAATTGAGTCTATTGGCTCTGAACAAGACCTACACGCAGCAGTATTTTCAACAATGCACAATGAGAGAAATATATTATCCAGTGAACAGGCTGTGACAAGGTTTTTTGGAAAAGTTGGTGTTCCTTCTTCAGATTTATCAAAGTATTTAAATTCTTTTGGTGTTAAACAAAGAGTAAATAGAGCTGTTGAGCTAACCAAACAACTTAGAGTTGATTCAGTACCTATGATAATTGTCGATGGTAAATACAAAGTAGCTGCTAGAGATACAGCACTGCAAACGGTTGACTATTTAGTTGAAATGCAAAAATCGGAGTCCTAAATAATGAAACATACTTTTTTCCTTTCCTTATTCTTCCTTACATCTTTAGCTTTTGCTGGCAAGAAATACGAAGATCAAGTAATTGAAAGAATAACCTGCCCAACCCAGAAATGTGAAGAAGGTCAAACTTTAGATATCGAGATTCCTTCAATGATGGAAGAAACTGCTGCAGAAGATGTTGTAAAAGTAGAGTTGTCTGAAGGCTCAGAACATATTGTAAAAATGCTTAACTCAGGCGAAGGCGGACAAATGATTTTTGAACCAGCTGTTATAAAGGTTTCTGTTGGTGACACCATTCACTTTAAAGCTACAGATGCAGCACATAACTCTGTATCTGTTGATGGTATGGTGCCAGCTGGTGCAGCTAGTTGGGCTAGCCAATTGAGTCAGGATATAAGTGTTACCTTGGATACTGAAGGTGTATATGTCTACCAATGTGATCCTCATCTTATTATGGCAATGGTTGGAGTTATTCAAGTTGGCGAGGCTGTCAATATGGAAGAGATTAGAACTGCAGCTTCGAGCTATAGTGCGAATTTCTTAATGAATAATGACAGACTTCAAGGCTATCTAAATCAACTGTAAATACAATCAATTTTTTCTGTTAGCCCTTGCCATGTGCTAAATTCTGGAGGTTTTTCTACATCCTCAAGATCCCAAATTTCTTTATTTGGATTAAACCAAAGAACCCGAACACCATAACTAATTGCTCCGTGCATATCATTAATTTTGTGATCACCGATATGTAACAATTCTTCCTTTCTGACCCCTAATAGCTCAACTGCTTTATGGAAGTGATTTTCACTTGGCTTGTTTGCACTTACATCTTTTGAAGAAATATTAAATTTAAAAAACTTACTAATACCAATTATTTCAATATTGGCATTACCATTTGTTAGACATCCCAACTTATATATTTGAGAAAGTTTCTCAATTTCATCCAAAACAGATGGGAAAAACTCTACTTTATTTCTTTCCTGAAAAAATAATTGAAAAGCACTTTCTGATAGCTCATTTGCAGTTTCTTCATCAGATACACGCTCCTGTATTTTCAATAATAATAATTTTTTTCTGAGTTTCCCAACATCGAATTCGTATGAAGCATCTTCAATAATAAGCCTTTCTCTTATTAGTTTGAATTCTTCCCATGACCCCCACTCTAATTTTCCAATCTTGTCCTCTATAAATTTTCTGGTTTTCATCTCAGCATTTATTAATACTGGTTTTACATCCCAGAATGTATCATCAAGGTCAAAAGTTATGGCTTTAATTTTTTCACTCATGTTTATTTTTTTGCTCTTGGGTGTGACTTATCATAAATCTTAACAAGATGTTGATAATCTAAGTTTGTATATATTTGGGTGGTTGATAAAGAACTGTGACCTAATAGTTCTTGTATTGACCTTAGATCTCCAGATGATTCAAGCATGTGGGTTGCAAAGCTATGCCTAAGCATATGTGGATTAATAGGAGGTAGCCCTTGCTTTATTGCGAGTTTTTTTAAGCGAAGTTGGATACTACGCGTTGTTAGTCTGCTCCCAGTTTTATTAACGAATAGCGCTCCATCTTTATTAGTTATTTTCTTTCTTTCTTCTAACCAGTTATCAATCGCACTAACGGCAAATCTTCCCAAAGGAACCAACCGAGTCTTCAATCCTTTACCAACGACTCTTAAAAAATCCTTACCTTCCTCAAAATCATGGATATTTACATTAACTGTTTCAGAAACCCTTAATCCTGAGGAATACATTAATTCTATTATCGCTAAGTCCCTTATTTCTATAAATGAGGTAGGCTTAAAATCTAACAATCTATTAATTTGTTCAGGTGTCAAAGTCTCAGGAAGTTTCTTTTCCATCTTTGGTCCCGAGATAAGCTCAAATGGGGACTGATTAATTCGATGATTTTTTTGAAGATATTTAAAAAAACCTTTAATAGAAGACAGGTGTCGCTGAATGCTTCTTGCACCGATATTCATAGAATAGAGAGAGCCTATCCATGAATTGCATATTTCTTCAGATATATCATTTAATTTACTAATTTTGTTAGATATAAGAAAGTTCCTAAATTTCAAAATGTCCCTTTTGTAGGCTTTTATGGAATTATCTGAAAGATTTTTAATATCTTTTAAAAAAACTAAATAGTCATCAATAAGATTATCAATGAAGAATTTTTTAGACATTAAGCTGGAAAAGTCTTTAGTTTAGCTTCTGCTATATCTCTAATAAACTCAATAAAAGTTGTATCCTCATCTCCTAGATATCTAGTCTTGTCTTTCGAGCCAATAAGCAGCAACCCAATTTTATTCTTATTTTTAAAAACGCTTAATACAACTGACTTAATAGAATCATCCCCGAAAAGGATTTGAATTTTTTCAGTAGCAAAACTACCGTGTTTTGTTTCACCTGCAGAAAAAGTCATTCCAGTACTTTCCTCAAGACTGCTCATTTCACTATTAGTAAAAAATTTTAAATAGGCTGCATCAACATCAAATATTTTTTTTAAACTTTTAGACATTAATTCAATTAATATATCTTCATCTTCTGCAGTTACTACTTTTAAAACTAAGGCTTTTGATTTTGAAAATAAGTCTTCATTTTCAGAAGCATTCGATAAGAAAACGGAGAGGCTATCCAGAAGATCTTTTTGTTCACTTCTAAGTTTCCTTACCTGTCTCTCTAGCAAAGATTCAGCTTTTCCAGGCGAGTGTTTAAAATTAAGCTCACTAACTATTGACTCTCTTGTAAGAAAAAAATCAGTATTTCTTAAAAGATAAAGTTCAACATCCTTATCATTTATTTTATTGCTCATAATTTATTATAAGCAATTTTAGGACATAAGCATTTATCCTCTAGTACTTATAAGAATCTTCTTTGAAAGGACCATCTTGCGGGACATTTATGTAGTCAGCTTGCTCTTCAGTAAGCTTTGTAACAACACCACCAAAACCTTGAACCATAAGAGAGGCAACTTCCTCATCAAGTTTTTTAGGAAGGACCTCTACTTGAATTAATTCTTTCTTTTTATCTTCATCATTTACATTTGCAAAACCAGCTGAGTAGAGATGCATTTGGGCAAGAACTTGGTTAGCAAATGAGCCATCCATAATTCTGCTTGGATGACCCGTGGCATTTCCAAGGTTCACCAATCTTCCTTCGGCTAAAAGTATAAGATAATTCTTGCTTGATAAGTCAGGCTCCTGATCAGGCGAACAATCTCTGAATATTCTATGAACTTGTGGTTTTACTTCTTCCCAATACCATTTTTCCTGCATATATTTTGTATCTATTTCAGTATCAAAATGGCCAATGTTACATACAACAGCCCCATCCTTAAGTGTTGAAAGCATTGCTGAATCACAGACATTTACATTACCCGTTGTGGTAACCAATACATCAGTATCTTGCATTAAATCCTTATTAATATCATCTGTATTTCCTGTTACTTTTCCATTGGAATAACATGAAACTACTGAAAAGCCATCCATACAAGCTTGCATAGCACATATTGGATCAGACTCAGTAACTCTAACTACCATTCCTTCTTGAGCAAGACTTGCTGCTGATCCTTTTCCAACGTCACCATAGCCAATGACAAGTGCTTTTTTACCTGAAAGGAGCATATCAGTTCCTCGTTTTATTCCGTCATTAAGACTATGTCTACAACCATACTTATTATCATTTTTTGCCTTTGTGACAGAATCATTTACATTAATAGCTGGAACCTTAAGCTCACCTTTTTCAAGCATTGCTTTGAGTCTATGAACTCCTGTAGTAGTTTCCTCCGATATTCCATGGATTGTTTCAAGCATTTCTGCAAATCTTGTATGAACCATATGAGTAAGATCTCCTCCATCATCTAAGATCATGTTCGCATCCCACGGCTTCCCATCTTTTAGGATTGTTTGCTCAATACACCAATCAAATTCTTCGTCGGTTTGTCCTTTCCAAGCAAAAACTGGGATACCAGCTTTTGCCATAGCTGCAGCAGCATGATCTTGAGTTGAAAAAATATTACATCCTGACCATCGAAGCTCAGCTCCAAGATCAACTAATGTTTCCATCAATACTGCGGTTTGGATAGTCATATGAATACAGCCCATAATCTTTGCGCCAGCAAGAGGTTGCTCAGCTTTGTATTTTTCCCTTAGTGCCATCAGTGCAGGCATTTCATTTTCAGCAAGAGAAATTTCTCTTCTTCCAAAATTAGCAAGTTCGATATCAGCTACTTTGAAGTCATTACTCATAATAGTTCCTTTTTTAGTTATTTAATTTGGCTTGAGATATCAGTATTTTCCCATGAAAAATCTTTATTTTCCCTACCAAAATGCCCATAGGAAGCCGTATTTTTATATATTGGCCTCTTTAAATCAAGAAGATTGATTAGGTTCTTTGGTCTTAGGTCAAAATTGTCTCTTACAATCTGTGAAATCTCATTTTCAGACAAGCTACCTGTTCCAAGAGTATCAACAGTAATTGATGTCGGTTCAGCAATACCTATCGCATAAGAAACTTGTACTTCACATCTTTCAGCAAGGCCAGCAGCAACAATATTTTTTGCAACATATCTGCAAGCATAAGCAGCAGACCTGTCTACCTTTGATGGGTCTTTTCCTGAAAATGCACCACCACCATGTCTTGCCATTCCTCCATAAGTATCGACGATAATCTTTCTTCCAGTTAGGCCACAATCACCGACAGGACCGCCAATTACAAACTTACCAGTTGGATTTATATATATTTTTGTATCCTCTTTAATCCATTCAGTTGGAATTATCGGATTAATAATTTTCTCACGTACTTTTGCTTTAATTTCATCTTGAGAAATATCTTCATCATGTTGAGTTGATAAAACAATAGCAGAAACATAATCTACAGTTTTTCTATCATCTTTATAAACAACACTAACTTGACTTTTAGCATCTGGTCTAAGCCAGCTTAGTTCACCATTCTTTCTTACTTCGGATTGTTTTAAGACGAGCTCATGGGATAAATTAATTGGGGCAGGCATTAGAACTGGAGTTTCAGAACATGCATATCCAAACATAAGCCCTTGGTCACCAGCGCCTTGATCTAAGTCTTCACCCTCACCCTCATTAACACCTTGAGCAATATCTGGTGATTGTTTCGAAATAAGGTTTTGGATTTCACAGTTATTTCCATTGAAACCTAAATCATCATGGTTATAACCAATTTCATTAACGGTATTTCTTATTACCTCTTCTATATTTGGCGTGCCACTGGATGTGATTTCGCCAGCAACAATCACTGTATTATTTTTAATAAGTGTTTCACAAGCAACTCTACTATTTGGATCTTGTGCAAGATAAGAATCAAGAATAGCATCAGAAATTTGATCACAAACTTTGTCAGGATGCCCCTCTGAAACAGATTCAGATGTAAATATATAACTCATAATTTATCCTTGTTTCTTAGCAGATTAAGCTTGCAAGAAACTGAAATCTCTATTTATATGTGTATTTTATAAGCATGCCTAAATTAAAGCAATTTAATGCTATTTATATATATAAATACCCTCAACTTCATATTATGATTACACTATTCGAGGATATCTAGAAATTGGAAAATCATAAGCTAGCAAATGCAATTCGCTTTCTCTCTATTGATGCTGTGCAAGCAGCAAAAAGTGGACACCCCGGCATGCCAATGGGCATGGCTGATATAGCCGTATCTCTCTGGAAAAATAACTTAAAGCATAATCCTTCTAATCCTAAATGGGTTGATAGAGACAGGTTTGTTCTTTCAAATGGCCATGGTTCGATGTTGCTTTATAGTCTTTTACATCTAACAGGATATGACCTTAACATCAATGACTTAAAAGACTTCAGAAAACTTAAATCAAAAACACCTGGCCACCCAGAGTATGATATCGATATTGGAGTTGAAACAACCACTGGACCACTTGGACAAGGAATTGGGAATGCCGTTGGAATGGCTTTAGCTGAAAAGAATCTTGCTGCAACATTTAATAAAGAAGATATAAAAATAATAGACCATTTTACTTATGCTTTTCTTGGCGATGGCTGCCTAATGGAAGGTATTTCTCATGAGGTTTGCTCTTTTGCAGGAACACATAAACTCGGAAAACTCATATGTTTTTATGATCAAAATGGAATATCCATAGATGGAGAAATTGATCTATGGTTTACCGATAATACAAAACAAAGGTTTGAAAGTTATGGGTGGCATGTAGTTGAAATTGATGGCCATGATATAGATGAAATTAATAAAGCCACTGAAGAAGCTAAGAAAGAAACTGAAAGACCATCAATGATTTGCTGTAAGACAACTATTGGTTTTGGCTCGCCAAATAAATCAGGAACTGCTGGAGTTCACGGAAGTCCATTAGGCGACGACGAAATTGAAATAACCAGGAAAGAACTTAATTGGGAGCATGCCCCTTTTGAAATACCTGAAGATATTTACGATGCCTGGAATGCAAAAGATGAGGGCGCCAAAAAAGAGAAAGCCTGGGAAGATCTTCTGGAAATTTATAAACAAAAATATCCAGAGGAATCCAATGAACTGGAGAGAAGATTTAATTCAGAGATGACTCATGAATTTAATGAAAGATTCGATGACTTTTTAAGAGATTGTTTAATACAAGAAGATCCGATCGCAACTAGAAAAGCATCTCAAATTTGTCTTGATCATTTTTGTGCTAACTTACCTGAGCTAATTGGTGGTTCTGCCGATTTAACAGGATCTAATAATACTTTCTCTAAACATAATACTGAACTTACTCCCGACAATCCTAGCGGTTCACATATTTACTATGGTGTAAGAGAGTTCGGCATGGTTACTATCATGAATGGAATGAGTCTTCATGGCGGCATTAGGCCATATGGAGGAACCTTCCTAGTTTTTATGGATTATGCAAGAAATGCGGTGCGCTTATCTGCAATGATGAGTCTGCCAAATATATATGTCTTTACTCATGATTCAATCGGCTTAGGTGAGGATGGTCCAACACATCAACCAATCGAACATTTGGTTACTCTCAGAGCAACGCCAAACTTATACAATTGGAGGCCAGCTGATCTTAAAGAAACAGCAGTAGCATGGAAAGAGTCAATTTTATCAAAATCTCCAAGCTGTCTTATCCTCAGCAGACAAGGTCTTCCGCAGGTCAAAATGAGTGAGGACAAGATTAGTAATATCTCTAAGGGAGGATATTTAGTTCAAAAGGACGAAGATGCAGAGCTAAACATTATATCCTCTGGAAGCGAACTGCAATTAGCCATTCAAGCAGCTAAAGATCTTGATCAGTCTGGTATAAAGGTAAATGTGGTTTCGATGCCATGTTTAGACAGATTTCTTGAGGCAGATTTAGAATATCAAAATAAAGTGATCCAAAAAGATTTGCCATCCATTGTTGTTGAGGCTGCCCACCCAAACTCATGGTATAGGATTTTAGGAAGAGATGATCTTGTAATTGGTATGACAACATTTGGGGAGTCTGCACCTGCAAAAATGCTCTTTGAGGAGTTCGGCTTTACAGCAGAGAATATTGTTTCAAAGGCAAAAAAACTTTTAAATAAATGAGATTACTTAAAGACCAGGATCTTAGTAATAAGAATGTGGTTGTGAGATTAGATTTAAATGTTCCTATTCAAGACAAGCAAATTATAGATTCAACCAGAATAATTTCTTCAGTACCTACAATAAAATATCTCATAGATAAAAATTGTAAAGTCCTTTTAACATCACATCTTGGCAGACCCGAGGAAGGAAAGTTTGATCAAGATTTCTCAATGTCTCCGGTCGCTAAAAAATTATCTGAAATCTTAAATCATGAAATTGATCTTATTGATTCCCTAGACAGCAACGATATTTTTAATACAACTCAAATACAACTATTAGAAAATTTAAGATTCCTTATCGGTGAGAAAGACAATAATGAAAAGCTAGGCAATCAGCTAGCAAATAAAGGAGATGTTTATATATTTGATGCTTTTGGTACTGCTCACCGTAAACAGGCTTCCACACACTCAGCTATTCAACAAGCAAAGTTTTCATGTGCTGGACTTCTCTTAGAGAAAGAGATTAATTCACTTGATAAAGCTTTAACCTCTATTGAAAACCCATTCACTGCTGTAATAGCAGGTTCAAAGATTTCAACAAAGCTTGAACTTATAGCTCATTTAAACTCAAAAGCAGATTTCATTGTTGTTGGTGGCGGTATTGCTAATACCTTTCTGAAATCTCAGGGCTTCGATGTTGGAGAGTCTTTGGTAGAAAATGACATGATTGAAATTGCTAAAGAGCTTTTTAATTCCGGCAAAATAATATTACCAAATAAAGTAGTTGTTGCTGATTCAATTGATAGTAATTCCTCAACTACTAAAAATATAGACTCTGTTAGTGGCTCGGATAAGATTTTTGATATTAATTTAACTAGCAATATGTCAGAAATCCTTAAGAACTCAAAAACTATTTTATGGAATGGACCAATAGGAGTTTTTGAAAAAGAGCCTTTTCAAAAAGGCACACATCAATTAGCTAAAACTATTGCAGGGTCTGAGGCTTTTTCACTTGCTGGAGGTGGAGAAACTATAGCTGCTATAAATAAATTTATTAATAAAGATGAGGTATCATACTGTTCAACAGGTGGAGGAGCTTTTTTAGAATATATGGAAGGCAAATTACTCCCGTCAATTGAGGCTTTAGGAGGCTAAAAATGTCATTAGAAGAAATTGCGAATTATATAGTTTCAGACGGTAAAGGAATTCTTGCCGCAGATGAAAGTAATCCAACATGCGGCAAAAGATTTGATTCTATTGAAGTAGAAAATTCTGAGAATAATAGAAGAGATTATAGAGAGATGCTTTTTAGATCAAAAGGTATGAAAGGTAATATCGGGGGAGTAATTTTATTTGATGAAACTCTGAGGCAGGATGCCAAAGATGGCACTCCCCTTAAACAATTAATCAGTAATTCAGGTGCCCTTCCCGGCATTAAGGTTGATAAAGGCTTAGTACCTCTGGTTGATGGATCAGATGAAGTAGTGACTCAAGGATTGGATGGGCTCGATGAAAGATGTTCCGAATATGATTCTTTAGGAGCAAAATTTACAAAGTGGCGTGCAGTAATAAAAATCGGAGATAGCATACCATCTGATGATTGTATTAATGCAAACGCCAAAGCATTAGCAGATTATGCTGCAATTGCTCAATCTAATAACATGGTGCCAATAGTTGAACCTGAAGTTTTAATGGATGGTGACCACTCTATTGATCTTTCTTTTGATGCTTGCGCAAGATCTTTTCAAGCTCTATTTGATGCTCTAGAAAATAATGGTGTAAACATAAAAGGGATCATACTTAAACCAAGCATGGTTACTCCAGGCTCGCTATCTGAAAAAGTAGCAATCAGAGAAGTGGCTGAAATGACAGTAAGGTGCCTTAAAGAGAATATTCCTTCAGATCTTCCCGGAGTTGCTTTTTTATCAGGAGGGCAAACAGAGCTTGAAGCGACCGCGCATTTAAATGAAATGAATAAAATAGGCGAGTTCCCATGGAAACTTAGCTTCTCATATGGGCGAGCTCTTCAGCAAAGCGCTTTGAAAGCCTGGTCAGGAAAAAGTGAAAACCTTTTCATAGCTCAAGATGAGCTATCTCACAGAGCTGAAATGAATAAACTGGCAGCGCTTGGCCAATGGGATATCAAACTTGAAGATAGATAACGAGTGATTGCTACCGTTCAAAGAGTTTCAGAAGCAAAAGTTGAGATAAACAACAGCATCTATTCTGAAATTGGAGAAGGAGTATTAATACTTTTGTGTGTCGAAAGAGGTGACGATCCTAAGCAAGCAATAAAAATGTCAGATAAAATATTAAATTTTTGCATTTTAGAAGGAGATAGAGGCACAATGTCTGCAAGTTTGAGGGAGTTAGAAGAAGATGTGATGATAATAAGTCAATTTACCCTTGCTGCAATTACGAATAAAGGCAACAAACCAAGCTTTCACAAAGCAGCTAAACCAAACAAAGCAAAAGAAATATATGATCAATTTGTTCAGATTTTTAAAGACTCATCCTTAAATGTTCAAACAGGTAAGTTTGGTGAGATAATGAATATAACCTTAACAAATAAAGGCCCAATAACTTTTAATTTTAGGACGTAAAAATGGTAAAAAATATTTCAATTTTTTGTGGAGCACATGAGGGTACGAATCCTAACTATGCATTGGAGGCTAAAAAGATAACGGCGTTACTTTCAAAAAAAGGAGTAGATGTTGTTTTTGGTGGAGGCAATGTTGGCATTATGAAAATTATCTCTGATGAGGCAAAAGATAATAATTCAAAAGTCACCGGCATAACCATGGAATCTCTCCATAACCTTGAGCTTACAAATCCAAGAATTGATGACTTAGTAGTTACTCATTCACTACTAGAAAGAAAGGACGAATTTATGAAAAGATCTGATGCTTTTCTCGTACTGCCAGGAGGAGTTGGTTCACTAGATGAGCTAGCAGAAATTTTAGCAAGCAACCAACTCGGCATAATTAATAAACCAGTCGGGTTATTAAATACAGATGGATATTATGACCACCTAATTGCATGGTTTGAAAAAGCTGTTGGCGAAGGATTTATAACTCAGGCAAATCTTGATGAATTAATTATTACAGATAATTGTGAAGAAATGGTTGAGAGGATTCTCGAAGAAAAAACTGAATCATCTAAAGATTGGAAGGGAAGATTAGGTCTTTAATTTTTATCCCCAGAAATAATAATACCAAGCTCAAACAACATCCACATAGGCAGTGTCAAAAAAATCAGAGAAAAGATATCGGGTCGCGTAAAAAAAATATTGGAAAAGCAGATTAGGTCTTAATCTTTATCTTTAGAGATAATAATACCAAGCTCAAACAACATCCACATAGGCAGCGCTAAAAAAATTTGAGACAAGATATCAGGCGGCGTTAAAAACATACCAATGATAAAAAATAAGATTATGAAATATGGACGAGATTTTCTTAAAGTTTTTTTTGTAAATATACCAAGCCTTACTGAAATAATTGTAAAGATCGGAACCTGAAAAGCGATACCAAAACCAATAATTATTTTGATGGCAAAATTAAAAAACTGGCTTATGTCCGTCATTATCTTCACAGATTCAGGGGCTGTGTTTATAAAGAAATTTATCAGGATGGGAACAACAATATAAAACGCAAAGATAGCTCCTAAATAAAACAGTATAAAAGAGCTTATTGCAAAAGGAAGCATTAGCTTTTTTTCACCATCTAGAAGGCCAGGCTTTGCAAATGACCATATCTGATAAATGATATAAGGTATTGATATAAGGATACTTATTGATAATATTAATTTAATTGGAACAATAAATGGTGACCCTACACCAATGGCAATTAAATCAGAAGATTCAGGCAAAGATTCTATGAGAGGTTTTGAGAATAAGACATAAATATCATCAGCAAACGGGAACATGAAAACTAATAAAACCAAACAGAAAATTAGAGCCTTGATTAAGCGATTACGAAGTTCAGATAAGTGACCGATTAGATTATTTTCCTCCATCATTATCCTCACTTTCCTCTAGTTCAAGTTCTTGTAATTTCATATCATTAAAAATATCTTTTTTGATTTCTTCTGTCCCAATTTCATTATTTATTTCATTAGAAATATTTTCATATTGGGATCTAAGTTTTGACCAAATTTGAATAAAGAACTTTGTAACCTCAGGTAATCTTTTTGGCCCTACAAGCAAGAGCGTCAGAACAAGCAGTGTTAGTAATTCAGGGAAGCCTATTTGAAACAAGTTGCGATTAATTAATTATTATTTTGTTGATCGTCTTCACTATCATCTTTCATGGATTTCTTAAAACCTTTTAACCCAGCACCTAGATCAGAACCCAAAGTTCGGATTTTTTTGCTACCAAAAAGTAGCAAGGCAATTGCAAGAATTAAAAGTATTTCCCATGGACCTGAAAACATACTTTTATCTTAACCTTTTTGAAAATAAATATAAATCAATTTAAGTACAAGAAAATAATTGTTACTCCTAATAAGCCAATCAAGAAGTATGAAATGTTTTTTAATTTTTTAATTCTTTTATCTAACTCAACCATGAGGTCATTGTTTCTATTAGATGAAATATTAATATTTCTGATTTCATCAACAACTTCAAAAAACATTCCCGGCGTATCTTTGATGCTTTCCAAGATCTCTTCTTTATTTTCAAAGATATAGTTTTTGAGTTTTGTAGGATTAAATTGTTCACTTATCCAGTTTTCTAAATACGGTTCAGCTATACCCCAGAAATCTAAAGCAGGATAAATTTGCCTACCCATTCCTTCGATATGAATTAAGGTTTTTTGTAACAAAACTAAAGATGGCTGTATGGATAAACCATACTCTCTGGTACTTTCAAATAAATATAGTAGAAGTTTGCCAAACTCTATTTCAGAGAGTGGTTTTTCAAGAATTGGCTCACAACAAGCTCTCAATGTATTTTCCAAATCACTAATATTTGAATTTTTGTCTACCCAACCTGCATTTATGAAGAGTTTTGCAAGAGAATGATACTGTTCCTTAATAACGGCTTGAAGCATTCTAGCAAGCGTATACCTTTCTTCATTCGTTAATGAGCCACAAATAGCGCAATCTACTGCTACATAACCAGCATTTTCAGTATTTCTCTTATCTACAAATATATTTCCTGGATGCATATCTGCATGAAAGAAATTGTCTCTAAAGACCTGATCTAAGAAGATTTGGACACCATTTTCAGCCAATTTCTTCTTATCTACCCCTGCTGCATCAATTTTATCTATATCAGTACAAGGAATTCCTTCAATTTCCTCTAAAATAAGCATCTTAGAGGTAGACAAATCCCAATAAACTTCAGGAATATATAGTATTTTTGAACCACTAAAGTTTTTTCGAGTAAGGTTTGTGTTTGAAGCCTCCAATTTTAAGTCCAACTCTTTAATAATAGTCTTCTCATAATCTCTCACAACCTCAAGCGGCTTAAGCCTTTCTGAATCTTTAAAAGTTATTGAAAAGATAGAAGCAAAAGACTTTAAGAGACTCACATTTCTTTCAACTTCTCGTCTTATACCTGGCCTCAATATTTTTATAACTACCTTCTTTGAATTATCTTTAAGCGTTGCCTTATGAACTTGAGCAAGAGAAGCAGCCGCAAAAGGAGACTCATCAAAATCTTGAAAGAAATCTTCAATTGGTCCACCAAGCTCAGATTCGATGATCTTTCTCGACTTGTCGCTACTAAAAGGCTTACATTGATCAGTTAATTTTTGAAGCTCTTTGGCTACATTAATAGATAAAAGATCCGTTCTGGTAGATAAAAGTTGACCAAACTTTATGAACATAGGACCCATTGATTCAAGGCTTAGTCTGAGTTTGCTACCAAATTTTTCTGAGTCTTTATCTAAAAAAATTAAGTTGAACCATAGGACTCTTGAAATTATCTTTAGCCCTCCTAAAAAAAGATTGATGATAGTCATTTAATTCTTTTCTGCAACATGAATGGCAACTATTCCATTAAGCAAGTTATAAAATTTGCAATCTCTAAAGCCAGCTTTAAGTATTTTTTCTTTTAATTTTTCCTGATCAGGATGCATTCTAATTGATTCTGCTAGATATCTATAACTATCAGAATCATTAGCAAATAAGCTTCCCATAACCGGCATTACATTGAAAGAATACCAATCATATATTTTACTGAAGGCAGCATTCTGAGGCTTAGAGAACTCTAGGATTATCAACTTTCCATTATTGGCAAGACATCTATACATTTCTGATAAACCCTTTTCTTTATCAGTAAAGTTTCTTAATCCAAAGGCAATAGTTGTAGTGTCAAAATACTTATCACCAAAAGGGAGTAGTTCACCGTTTAGCTGACAAAAGGAAGTATTTTTGAAAAAGTTTTCATCAACTGATCTCTTCTTTCCGTAAACTAGCATCTCTGCATTTATATCAGCTACTGTGATTTCTGCATCTGGGAAGTTAAGATGAATTTCTTTTGCAATATCGGCAGTTCCTCCCGCAAGATCAAGAACTTTACTATCAGGCTTAACCCCTGCAAGCTCAATCATTATTTTTTTCCAAAATCTATGAAGTCCAAATGACATGACATCATTCATAAGATCATAATTTTCTGCAACAGAGGTAAAAACCGAGTTTACTTTTTCTTGTTTTTCCTCTGTAGAAACCTTTTCAAAACCGAAGTGGGTGTCTTTATTCATTTTTTGTAAAACTTATATAATTATTGTATCTGCTTTCTGCAATATTGCCTTTTGATACTTGATCAATAACGTTGCAGCCAACATCATTTATATGATTACAATTTTTGAACTTACAAGACAATGCAGCTTCTCTAATTTCAAAAAACCCTTTTAAGACTTCATCTGGACTAAATTTCTCAATTTCTATGTCTCTGACACCAGGAGAATCTATGATTTCTATTTTATCTTTAACATATAGGGAAGATACCGACGTGGTATGAACACCCTTAGAATTATTAAGTTCTTTAGTTTTTAAATTAATACCAAGCAACTTTGAAGAGATTGTTGATTTGCCGGAGCCAGATTTCCCAACAAAAATAGTAGTTTTATTTTCAAGAAACCTTCCAATATCAGGCAACCCTTCTCCTGATTTGCCTGAAACTTTAAACATCTTAATCCCAAGACTCTCATAAATATTGCAAGCTTCTTTAAATTCCTCATCGCCAATTAAATCTATTTTGTTTACAACTATTAATGGGTCTATTCCTGCAGCAGCAGAGAGTACCAACCACTTATCAATAAATATTTTTGGAGTAAGTGGTACAGGTGATAACAAGATAGCAATATTTGTAACATTAGCTGCAAAAACTTTCTTTTTACCTCTATGGAATCTTTTCAGTGATGTTTTTCTTTGAACTTTATTTAAGATCTTTCCTTTTACTTCCAAGCTATCTTGGAGAGGAACTATTTCAACGAAATCACCAACGACAATATCTTGATCTTTGGGTGTCTTGCAGGGGATTTTAAATTCTTTTATCTCTACAAGGCATGAGTTTGAGTAAAACTCAACCACTCTGCCAATTTGAACTTTTTCCATATAGAGCACAAAATACACTATTAAGAGAGTTTTACAAAAAATGAAAGCTAATAAATCCGATGACAACTTAATATGGGTTGACCTTGAAATGACAGGCTTAGATCCTGAGAAAGAAAAGATAATTGAAATAGCTACGATAATCACTGATTCAGATTTAAACATTATTGCCGAAGGCCCAAACATAGCGATTCATCAAAGCAATGAGTTGCTTGATAATATGGATGAATGGAATGTAAACCAACATACTTCATCTGGTCTCATAGATGCAGTTAAAACGAGCATAATTAGTGACAAGGAAGCTGAGCTAGAGACTTTAGACTTTATCTCAAAATATGTGCCAGCAGGAAAATCTCCTATGTGCGGAAATACTGTTTCTCATGACAGAAGATTTCTTAGCAAATATATGCCCGAGCTAGAGAACTACTTTCATTATAGGCACATAGATGTTTCTTCGGTAAAAGAATTAATTGTTAGATGGATGAATCAAGCGCAGTCATATCAGAAAAATAGTAACCATAGAGCCTTAGACGATATTAAGGACTCAATTAATGAATTAAAGCACTACAAGAAACTTCTTTTTGAAGAGTAAGAATTTTAGTCAGTTTTTTTTGCGGGCTGAATGTTGAGAGGAAAAGGACTGACCTGACTGGATGTTTTCTTAATTTTAGCTTCTCCTGACTCAATCACTTCATCAATCCTTTGGATGGCTCCAATTGGAATATAGCTTCTTTTAACTTTATTAAATTCTGTTTTCAGTTTTTCTGAGCTAGGATCAA
>JAOOBR010000012.1 GCA_028404565.1 Pseudomonadota bacterium | reverse complement strand
AAGAGTTTGATCATGGCTCAGATTGAACGCTGGCGGTAGGCTTAACACATGCAAGTCGTGCGAGAAAGTACCTTCGGGTGCGAGTAGAGCGGCGGACGGGTGAGTAACGCGTAGGAATCTACCTAGTAGAAGGGGATAGCCCGGGGAAACTCGGATTAATACCGTATACCTCCTTAGGGAGAAAGAGGGCTTAGCTTTGATGCTCTCGCTATTAGATGAGCCTGCGTAAGATTAGCTTGTTGGTGAGGTAATGGCTCACCAAGGCGACGATCTTTAGCTGGTCTGAGAGGACGATCAGCCACATTGGGACTGAGACACGGCCCAGACTCCTACGGGAGGCAGCAGTGGGGAATATTGGACAATGGGCGCAAGCCTGATCCAGCCATACCGCGTGTGTGAAGAAGGCTTTCGGGTTGTAAAGCACTTTAAGTAAGGAGGAAAAGATTGTAGTTAATACCTGCAATCCGTGACGTTACTTACAGAATAAGGACCGGCTAATTCCGTGCCAGCAGCCGCGGTAATACGGAAGGTCCAAGCGTTAATCGGAATTACTGGGCGTAAAGCGCGCGTAGGTGGTTTTTTAAGTTGGATGTGAAAGCCCTGGGCTCAACCTAGGAACTGCATCCAAAACTAGATGACTAGAGTACGAAAGAGGGAAGTAGAATTCACAGTGTAGCGGTGGAATGCGTAGATATTGTGAAGAATACCAATGGCGAAGGCAGCTTCCTGGTTCTGTACTGACACTGAGGTGCGAAAGCGTGGGTAGCGAACAGGATTAGATACCCTGGTAGTCCACGCCGTAAACGATGACAACTAGCTGTTGGGAGACAAGATCTCTCAGTGGCGCAGCTAACGCTTTAAGTTGTCCGCCTGGGGAGTACGGCCGCAAGGTTAAAACTCAAATGAATTGACGGGGACCCGCACAAGCGGTGGAGCATGTGGTTTAATTCGATGCAACGCGAAAAACCTTACCTACTCTTGACATACTTGGAAGCTCTTGTAATGAGAGTGTGCTTTTAGAGCCAAGATACAGGTGCTGCATGGCTGTCGTCAGCTCGTGTCGTGAGATGTTGGGTTAAGTCCCATAACGAGCGCAACCCTTACCCTTATTTGCCAGCGGTTCGGCCGGGAACTATAAGGGGACTGCCGGTGACAAACCGGAGGAAGGTGAGGACGACGTCAAGTCATCATGGCCCTTACGAGTAGGGCTACACACGTGCTACAATGGGGAATACAGACGGACGCTAAAGCGTGAGCTGGTGCTAATCCTAAAAAATTTCTCGTAGTCCGGATTGCAGTCTGCAACTCGACTGCATGAAGTCGGAATCGCTAGTAATCGCGAATCAGCATGTCGCGGTGAATACGTTCTCGGGTCTTGTACACACCGCCCGTCACACCATGGAAGTGTGTTGCACCAGAAGTAGGTAGTCTAACCTTCGGGAAGGCGCTTACCACGGTGTGATCCATGACTGGGGTGAAGTCGTAACAAGGTAGCCGTAGGGGAACCTGTGGCTGGATCACCTCCTTAAAATAATTTTGTATTTGAGGCCCACACGAGTAACCAAATTTAAAGAACATGATATGTATGATCTTTGGTATGTAATTTTCTTGTGTAAAAGTTTTTTTACACATAGATCACTGCAAGTAATTAAAAGTAATTAATATATTTTATTAAGTTACTCTCAAAAACCTATAACCTTTTTAAGGTTATATGATCAAGTAAAGGAAGAGCACAAGGCGGATGCCTTGGCAGCTGAAGGCGATGAAGGACGTAGTAACCTGCGATAAGCTTCGGGGAGCTGGTAAACAAGCTTCGATCCGGAGATGTCCGAATGGGAAAACCCAATATACATAAGTATATTATTCTATTCTGAATTCATAGGAATAGAAGGCAAACCTAGGGAACTGAAACATCTAAGTACCTAGAGGAAAAGAAATCAATTGATATTCCGTTAGTAGCGGCGAGCGAAAGCGGACCAGCCCTTAAGCTTTAATTAATTTAGCAAAACATTCTGGAAAGTATGGCCATAGTAGGTGATAGCCCTGTATGCGAAAAGTTTTTTAAAGTGAAATCGAGTAGGTCGGGACACGTGAAATCTTGACTGAATATGGGGGGACCATCCTCCAAGGCTAAATACTCTCAGCTGACCGATAGTGAACCAGTACCGTGAGGGAAAGGCGAAAAGAACCCCGGCGAGGGGAGTGAAATAGAACCTGAAACCTTGTGCTTACAAGCAGTAGGAGCCCACTTGTTGGGTGACTGCGTACCTTTTGTATAATGGGTCAACGACTTAATTTTAGTAGCAAGCTTAACCGTTTAGGGTAGGCGCAGGGAAACCGAGTCTTAATAGGGCGCCAAGTTGCTGGAATTAGACCCGAAACCGGGTGATCTATCCATGGCCAGGGTGAAGGTTAGGTAACACTGACTGGAGGCCCGAACCCACTTATGTTGAAAAATGAGGGGATGAGCTGTGGATAGGAGTGAAAGGCTAATCAAACCCGGAGATAGCTGGTTCTCATCGAAAACTATTTAGGTAGTGCCTCATGTATTACCATTGGGGGTAGAGCACTGTTTCGGCTAGGGGGTCATCCCGACTTACCAAACCGATGCAAACTCCGAATACCAATGAGTATGAGCATGGGAGACAGACTGCGGGTGCTAACGTCCGTAGTCGAGAGGGAAACAACCCAGACTGTCAGCTAAGGTCCCAAATTATGATTAAGTGGGAAACAATGTGGGAAGGCACAAACAGCTAGGAGGTTGGCTTAGAAGCAGCCACCCTTTAAAGAAAGCGTAACAGCTCACTAGTCGAGTCGGCCTGCGTGGAAGATATAACGGGGCTAAATCATAAACCGAAGCTACAGATCTTTTTAAGATGGTAGATGAGCGTTCTGTAAGCCGCTGAAGGTAAGCTGTGAGGCGAACTGGAGGTATCAGAAGTGCGAATGTTGACATGAGTAACGATCAAAGAGGTGAAAAACCTCTTCGCCGAAAAACTAAGGGTTCCTGTCCAACGCTAATCGAGGCAGGGTGAGTCGGCTCCTAAGGCGAGGGCGAAAGCCGTAGTCGATGGGAAACAGGTTAATATTCCTGTACTTTTTACAACTGCGATGGGGTGACGGAGAAGGTTAGACTATCACGGCGTTGGTTGTCCGTGTTTAAGGCTGTAGACTGACAATTTAGGTAAATCCGGATTGTTAAGGTCGAGGGCTGATGACGATTACCTATTGGTAAGAAGTAGTTAATACCATGCTTCCAGGAAAAACCTCTAAGCTTCAGGTTGTAAGAAACCGTACCCGAAACCGACACAGGTGGTTAGGTAGAGAATACCAAGGTGTTTGAGAGAACTTGGGTGAAGGAACTAGGCAAAATGACACCGTAACTTCGGGAGAAGGTGTGCCGTAGTTAGTGATTAGACTTGCTCTATGAGCTGATTATGGTCGAAGATACCAGGTGGCTGCGACTGTTTACTAAAAACATAGCACTCTGCAAACTCGTAAGAGGACGTATAGGGTGTGACGCCTGCCCGGTGCCGGAAGGTTAATTGATGAAGTTAGCTTCGGCGAAGCTTCTGATCGAAGCCCCGGTAAACGGCGGCCGTAACTATAACGGTCCTAAGGTAGCGAAATTCCTTGTCGGGTAAGTTCCGACCTGCACGAATGGCGTAACGATGGCCACACTGTCTCCACCCAAGACTCAGTGAAATTGAAATCGCTGTTAAGATGCAGTGTACCCGCAGCTAGACGGAAAGACCCCGTGCACCTTTACTACAGGTTCACACTGGACTTTGACTTTATTTGTGTAGGATAGGTGGGAGACTTTGAAGCCAAAACGCTAGTTTTGGTGGAGTCGTCCTTGAAATACCACCCTTGTAAAATTGAGGTTCTAACTTAGGCCCATTATCTGGGTTGAGGACAGTGTGTGCTGGGTAGTTTGACTGGGGCGGTCTCCTCCCAAAGAGTAACGGAGGAGTACGAAGGTATCCTCAACACGGTCGGACATCGTGTGCAGAGTATAAAGGCAGAAGGATGCTTGACTGCGAGATCGACGGATCGAGCAGGTAGGAAACTAGGTCTTAGTGATCCGGTGGTTCTGAATGGAAGGGCCATCGCTCAACGGATAAAAGGTACGCCGGGGATAACAGGCTGATACCCCCCAAGAGTTCACATCGACGGGGGTGTTTGGCACCTCGATGTCGGCTCATCACATCCTGGGGCTGGAGCAGGTCCCAAGGGTATGGCTGTTCGCCATTTAAAGTGGTACGCGAGCTGGGTTTAGAACGTCGTGAGACAGTTCGGTCCCTATCTGCTGTGGGCGTCGGAAATTTGAGGGAAGCTGATCCTAGTACGAGAGGACCGGATTGGACGAACCTCTGGTGTTCCGGTTGTCACGCCAGTGGCATTGCCGGGTAGCTATGTTCGGAAAGGATAACCGCTGAAAGCATCTAAGCGGGAAGCCTCTCCCAAGATTAAATTTCCCAGAAACTTCGGTTTCCTAAAGAGTCGTCATAGACTATGACGTTGATAGGCGAGATGTGTAAGCGTTGTGAGGCGTTGAGCTAACTCGTACTAATAACTCGTGAGACTTGATCATGTAACCTTAAGAAGGATTTACATGCGAAGTAACTTAATACATAAACTTAAGTGATTTAAAAATTGCATACCAGTTTGCCTGATGACAATAGCAGTTTGGTCCCACCTGATCCCATTTCGAACTCAGAAGTGAAACGAACTAGCGCCGATGGTAGTGCAGGGCTTCCCTGTGTGAGAGTAGGACATCGTCAGGCTTTTGATTTAAAAGCTCTCAAGAAATTGAGAGCTTTTTTTGTTTTAGGCTAGATTTATTATTAAAAGTACACATAATCTAACTATGAATATTAAAGAAGAGTTCAGACTAGCTCTGAGAGAGCTTGTTTATCCTGTATGTGTCGTGTCTACATATAACGATGAAACTAAAGAAAATCATGCTATTACAGTTTCATCCGTTACATCATTATCATTTGAACCACCCTCTATTCTTGTTTGCATAAATAAAGACTCAAGCATTCATTCATCTTTAAAAAAAGATTCCAATTTCAATATTAGCTTTTTATCCTCTTCACAAACCGAAATATCAAATCTTTGCGGAACAGACGAACTGTCTGATAAGAGATTTGATAATGATTTTTGGGATTTTAAGAACAATATAGGCTTCATAAAAAACTCACAATCTGTAATATCATGCACCATAAAAGAAATTACCAGTCACGGATCTCATAGTGTTTTTTTTGGAGATGTAGTTGAAGTGATAAAAAATAGTAATACTAAACCTCTTCTTTATGGGAAGGGGGAGTACTTGGATATTTAGAGATGCTTATTGGTTTAACAGGTGGAATTGGATCCGGCAAAAGCTTAGCTGGAGATTTTTTCAAAAGTAAAAATATTGATGTAATTGATGCTGATGATCTTGCTCACAATGCTCTTGATATAGAAGGCGAGGGATACAAAAAGTTTTTAGATATTTTCGGAAAAACTTTTCTAGATGAAAACTCTGAAATAGATAGGAAAGCTCTTAGAAAATATATTTTTCAAAATCCAGAAATGAAAAATAAGCTAGAGGAAATAGTTCATCCAATTGTACAAAATGGCATATCAAACTTTATCAATAATTCAAATAGTATATATAGGGTTATTATTGTTCCACTTATAGCAGAGACAAATAGTTCTTCATTTTATGACCGGGTTTTGGCAATAGATTGCAAAAAAGAAATCCAAATAGAAAGAGCCTCAAAAAGAGATAACTCCAATGAAGAGCAGATCTTAAAAATAATTCAGTCTCAGGCTTCATCTGAGGATAGGAATAAGATCGCTAATGATGTAGTTAAAAATAATGATACTAAAGATATGTTTTTAATGAATCTAGAAGATATTCATAAAAAATACTTAACTCTTGCAAACAATGATTAATTGTCCAAATTGTGAAAAAAAAGTGAGCATTGACAGTTCCAATGAATATAGGCCTTTTTGCTCAAAAAAATGTAAGCTCATTGACTTGGGTGAGTGGGCTAATGAAGAAAAAAAGATCTCTAGGCCTATTCAGTCAGAAGATTTCTATGAAGACTGAACAAACATGCTTACACCAGCTATTCCGGCTGCTCCATAATCTTTAGCAGTCTGCAAATCTTCAAATTGCATTCCACCAAGAGCATAAATAGGGAAATCAAAATCCTTGGCAAGATCATGAAAACTCTCCCACCCCATTCCTTTTGTAATAAGATGATGTTCTGATAATTTGTGCTTCACAGGACTCAACAAACAATAATCAACTTTAATTTTAGATGCCATTTCCAATTCTTCTCTGTTATGACAAGATGCCCCAACAAGTCCGCCATCACCATTTATTAACTTAGTTTTAACTTTCTTTTGATACCACCTACTGTTGAATACCTTCTTGAGCATTTGACTTGTGAGATGAACTCCAGAATATAGATTTTGATAATTGGCATAGTATTTGCTTTCAAGCCTAGAGGGCTTAAAACCATGCTTATTACTGCAGTGCTTCATTATCACAAGGTCAGATTTAGTTCTCTTGCCCAAAGGATCCTCTATGCCAAATGCTTGCCTAGAGAGGTGACTCACATTAGATAAAAACCTATCATAATGTTTATCGCTTCCAAGACTTTTATATTGATTATCTTGAACTAAATCAGTGTGCCTAACAATAACAAAGTCAGGCTTAATTTTTTTTCTTTTATAAAATTTTTTGATCCCTTTAAAATATTCTTTCATTTCAGGGCATTGAGAAGTGAAACCTATATTACTTCGGATATTTTGTGTTATTAATATATAACCTGCATTTAGCAAATTCGCCATGAGCCACTATCAATTAAAGCTTTCGCTTTTTTGTATTTCATCTCCTTTATTTCTTCACCATTAGTTATTTTAACAAGCTCATTTCTTCCAATCTTTTCAGATGCTATAACTTGTTCAGGGTTGTGCTTGTTGTCAAGGCTTCGACTGACTTGAGATAGCTCCTCATTCTTTTTTAGCTCCAGATTTTTTTCAGCATTTTTAAGATTATCTTTTTCAATCTTTTCTATTTCTTCTTTAGTAGCAATTTGAATATTGAATAAGATTCTTATAGTTTCTGAATTTATTTCATCCAGCATGTTCTCAAACATATTAAAAGCTTCTCTTTTGTATTCATTCTTAGGATTTTTTTGAGCATATGCTCTCAGACCTACACTTTGTCGAAGATGATCCATTTCTGCTAAATGTTCCTTCCAGTGGACATCAAGTACCTGCAGCATGATTTGTTTTTCTAAAAGCTTCCTTTGCTCGCCAATATGTTCAAATTTTGATTTATACATATCTTTAGCTTCTGAAATAATAATATTTTTAATTTCTTCAACACCTAAAGACTTATCATTTTCTATGATGGGCTTAAACTCTTTATTGAATTGAAAACTCTCTTTTAGGAATTGATCAAGTTCTGAAGTTTTCCATTGTGATTCAACTGATTCAAATGGAATAAAGGAATATATTGAATTTTCAAAGCTTTCCTCAATTAGTCCCTGAATTGTTTCTTCAATATCATCCTCTTCAAGCAGATCATTTCTAAGAGCATAAATTGCAGTCCTTTGATCATTTGCAACATCGTCATACTCAAGTAAGTTTTTTCGAATATCAAAATTGCGGTTTTCTATCCGCTTTTGTGCATTCTCAATTCCGCGCGAAAGCATTTTGTGCTCAATGTGATCATCTCCCATTCCTATTCTCTCAAATAATGCTCTCCTACTATCTGTAATGAAAAGCCTTAAGAGATCATCTTCTAAAGATAGGAAAAACTGAGAGCTACCTGGATCTCCTTGTCTTCCGGAACGTCCACGAAGCTGATTATCTATTCTTCTTGACTCATGCCTTTCAGTACCCAAGATACATAGACCGCCTGCATCTAAGACTGTCTGATGGTTGGATTCCCATTCTTTGTTGTCCTCTTTTTTACCTCCAAGGACAATGTCTGTTCCACGACCTGCCATATTGGTAGCGATCGTAACAACTCCTGGCTTACCCGCATTTGCAATTACTTCTGCTTCTCTTTCGTGCTGTTTGGCATTTAAAACCTGATGAGGAATATTTTTCTTCTTAAGAAGATTTGAAACTTCTTCAGAGGACTCAACTGAAACTGTTCCAACTAGAACTGGAACATGACTTTCTCTTAGCTCCTCAATCTTTTTTATGAGAGCTTTATACTTAGCAGTTTTAGAAAGGAAAACAAGATCATCCTGATCATCTCTGATCATTTTTTTATTTGTTGGTATTACAACAACATTAAGACCATAGATCTGATTGAATTCTAATGCCTCAGTATCAGCAGTACCGGTCATTCCAGATAAGGTATCAAAAAGCCTAAAGAAGTTCTGGAAAGTAGTAGATGCAAGAGTTTGTGATTCTCTCTGAATAGTTACATTTTCCTTACATTCAAGTGCTTGATGAACACCTTCAGATACTCTCCTGCCTGGCATACTTCTTCCTGTATGCTCATCAATTAAAACTACTTCACCATTTCTTACAAGATAGTGAACATCTCTGTTGTATAAAAAATTTGCTCTTAATGTAGCTTGAACAAACCTCATTATTTTTATATTTGATACAGAATAGAGATTTCCAGAACTAGATAATATATCCATATCCTCTAAGAGAGACTCAACTAACATATAACCTTCGTCTGTTAGATCAATATTTCTATTTTTTTCATCAATTATATAGTGACCAATTTCACTCTCCTCTAATGGCTCTTCTTCAGTCCCTTCTCTTAACTGCCTCTTTAGTTTGGGAACAATTGACTTAATATGTGAATAAATCTCTGAGCTTTCATTGCTCGGACCAGAAATAATAAGAGGCGTTCTTGCCTCATCAATCAAAATTGAATCAACTTCATCGACAATTGCAAAATCAAGTGAGCACTGAACTCTATCCTCTGCTCTGAGAGCCATATTATCTCTTAAATAATCAAATCCAAGCTCATTATTTGTGGCATATATGACATCACAGTCATAGGCTGCTGCTTTCTCACTTAATTCTTGACCTGAATAAATAACACCTACAGAAAGACCTAAGAATTCATAAATAGGACGCATCCATTCTGCATCCCTTTTTGCAAGATAGTCATTGACAGTAACTAAGATAACCTTATTACCCATTGCAGAATTAAGGAAAGTTGGGAGTGTAGCGACAAGTGTCTTTCCCTCACCAGTTTTCATCTCAGCTATATTTCCCTCTGCAAGAGCAATTCCACCAAGCATTTGTGCATCAAAATGCCTGAGACCAATAGTGCGTTTGCCAGCTTCTCTTACAGCAGCGAAAGCTTCAGGAAGTATTGAGTACAAGTCATTATTTTGAGATAACTTTTTAGATAAATCTGATTTTAATTCACTAAAGAAGCTATCTTCTTTGGAGCTATAATCTTCATCTAAGCTGTTGATAGCATCAACAAACTTTTGCATTCTTTTCAGATTTCTATCGTTACTCGTTCCAAAGATTTTGCCAATAAAACCGAACATTTTTTTATTCTAGAGACCTTCGAAAGGCGGCCTTACATATGAAATTGGAGCCTCATCAATATTATCAAACTCAATTATTTCAAAAGCATCATCTGTTTCGCTGATCTTTCTCAGTAAACTATTATTTAATGCATGACCTGACTTATATCCAACATACTGACCGATAAGGTTGTGACCCAGCAGATAAAGATCTCCAATTGCATCAAGAATCTTGTGCTTTACAAACTCATCATCAAAGCGAAGACCTTCTTCATTAATAATCTCTTCCTCTCCAATATTGATTGCATTTGCAACACTAGCGCCTAAAGCGAGATTATTTTTTTGTAACATCTCAACATCTTTATTAAAACCAAAAGTTCTTGCTCTGCAAACTTCTCTTACAAAAGAGGTCGATGAAAAATCGATTGTTGATTCAGCAGGAAATCTTCTTTGTACCGGATGATTGAAATCAATTGAAAATGAAACCTTAAAGCCATCAAATGGTTTTATAAATGCGTATGCATCGTCTCGCTCAACTCTTACCTCTTTTAAAACTTTTATAAATTTCTTTTTTTCATCTTGGTCAGCAATTCCTGCAGCTTGGAGAAGAAAAACAAAGGGTCCTGCGCTTCCATCCATGATAGGCATTTCAGGGCCATCAACTTCAATAAGACAATTATCTATGCCAAGTCCCGCAATTGCTGATAAGAGGTGCTCTATTGTTGATATTTTATGTTCGCCTGAACCCAGCGTTGTAGATAATGTTGTGAAACCAACTTCTCTTGCAGTAGCATGAATTTCAAGATGTGGTTCTAGATCAGTCCTTACGAATCTAATTCCAGTATTTGCATCAGCTGGATGGAGCTCAATATTAACTTGTTTACCGGAATGAAGTCCTATTCCTGAAGCCTTTATAGAATTTCTAAGTGTCCTTTGTTTAAGCATTGATCAAGTCTAATCTAATATATATTTTCTAGCCATTAGTTTTTTTTATTTCACTTAAGGCTATTCCAGCTGCAACAGCAACATTTAAGCTATTTATTTTATCATTTCTAACTAAATTTACTTTTTGATCACAATTAGAGAGCGTTTTTTCTCTTATGCCTTTTTCTTCAGATCCCAATACAAGAGCTGTTCCGGATAAACTAAGTTGATCAATTGTTTGATCAGAATGTTCACTTAAACCAATTACCTCAATTCCGAAATCTTGAAGCGCCTTAACACAGTTTATAAGATTAGAAACCATATAAATCTTAAGTAAATCTGAACCACCACTAGATGTTCTATGAACAACTTCTGTTAAGGGAGAACAATGATTTTTGTTAATAATAATTCCATCTACCCCATAAATTGCAGAAGATCTCATGATTGCACCCATATTTCTTGGATCAATTACATTATCTAACAACACAAATATTGGGACGCCATTAGAAAGGTTTTTTAAATAATTTTTTAGATCTTTTAGATCACCAATATCCATTGAAGATACAATCGCTTGTGGGTTTTTTTTAATTTTCTTTGATCTTTCAACAGCAACACCGTTATCAGAGCACGCTTGAAGTAACTTAAGCATTCTTGCATCTTCTCTTGCCTCAGGAACAAGAACTTTTTTAATAACTTCTGGCTTATTTTTTAGAAGAATTTCGATTGAATGAAAGCCTTCTCTTATTTTGCTGTCAGTTTTCATTATTTATTTTTAGACAATATTATTTTTCTTTCTTCTGGAATAACTGCATCAATCCTTACATTGAATTGATCTCCTATCTTGAATGTTTTACCAGATCTTCTACCTTTAAGTATATTATTTCTCTCACTATATACATAATGATCATCTTTAAGGTCTGTTACGTGCATTAATCCCGAGACAAAGAAACCTTCTAATTCACAAAAAACTCCAAAATGAGTTACGCCAACTACTCTTGCTGGCATGACATTTCCAACTTTATCTTTTAAGAAAAAACAAATTAATTGCTGAGTTACTTGCCTAGATGATTTTTCAGCTCTTTTTTCTAAATCAGATAAGTTTCCGCACTCTTCATCGAAAGCTTCTTCATCAAAATGTACTTTTTCTTTCTTTAAAATTGATTTTATGAGCCTGTGAATTATTAGATCTGGATATCTTCTTATTGGGGATGTGAAATGAGAATATTCCTCAAGCTGAAGGCCAAAGTGACCAGATTTTTTTGAAGAATAAATCGCTCTTGGAAGACCCTGCAAAATAAGACTTTGAAGAGAAGTTGCATTTTCACTCCTTTTTGCAATCTCAATGCTTCGTTGTAGCAAAATTATTGGATCATCAGATTTCTTTAATCCAAAGCTTTGAAATTTTTCAAATAGTGCCAATAACTTATCTGCATCAGGCTTATCATGAAATCTATTTATTGATATCTCTGATGATCTTTTTACGAACATGATCGCGCATATATTTGCGGCTATCATGGCTTCTTCAATCATCTGATGGGCAAACATCCTCCTTGAAAGGTTTATTGCCTCAACTTCTCCTAAATTATTTATTTTCAATATTGGTTCATTTGATTCAATTTCTAAAGCATTCCTTTTAGCGCGTTTATCAAGGAGGGCGATTGTTAAATCTTTAAGAGCATTAATAGACCCATTCACACTTGTTGAACCAATCTTTTTCTTTCTTAGAATAGCTTCTTCAACCTCTGCATATGTCAGCCTGTATTTTGATTCAATCTTAGCTTCATAAAAATCATAATCTTTAATCTCACCATCAGTATCAAAAGTAATATCTGAAACAACAACATTTCTGATTTTATTTGGTACAAGAGAGCATAAATCATTACTTATTTCTTCCGGCAACATGGGTATAACAGTATTTGGAAAATAAATAGAAGTTCCTCTTTCTTTTGCTGCCTTGTCTATTTCACTCCCAGGCCGAACGAGGCTACTAACATCAGCTATTGCAACTGATAATTTGTATCCTGCCTTTAATTTTTTGCAGAGGACAGCATCATCAAAATCTTTTGCATCCTTCCCATCAATAGTTACAAAATCTGCCTCTGATAAATCTTTTCTATCTATATTTTTTTCAAGCTGTAATCCAGTCACCTCATTTTTAACTGATTTGGACCAAGTATGAGGAATTTTATTCTCGTCTAAGATTTGATCAATAGAGTATTCTAGGAAATTCACTAATTTGCTCTTACTATTTTGAGGTTAAAAATTATATTCCAGATTTAGATTAACAAGTCTTCCACGAGGATCATGAACTCTTGTATCAAAGCTGAAATCGGGAGCATCATACAATCTAGGAGCAGATTCATCCAGCGCATTAATTATCGCAATACCAAAATTGATATTACCCTCATCAAGATCTATTGATTTTTTGGCTGAGATATCAAATACCAAAAAGGAATCAACTTTATTCTTGTATCCTAGACTTGCTCCAAGACCCGTAATAGGTCGCTCGTTGGTATATCCATCTACATATCTTGTGATTAAGCTCAAAAGGTAACCATTGTGCTCCCAGTCCATAAAAGCATTCAGACGTTTTTTTGGAAGAGAGTGGGTATGGGAATCGTAATTAAATTTACCAACCCTGTTAATCATCTTTGATAAGCCATCTGCAGTAATTTGCGGCGTTAAGAATTCATCAAATATAGTTCCTTTTACTCTGATACTTATCGGCGAGTAATTATTTAACTCAAATATATAGTTAAATTGAAAGTCTGTACCACTAATCTTTGTATTCTCCTCATTGAAATAAGTCGTCGTCACACCAATGAGATCACCAAATTCATTTCTTGTGATACTGGGGCCAAAGGGATCTTGAGTTAAAAGAGCTTGAGCACTTTCAACTTCAATACGATCATCGTAATCAACTTCCCAGTAATCAATTGAAAACTTATAACTATCTTTTTGGAAAATTAATCCAAAATTTTGATTAGATGATGTTGAGGGTTTTAAGTCAGGATTGCCGATCGAAGCTTGCCTTACAAATACTGAGTCATCGATATCTCTTACGCTTCCAAGATTAATTTGGCTAGAAAACATTTGAGCCATAGATGGAGCTGAAAATGCACTTCCCCTTGAAAATCTTAAAGTCAAAGACTCATTAAATTGGTATTTCATTGATAATTTTGGATCAAATGATGATTCATTTTTCATCTCCTCATAACGTCCTGCAATTCTGATATCAAGTGCTTTAAGAAATCTCCGCTCAGCTTCAACAAAAAGGGCCTTACCATTTCTACTTTTTGATACATTTTTGCCTCCGCCAAGAAAGAAGAGGTCAGCTGTTTTGATGAGCTTTCCATCAGCATCAAATTCAGCTCGGCTTATTTCATCATAAAATATATCGAGATTCTCATTATTAATTTGAAATCCATAAGCATATTTAATGTTTTTAGTTTCTGCTCTAAAAATACCATTAAGACTTAGCAGATCAGCACTTTTATTTGATACCTCAGCACCCCTTACAAAATCTATTAGTGATTGAGAGTTTTGCGAAGAATCAAATATATTCCACATTTCATCTCCATCGGGACCACCATTTCCTTGTATTGCAGCTAAGAATCTTGAATCAATAATATCGGGCCTATAATGGAAATTTGAGTGATCGCTTTTGGTTATTGAAACTTCAGCTTCTGTTTGATTAGCTAATTCAAAGTACGCAGTTACTCCGAAGTGCTTTTGCTCGATATCTTTTGGAGAGTAAGGAGATTTGTATTCAGCTCCAAGCGGTCTTCCATACCAAACAACTGGAACATTAAATGGACTCCCGCCTTCACCAGGCAGGATGCTACGAGATAGAAAAGGAAGTGCAGGGTAGGAGGGTGATTGGGGGTTATCATTTACTTTTACATTTGAAGATATAAAGGTGAAATTTATATCTACTAAATTATTATCTGAATAGAGATTTATATAGTTTTTCTTATGGCTTTCATCATTTACGATATTGAATCTTTCGCCATAAAGAAACCTACAAAATGATCCGTCGAGAATGCCTCCATTAGTTTCACAATTTGGATCAGGCACAAATGTGGTTTGGTTCGGATAATCTCCAGCATAAATTCCTGATTCAACAGTATCTGGACCTAAAAGTTTAAAAGTTTTACCCAAACCACTTAAACCAAGCTCTGCTATACCGGGTATTTCCCTAGCTGAGAGAGGTGATCTTTCTAATCTGTTATGCCCAATAACATAATTAATATTTCTTAATTTTCCTCCATAAAGCAATCCAATAGTTTCATCATTTTGATCATAGTTCGACGTAGACTGCCTTCCAGCTTTGACTCGCAAACCGTCAAACTCTCGATAGGTTATAAAATTAACAACTCCGGCAATTGCATCTGATCCATAAGTTGATGTTGCTCCTTCCTTCAATATCTCTGTTCTCTGTAAAGCTATCTCCGGGACTATATTTATATCTATATATCCTTCGCCTTCATTTGAAGGCGTTCCGGCAAATGTATGTCTTTTAGAATTAATTAATATTAGGGTAGAGGCTTGCTCAAGTCCTCTTAAAGTTAGTGAGGCCATCCCTTGATCAACACCCTCAAGAGCATTGGATTGAAATCTTGAGCCTGAACTTATATTTAAATACTTACTGATCTCGGCAACATTAGTTATATTTAGCTGATCGTATTCTTTGGAAGTTATTACTTCTATTGGAGATGAATCGTCTTCTAATACTTTGATTAGACTTCCTGTTACAACTACCTCTTCAATATCTGCTTCAATAAGTTGAAACAAAAATACGAATGAAGTTAAAAAAGAAAGAATATATTTTTTGCTCATTAAAATTTGATTGAATAAGAGCATTATAAATAAAAAAGCCCCTCAAAAGGGGCTTTTTATTAATGCTTAGATCCTAAAAAGTTAAGTTAAACCTAATTCCATAATTCCTTCCAGGAAGAGGAACTTGATTTTTAACAAATGAAGAATGATTTCTTGCAACCTCATCAAGAAGATTATTTGCAAAAACAGAAACTCTGAGAGAGTTACCATTTAAATCAAATGTTTTTACAAGTTTTGTATCTAACATTTGATACCCCATTGTTGGAGTCTCTTCTTCAGCCACATCTGTTTGATCATCAACATCTTTAAAACTTAGATCAAAGAGATAATCGTTTGCAAAATATTTTACTGAATAAATATTTCTAGCTGGGCTTAGTCTTGGGATGTTCATTCCATCGGCTAAAGTTCCATTAACAACATCTCTTCCAAAAGAAACCTCTAAATCACCATTATCAAGATTAAAGATTCTTCCGATTTCAAGCTCATATCCATCCAGCTCAGCATTTTGCTGCATGTAATTTGCTTCAATTAATCCTTCAGCATGTCCATGCTCATCATGGTCGTCGTGATCATCATCCTCACTCATAGCTCCCATGTGATCATCGTGATCATCTTCATCATGGATATCCATTAGATAAATATAATTATCAACATCATTTCTGAATATTGTTGCTGTAGCGAAGAAGTTATCGCTCTCATAGCTAAGAGCAATATCTATGTTATTAGATGTCTCAGTTGCCAGATCTACACTTCCAGTCTCAAATCTGCCTGTTGCCAAATGTGGACCATTCATGAAAAGCTCAACAACTGATGGAGCTCGCTCAACACTTGAGTAACCAAAATTTAGATCCCAATTATCATTGATTGGTCTACATAGATCGATTGCAAAGCTTACATTGTTTGAACTAAAGGAATAGTTTTCTGTTTCTTCCTCTTCTTCGTGCTCATCATGATCTTCGTCTTCATCATGGTGGTCTTCTTCATGATGACCAGTTACAGAACCATTAGTATCTATTTGGTCATAGCGAACACCAAAACTTAATTCAAATAGATCAAAATCTCTTTTTGCAAAATAACCAAGAGTTAACTCTTCTCTGTCAGCAGGATTCATAAAAGCTTCTTCCCCAAATATTGAGACTGTCTCATCAGAAATATTTAAAGAAACTTTTTGAGTCGTGAGATCGTTTGATAAATCAAAAATCATTCCATACTCTGAAGAATCATTTGTGAAAGTGGTTGGGCCTTCTTCACCATGCCCATGATCATCATGGTCTTCATCACCATGCTCTTCCTCAGCATGCTGCTCAGTATGAGAATAGTCTGAATCTTGGAAGAAAAAGTCTAAGTTTTTAACTAGATCGTTATCAACTGCGACCGAACCTCGAATAGCAAATTTATCAGAGTCAGTATTTGAAAAGATTCTTTCGCCTTCATGCTCATCATGACCTTCTTCTTCATCACCATGCTCATCATCTCCGTGATCATCATGTCCTTCATGGCCCTCTCCATGATATGGCACTCCAAAAAGACTTTCTGAACTTGAAAAGGAGAGACCTACATATCCCCAATCTGCAACTTTAGAAACACCAAATCTTGTTGCTTCTTGTGCAGAGTCAGAATTCTCAAGGTATCCCATATCTTCTTCATGCTCGTCATGATCTCCATCTTCGTCATGATCTTCATCTTCATCATGATGCTCTTCTTCATGCAGAATTGCACCGCTTGGAACATCATAGTTTCCGTGTGAAGCATCACTGTAAGAGAAATATACATTTAATCCACCCAAGTTATCTTTAACAGAAAAACTTTGAGCATCTCCAGAATTTACAGACTGAGTTTCAAGACCTAACTTAAACACTCTATCAACAACGTCTTCCATTGCAATTGTATTGTCTACAATATTTATAATTCCGCCTGTAGCACCATTGGCATATAGCAATGAAGATGGACCGCGAACAACTTCTATTTGCTGAATATCATTAAGATCAACTTCATTTTTGTGATCGGCACCAATGCCAGCAACATCTCTGTTTACTAGACCATTAGTTAAGATCTTAACTCTAGAGCCACTTAGCCCTCTGATTATTGGCTGACCAACTGCTGATCCATAATCTGCAGATGTAACACCAACCAAAGAATCCAAAGTTTCACCTAAGCTAACAGTTCCAAGATCAGAAATATCAGAACCACTTAAGATATGAAGTGGATCTCCAATTTCATCTTCAGTAACGTTTAGTAGCGAGGCTTGAACTACAACCTCTTCAACTTCATCCGAATGCATAAAGTTTGCAGAGAATATACCTAGCATTGCTAGTATTAATAATTTATTTTTCATGTTTACTCCTAAAAATTTAAAATTTAAAAAATCAAAAAATTAAATTTTTGGTGGAGCTCTCTGATGATAATTTTTAGATAATGATTGATCAGTAAGACTTACAAGTTTAGAGTCTTCAATATCAAAATCTATATAAGTTATATTTGTCTTAGAATTTGCTAAGTCTTGAGATTGGATTTCTTCACAATAATCACAGTTGAGCTCAAAACCTTCATCTTGAACCTCAAAAGCTTCTGAAATGTGCTCAACTTCATGAGCTGTTACGAAAGCAAGAAATAAGAGTCCAAGCAAAAATGGCGTTTTATTTTTGAAATCAGTGATCATGTTTGAGACATACTAAACCATTAATAGAGCCACTCGCAAGGTCTTTAATAGTTTTATCGGCTTCGGAAACATCTCTTGCTTCAACAGGAACAGGATCAATCTTTCCAGATCTAACTAAATCCATCAATTCACCCATCTCAGCTAAGCTTCCAACATATGTTCCAGTGAGTGTTCTTGCTGTCAATGTTACCAGTGGTAATTGAAGAGTAGTTTGGCCGCCAAGCAGCCCTACTAAGACATAAGTACCGCCTCTTACTAGACCAAAAAGACCATAAGCAAATTCAAATGCTGGAGCTGCTCCAACAAAATCAATAACGCTTTTAGCGCCTCCGCCAGTAATCTCAAATATTTTCATTGCAGCATCTTCGTCATTAGAGTTTATTGCTGCTGATGCTCCTGCCTCTTTTGCAATGGCCAATTTCTCATCATCGATATCAACGACAATTGGATTAATATCATAAACAGCTTTTAATATTTTTAATGACAATAAACCCATCCCTCCGGCGCCAACAACCACAACTGATTTCTGACCTTTAACAAGATTAGCTTTTTTAATAGCGCTGTATGCAGTTAATCCTCTACAAGCATAACTTCCAGCAAGATTATCGTGAGTATCTCCGGCATCAAAAAGATATTTTTTATCTGGTACCAAGACATATTCACCATATCCCCCATCTCTAGTAATGCCGATATTCCTGTTTGTTGTTATTCCACAATAATGCTCATTTCCACTTTCACAAATTTCGCAATCACTGCATCCAATCCATGGGTAGACTACATATTTTTTACCTATCTCAAGATCTTTAACATTTTCGCCAAGCTCAACCACTTCTCCAAAGACTTCATGACCCATAGCAAGATCCTTTGCCGGTGTGGGTAGTTTTGCACCTCCGCCTAAATCAAAAAAACCTTCATAGATATGAACGTCTGAATGACAGACCCCACATGAAACTGTTTTAACAAGAATTTCGTCGCCCACAGGAATAGGCTTTTCAATTTCAACCTGTTCAATGGGCTTACCGTTTTCTATGATTTTGTATGACTTCATAGTTTATTTTGAAACTTCGTATTTAATTATTGTACTATTTTTTATATCTTCCCATCGCTTTTTTTCAGTTAGATAGCACAAGATTGAATCAGACTCTTCACTTTGGTTAAATGAGTATCCCTCTGGTATTAAGTTTTTATTAAGGGAGCATTTTTCGGTGATTGTTCTCCCACTTTTTAATGACTGAAAAGTTATTGAAACTTCAGTAGACTCTAAAAGTTTTTTAAGATCTTTTATCTCCATTTGTAGGCATTCTAACTTAGCAAAACAAAGTTTTGTGAAGTTTATTTCTTAAAGTTATTAGATTAATATAGAAATATGAAAAAGCTTTTCTTTGTTTTATTTTCTCTGACAATTAATGTTGATACTTTTGCAGCTTTTGAATCAACATATGAACCACTCCAATCTGAAAAGATACTATTTATTAATGGAAATATTCTCGATGGAGAGGGTAACGAATTGCTTGATACTGACCTGTTTATTGCCGATGGAAAAATAATTGCTATTGGAAAAGGCATAAGTGTTGATGATAAAGATATAAAAATTATTGATGCAAAAAATAAATGGATAACGCCAGGAATTATAGATATTCATTCCCATATGGGTGTATATCCAGCTCCCAGTGTCAGAACCAGCAGCGATGGCAATGAAGCAACTAGTCCGGTAACAGCAGAGGTCTGGGCAGAGCACTCCATGTGGGTTCAAGATCCTCAATATGCTCTAGCACTGAAGGGAGGAATAACAACCTTTCATGTTCTTCCAGGATCTGCAAACCTTATTGGCGGAAGAGGGGTAACTGTTAAAAACTTACAACGTAACACCATCCAGTCAATGAAATATCCAAATGCAAAACATTCGTTGAAGATGGCGTGTGGTGAAAATCCAAAAAGGGTGTATGGAAATAGGGGACAAGCACCTTCAACAAGAATGGGTAACTTTGCAGGTTATAGAAAAGCTTGGATTGAGGCTGAAAATTATTTAAATAAGTTAGAAGCATATGATTTAAAATCTGATGAAGACAAAATGGTTGAGTCTCCACCTAAAAGAGATCTAAGACTCGATACACTTAGTGATGTACTCAAAGATGAAATACTAGTCCATATCCATTGTTACAGAGCAGAAGAAATGGCTTTAATGATAGATGTCGCAAAAGAGTTCAACTATAAAATTACTGCTTTTCATCATGGAGTAGAAGCATACAAAATAGCTGATTTATTGGCAGATAATGGAATATGTGGAGCCCTTTGGGCAGATTGGTGGGGCTTTAAACATGAGGCTTACGATATGGTTCAAGCAAACATTGCAATAGTTGACCAAGCAAGGGGTGGAAAGGGTTGTGCAATTGTCCACTCAGATGATGAGAGAGGGATTCAAAGACTTAATCAAGAGGCAGCAAAAGCAAGAGCTGCCGGTAACAAAGCAGGATATGATATTTCAAAAGCTAGAGCTATGAACTGGATAACCAGTAATCCTGCAAAAGCAGCTGGTATTTATGATGAAACTGGTTCCTTGGTCGCTGGGAAAAATGCTGACGTCGTTCTTTGGTCAGGAGATCCTTTTAGTGTTTATTCACTTGCCGAACAGGTCTTTATCGATGGAGCCTTAGCATTCGATCGCAATACAGGTTTTGGGCCTGTTTCAGATTTTGACGTTGGCATAGTTGATCCAAGAGAGGATAGGGTAAATGATTAGAATAATATACTGCTTTGCATTGTGCTTTATATCAATCAGTGCTTTTTCTCAAACAATTGTAATCAAAGGTGGAGAAATTCATACAGGACTAAATGAAGAACCATTCGTTGGGGATATTCTTATCGAGGGAGATACTATTTTAGAAGTTTCAACTAAATCCCTGAAAGGTGATGTAGTTGTTGATGCATCAAATAAAATTATAACTCCTGGAGTGATAGCTCCTGATACCCAAATTGGTATTTTAGAAATAGGCGCTATTAGTGAAACCAGAGATGGCGATAGCGATATCTACAGTATGGGATTCAGTGTGTTCGATGCAATAAATCCAAACTCAACATTAATTCCTTGGAATAGATCAAATGGAGTTACATCAGCAATAACACTTCCCGATTTTAATTGGGATCCTTTAAGTGGAATGGCATCATATTTACTTCTTGATGGCAGTCTGAGGGTTAATGGTATGCCAGATGTAGCTCTAACAGGCGAGATAGGCGCAGTAAGCTCTGGATCAAGAGCAGAGAGTCTTATTTTGTTGAGGGACCTACTAGAGTTTGCATCAACGTTAGATGAGAAAGATATGTCATCATCAAAAAAAATATCTGAAGCAATTGAAGATTATGAGATAGCTGAGTTAATGGATCTACATCCAAGAGATGTGATCGCACTTTATAATCTTTTAAATAATAACCTTCCATTAATAATAAAAACTAATAGGGCTTCAGATATTCTAAAGTTGATAGATATTAAAAAGCTTTACGGGCTTAACCTAATTTTAATGAGTGCTCAGGAAGCAGATCTGGTTAAAAATGAAATCGCTGAAAATAAAATTCCAGTGATAATAAATCCTTTTGATAATATTCCTGACTCATTCGATGAACTTGCATCAAATATTCGAATATCAGCCTCTCTTGAAGAGGTTGGAATCAAGGTAATGTTTAGTGAGTCCAGAACTCATAATTATCATTTAATAAGGCAGGGAGCCGGAAATGCTGTTGCTAACGGCATGTCTTACACTGGAGCAATAATGGCTTTAACATCAAATGTTGCAAAGAGTTTTAACATCACTGATAGAGGAATTCTTAAAAAGGGTATGAAGGCTGACATAGTTGTATGGGAAGATGACCCACTAGAGCCATCAACTTTCCCAATGAAAGTTTTTATTGATGGTAACGATATGGATTTAACGACTAGGTCGTCTCGTCTAACTGAGAGGTATGTAGACAAAAGAGATTTACCAAATACCTATAAATAATTTTATTTATTAATATATATGTTAAATTAAAAGACATATACACATTGGAGATATAAATATGACATTTGGAAATGGTGTTTTAGTTTTTTTAGCTATATTAATAATATATGTAATCTATCTTGGAATAAAAATTGTTCCACAGTCAAAGGTCTTTGTAATTGAGAGATTTGGTAAGTTTACTCGAATACTCGAATCAGGATTATCAATTATTGTCCCATTTGTTGATAGGGTTGCTTTTAGGGTTGATATTTTAGAAAGACAGTTACCACCTTTTAAGATGTCGGTTATTACAGAAGATAACGTTGAAGTTGAGCTTGTCTCAACTGTTTTTTTTAGAGTTTTAGATGCAGCAAAATCAGTTTATAGAATTAGAAATATCGATCTTGCTATTGAAAATACTGCGATATCAATAATTCGTTCTGCAGCTGGAAAGCTTGAGCTTGATGATCTTCAGTCAAGTAGAGAAGCAATGAACCAAGAAATTGCTGCTAGATTAAGTAAGGCAGCAGAAGTTTGGGGAGTTGAAGTAACTAGAACAGAAATTTTGGATGTTCTTGTTGATGAAAAAACTAAGGAATCACAAAGACAGCAGCTCAATGCAGAAAGAGAAAGAAGAGCTACAATTGCAAAAGCAGAGGGTGATAAAAGAAGTGTGGAGCTAAAAGCTGATGCAGAACTTTATGAAGCGCAAAAGCAAGCTGAAGCTGTAAAGGTACAAGCTGATGCTGATGCTTACGCAGTAAAAATAACAGCAGAAGCAGATGCAGAACAAACAAGGTTAATAGCAGAAGCAATCAAAAATGATGGACAGCCAGCTATTAATTATGAAATCATGAAACGACAGGTTGATGGTTTGGCAGAGGTAGCTGCCTCTAATCAGACTAAGACGCTTGTTGTCCCAACTGATATTACTAAGGCATTGGGAACACTTGAACTATTTTTAGATAGTTTAGACAAAGGTAAAAAAAATGATGCTTGATATTCTTTTATATTCTGGAAATGTATGGTTAATGATAGGGCTTTTGCTGGCAATATTAGAGTTAACTAATGGCACATTGATATTTTTTCTTCCTACTGGGACAAGTGGACTTCTCACAGGTCTTGTTCTTAAAATGCAGGAAAGCGGATCATTGCCAATACTCCTAGATAGTTGGTCTGGAGCCCTAACCCTCTGGGCAATATTATCTTTTATACTCTCATTGGCTTTAAACTTTATTGTCAAGCGAAAAGAGACTTCAGATGATATTAATGATTACTAAAAACTTTTGATGAAAAAGTTCTCTGCACTTTCAGCATTATTTTTTGTTAGCTTTAATCTAAGTTCAGAGATCAAACAATTAAATTTTCTTTACACTAATGACTTACATGCTCACTTACAACCTCACATTGAGCAGTGGATAAGTAAGACAAGACCAGTCGGCGGATTTGCAAATCTAGCTACACTTATAAAAGAGGAAAAATCTACAAATCCAAATACCCTATATATTGATGCAGGCGATTATTTCTCTGGTCCTTACATAAGTACTCTCACAGAAGGCGAAGCTGTAATAGATACAATGAATTTGCTTGGAGTTGATGCCGCTTGCATTGGCAATCATGAATTTGATCATGGTTGGGAAAGCATGCTTGATAAATTTGAGATGGCAACTTTTCCTATTATTAACGGAAACATTTTCTATGAAGGAACTGATGAACTTATCTGGGATAATCCATATGTCATTCTTGAAAGTAATGGATTGAAAATAGGGGTCATTGGACTGCATGGCAAGTTTGCATTTTATGACACAACAAACTTCAAAATGGTTGATGGATTAGAGGCTCGCGATGAAGAATATTACTTAAGAAAATATATCAAAGAGCTTGAACCAATAACTGATTTAATAGTTCTCAGTGTTCATGAGGGCGTTCCCGGCAGGCAATCAACCAAAGGTTTATCTGATGTTGAAAGAACTCTTAGCAAAGATATTGATCTAGCAAAAAATGTTCCTGGTGTAGATATTATGATCACAGGGCATGCTCACAAAGGTACGCCAGAAGCACTGCTTTCTAACAAAACAATAATTGTTTCAACTAATGCCTATTCGATAGAGTTAGGAAAGCTTGTAGTTAGCTATGATACTGAGAAAAAGCAGATTGTTGATTATTCCAATGAGCTTATTACTATCTTCGATGACGAAATTGAGGACGATCCCGAAATGTCGAAAGTTATTGATTATTGGGAGAGTCAGGTGCAAAAGATTGCACTTAAAGAAGTTTCATTCACTACAGATAAAATGGTAAGAGCATATGGTGAAGAGTCAAACATGGGGAATTTATTTGCTGATGCTGCAGAAGAGTATGATGAAAAAATTGATTTCGCAGTCATTAATAGTGGCGCACTCAGACAAGACTTAGATCCAGGAGTTTTAACAAAGGGCGACTTAATATCCGCTTTCCCTTTTCCTAATACACTCGTGATGACCAAAATAACAGGAGCACAAATAGAAGGTCTTTTTAATCATGCTGCTGGAATGACGAATGGTGTATTGCAAGTTTCTAAAAGCTTTAAATATGTTATTGATTCAAATGGTGAGATTGTAGAGCTAAGACTTAACGGCAAACCAATTAATAGAAAGAAGACTTATTGGGTAGCTTCAACAAACTTTGTCACCCTTGGAGGTGATGGCTACTGGGAGTTTACTGAATCAATTGAATATGAAGATACAAATATTTTCATAGTAGATGTTGTGGAAGATTATTTAAAAGATAAACCAAGATACAGCCCAGTCTACGAAGAAAGAATTGTAATAGAGTAGAGTGGAGCCACCTGTCAGATTCGAACTGACGACCTGATGATTACAAATCAACTGCTCTAGCCAACTGAGCTAAGGTGGCAAAGATTGCTATTATATACAAATTAATTATTAGGGAAAGAGCAACCAGTTCCCCCAAGCCCGCAATAGCCATTTGGATTTTTGGCTAAATACTGCTGATGATATTCCTCAGCTAAAAAGTAATTCTTCATCATCGAAATTTCAGTAGTAATGGGGCCGTAACCATTAAGCTCAAGTTCATCCTGATAAGTTTCCAAAGATGATAAAGATTCATCTTTATGTAACTCTGAATTAAGAAAAATCACCGAACGATATTGTGATCCAACATCATTGCCTTGTCTCATTCCTTGAGTTGGATCATGGCATTCCCAAAAAACTTTGAGGAGATCTGCCAATGATATAACTTCGGGGTTAAATACAACTTTAACAACTTCCACATGATTAGTTGTTCCTGAACATACAATTTCGTATGAAGGATCTTCTAGTTCACCACCAGAATATCCAACCGAAGTTAGCCAAACGCCATCTAGTTGCCAAAACTTTTTTTCAACTCCCCAAAAGCAACCAGCGCCAAAAATAATTGATTCATAATCTTGAGGAGTTTCGCTATGAAGATCTAGATTTGATAGAAAATGTTTCATCTATTTATTATAGATTCCTTTTATTGACACTTCACCAGATGAAAAAGAAATAATTTCTCCTATTTTTTTTTCTAGTAGAAGCTCACCAGAATCATTTATTCCTAGATATTTTCCTTTAATGATCTCATCATTCCTAGCAACAGAAATGATGGCATCGTTATGTATGCAAGACTGATTCCAAAGATTCTTCCAATCATTTAGACCATCCCTAAACAGAGCCTCAAATTTTACTAATATCTTATTAATGATTTTATCTCTCAAGTTTTTACCATTGAGATCTCCGAAATCTCCCCACCAAGATTCTTTTTTATCTAACTCAAGATTTATTCCAATACCAACTATGGCTTTTGTATAGTTAGAAAAAACCTCCTTTTCAACTAATATTCCTCCTATTTTCTTTTTTTCAAATACAAGATCATTTGGCCACTTAAGCTTGATTGAGTCTAGATTAAATACTTCTGTAAGGGCATCTTTAACCAAAATACCTGTAGCAATACTTATTGGTAAGTCGAATTCTCTATCCGCAAAGGCTATGGAAAGAGAAATATTGCCCTCTGGACTGTGCCATTTCTTTCCTTTTCGGCCTTTCCCCATAGTTTGCTTATCTGCAGTTATTACTAAAATATCTTTATTTGAACTTATTCTTTTGCACTCATCATTAGTTGAGTCTATTAATTGGTGAGTTTTGAGCTCAAAATTAGCCAAATTTAGGCCTTTTAGGATAATTTCCTCATTAAATTGCATGAAAATAAAAAATTAGTTGACTTAATGCTATTCTAGATCAAAAATACACTCCTTTAAATGGAGGGGTTGGGGAGCGGTCAAACCCAGCAGACTGTAAATCTGCCGCCTCGTGCTTCGAAGGTTCGAATCCTTCCCCCTCCACCATTTCTAACCCTTTTTTTTAGCATATTTTTTTATCAAAAAAAGGTTGAGTTTATGGACTTTTAGAGGGATAATACGCCACCTTAAATTTTGGAACTGTAATTCGGGCTCATATAGCTCAGCGGTAGAGCACTTCCTTGGTAAGGAAGAGGTCACCGGTTCAAGTCCGGTTATGAGCTCCATTATTGGCAATTTTTTTAGAGAGGCAAAAAATGGCAAGAGAAAAGTTTGAAAGAAATTTACCACATGTCAATGTGGGAACAATTGGTCACGTTGACCACGGAAAAACTACTTTAACAGCAGCATTAACTAAGGTTTGTGCTGAAGTTTACGGTGGTGAAGCAGTTGCATTTGATGGAATTGATAATGCTCCTGAAGAAAGAGAAAGAGGTATAACAATTGCTACATCTCACGTTGAGTATGTATCAAATGCTAGACACTATGCACACGTTGACTGTCCAGGTCACGCAGACTATGTAAAAAATATGATTACTGGTGCTGCACAAATGGATGGAGCAATTCTTGTTGTAAGTGCAGCTGATGGTCCAATGCCTCAAACAAGAGAACACATTCTTTTAGCAAGACAAGTTGGTGTTCCAAAGATCGTAGTATTTCTTAACAAAGCTGACCAAGTTGATGATCCTGAACTTCAGGAATTGGTTGAAATGGAAATAAGAGAGCTACTAAATGAGTATGAATTCCCAGGTGATGACACGCCTATCATTACTGGAAGTGCATTAAAAGCTCTAGAAGGAGACACTTCAGATATTGGTGTCCCAGCTGTTCAAAAACTAGTTGAAGAACTTGATGTTTCAATACCTGAACCAGCAAGAGATACAGACAAGCCTTTCTTAATGCCTGTTGAAGATGTTTTCACTATCTCAGGAAGAGGAACAGTTGTAACTGGAAGAATAGAAACTGGTATTGTTAAAACTGGAGATCCACTTGAAATAGTTGGCATTAATGATACTACAGAAACAACATGTACTGGTGTAGAGATGTTTAGAAAATCTCTTGACGAAGGAAGAGCCGGTGAGAACTGTGGTGTTCTTCTTAGAGGTATAGATAGAGATGCAGTTGAAAGAGGACAAGTTTTATCCGCTCCTAAATCAATTACACCGCACACAGAATTTGAAGCTGAAATTTATGTACTTTCAAAGGATGAAGGTGGAAGACACACTCCATTCTTTAAAGGTTATAGACCTCAGTTTTATTTTAGAACTACTGATGTTACAGGCGCCTGTGAATTACCAGATGGGGTTGAGATGGTAATGCCAGGTGATAACGTCAAAATGACAGTAACACTGATTGCTCCTATTGCTATGGACGAAGGTCTTAAGTTTGCAATACGTGAAGGTGGGCGAACAGTTGGTGCTGGAGTTGTTGCTAAGATCATTAAGTAAAAGAATTTAAGCGATTGCCAAGACATGGAAGTCTTGGCGCGCCTTTTTTTTAATGGGGAAAGTAAATAACGTTTTTAGGCCAGTAGCTCAATTGGTAGAGCACCGGTCTCCAAAACCGGGGGTTGGGGGTTCAATTCCCTCCTGGCCTGCCAATGAGGAAGAGTTTAGGAAGAATTATGAGTAAACAAGAGTCATTTAAATTCTTAGACAAAGCAAAGTGGTTAATTTCATTATCCTTCTTTGTAGTTGCTGTTGTTGGCAACAGTTATTACACAGAAGTTGCATTCCTTTACAGAGTTTTGGGCGTTGTCGGTCTTATTGGCCTCGGCATACTTTTCATGGCACTGACTGATTTTGGAAAATCGTCAATAAAACTTATGGCAGAATCAAGAACTGAGTTAAGAAGAGTTGTTTGGCCTACAAGGGTTGAAACAACTCAGACATTTTTGATTGTTTTTATCTCTATCCTTGTTCTTGCATTACTTTTATGGGGATTAGAGTCTTTATTAAGCTGGTTAACAAAACTAATTTTAGGATAAGAGATGGAGTGGTTTGTAGTTCAAGCATATTCAGGATACGAACAGAAAGTTAAAGCTGCTATGGAAGAAAGAATTATGTTGGCAGATCTAAAAGAGAAGTTCGGAGAAATTCTTGTACCTACTGAGCAGGTTGTTGAGCTAAAAAGCGGTGAACAGAAAAAAACAGAAAGAAAATTCTTTCCAGGATATATCCTCATTCAAATGGAACTTGATGATGACACTTGGCAATTAGTCAAACAAACTCCAAGAGTTTCAGGGTTTGTTGGAGGAACTAGAGAAAAACCAAGCCCAATCACTGATGCTGAAGTTAATAGCATTATTAATAGGATTGAAGTAGGCGAAGAAGCTCCTAGACCCAAAACTATGTTTGAACCAGGTGAAGTTATCAGAGTCTGTGATGGACCCTTTAACGATTTCAATGGCGTTGTAGAGGAAGTTGATTATGAAAGGAACTCAGTAAAAGTTTCTGTTCAGATTTTAGGGAGATCAACTTCTGTGCAATTAAATTTCATGCAAATAGAGAAAACTTAAATGGCTAAAAAGAAAAAAGTTGCAAATATTTTGAAATTACAAATACCTGCGGGAGCAGCTAATCCAAGTCCACCTGTTGGCCCTGCTTTAGGACAAGCGGGACTTAACATTATGGATTTTTGTAATGCATTCAATGATAAAACTAAAGATTCAGAGAAGGGCGTTCCTCTTCCAGTTGTAATAAGTGTTTATGAAGATAAATCCTTTGATTTTGTTGTTAAAACACCACCAGCAGCTGTTTTAATTAGAAAGGCTTTGAACATTCCTAAAGGAAGTGGAGAACCTAACAGAGAAAAGGTTGGAAAAATTTCAAGAAAACAACTAGAAGAAATTGCAAAAGCAAAAGAGCCAGATTTAAATGCCAATGATCTGGATAATGCGGTAAGAATTATTGCTGGTACAGCAAGAAGTATGGGAGTGGATGTAGAAATATAATTATGGTTACAAAAAAACAAAAAAGTATTCTAGAAAGCGTTGATAGCATGACTGATTACTCATTAAGCGATGCTGTGAAGATTCTTCAAGAACATAAATCACCAAAATTTGATGAGTCTCTAGATGTAGCTATTAAGCTTGGAGTTGACGGGAATAAATCTGATCAAAATGTTCGAGGAGCTTTAACACTTCCAAACTCTCTTGGTAAAGAAGTTGTTGTAGCTGTTTTTGCCGATGGTGATGCAGCTGAAGATGCAAAATCAGCCGGTGCTGATTTTATAGGTATGGATGATTTGAGTGAGAAGTTTACAAAAAATGAGATCGCTGTAGATGTAGTAATCTCAACACAGGCAGCTATGAAAGTCGTTGGTAAGCTTGGCCAGGTTTTAGGACCAAAAGGGCTCATGCCAAATCCGAAAACTGGAACTGTTACTGATAATGTTGCCGATGCAATAAAGAATGCAAAATCTGGACAAGTTAGATTCAGAACTGATAAAAGCGGTATTGTTCATGGTTGCATAGGAAAAGTTTCATTTGATGATGGCAAGGTAAATCAGAATTTAACTGCACTTGTTGAAGAATTAAAAAGATTAAAACCAGCATCCGCCAAGGGTGTATATATAAAAGGTATTTCAATTAGCAGCACAATGGGGCCAGGATTGAAATTAAATATATCGGAGCTGGCATAAGTTTTTAGAGTTTTTTAAAACTCTAGATTGTTGCGTTTATTCGCAGCCGTCGAAGACCGTAGGTGCTTATTAGCTTAATTTCCTACGCAGGTGGTGACTCAATTGCATTAGCAGTTTGTCGCCAAAAATGACCGAAAGGTCTAAATAGGAGAATTGTATGGCATTAGCCAAAAATGAAAAAGAAAGGATTGTTGAGGAAGTAAAAGCTGTTGTTGCAGATGCATCTACATTGGTGATATCTGATGCAAGAGGTTTAAAAGTTTCTGAACTATCTGAAATAAGAAAGGAAGCAAACGAAAAAGGTGTGCATATTCAAGTGATAAAAAATTCACTTGCAAAGCTTGCATTTAAAGATACCGATTTTGGTTGCACAGAAGAGGCTCTCAAGGGTCCTTCATTATTTGCTTTTTCTTTTGCTGAGCCAGGAGCTGCTGCAAAGTTACTCAAAACATATGCTAAAAACTTCGAAGCTCTCGAAATTAAAGCATTATGTGTTGAGGGCCAACTGCTAGATGGAAGCCAAATTGATTTATTGGCAACACTCCCATCAAGAGAAGAGGCTATTACTTTAATTGCATCAGTTCTTCAAGCACCTATGGGCAAGTTTGCTACTTTATTAAATGAAGTTCCAAGTAAGCTTGCAAGGGTTCTTGCTGCAGTTCGTGACAATAAACAGGCTAGTGCCTA
>JAOOBR010000011.1 GCA_028404565.1 Pseudomonadota bacterium | reverse complement strand
GTTTCTGAAATCATAGGCAATCCCTTAACATCAAATCAGGCAATGGTTCTTGCAGCTGGGTATGGGAAAAGAATGATGCCTTTAACAAAAAAAACTCCAAAGCCATTATTAAAAGTTGGTGGCGAAACACTTTTAGATATACATTTAAATAAGTTGTTAGATGCAAGGTTTGATGACATCTTTGTTAATGTATCTCATCTTGGAGACAAAATTAAAAAACATGTTGAGAAAAACTATGTGAATAACATAACCATAATTGAAGAAAAAAAACCTCTTGGAACAGGAGGTGCTCTTATAAACGCATCTAAAAAACACTTTAATAATGATGACTGGATTCTTGTAATTAATGCAGATATTCTCTGCGATGTAGATTTAATGCATCTCAGATCAGAACTAAAAAAGGATTCCTCAAATAGGCAGATTAAAGCTTATTTGGTTGGTGTACTTAATCCCCATCATAATGAAAATGGTGATTTTGGTGTTGAATATCAGTATGAAAGGGCAGGCCAACAACATTACGAGAAGTATTCGAGGGGTTCGATGGGCATTGTAAGAGTTGATGATGAGTCTATTTTCGATGAGCCATATCGTCTTGTAAATACTAGTGATGGAGATAAAAATGTTTCAATCATTGAACATAGTTTTACTTGGTCTGGAATTTCATTCATTCATGGAAGTGTTTTTGATGATTTTAAAGTTAATATAAAAAGCCCATTTGATAGCTGGAGTAAAATAATAAAGCCGTTGATTCAACAAAGAAAGGTAGCTGCTTTTGGTTATGGTGGCAAATGGATAGATGTTGGAACACCCAATCGATTAAAGCTTGCTAATGAGATGTTAAAAGAAGAGAATTAGCACCATGAGTAAAATAATTATTGCACCATCGATATTGTCAGCAGATTTTGCAAGACTTGGTGATGAAGTAAAAGATGTACTTAAGGCTGGCGCCGACTGGGTGCACTTTGATGTCATGGATAATCACTATGTACCAAACCTAACCATTGGACCCATGGTTTGTAAGAGTCTGAGAGATTTTGGGATTGATGCTTTTATAGATGTCCATCTGATGATTGATCCAGTCGACAGGCTTGCGCAAGACTTTGTCGATGCTGGCGCATCACTTGTAAGCTTTCATCCTGAGGCTTCAAAACATGTGCATAGATCAGTATCAGCAATTAAAGATAGAGGTTGCAAAGCCGGATTAGTACTTAATCCTGCAACTCAAGTAAATGTATTAGAAGATGTATTAGAAGATTTAGATCTAGTCTTAATAATGAGTGTTAATCCAGGATTTGGCGGACAGTCTTTTATTGAGTCATCGCTTAAAAAGGTCGAAAAAGTAAGGAAAATGATTGATTCGTCTGGTAAAGACATTAAATTAGAAATTGATGGCGGCATTAATAAGGATACTATTGCATCAGCATATAGCGCAGGGGCAGATACGTTTGTAGCTGGCTCAGCTATTTTTAACAGCAATAATTATGAAGAAACAATCTCCTTATTTAGAAAGCTGGCTTCTTAGCTTTGTAATACTGGTTTTTTTCAATACTGAAGTAGTAGCTTCAAAAGAAGTAGATATAGAAAAGCTTTTATCCAATATGGAGATTGCCGACAACTATTCAAAACGTAAGAAAGGCTTAATGTATAGAGATAATATTGATAAAGATTTTGGTATGTTATTTATTTGGGATAAAGAAGAAATACAATGTATGTGGATGAAAAATACTTCTATTCCTCTTAGCATTGCTTTTATCAAAGAAGAAGGGGTAATCTCAGACATTTATAATCTTTATCCATTTTCGACATTATCCGTATGCTCAACAGATAAAGTTAAATATGCTCTAGAGGTGAATAGGGGTTGGTTTAAAGAAAATGAAATAACTCTCGGTGATACTGTAATAAGCTCACAAATAAAATGATTACAAAGGAAGAATTCAATACTCTACAAGATAGAGGTTTTAACGTAATACCAATTGTGAAAGAAATATCTCTCACAAATGCTTCACCATTATCTGTTTTTAATACTTTTCTAAGAACAAAGAACTCTTTTCTCTTAGAGTCAGTTGAAGGAGGAAATAAGTGGGCTCAATACTCAATTATTGGTCTCGACTGTCATGATTATTTCAAGATTTCTGGAAATGAAGTTATTAGTTCTGAAAATAATCAACAAACTTCTTTTCATTCTGAAAGTCCATTAGATCTTATAAAAGAGAAGATAGAAAAATATAACTGTGCAAAATTTGATGATTTGCCTAGATTTTTTGGTGGTTATGTAGGCTTCTTTGCATATGAAAGCTCAAAATATGCAGAGAAAAGGATTGAAAGCTTGAAAGAAAAGCCATCGAAATTTGATGAGAATATGCCAGATATTTTCCTTGTGAAGGCAAAAAAACTAGTTGTTTTCGATAACTTTAGCAACAAAATAAAAATAATAATTAATACTTTTTTAGATACTGGATCATATGATCAATCAATTGAAGAAATTGTCCACATTGAAGATGAACTTAAAAAAGAAAACAACTTTGAACCTAAAGATTTCTCATTAAAGGCATCAGAGGAAGTTTTTGATTCAAATTTTTCTAAAGCAGATTTCTTAAAAGCCGTATCTGTAGCTAAAGACTTCATTGTTGATGGTGATGTAATGCAAGTTGTTCTAGCTCAAGACTTTTCAAAGGAGTTCACTCATGAGCCTTTTGATTTATATCAGGCGCTTAGATTTTTAAATCCATCACCTTACATGTACTTTCTAAACTTTGGAATTTGTCAAGTAGTAGGAGCATCTCCAGAGATCTTAGTAAGACTTCAAGGGGATCAAATAACCTTAAGACCAATAGCAGGAACAAGAAGAAGAGGTTCAAACGAGATTGAAGATGAAGAAAATGCCAAAGACCTTCTTTCAGATCCCAAGGAGTTAGCTGAGCATTTGATGCTAATTGATTTAGGAAGAAATGATGTTGGAAAGATTTCTAAAATGGGAACAGTGAAAGTTTCTGAAAAAATGGTAATAGAAAAATATTCTCATGTTATGCACATTGTTTCTAACGTAGAAGGTAGTAAAAAAGAAAACTTAAGCTTTATTGATGTCTTAAAATCTGCTCTTCCTGCAGGAACTTTGTCTGGAGCACCAAAAATAAGAGCTATGGAAATTATTAATGAATTAGAACCAAGCTCAAGAGGCATATATGGAGGAGCAATTGGTCACATATCTTGGGATGGAAACATTGATACAGCAATAGCTATCAGAACTGCGGTCATTAAAAATAATAAAATTCATGTTGGAGCTGGGGCAGGGGTTGTGGCTGACTCAATACCCGAGAATGAATGGAATGAGTGTCTTCAAAAAGCTCATGTTTTCTTAGATGCCATTGAGATGATTAAATGATTTTAGTAATAGATAACTATGACAGCTTTACTTATAACTTAGTCCAGTATATTGGAGAGCTTGGATATGAAGTAATAGTTAAAAGGAATGATGAAATAACTTGTGAAGAAGTAAGCGCACTAAATCCAGAGAAGATAGTTATTTCGCCTGGGCCATGTACACCTTTAGAAGCAGGCATATCAGTAGAAATTATTAAAACAATTGAAAAACCTATTTTGGGAGTTTGCTTAGGCCATCAGGCAATTGGAGTAGCTTTTGGTGGAGAAATAATTAAGGCTAATGAACCAATTCATGGCAAGCTCTCATTAATTAATCATATTGAAAAAGGAGTTTTTAAAGATGTTGATAATCCCTACAGTGTTGTTAGATATCATAGCCTAATTGTTAACCCAGAAAATCTTCCTGATGAGCTTGAGATAACAGCGACTTTAGTTGAAGATGAAAATATGATCATGGGACTATCTCATAAAACAAAACCCATATTTGGAGTGCAATTTCATCCAGAATCTATTGATACAAAGTTTGGTAAAAAACTTATTAATAACTTCCTTAAATCATGATTGATAACGAATTACAAAAACTAAAAGGAAAAATTGATTTAAGCAGGCAAGAAATGCTCGATGTTATGGATTTAATTATGTCTGGTAGCTTACAAGATAATGAAATAGAAGAATTTCTTATAGCGATGAATGAAAAGGGTGCATCCATTAATGAAATATCTTCTGCAGCTTCAGTGATGAGAGATAAGTCTCTTAAATTTAATATTGGAGATGGTACTCATATCGACACATGTGGGACAGGAGGAACTGGACTTCATATTTTTAACTGCTCAACAGCATCAGCGTTTGTTGCTGCTGCATGTGGAGCAAAGGTCACAAAACATGGCAATAAAAGCATTTCAAGTAAAACTGGCAGTGCTGACTTTCTTCTAGAAGCAGGAGCAGATATTTCTCATGACAGAAGTTTACTAGAGAGTATTTTTGAAGAAACTGGTTTTATATTTCTTTTTGCCCCATTACATCATTCATCAATGCGATACGTAATGCCAGCCAGACAGAAAATCGCAAAGAAAACTATATTTAATCTTTTAGGACCGCATACCAATCCTTGCTCTGCTAAAAAACAGCTGATCGGAGTTTATAAGCGATCATTGGTTGAAACTTTCTCAAGCGTAGCTAAGGAGCTTGAAATGGAGCATGTAATTGTTGTCCATGGTAAAGATGGCTTAGATGAGATCTCAATTACTGATGATTCTTTTGTAAGCGAACTCAAGGATGGAAAAATAAAAAACTATCAGGTATCACCCAAAGATTTTGGTCTTAGTTATGGAAAATTTGAATCTATTAAGGCTTCATCTCCACAAGAAAGCTTTGAAAAAGTATCTTTAGCATTTGCAGGCAGAGAAGGTTCTGTTCAAGATATGATAGCTATCAATTCAGCAGCTGCATTAATGCTTTCAGGCATTGTTAAGTCTCTTAAAGACGGTGTTGAGCTTTCTAAGTCAGCCATGAGTGAAGGCCTAGCTCAATCAAAACTTGAAAGTTATGTAAAAATGTCTAATAACTTATGAATATTCTTGATGAAATTATAGTTAAAAAGAAGGAAAGGTTAGAAATACGTAAAGGCCAACTTCCTTTATACGAGATAAGAGAAAAAGTAGCGGATGCATATCATGGTCATTTTTCAAAATATCCATTCAGAAATAGCCTTATCGGTAAAAAAAAGGCAATTATTGCAGAAATTAAGAAAGCCTCTCCAAGCGCTGGAATAATTAGTAAAAACTTCGACCCAATTAAAATTGCAAGAGGTTATAAAAAATTTGGAGCTTCAGCACTTTCCATTCTTACTGAGGAGGACTATTTTCTTGGCAAAATTGAACATCATAGACAAGTAAAATTGCACTCTAATGTAAATCTTCCAATATTAAGAAAAGATTTTATATTTGATGAATATCAAATATGGGAGTCAAAAATGATGGGATCTGATTGCATACTTTTAATAGCAAGCATTTTAAATGATAAACAACTAGAAGAATTTGCATTTTTAGCTGAGTCTTTAAATTTAGAATATATTATTGAAGTTCATGACGAAGAAGAGTTAAAAAGAGTTGAAAATTTTTCAAGGGCAATTATCGGAGTTAATAACAGGAACCTTAAAACGTTTAAAGTTGATATACAAAACTCAATAAAAATGAGAAATTTATTTAAGAAAGATAATATTTTTATCGCGGAATCAGGTATTAAAAATCAAAAAGATATTGATACACTTGTATCTAATGGAATTCATGTTTTTCTAATTGGCGAAAGTCTCATGAAAGGGGACTTTTTTTGAAGTTACGAAATTGGCAAGCTGAAGCATTTCCCCTTTGGTGGGAAAAACAACAAGGCATTATAAAAGTTGTAACTGGAGGAGGAAAAACATTTTTTGCTATTCACTGCATTAAAGAATATCTGAAGACTTCTCCTGAAAAAGATGTATTGATCGTTGTTCCATCAATTGCTCTCCTTGATCAATGGAACGAGGCTCTTTCAAAAAATAATATAAATGTAGAGATTGTCCTCAATGGTGGCGGAGAGAAAGTTGATAAGTCAGCAAAAATTATTGTAACTACAATCGATTCTTTAAAAAATATCTTAGATTTAGTAAATGCAGAAAACTCTCTTCTCATTGTTGATGAATGTCATAAGATTGGGACCGAAAAAAGAGGAGATATGCTGAGCAATAACTGGTCTGCAACTCTTGGTTTATCTGCAACACCAGAAAGAGATTACGATGATAATTTTTACGTAATCATTAAAAAAATTCTCGGAGATATAATATTTGAATATGACTATATTGATGCAAGAGATGATGAAGTAATTGTAAATTTTAGTCTTCTTTACGCCTATGCACCTTTATTAAAGGAAGAAGAAAAGAAATATGAAAACTTCAGTAAATCTATTAGAAGAAGAGCTGCTACAATTGGCGGCCACAATATGGACGATTATCCACTTAAAATGCATGTGTTTAATAGGGCTCGCCTAATTAAAAATTCAAAAAACAGAATTCCATATGGCGTCGATTTAATTCAAAAATATAAAAGAGAGAGTTGGATTGTTTTTACTGAAAATAAAAAACAGGCTAAGGAATTTAACAAAATTATTAATACAAAGGGTTTTAAGTCTGCTCTCTACAATACTGATTTAGATAGCACAGAAAGATTAGAAAACTTAAATAAGTTTAAAAAAGCTAACCTTAATGTATTGGTTACCTGTACTGCTCTGGATGAAGGTTTTGATATGCCAGAGGCAGATGGAGCTCTTATATTAAGTGCCTCATCAAGTAAAAGGCAAAGAGTTCAAAGAATGGGTAGGGTTTTAAGAATCACTGAGAACAAACCAAATGCTCTGATTGTCACAGTTTATTCATCAAAAACCGAATTTGATAAACTCATGGAAGAAGCAAAGAGATATCACAAAGAGGGAGTGCCAGTTTCCTGGAAAAGACAAGACAGATAGTTAAATATAATGACTTGTAGATGTCATTACTTTAGCTGTGAACTCCATTACTTTCTTAGTGGGAGTTTGTAACTCTTCAGCCCCAGATTCATTTGCTTGACCAGCATGCAAATCTTCGTCTTCTTGCATAGTTTTTAATATTTCAATTGTCTCTTTATCATTCTCAGAGATTTTATCTAAATGTCTTTGGAGATGTTTCACCACTTGTTTCTCAGTTTCTTCAACAAAACCTAAACTAGTTTTTTCTCCTAAAGATCCAAAAATTGCTCCAATTGCAAATGATCCTGCATACCAAATAGGATTTAGAACTGAAGGTTTTCCATCAAGCTCATCCAATCTTTTTTTACACCAAATTAAATGATCAGTCTCTTCATCGCCAGCATGTATCAGGTGCTCTTTTATTTCAGGATCTTTGCAAACCATTGCCTGTCCTCTATAAAGAGCTTGTGCAGCAACTTCACCTGCTAAATTTACTCTCATAAGAGCTTCTGAAAGTTTTCTTTCAGATTCTGATAGATTTACATCATTGGATTCTCTATCTGCAGGATAATCCCTATCAGTTCCACTTTTCTTATAAGAAAGAGTCTTTAAAGCTATGTCTAATTCATTTACAAATTTATTAATCATTCTTCAATCCTTTTTTCCCAATATCATTTCTGAAGAACATGCCCTCAAAGTTAATTTTAGGGATTGCATTATACGCATTATCTATAGCAATTTCTAAGGTTTCACCTAAAGCCGTCATGCAAAAAACTCTACCACCTGATGTGAGGATCTTATTATCTATAAACTTTGTACCTGCATGAAACAGTTTCTCATTTTCACTGAAATGGTTTTTTATATCTATTTCAATATTTGTTTCATAATCTTCTGGATAACCTGATGATGCTAAAACTACTCCACAAGAGTGCATCGATGACCATTCAATTTGATGAGCATCAAGTTTTTTATTAACTGCATCAAGACATAAATTTGTCAGGCTTGATTCTAATCTGAGCATAATTGGCTGAGTTTCTGGATCGCCAAACCTACAATTAAATTCTAAGACTTTAATTTCATCTCCTTCAATCATTAGGCCAGCATATAAAAAACCAAGATAAGGAAATCCTTCAGCTTTTAATCCATCCATTGTTGGAAGCATAACCTCATCGATAACTCTTTTGTGGATCTCATCTGTGACAACTGGAGCAGGGGAGTATGCACCCATGCCCCCAGTATTTAATCCAACATCTCCATCTCCAACAGCTTTATGATCTTGGCTTGTTGCAAGAGGAATAATTTGATCATCACTCACAACAGCAATAAAGCTTGCTTCCTCTCCATTCAAAAAGTCTTCAATTACTACTCTATTTCCAGCATCCCCAAAGGCATTTGATTCAAATATATCTTCAAGGGCTTTTTCTGCAGCTTCTCGATCATCACAAATAATAACTCCCTTTCCAGCAGCAAGGCCATCAGCTTTTACAACTGATGGGAAGTCAATCTTTTCGAGGTACTTCAGGGCATCATGATGATTATCAAAAGACTTATAATTTGCTGTAGGTATGCCATATTTTATAAAAAAGTCCTTCGCGAAGGTTTTTGATCCCTCTAGCTGAGCAGCTCCCTTTCTGGGCCCAAACACTTTTATATTTTTAGACTCAAGAAAGTCAACCAAACCATTAACTAGAGGATCTTCAGGACCGACAATTACAAGTTCAATATTATTTGAAACACAGAAGTTAGAGACATCTTCATTGTTATTTATATCCAAGGAAATATTCTCTATTTTTTCTTCAAGAAGTGTTCCTGCATTTCCTGGAGCAACGTAAACCTTTTCAACAAATTTATCAGTAGAGCACTTCCATGCCAAAGCATGCTCTCTTCCTCCTGAACCAATTACTAAAATTTTCATTTGTTAATGCCTGAAATGTCTTACGCCAGTAAAAACCATGACCATTTTATGTTCGTTTGCAGCATCTATAACTTCTTGATCTCTGACAGACCCACCGGGTTGTATTATTGATTTGATTCCACTACTAGCTGCTTTATCAATACCATCCCTGAAAGGAAAGAATGCATCTGATGCCATGCACGATCCTTCAACATTCAAACCTTCTTCTTTGGCTTTTAAGCTTGCAATTTCAGCACTAATAACTCTGCTCATTTGACCTGCTCCAATACCAATCGTTTGCCCATCTTTCGCAAATACAATAGCGTTTGACTTTACGAATTTAGCTACCTTCCAAGCAAACATAAAATCATCTAATTGCTCTTGGGAAGGTTTAAGATCAGAAACTACTTTTAGATCATCTATAGAAATAACTTTTGTGTCTTCATCTTGCACAAGTACACCTCCCGAAACAACCTTCAACTGATTACCAACTGCATCTCCATCAAGATCACATCTTAGAACTCTTATGTTCTCTTTTTTCTTTAAGACATTTAGGGCATCTATATCAAACTTAGGAGCAATTATTACTTCAACGAACTGATTTTCCAGTATTTCTTCTGCCAAACTTGATTCAAGTGTCTTATTAATTGCAATTATTCCACCGAAAGCTGAAGTTGGATCAGTTTGAAAAGCTTTTCTATAGGCTGTTTTAATATCTTCAGATTCACTAACTCCACATGGATTAGCATGCTTTACAATCACGCATGCAGGCTTTTGGAACTGCTTTAGACATTCCCAAGCAGCATCTGAATCCGCAATATTATTATATGAGAGTTCTTTTCCCTGAAGTATGTCCGCATTAGCTATATTCTTTTTTTGAGAAGAATCTTTTAAATATAGTTTTGCTTTTTGATGGGGGTTTTCTCCATATCTTAAAACTTTTGGATTAGATAAATCCATAATTACATTTTCATCATTTTCTGAGTCTATATATTGATGAATTGCTCTATTGTATTGACTCATTTTTTTAAAAACTTTTGTAGCCTGTTTTTTTCTGAACTCGTAACTAATACCATTCCTTGAATTCCACTCACTTATCATTTCTTCATAGTCGTTTGGATCATTCAAAACCAAGACATCTTTGAAGTTTTTTGCTGCTGCCCTGATCATAGTTGGACCGCCGATATCAATTTGCTCAATTGCTTCCTCAAATGAACATCCAGATTTTATTGTTTCCTCGAAGGGATATAAGTTAACGACCACGATATCAATCTCTTTATAATCCATTGATTTCAATACGTCTGTATCTTCTCCACGGCGAGCCAATATGCCAGCATGTATTTTTGGATGAAGTGTTTTAACTCTTCCATCCATCATTTCTTTATGCCCTGTATATTCAGAAACCTCTATTACATTATCAGTAATTTTTTTGATTGCTTTATATGTCCCGCCAGTAGAAATGATCTCTACATTTTTCTCTACAAGAAATGACACCAAAAGATCTAAATTAGTTTTGTCAGAGAGGCTTACCAAGGCTGACTTAGGCGAGATATTCTTCACTTTATAATCCCATATTTTTTTAGTTTTGTTCTAAAAGTACCTCTATTAATACCAAGAATCTTTGCTGCTTTGGATTGATTATTATTTGTATGTTGCAGAATAAAATTAAATAAAGGTGTTTCAACCTCACGCATAACTAAGTCATATACATCTCTGGGCTCCTGTGAGTCTAAACTTTTAAAATATAGCTTAAGGGCCTTTTTTACATCCTCGTTAAGACTTTTGTTTTTGCTTACTAAAACTTTCTTATTTTCTTTCAAATGCAAAAAAATTATTAATTGATCTTGTAGTTTACAATTGATTAAAAAATGATCAATACCACTTCATACATTTATGATAGTTTTTTCAACATCCTTCATCGAGATCACAGAGATTTTTCCGTCTTCTACTTCAATCTCAGTTATTGATGCGTTATCTGGATAAAAATGTAACAACCTATCTTTTTTGATTGCATAGCCAACAAGAACATTTATCACCATGAAGTGACAAAAAATTATGGAATTATTTTTAAGTCCAAGAGTCTTTGTAATAATTCGCTCCCTCCAGTTTTTAATGTCATCAGGAAGCGTTTCTATTTTCCTTGTACTAATATCCTTAAGCCATTCAAATCTTATATCCGAATCAATATCCTCTGCTGGTATCTCAACAAAACTTTCATTTATATCAAAATCAACATCAATACCCTCAGAGGCATAATTAAGAGTTTCTATTGCTCTTTTTTTTGGACTTGAGATGAAATCAAATCCTTTTGAAAAAATACTTTTTGTAAAATCATTAATTGATTTAGCCTGATCAACACCTTTTTTGCTCAAGCCAGGATCCCTGTCATCTCCATCCCAAGTTGAAGCAGCTTCTCCGTGACGGATGAGGATTATTTTTTTCTTATGCATTAATGTTTGAGAACAATTTATAATTATTTAATGAAGTTCCATAGAGTATATTACAAAGAATTTAGTCGAACAGATAAAATTTCAATTGATAATAAGTCTAAGATTAATCATTTAAGGAATGTCCTCAGGCTTAAAGAGGGATCTAAGTTAGATGTATTTGATGGAGAGGGTAATTCATCCATTTGCAAGATAGTATCGCTTGAGAAAAAAAAGATAGTATTGGAGAAAATTGGCGACCCTAAATTTCAGCAACCAGAAAGAATCAATATAAAGGTTTTAATGCCTTATATAAAAAAAGAAAACCTTTTCTTTGCTATCCAAAAAGTAACAGAAATCGGTGTTAGTGATATCTCTTTGTTCAGACCGGACAATATTGATCAAAGCATTAAAAAGAAAGACTTATCAAAAATTAATGAAAAAGCTTTATCAATCATTACTCAGGCATGTGAACAAAATGGATCAAATATAGTTCCTGATTTTCAAATATATGAGGAACTATCATCAGGAATTGATCATAATAGTTTTAGTGTTTTTTTTGATTTGGATGCTACTAACGACTTCCAATCTATCAAGAGCATAGAAGATAACATTACCTTAATCACAGGACCTGAATCTGGATTTAGCAAACAAGAAAGAGAATTTCTCAATGCTATAACTAGCCACAATATTTCTCTTGGTAAAAACATTTTAAGAGCAGAAACCGCTCCTATAACTGCTTTATCGGTGATTAAAAGTAATCTTGGTTTATTATAGGTTGATGGGAAACTCAATTTTATTCATAACAGATCCCTTTGATTCTCTAAAACAAGAAAAAGATACTTCTATATTTATTATGAAAGAGGCACTAAGAAGGGATTTTGAGGTTTTTCAGTGTGAGATGAGCGATCTCACGCTTAAGCAGGAATTATCATCACAATGCTCACAAATTATTAATAATAATGACATTCTTGAGACAGCAAAAAAGAATGAAATTGATTTAGCAAGTTTTTCATCTTGCTTTATGAGGAAAGATCCGCCGGTTGATCAAGACTACATGAACTGTTTGCATCTATTAAATATAGCATCGCAGGATGGAGCCAATATAATCAACAATCCAAATGCTCTAAAAATCTTTAATGAAAAGATTTTTGCTATGGAATTTAACGATCTTATGCCTCCCACAATTATTTCAGCAGATTCAACAAAAATAGAAGAATTCTTAAAAATTCATGAAGAGATTGTCATAAAGCCTCTTAATGGAATGGGTGGTGATAATATTCACAAGGTTTCAACTAATGACCCAAAAAGTTTGGGAAAAATAATAGACCTAACGGAAGGCTCTAAAATACAGATTATTGGTCAAAAATTTCTTCCAAAGATTAATGAAGGAGACTTTAGGGTTCTTGTGATAGATGGAGAGCCATTTGAGTATTGCTTGGCTAGAATACCAAAGGATGGATCATTTCTAGGAAATTTAGCACAAGGAGGTAAGGGAATTGCAAAGAAAATTACTCCTAATCAGAGAGAAATTGGGAAAAAAGTTGGTATCAAATTAAAAAGTGAGAATATACTTTTTGCTGGTATCGACATAATTGATGACAAACTAACTGAAATAAATATAACTAGTCCTACCTGCGCAGTTGAAATCTTCGACCAAACTGGTGAAAACCCAATAATAAAGATTTTTGATTCTCTATGAGCCATCCCATTCTTTATAACAAAAACATTAAGAACAGGGTTAACCTTAAAAAATCATTTCTTCTATCGACATTAATCCATGTTTTTTTAATATTCGGTGTTTCTTTTATTTTTATTTATAAGCAACCGCTTTTTGATTCTTCTCCAGTAGTGAACATAAAGTTAGCAAATGCTGATGTAGATCAAGATCCAGACTTTTTACTGCAAGTTAATAGCATAATAAATGGAAATGGCGCAGAATCATCTGAGTTGATTGATGATCAGATTAAACAAAAGACCCTAAAAGTAAAAATGTTAGATGCCAACTCAGATCAAAACACTATTGAGTCAAAGTACTTAAATGCTTGGCAAAGAAAAATTGAGAGAGTGGGACATAATGTTCTTAAGAAAGAGTATTCTCAATTAGACTTAACCCAACTTAGACTAGTTGTTAGCATAGATTCATTAGGTAATTTAATTGAAACTAAAATAATCGACTCATCAGGAAACTCAGAAATTGATAAAATAGCTAAAGAAATTGTAAGACTGGCATCACCATTCGAGCCTTTTTCAGATGAAATGTTAAGTGAGTATGAAGTTTTGCAAGTAGATAGAATTTGGAAATTTGGTTCATAGGCAATGGTAGTTATTGCCATTGATTACGGTGAAAAGAAAATAGGTCTTGCTGTAGGCAACACCGAAACAATGACCTCATCACCAATTTCAATTATCAAAAAATCAAAGACTGGATTTAATTGGGATGAATTAAAAGAAAAGATCATGGAGTGGGAGCCGAATAGGATTATTATTGGTAAACCACTTAATATGGATGGTTCTAGAAGTGATTTTATGGAAAAAGTAGAAACGTTTGCAAAAAAGCTTGGATCGATAATAGATATCGAGATTGAATTTTTTGATGAAAGATTAACGTCTTTTGAAGCACGTCAATTAGATGAAGATTCTGAAATGATAGATGATGTTGCCGCAAAGATAATTTTAGATAGTTGGTTAAATAATGAGTATTCCTAAAAGCTTCATTGATCAAATCTTAGATCAAACAGATATCGTAGATGTGGTCGGAAGAAGGGTTCAATTGAATAAAAAAGGATCGAACTACTGGGGTGTTTGTCCATTTCATGATGATCATAAACCATCAATGGCCGTCAATCAGGATAAACAGTTTTACTATTGTTTTGTTTGTCAGGCATCAGGAAACTCGATCAACTTCCTAAGAGATTATGAGAATCTTGATTTCACAGATGCAGTAGAAACATTAGCATCTTCCTTGGGGTTAGAAATTCCATATGAAAAAACATTAATTGATTTAGTAGATGAGGACTACTCAATATTAGATGAAGCAGTAAAAGTATTTGAAGCGAATTTAAAAGAAAGCAAAAAGGCAATTAATTATTTAAAGTCTCGAAATATATCTGGGACAACAGCTAAGAAGTTCCAACTTGGTTTTTCTGATGTTTCATGGGATAGCCTCTATTCCACATTTGAAAAAAGATTTGAACAAAAGGTAATAGCCTCCTCAGGACTTTTCCTTGAGAAAAATAAAAAGAATTATGACAGGTTTAGAAATAGAGTTATCTTTCCTATTAGGAATATAAAAGGTCAGAATATTGGATTTGGTGGGAGGGTAATAGATCCTGATGACGAACCAAAATACTTAAACTCCCCAGAAACAAAACTCTTTAATAAATCAAATGAGCTTTACGGGCTTTATGAAGCTCGTAAAGAAACAAAAAAAATGGATTCAATTATAGTCGTAGAGGGCTATATGGATGTTATTGCACTTCATGAAAAGGGAATTAAGAATGCAGTTGCAACTTTAGGGACTGCAGTCACATCTAACCATCTTTCAAAGTTAATGCGTTATTCAAATTATATTTTCTTTGCTTTTGATGGAGATCTAGCTGGAGAAAAAGCTGCATGGAAAGCGCTTCAGAACGTACTTCCAATTATCCGAGAAGATACAAGAATAAAATTTGTTTTTTTTGAAGCAGGTGATGACCCAGATAGTTATGTTAACAAGCATGGAGAAAAAGGTTTTATTGAGCTTATAAATGATGGCCAAACACTCTCAGAATTTTTCTTTTCAAAGGTTAAAAAAGTAGATGATATAAACTCTCTTGAAGGAAGATCAAAAATAGCTAGCTATGCATCTGAATTAATAAAAAAAATTAACAATGTCCCACTAAGGGAGGCATTTATTTCTGAAGCAAGCAAAATATGTGAAATACCACTTGAAAAACTTATATCAAAACCTAATCAGCCAAAACCAAAACCATCATCAGAAGTAAAGGTAGACCAAAGCAGCAATACTAAACAGATTGCTTCAATTTATTTAATAATTCATTCTGTTCTTACTGATAGATCACTCGTACAAGATCCAATTTTTGATGAGATTAGAGAAGATTCATCGATAAGCTTTTTGAAAGAGTTAAGAGAAGTTATAGAAGTTGAATCTGACACTCTTGTTTCAAAGCTCATTGAACGCATCAAATCAAAAACATTAAAAGAACTTTTTAGTCAGGCAATGGTTTCTGAAATTAAGATTGAGCAAGAAGATGCAAGAAAAATGTTTTTCGATTGTATGAACTCGTTATTAAAAAACGAGGAAGATAGAGAGGAATCTTTAAAAACAAAGTATAATACCGGGTCAATTTCTGAAACCGAAAGAAGGGAGCTTCAACAGCTTATTCTTAAGAAATCAGAAATTGATAATGAGGACAAAATACTATTAAAAAATCTGTCTTTAAAAAAGGATTGAAAATACGTAATTAGTCACTAGATATAGAGAAGTTTTTCAGAATTAAAAAGAGTATAAGTGGATAAATTTTCAAAACAAGAAGGCTCAAAAATAGCTGAACTTATAGAGAAGGGACGCGAACAAGGGTTTCTTACTTATGATGATGTAAATGATCATCTCCCTGATGATATTTCTGACCCAGATCAAGTAGAAGAAATAATTGGAATGATTAATGATCTTGGTCTCCAAGTTCATGAAAAAGCTCCTGATTTAGATACCCTCATGCTTCGAGAGTCAGAAAATACTGATGATATAGCGCTTGAGCAAGCTGCAGAGGCTCTAGTAGCTGTTGAAAATGAAACAGGAAGAACAACTGATCCAGTAAGAATGTACATGAGAGAAATGGGTACTGTAGACTTACTTACTCGAGAAGGCGAAATAGAGATCGCTAAAAGAATTGAAGAGGGGATGAGAGATCTTCTTCTTGCAAGTGCACAATATCCAAGAACTGTTGAATATGTTTTGTCCTACTTTCAGCTTGTCAAAGATGAAGAAAAGAAAATCAATGATCTTTTAACTGGATTCTTGGAAGAAATGGAAGAAGTCCCCTCAGCTGGGCCTGGAAGTGAAAAAGCAAAACAGCTTGCAGATAAAAAAGATGATGATGAAAATGATGGCGATTTAGATTTTAAAGAAGTCCAAAGAAGAATGACTTCTCTTAAAAGACAGTACAACAAAACAATGAAAGTACTTGATAAAAATGGCCGAAATCATAAGAAAACCCAAGAGGAGTTCGAAAAACTTGGTAATATTTTTAAGTTCTTAAAGTTTAGTCCAAGAATGTTTGAAGAAATTTGCATTATTGCAAGACATGACCTTGAAACAATAAGAAGCCATGAAAGAATCATTCAGACTTTATGCGTGAAGAGTGCAAGAGTTCCCAGAAAAGACTTTATAGAAGCTTTTAAAGACAACTTTACAAAAATGACAATCATGCCGTCATTTATTAAAAATAAGAAATTTAAAAAAGACTTGCTCGAAAAAGTGAAACAAGATGTGATGATTTCTCAGAAAGAAATCAAGGCTCTCGAAGAAAAGGTTGGACTTTCGTCAAAAGAAATCAAAGAAATCAATAGAAGTATGTCTATGGGTGAAACCAAGATGAGACGTGCAAAAAAAGATATGGTTGAGGCTAACCTAAGACTTGTAATATCTATAGCGAAAAAATACACCAATAGAGGGTTACAGTTCTTAGATCTAATCCAAGAAGGAAATATTGGTCTGATGAAAGCCGTTGATAAATTTGAATACAGAAGAGGTTATAAGTTTAGTACTTATGCAACTTGGTGGATTAGGCAAGCTATAACAAGATCTATTGCTGATCAAGCAAGAACTATAAGAATACCTGTTCATATGATTGAAACTATTAATAAATTGAATAGAGTTTCAAGACAGATGATGCAAGATATGGGACGAGAACCAACACCAGAAGAGTTAAGTAACGAGCTTGATATGCCTGAGGATAAAGTAAGAAAAGTACTAAAGATTGCTAAAGAGCCTATTTCAATGGAAACACCAATTGGTGATGATGAGGATTCAAACCTAGGAGACTTCATTGAAGATACTGTTATCGAATCTCCGCTTGAAAATGCAACGGACGAAAGTCTGCATTTTGCTACAGATGATGTCCTATCATCTTTAACTGCAAGAGAAGCAAAAGTTCTTAGAATGAGATTTGGTATAGGCATGAATACTGATCATACTCTTGAAGAGGTTGGTAAGCAGTTTGATGTTACTAGGGAAAGAATTAGGCAGATTGAAGCAAAAGCATTAAGAAAGCTTAGGCATCCAGCGAGATCAAGTCATTTAAGAAGCTTTTTAGACGACTAAACAAGTTTTTTGAACTACCTTTATTATTTTTAGTCTAAACTATACCTAGTATTTTTCGGAGAAGTATATGTTTAAAAAAATATCACTATTAGTTTTTTTGTCAGTTCCATTCATGATTCTTGCAGATGACCATGGCAAAAAAGAAGGTAAGTCACCTAAAGAGATGAAAAGAATGGAAATGGTGAAGAAGAAAGAAGCCCATATGAAGAAAGAGATGGAAAGGTGGGGAAGATGGAAGCCTGAAAATTGCAAAAAGGTTAGTGAAGCATCAGGCGCTTTTTTATATTTTGCTGGTGAATCCATGAAAGAAGGTGAAAAACATGAAAAGATGGGCCACCAAGAAAAAGCAGATAAGCATTATTTAGATGCAATGGCTTTAGCAGAGTTAGCAGCCAATTATGCTAAAAACTATGAGGCTTACTGTAAGAAATAATTAATTAAGGCATTTAATTAATTTTGCCTTTATAATTGTCAGCCTAATTCTATAGGGCCTGTAGCTCAGTTGGTTAGAGCAGTGGACTCATAATCCATTGGTCGGAGGTTCGAGTCCTCCCGGGCCCACCATTTACCCTTCAATAATCCTGAAATCTCTAATTGCCATTTTTTCAACAGGTTTTCCTGCTGCACCAAGAACATCTTTGTTATATTCATCGCTGTTCCTTGCATTGATAGCATCTTGTAAAGAGGGAAATTCACACAAAGCAAAAGGAAGCATTCTTCCATCCTCTACAGCTATATGAGGTGGCTTAAGATGATGAACTTTACAAGCTCCTGAAGCAACATATTCCTGCCAAGCTGGCATTACTTTTTCTAACCAACTCTCTTTATCTTTAAACTCTCTTACCCAAACAAGCCAATATCCATGACCTGGCTTCATCCAACCACCCTCTACTTCAATAATTCTGAAGTCCCTGATTACTTTGTTCTCAACAGGAGTACCGTCAGCTTCAATTACTCCTTGATAATAGTCTGGATCCTTAGTTCTTGCGTGAACTGCCTGATCAAGCGATGGAAACTCAATTACAGCAGTTGTTTTTTCAATCCCTGATTCATAAACTGCCTTAGGCAGACCAAATGATATAGGATTTACAACACCATTAGATCTTTCTACATAATTTCCCCATGACGATAATACTTGTTCCCATGTATCTGGTTTAATTACATCCTGAACAGCAACGACCCAATAACCTTTCATAGACCCTCCAATAAATTTTTTTAGCTTTAATCGACATCATTCTTATATTTTTCAAACCAAGCAAGTATATGATCAACCTTAGTTATTAGATTTGACGGCCTACTTGCAATGCCATGCGATGTATCTGGGATTCGTATCATTGCGCTATCAACACCTCTCAATCTCAATGCTTGATAGAACTGTTCTGTTTCTGAAATTGGAGTTCTTCTATCATCTTCTCCAGTGATTAACATTGTTGGAGTAGTTACATTTCCGACAAGAGAAAGAGGAGAGCGTTCCCAATAATGTTCAAGGTGTTCCCACGGAGGTCCAGGGAATTGATGATATATCTGCCCAACCATGGAATCCGCAGTTAAAGGCTTGCTCAACCAATTAATTACTGGTTTTGCTGATACGGCTGCATTAAATCTATCTGTTAGACCTATTGCATAAGCAGTAGCTATACCCCCAGCACTACCACCAGCAATGAAAAGATTATTTTCATCAACAATACCTTTACCAATTAGGGCATCTATACCTGACATATGATCTGCAAAATCTTCTGGACTTGAATATTTGTATTGAAGCAATAACGCAAAATCCTCACCATAAGATGAACTACCTCTATAGTTATTATAAAAAACAATATATCCAGAGGCTGCCATCATTTGAAGCTCTGCTGAGAAGTGAGGTCCATAAGCAAGATGTGGACCACCATGGATTTCAAGTATTAAAGGATACTTTTTAGATGGATCAAAATTTGGGGGTGTAATATACCAGCCATGTATTTCTTCAGTATCAAATGAAGAGTTATATATTATTTCATTAACCTTTCCTAGCTTCCTGAAGCCAAGAATATCTTCATTTAATTGGGTTAATACTTTTGTTTTACCCTTTATCGCAACGCCAACATCAGCAGGCCTATCAGGCTTTCCATAGGTATAAGCAGCAGTCCCATTAGCTATATGAAATCCGCCAGAAATATATGGTCTTCCGATTGTGGTACCACCAACATTTGATGCAATTTCATTTAAATCTCCATTTAAGGAAATCTGTTTAATAGTTCTTTCTCCTCTATTATCAAAGGCAAAATAGATAGATTGACTATCTTCTGACCAGAATAAATTGTCTGCATCATCATCGAGGTCTTTTGTAATTATTTTTATTTCCCTGCTTTGAAGATCCATTACAGCTATTTTGCTTGGAGTGTAAGCCAAAGGACGCCTTTCCTTCACGTAAAAAGCAATCATTTTCCCATTAGGTGATACGGCTGGAGATCTTTCCTCACCAGATTTTTTTGTAATTTGTTTCAATTCATTGTTAGAAACAGAAACAGAGTAAATATCAGCTTCATTACTAACAAGCTCCCAATCATCTGATCTGTATGCAGAGAAGAAAATGTCTTTACTATCCTTTGACCATGAAAGCGAACCATAATGATTAAAATCTCCAGTGGTTAGTTGGCGAGCTGAGCCTCCTTCAGCAGGGACTACAAATATATGACGATATGAAGGCTCAACAATCCCTCTGCCATCATATTGATATCTTGTAGTGGTAACTGTAATTGGTTTCTTTGCCCATGATGCTCCATCAGGTTTATCTCTTTCATCAACGAAGGATTTGCTTTCAGCTTTTACTTTCATCGTAAATGCCAACCATTTTCCATCTGGTGACCATGATAAGCTTGATGGCGATTCTTGAAGTTGAGAAATTACCGCAGTTTCACCAGTATCTACCCAATGCATGTGAATCTGGGTTGACCCAGAGTTATTTGAAACAAAAGCAATTCTTTTATTATCTGATGACCAGCGTGGAGAGTATGAATTTTTAAGTCCTGAGTGCAAAGGTCTATGGTCTCTTCCATCTTTTGCTATTCTCCAAAGACTAGATCGAACTCTGTCTTTCATAATGTCATTAGATTTTCTTACATAAACTATTGTTTCTCCATCAGATGAAACTTGAGGATCAGAAGCCCATTCAAGCTCGAAAACATCCATTGGATCAAAGTAATTAAGATCTTCTTTAGCTTCTGCCCAAGGAGAGGCGAGGAAGACTAGAGCTATTAATATAAAACTATTATTCATAAAGTTAATGCACAAAATACCTTGTTATTTTCTTACCTCAGCATAAACTTTGCTTGTTCCGTCTTTAAAAAGGATAAGAACATCATAAGGCGTGAACATTCCTTCAACTTCCATCCCAGGTGAACCAAGTGGCATTCCAGGAACAGATAAACCAATTGCATTTGGGTGCTCTTCTGAGAGGAATTTAGTTATATATTTGCTTGGAATGTGACCTTCAAAAATATATCCATCTTTTGAAACACCTGTGTGGCAAGATCTAAACTCTGGCTTGATATCATATTTTTCTTTAATTTCTTGTAGGTTGCTATGGTCTTCTATTGAAGTAGTAAATCCATTTCCTTCCAAATGCTTAATCCACATCTTGCAACATCCACAAGTAGGAGTTTTATGAACTAAAAGAGATTCTTCACTCTCAAAAGATTCACTTGGCATTTCCAGCGATAATAAGCAAATTGTAAATAAAAAGAGTATTTGATTTTTGGAATTTATTTTCATTTATTTATCATACCAAGAAGTATCAAGTTTTCACCATGCTAAAATTTTAATATTCATGAAAAATAGAATACTAATATTCTCATCTTCACTTTTATTGCTTTTTGGATGTGGCAGCGGAGGAAGTGAGGGAACCACTCCACCAGCACCATTTGCAAACAATATAATAATTGTCACCATATCTGCAAGTGCGTCTGAGGTTGAGATAGGTCAATCCATAGAAATTTCCCATGTAGTTTCTGGAGCCGTTCCTAATTCTTGTATAGCATCAGGTGATTGGTCAGGAAGCAAAAGCCCCTTAGGGAATACCGAAGAAGTAATTATTGCAAAAACAGGCACCAATACATTCACTATAACCTGCACAGCACCAGGTAAAGTAACAGGTTCCGCAACTGTAAATGTGACTGGTTTAGTTGCTCGTATAGATATAACGAATAGTATTTTTTCAAAAAGAAGTAATGATTGCTCAGAATATGTTGAAAACTATAGTTCTAATGTAAGAGATCTCACTAGAGTCTTAGATTTTGATGGCTACGTAGATATTGCTTCCTCTGAAGAGTTTTGTGAGATTTATAGTGACAATATCCCAAATCATGATTTTAATGACTCATCAGCAGGTTTCGCTCATGATGCTATTGAAATTGAGAGAATCTTCCAAATCAAAAGATCTCCACAACAAGCTTCACAAAATTCACCAATAATGAGAAACATTTGGGATGCAATAATGCTCAACGGGGTAGTGGTTGATCTTAAAAGCGCAGGCTGCTATTCACCAACAAGTTCAAATGCAAATCCTGATGGAAATATCCCAGCAGGATGCAATCAATCTGCGCAGTGGAATTTAGTTCCTTTGGAATATAAATCAATGTTTAGAGTTGATATACATAATGCGCATGTTCAAGGCGATGGGACTTATCATTATCATGGGAATCCTAATGCTATGTTTGACGATAGCCCTTCTGGAGATGGTTCTCCTTTAATTGGATTCGCAGCAGACGGGTTTCCTATATATGGATCTTATATTTTGGATGATACTACAGGCTCATTCCGGAAAGTTCTATCCGGTTATACGCTAAAAGAAGGAACAAGAGGTCCTCAAAGTAACTCGAATCCTGGCGGCTCATATTCCGGTATATATGAAGAGGATTGGGAATGGACGGATGCTGGAGATCTAGATGAATGCAATGGTATGATCTTCAAAGGCAGCTATGGATATTATGTGACTGATGGATATCCATATATATTAAATTGCTTTAAAGGAACTATTGATTCTTCTTTTCAGAAGTAAAAATTACCAACTACCCCATGATAAAATCCTCTAATGCAAAAAGATATTGACATAGTTATATATGGAGCCACTGGCTTTACTGGCCAACTTTGCGTTAAATATTTTCAATCATTAGACCTTGAAATTAAATGGGCAATAGCAGGGAGAAATCCAAAGAAATTGCAAGATGTAGCAAACAACCTGGGTACAAATGTTGAAATTTTAATTGCTGATTCTAGTAATGAAGAAGGATTAAGGAGTATTTGCTCAAGATCTAAAGTTGTTTTATCAACCGCTGGACCATTTCATAGATATGGATCAAAACTTGTTGCAGCATGTGTTGAAAATGGAACGCATTATGTTGATATCACAGGTGAGAATTTTTGGGTTAAAGGGTTGATTGAGAAACATCATGAGGAAGCATCAAAAAAAGGGATAAGAATAATTCCATCTTGTGGGTTTGATTCAATACCTTCAGATATTGGAACTTTCTTTGCTGTTAGATCTTCAAACAAGCCTGTAAAAAGAGTTGACTCATTTCACTCTTGGAAAGGAGAAGCCTCTGGTGGAACTATAGAGACAATGTTTGCAATGGGAGATCTAGATCTAGGGAAAGAAATTCGCGATCCTTTTCTTCTCAATCCAGATGGATCATATACAAATGAGCAAAAGAAATTAAGCTCAGATATGTTTAAGATTTCTAGACAGAAAGATTTAAATGCATGGACAGGTCCATTTGTTATGGCAGGTGCTAATACTAGAGTAGTAAGGAGAAGTGAGGCTTTATTGACCGAACGTCAGAAATCTTATGGAAATAATTTCATATATCAGGAACATGCTTTTCATAAAAGCTGGAGTAAAGCTCTTTTTTCAACGCTAGGACTAGGGCTGCTAGGCTTAACTCTTGTATCACCCTTAAGAAAAATTGTTAGATCATTCTTAAGAAAACCAGGAGAGGGGCCTTCATTGGAGGTTCAAGAAAATGGTTGGTTTGATTGTAAATATTTAGTTGAAAATGAGGATGGTCAAAAGTCTCTTTATAGAATGTTTGGTAAAGGTGATCCTGGATATAAAGTTACGTCTAAGTTTGTTGCTGAATGCGCATTATCATTACTTGAAGACCCAGAAACTCTTCCAGGAGGTGCAGATTACGGAGGTGTCCTGACAAGCGCCTCAGGTCTTGGAAATATATTAGTTGAAAGACTTAAAAATGCAGATATACATTTCGAATCAATCTGATATTTCCAAATAGATAACAATTTAGGTATTATTTTGCTATGAAAGTTGCAATATACCCAGGTTCGTTTGATCCCATTACGGTTGGACATATGGATATTGTTGAAAGAGCAACTGTCCTTTTTGATAAGGTTATTATAAGTGTTGCTGAAACGGATATGAAAAATCCACTTTTTTCTTCTGAAGAAAGATTAGACTTAGTGAGCTCAATCTATGCTGATAATGAGAAGATTGAGGTGGTTGCATTCAAAAAGAAACTTACAGTTGATCTTGCAAGAGAGAATAATGCATGTGCCATCATCAGAGGTTTAAGAGCAGTATCTGATTTTGAGCATGAGTTTCAATTAGCGACCATGAATAGATCACTTGCTCCAGACATAGAAAGCATTTTCTTAACTCCCAAGGACACACTTATTTATGTATCATCAAGTCTGGTTAAGGAAATTGCTAGCCTAGGCGGAGATATTTCAAAATTCGTTCATGAAAATGTGGAAATGGCTCTTAAAGCGAAACTAAATCATTAGTTCTGGCAGCTCTTACAATAAAAAGTTGATCTCTGATTCTGAACAAATCTAAGAATCTTTTCTTTACAAACTCTACATTCTTCATTTTCTCGATCATAAACGTTTAACTCAATCTTGAAATAACCTTTATTACCATCTGCGGAGTAAAAGTCTTTTAAAGTAGTTCCACCTTTGGTTATTGCTTGTTTGATAATTCTTTTTGTATTTTTGACTATTTCTTCGCATTGACTTTTATTTAAGTATTTAATTTTTCTCTTAGGAGAAATACCTGAGCTAAATAGTATCTCGCAAGCATAGATATTTCCTATACCTACTACATTCTTTTGATTCATTAAAAAGCTCTTGGTGGATACTCCTGCTTTTTTTATTTTTTTGCAGAGATATTCAGAATTGAAGTCATCCTCAAGTGGCTCTGGACCAAGATGCTTTATTAAGAAATGATCTTGTGGGTCTTTTGATATGTGGAGAGATCCAAATCTTCTTGGGTCATTAAAAATGAGGATTTCTTTGCTGAACTCAAATACAACATGATCATGCTTTCTTGTCTCATTGCTTCCAAGCTTTTGTATTCTAAAAGTACCCGTCATACCTAGATGAATTATTATTGTCATTTGATCCAGATTTAAAAATATATATTTTGCTCTCCTGGAAATAGATAATACTTTTACATCTTTTATTTTATTAATTAATTTTTCATCTATTGGCCAACGCAAAGATGGATTATTAACAATTATTCGTTTAAGAGTCTTGCCCTTGAAAGGGAGGATGGCATTCTTAGTGGTTTCTACTTCAGGGAGTTCTGGCATTAATTGAGATAGCCGTTAATCTCATTAATACTTTGAGGGCTTAAAGTCCCTGCCGCTAATTCAAGACTTAATTGAGAAAGCAAATAGTCATATTTTGCATTTGCTAGATTCTTTTCAGCGGTATAAAGATTCTTTTCAGCTTGGAGAAGATCCACAATGTTTCTTGTTCCAACTTCATATCCAACTCTTGTTGCTTCAAGTGCACTGTTAGCTGAAACAACAGCTTGTTTTTGTGCCTTTAAATTGGCGCCAAGAGTAATTACATTTGAGAACCCGGATCTAACTTCTTGAATCACCGTTCTTTGCGCAAAAAGTGTTTCTTCAACAGCTCTATTGTATTCGGCATAGGCCTGCCTTCTTCTAGAACTTACAGCACCACCTTGAGAGATCGGTATTGAAAGGCTGAGGCTATAGTTCTTTCTTTGTGTCTCACTGGGAGCTTGAAAACCTAAATCTTCAAAACCTTCATATGTATATTGATTGGTATTTGATTCCGACTCAGTTCCGACAATATTAATTTTTGGTAAGTGCTCAGAGGCTGAGCTTCTCGCTGAATCTTGTGATGCATCTCTTCGAAGAACTGATGCTTGAAGTCTATAGTTATTTTTAAGCGCAATATCAACCCATTCTTGTTTAGTTGTAGGATTAGGATTTTCTGGAACAATATCTGCCTTAAGAGAATCTATCGAGAATATTTCTCGCCCTATTAAAGAATTGAGCTCTTCTCTTGCATTAAAAAGCGCACCTTCAGAACGAATCTTTGCTGCCACACTTAAATCATATGCTAATTGCGCCTCTTGCACTTCCGTAATAGCAGAAAGCCCAACTTCAAACCTCTGCTGGATCTGGTCAAGCTGCTTTTTAATTGCTTTTTCCTCTGAAACAGCAGCATTAAGATTATCAATGGCTCTCAAAACACCAAAATATTTTTCTACAGTTCTAATAATCAAATTTTGTTGCGCATAAGCGAAGTCAGCTTCAGAAGCATCTGTAAGTTTTTTTGATCTTTTAAAGTTAAACCACGAATCAAGTCTAAAAAGAGGTTGTGTTAATCTAGCAGTAACTGAGTTGTTGTTATAAGCGCTTTGCAACTCATCAAATTGATAATATTCGTTCCAGTTTGTTGATCCGCTCAAAGTAACATTTGGCAGAAGTCCTGCTCTTCCTTGCACAACAAATTCTTTACCGGCTAAAAGAGAATATTCTGAAGATTTATATTGAGGATCATTATCAAGAGCTTCATTATAAATATCTAAGAGGTTTTCAGATGCTAAAGGCAAAGAAATGAATGATATTAAAACCAGATTTTTAAACATAACAATAATAATTGGGTTGCATTAAACAACCTTTATGCTATCTATGTCAATATAAAGTGTCAAGTAAACTTTACATTAAGAAATTATTTTCTTTATATTACTTAAGCTTAGAGTAAAATAGTTCCAACGCTTATAAAGGTATCTAACATTGTCAAAAAAGGCTTACGATTCAAAAGCAATTGAGGTTTTGTCGGGTCTCGATCCCGTCAAAAAAAGACCAGGTATGTATACCGATACTTCATGCCCAAATCATCTTATTCAAGAAGTTCTGGATAACTCTGTAGATGAAGCTTTATCAGGTTATTGCAAGCGCATTAAAGTAAATCTTTATAAAGATAATAGCATTGAAGTCTCAGATAATGGACGAGGCATGCCTGTTGATGTCCATCCTGAGCATAAGCTAACAGGCGTTGAATTAATTATGTGTAAGCTTCACGCTGGAGCAAAGTTCTCTGGAGAAGATTATGGTTTTTCAGGAGGGCTTCATGGAGTTGGAGTTTCTGTAGTCAATGCTTTATCCACCAAACTTAATGTAAAAATTAAACGTGATTCAAAAGAGTATGAAATAAATTTCTCTGCTGGAGACAAAGACAATGATTTGAAATCAATAGGTGATGTTGGAGCTACGAATTCAGGAACCACAATTAGATTTTATCCAGACAAACAATATTTCGAAACATTAGAGATAAACAAAAAGAGCTTAAAACATCTACTAAAGGCGAAGGCAGTTCTTTGCCCAGGTCTTCAAATAGATTACTTTGATGAAAAAAAGAATGAGAGAATTAAATGGATTTTTGATGAGGGGCTGAGTGACTACCTCGATGAGTTCTCAGGTTGTAATGAGAAACTTCTTGATGAAACTATTATTCTTTCTAAGACTTCTGATGATCAAGCCTTAGATGTAGCAGTGAATTGGACTGAAGAGGCCTCAAATAATTTACTCAAAGAAACTTATGTAAACTTAATTCCTACTGCACTAGGTGGCTCTCATTTAAATGGGTTTAAATCTGGTCTTCTTGAGGCAATAAAAGAATTCTGTGACTACAGGAATTTGATTCCAAAAGGTATAAAAATTAACTCGGATGACATTCTCGCTAACTGCATTTTTGTTATTTCCTCAAAATTAAAAAATCCTCAGTTTGCTGGTCAAACTAAAGAGAGGCTTGATTCTAAAGATCATATGAGCTTTGTTTCATCTTCAACAAAAGACTCTCTAAGTATTTGGCTTAACCAACATACTGAAGAGGGTGAAAAGATTGCAGATCTTGCAATTGCTGCTGCTCAAAAGAGGATTAAAAGTTCAACAAAAGTTGATAGAAAGAAAACATTTAAAGGTCCAGCTCTTCCTGGAAAGCTTTCAGATTGTAACTGCGATAATATCGAAGAGAGTGAACTATTTTTAGTTGAGGGAGACTCAGCAGGAGGGTCTGCAAAACAAGCTCGAGATAGAAGATTTCAAGCAATAATGCCTTTAAGAGGAAAAATTCTTAATACCTGGGATTTAGAAAGTGCAGACATAATAAAATCCCAAGAAATTAAAGATCTTGCGACTGCTATTGGATCTTTACCAGGAGATACAGATATTTCTAACCTGAGATATGGAAAGATTTGTATTCTTGCTGATGCTGACTCAGATGGACTGCATATAGCAACTTTATTATGTGCATTATTCCTCAGACACTATAAGAATTTAGTAACCTCAGGAAAAATCTTTGTCTCCATGCCTCCGTTATATAGGATTGATGCTGCAAAAGAAGTTTTTTATGCCCTAGATGAGAATGAAAAAGAATCTATTGTTAAGAAAATTAAAAAACAGAACTCGAAAATTAAGATAGATATTCAAAGGTTTAAAGGGCTTGGAGAAATGAATCCATCTCAATTAAGAGAGACGGTTATGAAGCCTGAATCAAGAAGATTAGTTCAACTAACTTTAAGTAGTTCTGATAATGCAAACTCAGTATTTGATCTACTGCTTTCTAAAAAGAGAGCTCCAGATAGAAAAGAATGGCTTGAAAAGAAAGGTAACTTAGCGGAGATTTAATGACTAAAGAAAATTTAGATAAACAAAGCATTAAAAAATATGCAGAAAATGCATATCTCAATTATTCGATGTATGTCATTTTGGATCGAGCTTTACCCAATATTGGAGATGGGCTGAAGCCAGTACAAAGAAGGATTTTATATGCTATGTCAGAACTTGGACTAAATGCTTCATCAAAGTACAAGAAATCTGCTAGAACTGTTGGAGATGTAATTGGTAAATTCCATCCACATGGTGATAGTGCTGCTTATGAAGCGATGGTTTTAATGGCACAAGATTTTTCATTTAGGTACCCATTTGTAGATGGTCAAGGAAATTGGGGATCGCAAGATGATCCTAAATCTTTTGCAGCAATGAGATATACAGAATCTAAACTAACAAAATTTTCAGATCTTCTAATAGATGAGTTAAAGCAAGGGACAGTGGATTGGCAGCCAAATTTTGATGGATCACTTCTTGAACCAGTAATCTTTCCAGCAAAAGTTCCATCCATTTTACTTAATGGAACTACAGGCATAGCAGTTGGTATGGCTACAGATATCCCATCACATAATATGACAGAGGTAATTGATGCAACTATCCATGTTTTAGAAAATCCAAAGACTTCTGTTGATCAAATCCTTAAATATATAAAGGGACCAGATTTTTCTAACAAGGCTCCAATTGTTGCGTCTCCAGAAGAGTTAAATGAAATGTATAGCACTGGAAGAGGTGCTTTTAAAATGAAGTGTGCTTGGAAAAAAGAAGGCAATGACATCATTGTAACTGACCTTCCTCATCAAACGTCTGGCTCAAAAGTTTTAGAGCAAATTTCAAATCAAATGATAAATAAAAAACTTCCAATGATTGTTGACCTTAGAGATGAGGGCGATCATGAGGAGCCAACAAGATTAGTAATAAGCTTAAAATCGAATCGAGTTAATGCAGAGGATCTCATGAATCATTTATATGCATCGACAGACTTGCAGAAAAACTACAGGGGTAACTTTAATTTAATTTCTCTAAAAGGGTCACCTAAGGTTTACTCAATTAAAGATCTTCTAAGTGACTGGATAGCATTCAGGAAAACAACAGTAACCAGAAAGCTCGAACATAGGCTCGATCAAGTAGATGATAGATTACATATATTAGAAGGCTTATTAATTGTCTATCTCGATCTTGATAAAGTAATTAAGATCATCAGACAATCAGATGATCCCAAAAAAGAACTCACTAAAAAATTTAAAATATCTGATATTCAGGCTAATGCAATATTAGAGATAAAACTTAGACAGCTTGCAAAACTTGAACAAATTAAATTAGAAGAAGAAAGAGATGTTCTTAAAAAAGAGAAAAAAGATCTAGAGAAGATTCTTAATTCAAAAGCAAGATTGAAAACCTTTATTAAAAATGAATTAAAAGAAATAAAGGAAAACTTTGGAGATGAAAGAAACTCTACCATTATTGAATCTTCAAGCGCAAAGATGTTCTCTGAGGAAGATACCATTACATCTGATCCTGTAACAATTGTCCTTTCAAATGCAGGTTGGATTAGAAGTGCCAAAGGTCACGAAATAGATCCATCAACTCTTTCCTATAGAGGAGAGGATAAATTAAAAGACTTTAGTCGAGGAAGAAATAATCAACCCTGCGTATTTATTGATGCTCTTGGTAAAGCTTATACATTGCCTGCGCATACACTCCCTTCTGCAAGAGGCCTGGGCGAGCCTTTAACAGGAAGAGTTACTTCTAGCTCAGGAGTTGAATTTATGAGCGTTGCAATTGGAAAAGGCGAGGATAGGTTTCTTATTGCAAACTCATCTGGATATGGATTTCTCGCAAATTTTGAAGACATGATCTCCAACAAGAAAACGGGAAAAGCCTTTATGAAGGTTCCTGATGGCGCTGAGATTCTTCCTTGTGAAAAAATTATGCAAGACGATAAATATATAGCTGCTGTTACTAATTTTGGGAAGCTGTTAATTTTTAATTTGGATGAGCTGACGGTCCTAGCAAAAGGTAAAGGTACTAAAATAATAAATATTCCTAAAAAACAGTTTGTTGAGAAGAAGGAAAGATTGATTATTGTAAAACCGTTTAGCGAAGGTTCTAAATTAGATATTCAAAGAGACAATGGAAATATTAGGGCATTTTCTCCGAAAGAACTAGAAGGATTTAAACTTGAGCGAGCAAAAAGAGGACGATCTCTTCCTCAAGGTTATAAAAGGGTTTTATCGATAACCGTTGAAAGACCTGAATCTACTTCCAGTTAGGTAGTTTTTTCTTTGCAAGAATTAAGTTTGGTTTTTCTAGCTTTGGAATACCATTCTTATAATCTATAGGCCCTTCACCTTGAATCAAAGGACTAAAATAATCTATACCTTTCTTTGTTATGCCAAAGCCATCTTTTGTAATAAAGCTTTTTGGAAGTTTCTTCTCAATATTTGCTATTTTAGAGAGTTTCGCAGGAACTATTTCCCAAGAATATTTCGAAGTCTTTTTTCTTTTAATAACTGGCATGACACCATTCATACCTTTGACTGCATACCTAACGGCATATCTTCCAACTGCCTCAGCATGCTCTAAATCAACTTTTGAAGAAATATGTCTCGCACTTCTTTGAAGATAATCAGCCACTGCCCAGTGATTTTTAAGTTTAAGTTTTTGAGAGATAAGATTAGCTAAAAAAGGAGCAACTCCACCAAGTTGAGCATGGCCAAAAGCATCTTTTGTATCAGCTTCAGCAAGAAACTTATTTTTATTATTTTTAATTCCCTCTGAAGCTACAACAACACAGTAACCTAATTTGGTTACAGTTTCTTTTACTTTTTTTAAAAAAGCAGTTTGATTAAAAGTAATCTCTGGCAAAAGAATTATATGAGGAGCATCAGAGTTATTTTGTTTTGCAAGAGATGAAGATCCAGCAATCCATCCAGCATGTCTTCCCATTACCTCTAGGATGAAGACTTTTGTAGAGCTCTCCATCATTGATTGAACATCAAGACTTGCTTCTTGAGTCGATATTGCAACATATTTTGCAACTGACCCAAATCCTGGACATGTATCCGTAACAGCTAAATCATTATCAACTGTTTTAGGTATTGCAATACAGGTTATATCATAGCCAAGATTTTTACTTATCTGAGATACTTTATATGCAGTATCTGCAGAATCATTCCCGCCGTTATAAAAAAAGAAACCAATATCATGAGCTTTAAAAACCTCTATAAGCCTTTTATATTCTTTTGCATTTTCCTCGAAGCTTTTAAGTTTGTATCTGCATGATCCAAATACACCTCCTGGCCTGTAATATAATGATTCAATAAGTTTTTTTGATTCTTTAGAGGTATCAATTAGGTTTTCGCGAAGTGCTCCAAGTATTCCATTTTGTCCTGCATAAACTTTATTTATTTGATTTGGGAATTTCTTTGCTTCCTGAATAACTGCAGCAGCAGTTGCATTAATTACAGAAGTTACACCACCGGATTGAGCATAAAAAGCATTTTTTTTCATAGCTTAAGTAAAGATTTAACTATGCTAACAAAAATGTTCTAATTGTTAAAAGTATTTATGAAAATCCATATTCTAGGAATTTGCGGAACATTTATGGGTGGGCTAGCTCGAATCCTAATCGAGTCTGGACATAAAGTTAGTGGCTCAGATCAAAATTTTTATCCTCCAATGTCTGATCAGCTTAATGAATTAGGAATTCAGCTAGAAAAAGGATATGAGGCATCAAAACTCCCAGAAGCAGATTTATATGTCATTGGAAATGCGCTTTCTCGAGGAAACGAATGTGTTGAAGAAATTTTAAATAAAAAACTTCCATTTAAGTCTGGGCCTGAGATGCTTGGAGAGATAATAAATGACAGATTCGTTATAGCTGTTTCAGGTACCCATGGAAAAACAACAACATCATTTATGATTTCAAAAATCTTTCAATCAGTGGGAAAAGATATTGGCTTTTTAATAGGTGGTATTAGTCCTAATTTCGAGTTTTCAGCAAAGCTTGGAACTGATGAAGTTTTTGTGGTCGAAGCTGATGAGTATGACTCAGCTTTTTTTGATAAAAGATCTAAGTTTATTCACTATCATCCAGATATTCTTTTAATCAATAATCTTGAGTTTGATCATGCTGATATATTTAGAGATGTTGAAGATATTAAAAAACAATTCACGAACTTGTTAAATATAATGCGTGATGATGCAAAAGTAATTCGTTTTTCCATTTCACCCGGTATTGATACTGATCCTATAAATCCTCATATTGACGATATTATTGGAAGGTATCACTATCCTAATCTTAAAAAAGTTAATATTGGCTTAAGGGAATTTTATTTTGGTTGGAATGATGAGTATGAAGATCATCTTGCTGAGAACGAAAATTTGATTATTTTTGATCCTGAATCCCATGGTCTTTTCATAGGAAGAGAAACCGGGAAGGAAGTTAAACTAAATAGTCTTCCATTTTATGGGCCGCATAATATGGAAAATGCAACTGCAGCAATAGTTGCAGCAGTAACCTATGGGATAAATTTTACTGATGCATATCATGGCTTATCTGATTTTGAAGGAGTTAGAAGAAGACTTGAAAAGAAATATAGTTCCAATGGAATAACAATTATTGAAGATTTTGCTCATCATCCAACAGCAATTAAATTTGCCATTAATTCTGTTCACAAAAAATATAAGAATAAAAGAATTCTAAATGTTATCGAGCTAGGTTCAAACACAATGAGCAGTGGTTACCACAGTATGGAACTTCTTGATATTGATGAACATTATGATTCATTTTTTCGTGAGCATGGTAAGATATTTTGGTTAGATCATTCGTATGGCCTTGAGGATGATACTTATCATAGATTCCAAAGCCATGATGAACTAAACAAAGCAATTGCTGAGAACTATAAAGATTTTGACGTTATTTTAATAATGACAAATAGGGACAGCACAAAAATAATTGAACCATTAAAGGAATTAATTGAAGCCAGTTAACTTACCAATCTTTCCCTTAAAATTAGTTGTTCTTCCGGGAACAATTCAAGGCTTACAAATCTTTGAACCTCGCTATCTGAATATGGTCAAGCAATGCATGTCTAGCGCTTCAAATTTTGTTATTTCCTATAAATCAGATAAATCTGATGATTTTGATTTTGGCATTGAAAAGGTCGGAACATCAGTTCAGATTATTGACTTCAATAATTTACCGAATGGATTATTAGGAATAACAGTAAAGGCTGAATCAAAAGTTTCATTAAACAACATAGTCCAGCTTGAAGATAAGTCTTATCTCGGCGAGGTTCTGCCGTTGACTGAACCTGAAGTTGACGACCAATCACTCCTGGCAAAGTATCCAGATCTTATTGAGGTTTTAGTCAAACTTAAAGAGCATCCAGAAATTAAAACACTACAACTTGATATAGATTTAGACTCTGCCGACTCTGTCTCATATCACCTAGGGAATTTAATTCCGTTAACGGCAGATGAAAAGCAAACTTTGCTAACAGCATTTGATGCTGACCAAAGATTTAAAATACTATCAAAGATTCTAGAATCAATTAGAAAGACCTAATTAGATCTTTAGCATTTGTTTTCCTTGATTTTGACCAGTGAATAATCTATTCAATGTTTCAGGACAGTTTTCAATTCCCTCTTGGATATCCTCTCGATGTTTAACTTTTCCTTCCATTGCCCATTTAGAGATATCATCAATTGCTTCACTTGATCTGCTATAGTAATCCAGAACCAAAAATCCCTGCATTTTAGCTCTTCTTACTATCAGCATAGTTAGATTTCTTGGTCCTACAGGCATCTGCTCTCCTGTATAATTTGAAATACTTCCACAACAAATAATTCTTGCATTAATATTAATTAAAAACAGTACAGACTCCAAAATAGGTCCGCCAACATTATCAAAATAAATATCTATTCCATTTTTAGCTAGCTTAGTTAACTCTTCTGCAACATTAGAATTTTTATAATCAATTACATCATCCACTCCGCACTCTTTTAACCAAGAACATTTTTCATCTCCACCAGCAATTCCAATTACATGACATCCTTTAATTTTAGCAATCTGACAAACCATAGCTCCCGTAGCTCCTGCTGCTCCGGAGACAACAACGGTCTCACCAGGTTGAGGATTGCCAATATCTAGTAAGCCAAAGTAGGCAGTAATTCCTGTTGATCCAAAGATATTTAACATAGTAGGTATGGGAAGAACATCGGGTACTTTACGCATTGTTTTTAAGTCATTTTCTGAGGGAATGTGATGGGTCTGCCATCCAACCATGCCACTTACTAAATCGCCTTCAGAAAAATTCTCATTTTTTGATTCAACAATCTTCCCAATTCCACCTGATCTTACAACTTCATCAATTTGAACCGGAGGAAGATATCCAGGTAAATCTGTTAACCACATTCTTTGTGTTGGATCAAAAGATAAATATTGATTTTCTATAAGAACTTCCCCATCCTGAATATCTCTTAGTTCTTCTTTTATAAGCTTAAAATTCTCATTCTTGACAAGACCTTGAGGCCTTTCTTTTAAGACCCATTTTGTATTTGTTACTGACATCTTTACTCCTCCACCGATAAAGTTTTTATAAATTATTAAGTCGAATAATACACCTTGAGATAGCTCTAATAAAAGAATTATTTAAAGATTAATGGCGGTATATTTGATTTGATTCTGTACCAATTTATTGTTTTTAAAACCAAGTTTGTTTTAATAATTCTTTTTTCCAACTTAAATTTTCCTGGATAGTCACTTAACATAAGCCCAACCAAAATCGTGAGCAATCCTTGGCCAGGAAGCACAAGCATTAAAATACCACCCATAATCAAGCAATAACCAATGATATTCTTTAATGCTAATGTAATTATCCAAAAAATAGGATTCTTATTCTTGTATTCAGATATGCCTCTCTTATCATCTAAAAAATAGTCATGTGGTATTTTTTTTATAAAGTAGCCGATTGAAAGAGCGCTTATTACTAAAATTACAACTGAGCTGATTCCAAGAAGGAAGAATATATCAACAAGATTTTCTGACAAATATTTTTGCATAATTAATTAATAATAATATCTTTTTTTATCATATACTTAATGAATTAAAAGCAAAAACAACTTGGCAAAAACTTCTTTAAAAAAACTCTGCATAAACTCCCTTGAGGAATTAAAAGCTAAAGACATTGTATGCATCGATTTGAAGAAGATTTCTTCCTTTGCAGATGAAATGATTATTGCATCAGCCACTTCATCAAGGCATGCAAAAGCACT
>JAOOBR010000010.1 GCA_028404565.1 Pseudomonadota bacterium | reverse complement strand
CAGAAAGATTTCTAAATCTAGATAAGTCATACTTTTCAAAAATTATGTTGGGAATCCAAACCACAACTGATGACTCTGAGGGGAGTGTTATTGAGGAGAAAAAGATTCAAGTAAGTGAAGAGGAAATTATTGAAATGATTAAAACCTTCGTAGGGGAATCAAAGCAAAAAGCCCCATTTTTTTCTGCTTTAAAATATAAAGGTAAACCGCTTTATAAACATGCAAGAGAGGGAAAGCTGATAGAAAAAGAACCCAGAGACATAAAAATTTATAAGATATTAAATATTGTTGTGGAAAATGCTTTTGTTTCATTTGAAATATCATGCTCCAAAGGCACTTATATTAGATCTATTGCAAGAGACTTGGGTGACAAACTTGGCTGTGGCGGCCATTTAGTAGAGCTTGTTCGACTTTCTCAAGGTAAATTTGAACTTAAAGATGCAAAAAAAGTAGATGATGTCCAAATGAGTGATTTGATAAATATGGAGGATTTATCCTTTTAAATATAAAAGAAATTAGTTGTTAATATCTTTAAATACCTTTAAGCTACGCACTCAAACTTTAGACATGCGAGGTTTGACGGGTGTAAATAAATAAAAATGTATGTCCTAGGAGAATAATTATGGCGCTTTTAAAAGACGAAAAAGCTAATTTAGTCAAAAAATTCCAGAAGGATGAAAATGACACTGGCTCTTCAGAGGTTCAGATAGCTTTACTTACGGAAAATATTAATAAACTTCAAAGTCATTTCAAGACTCATAAAAAAGATCATCACTCAAGAACAGGTCTAATTAGGATGGTTAATCTCAGAAGAAAACTTTTAGCATATTTGAAAAGAACTAATCCTGAAAGTTATAAAAAAATTATTACAGACCTTAATTTAAGAGGATAAAACGTGGAAAAACATTTAGAACCGAAATCATTATCATTTGAATATGGGGGTAAAGAAATAACCCTCGAAACAGGAAGAATAGCTAGACAAGCAACTGCAGCTGTTCTTGTTACTGTGGATCAAACACAAGTACTAACAACTGTTGTTGCAAAAAAAGAAGCTGATCCTGGAAAGGATTTCTTCCCACTTGCAGTTTTCTACCAAGAGAAATTTTATGCAGCAGGAAAGATTCCTGGTGGGTATTTTAAGAGAGAAGCTAGACCAACTGAGAAAGAAACATTAACCTCTAGACTTATCGATAGACCAATTAGACCTCTATTTCCCGACGAGTTTAAAAATGATGTTCAGATTATGTCTACGGTCATATCTTCTGATGAAGAATTTTCTTCTGACATTGCAGCTATGATTGGGGCATCCGCAGCATTGTCTTTGTCTGGCGTGCCTTTTCAAGGACCTATTGGTGCTGCTAGAGTTGGTTTTATTGATGGGAGCTATGCTCTTAATCCGTCAAAAAAAATAATGGATCAGTCTTTCCTAGATATGGTAGTTGCTGGTACATCTGAAGCAGTTCTTATGGTTGAATCTGAGGCAAGTGAACTTAATGAAGATCTTATGCTAGGCGCTGTATTGTTTGGTCATAAATCTATGCAGATAGTTATTGATAAAATAAAAGAGTTTAAAGAATTGGTAGGTGTTAAGGACTGGATAGTTGAAAAAGATGAGGAAACACCTAGATATTTTGCTGAACTTGAATCAGATTTTTCATCCAAGATTGAAGAAGCATTCACAATTGCAAAGAAATCTGAAAGATCCGAAGCTATTAACGCAGTCCGTCTTGAAATTCTAGAAAAATATGAAGATCTTGATGAGGTAGCTACTGGAAAAGTAATGAGCGCTTTCAAAAAACTTGAAAGTCAAATAGTTAGGAAAAATATTCTTTCAGGTAAACCAAGAATCGATGGAAGAGATTTAAATACCGTAAGGCAATTAACAGTTGAGACCGATGTTCTAAATAGAGCTCACGGCTCAGCTTTATTCACCAGAGGTGAAACTCAGGCGTTAGTAGCTGCAACTCTTGCATCTCCTCGAGATGCTCAAAGGCTTGAATCACTAGATGGCGAAGAACATGATCATTTTATGCTTCATTATAATTTTCCTTCTTATTGCGTAGGTGAGATTGGTATGCCAATGGGCCCAAAAAGAAGGGAGATTGGGCATGGTAATTTAGCAAAAAGAGCTATAAAAGGAGTTCTTCCAGACTTTGATGATTTTGGTTACACAGTGAGAATAGTTTCTGAGATTACAGAATCCAATGGTTCAAGTTCAATGGCCACCGTATGTGGAACTTCTCTTTCCTTGATGGATGCCGGAGTGCCTCTAACAGCTCCTGTTGCTGGAATAGCAATGGGTTTGATTAAAGATGGTGATGAGTTTGCAGTTCTAACAGATATCTTAGGAGATGAAGATCATTTGGGAGATATGGATTTTAAAGTTGCTGGATCAGAAAAAGGAATAACAGCATTGCAGATGGATATAAAAATTGATGGCATCAATGAAAAAATAATGGATGAAGCGCTTACCAGTGCAAAAGATGCAAGAATGCATATTCTTGAAAAGATGAATGAAGTTCTTTCTAAGCCTAAGGAATTAGCTTCAGATGCTCCATCAATGCAAAAATTCATGGTCAATAAAGATAAGATAAAAGAAATTATTGGAAAGGGTGGAGCAGTCATTAAGTCTATCCAAGAAGAGTCTGGAGCTGTTGTGGATATAAACGATGCTGGAGAAATATCAGTCTTCGGCGATAACCAGGCTAAGATGCAGGCAGCACTTGATATTATCGATAAGATTATTGAAGAGCCTGAATTAGACAAAGTTTACGAAGGAACAGTTGTTAAGATTGTGGACTTTGGAGCATTCGTAAATATTTTACCTGGGAAGGATGGATTGCTTCATATTTCAGAGATTTCGGAAGAAAGAACTGAGGATGTTTCAGCAGTTTTAGAAGAAGGACAAAAAGTTACAGTTAAGCTTATTGGTTTTGATAGGGGAAAAATGAAACTTTCAATTAAAGCCCTTAGTAAATAAAGATCTAAAAGTCAAATTACGTTAAATATCCTTTTGAGGTAATTTGAAAACCATCATCAATTTTGGTTTCATATGCGTGTTAACCATTCCTTTATAGGGGGGAAATTATGGATAATGCAATGAAAATGATTGGTGATATAGTATCAAGTCTTACAAAGATCCTTGTTGCTGTTATCGGATTAGGTGTTGTAGCTGGTATCGTTTTTGGTGATACTTGGTTCTTCGGCGATGTTCTTTCAAATCTTCTAGGTGTTGTTTCTTCACTTGGTGATGCTGGACTCGTTGGATTACTTGTTGCTGCTATCTTAATAGGATTGCTTAAGTAATCATTTATTGTTTCAAAGGGAGATTAATTTCTCCCTTTGACTTAAAATCTTAAGAATGAAGCTAGATTTTTACTACTCATTAAACAAAATCAAAAGTTACCTCAAACAGGTCACAGATGTTCTTCTAGTTGTAGTCGCAGTTGCTCTATTGCTAGGAGTTCTTTTTGGTCCTGATGCTCCATTTGTTGGGGCAGTATATTCAAACCTTGTTACCATATTAGATACTATTGGGGATAGTGGAGTTGTTGCTCTTGTATCTTTGATAATAATTTTTTTAATAAACAAGAAGTAGAAATTGGTGGCTATGGGTGGAATTGAACCACCGACCCCAGCGTTATGAGTGCTGTGCTCTAACCATCTGAGCTACATAGCCATTGACCCGAAATAATAATTTACTCTCAATAAAAGTCAAACATTAAATTTAAAGTGGGCTATGTCACCATCTTTAAATATGTAATCTTTCCCTTCCAATCTTAGCTTACCATTTTCTTTGGAGCCTGCCTCACCACCAAAAGATATATAGTCTTCAAAGCTAATAATTTCTGCCTTAATGAAACCTCTCTCAAAGTCTGTATGAATTCTTCCAGCTGCTTGAGGAGCAAGAGAGCCTCTTTTTAATGTCCAGGCTCTCAGTTCGTTTGGACCAGCAGTAAAAAAAGTATCCAAACCAAGTATTTCATACCCTTTTTTAATAATTTTGTTAAGGGCTGGTTCTTCTATACCTTCTAATTCTAGAAAATCTTTTTTATCCTGCGCATCAAGGTTAGCTATTTCTTCTTCTAATTTAATTTGAACTTCAATAACTTCTTGATTCATTTTTTTTGCATATTCCTTAAGATTATCAAGATTCTCTTTAGATGATTTAGTATCAGAAACATTTGCAATGAAGAAGATTGGTTTAGTTGTTAATAATTGAAAAGACTGAATTATTTTTAGATCCTCCTTATTGGAGAAGTCAGATATATCAATAAAATCTCCGGATTCAAGAGTTTTTATACAATTCTCAATTAAGTTAAATTCATTAGCTAAATCCTTATCACCAGACCTTAATTTCTTTTTAATTTTTTCTTTTCTTTTATTTAAGGTTTCTAGATCGGCAAAAATAAGCTCGAGATTTATCACCTCCGCATCCCTGGTTGAATTAATTTCACCATCTACATGAGTAATATTATTATCGTCAAAACATCTTACGACGTGAGCTAAGGCATTCATTTCTCTTATATTTGATAGAAAGCTATTTCCCAAACCTTCACCTTTAGAGGCGCCTTTAACCAATCCAGCAATATCAACTAAGTTTAAAGTTGTAGGTATAACTTTTTTAGCTATTACTATTTCTTGTAATTCATCAAGTCTCGAGTCAGGAACTTCAACAACTCCTACATTTGGTTCAATTGTGCAAAAAGGAAAATTTTCAGCAGGTATAGAGGATTGAGTTATGGCATTAAATAATGTTGATTTACCTACATTTGGTAAACCAATGATTCCACATTTAAAGCCCATGTTAATTTACCAAGTTTTGAAGATTTTCTATTTCAAGGCTAAATATTTTTTCTTTGTGAGCCATAACTTTTTTATATAACTCTTCAAGAAGTTGAGTCTCTGATGGTTTAAACTTTCCTAAAACCCAATTTGTAACTTCATTTTTTCTACCGGGATGACTAACGCCAATTTTTAATCTTTTGAAATCTTTTCCAATAACATTAGATAAATCTTTTAATCCATTGTGACCACCATCTCCGCCACCAGATTTAAATTTTGCATCACCAATCTGTAAATCAATATCATCATGCAATACTAAAATGTACTCAGGTTTAGCATTTAGATATCTTTTGAGCAATGAAGCAACTATGCCACTTTCATTTACATACACATTTGGCACCACCAAATAAACATAAGGCTCTACCTCACAAATACTACACTTTAATTTTGATTTTTTTACGAAAGTTAGTCCGTGATCTTTGGCAATTTTTTCAACCCAATCTTTGCCAATATTATGCCTGGTGTTGTTATATTTTTCTTCTGGATTTCCGATACCAAGAATAAATACCTTTTGCACAGGGTAATTATTCTGTAGCTTCTTCTTTTTGTTCTGATTCTTCAGAGCCTTCGTCAGAAGCTCCATCAGTGACCTCATCACCATCTTCGTCTCCTTCAAGAACTTCATCTTCAAGAGGCTCTTCTTCAACTACAGCTTTTGGAGCATTCACAGAAACTATCATTTGATCAGTTTCTTCTGTAAGTCCTGGAATTTCTGAACCATCTGGAAGAGATAGGTCAGTAAGTCTAATAGAGTCTCCTAAATTCAGTTCGGCAATATCAACTTCAATAATTTCAGGAATATTTTCTGCGGAACATAGAATCTCGATATCTCTCATTGTTTTTGTAACAACTCCACCCTCTGTTTTAACTCCAGCACAGTCTTCTTCATTTAAAAAGTTAAAGGGAATTGTGACTTTAAGCATAGTTTTCCTCGAAACTCTCATAAAATCAGCATGAAGCAACTTGCCTTTCATAGGCTCCCTTTGAAGTTCCTTAAGTACAACCTTTTCATCATTGTCACCCACTTTAATGATTAGAACTTGAGTAAAAAATAGATCATTCTGTGATGCCTTTATGAGCTCATTTAGAGGGATGTTTACATTTAAGAGTTCTTTCTCATTTCCATAAATTACAGCTGGAACCATATTATCACCTCTAATATTTCTGGCTCTATTGGAGCCTAGCTCAGACCTAGAAACTGCATTTATCATTATTTGTTCTGACATAAAAACCTCTTATAAAAAAACCGCACTCAAGGATTCCTCATTAGAAAGCCTCTTAATACACTCTGATATTATTGGTGCGATCGATATGACGCGTATTTTACTGCATTTTTGACCATCTTGGGTAAGAGGAATCGAATTAGTTACAACAAGTTCATCAATCTCAGAATTACTTATTCTTTCAATAGCTGGACCTGACAAAACAGGATGAGTTATATATGCACTTACTTTACTTGCCCCAGCATCTTTTAAAGCCTTGGCCGCATTGCATAATGTTCCTGCTGTATCGATGATGTCATCAGGAACAATACATTCTTTTCCATCAACATCACCAATTATGTTCATTACTTCTGACTCATTAGCCACATCTCTTCGCTTATCTATAATTGCAAGATCAAGACCATCTAGATATTTTGCTAACGCTCTTGATCTGACAACCCCACCTACATCTGGCGAGACAATAACTAAATTATCTTTAGAATAATGCTTGGATATATCTTCAACCATTAGTTTTGTTGCATAAACATTATCAGCAGGCATATCGAAAAAACCTTGGATTGTTTCAGAGTGAAGGTCTAGAGTTAGAACTCTATTAATACCAACAGAACTAAACATATCAGATACAACTTTTGCACTAATTGGGACTCTTGAAGATCTAACTCTTCGGTCTTGTCTAGCATACCCAAAATATGGAACAACCGCAGTGATCTTAGAAGCAGAAGATCTCTTTAGGGCATCAGCTAGTAACATTAGTTCCATAAGATGTTTATCAGCTGGAAAGCAGGTGGACTGAATTATAAAGGTATCATGACCTCTAACATTCTCATTAATTTCTACTTGAATTTCACCATCTGAAAAGGTTCCCAATTCAATGGAAGAAAGCTCATTATTTAAAAGTTTTGCGACTTCATCTGATAGATCAATACAAGATGACCCTGAAAAGATATCTATTGTTCCATTACTCATATTTATTTGGCTGGGGTGGTAGGATTCGAACCTACGCATGACGGGATCAAAACCCGTTGCCTTACCGCTTGGCCACACCCCATCTCTTTAAACTCCTGTCAATGGTGAGTATTGTAATCCTTCACAGAAAAAGAATCTCCAATTTTTTGGAATTTTTTGTAATATTTTTTTTAAATCATCTTTTTTGTCATACTCTATAAAGAGCGTTGAACCAGTTCCAGATAGCTTCAAATCATAATCATTTATATTGCTAGCATAAAATTTTTCAATGCTTTTATTTTCTCTTAGTAGAGTATCTAGGAATGAATTTTGATGTTTGGGACTTAATTTATCAATTTTAAGTTTCCTGAACATTTCACCAGTTGAAACTTCGATATTTGGACAAATAAGTAAGAATTTATTTTTTCTAAATTCAACATCTAAAAAAATGTCACCAATTCCTGTTGCAATAGCATTTTTACCGTATATGAATATAGGAATATCTGCCCCTAAAGGCTTCCCAATCTTAGCTAACTCTTCCCTAGACAAATCAAGACCCCAAATTTTGTTTAATGCAATTAGAGTTGTTGCTGCATTAGAGCTTCCACCTCCAAGCCCAGCACCAACTGGGATATTCTTTTTTAAATGAATCTGAATACCTTCATCTACTTCATAATATTCTTTGATTGCATTGAATGATTTGAAAATTAAATTATTTTCAGGCTCTATCTCTAAACCATCACAGCTAATATTGAAAGATTCATTGCTTTTCTCGAAAGTAATCTCATCGAATAGGTCTATAAAGTGAAAGGTGGTTTCTAAATTATGATAACCATCAATTCTTTTTGAAATAACTCTCAAGTTAAGATTTAACTTTGCAGGAGATAAAAACTTCATTTTGCTTCAATTTTTTTCTTTACTAGATAAGTTGTATAATAACATCCATAGTTTTGATCAAAAATGAAAAAAAATCTTTCTAATCAGTCAATTTTTAGCTACAGCTAAATACTTAACTTAAATAATGCAAGAAATTCACCTAGTTGGAATAAACCATAAGACCTCAAAGGTTTCGGATAGAGAAAGATTTATCGTTGATGACTCAAATCTTGTTTATCTAAATGATTTTCTAATTTCAAAATTAGATAAAAAGATTTCTGGTTTTTTTGGCCTTTCTACATGTAATAGGACTGAAATATATTTCTATGGAGACAAGGGAATAGAAGATGATGTCCTAAAGCTAACTAAGGAGGCTCTTAATATTTCTGATATACCTGATAAAAACTTTTATATTTATGAAGGTTTAAAAGCATTTGAGCATATGTGTAGAGTTTGTTGCGGCATAGACTCTCAAGTGGTTGGGGAGCAAGAAATATTTGGACAATTTAAAAACGCATATAACTCAGCCAAAGCTTTTAGGATTGTTGGGAAAGAACTTATGATTTATGTTGAAAAAGTTTTTGAAATTACAAAAAAAGTAAGAACTGAAACAAAGATAGGTATAAATCCGTTATCTGTGAGTGGCTTATCATTCAACCTCGTAAAGGAAATATTTGAGAATCCTGAAAACAAGGAAGTCCTTGTAATTGGTGGAGGAGATTTAGCAAAATCTATAATTAAAAACCTCTTTGAAAAAGGCTTGAGGTCTATTTCTGCTATAAATAGAACTATAAAAGAAATAAAGATATCTGAAGATTTTTCTATAATTCCGATGCCTCTAAATCTAGTACATAGAGAGATTATTAATGCTGATATTATTATTTGCTCTGCATCAAGTCTTACACCAATTATTGGTAAAGGAGCAGTTGAAAATGCATTTAAAAATAGAGGAAACAAACCAATGATGATAATAGATTTGGCTGTTCCTAGGAATGTTGAGCCAGAAATAGAAGATTTAGAACTGGTTTACTTGTTTTCAATTGATGATATCGAAAAGATTTCTCAAGATAATCTTGAAGAAAGATTGGTTGAAGCTGGAAGAGGAAAAGAGATCATCAAATATCAAGCCTTAAAATCACATAAAACTATTAATTCAAAGATAGAAGATGATAAATTTGCTTTTGAGATATTAAAACTTCTCAAATCAATAGATGATAAAAGAGTATTTGAACTTTCTAATGACAACGACATAAATTTAGAGTTTTTAACTCTTGTTGAAAATGCAAACAATATTCAATTATCAGAAAAGCTTAGAAAAAAAATTGAACTTATCGATGGTCAAAAACTTATTTCAATAATTTCTAATTATAAATAATGCAAGATTCTATTGAGGCAAAGCTAATAAAACTCTCAGAACGCCTTTCAGAAATTGAAAAACAATTAATTGAGGAATCCTCAACTTTAAATCAAGATGATTTAATTTCATTAAATAAAGAGTTTTCGCATATTCAACCTATTGTTGATCTTTATTCCAAGTATCTAAAGGTTCTCGATGAAAATACACAAGCAATAAGTCTTTCAAAGTCTGATGAAAATGAAATTAAAGAATTGGCTCAAATAGAGGTTGAAGAAACAGAAAACTCAATGAATGAAATCCTTGGAGAACTAAAGTTAATGCTTTTACCAGTTGATGAGGATGATGAAAGATCAGCTTTTTTAGAAATCAGAGCGGGAGCAGGAGGAGATGAAGCTGGGATTTTTTCAGGTAACTTATTTAGGATGTACTCTAGGCTAGCAGAAAGGGAAAAATGGATTATTGAAATTATTTCCCAGAAAGATGCAGAGCATGGAGGCTTTAAAGAAATAATTGCAAAAATATCAGGAAAGCTAGTCTACAAAACACTTAAATTTGAATCGGGAGTTCATCGGGTTCAAAGAGTTCCTGAAACTGAATCACAAGGTAGAGTCCACACATCAACATGTACCGTTGCTGTCCTTCCTGAGGCAGAAGAAATAGATGATATAGAGATAGATAAATCAGAAATAAGAGTAGATACTTTCAGAGCGTCTGGAGCAGGGGGTCAACATGTTAATAAAACTGACTCAGCTGTAAGAATTACTCATCTTCCAAGTGGTTTGGTTGTAGAGTGTCAAGATGATAGGTCGCAGCACAAAAATAAGACAAAAGCATTATCCCTCTTAAGCGCCAAGTTAAAAAAACAGGAGGAAGAAAATCAGCAAGCTGAAATAGCTTCTGAGAGGAAGATCCTTGTAGGCTCAGGCGATAGAAGTGAAAAAATTAGAACTTATAATTTTCCTCAAGGAAGAGTTACTGACCATAGAATTAAACTTACCCAGCATAATCTTGATCAAGTAATGGATGGAGATATAAGATCTATAAGCGATGCCTTAATAGCAGAAAATCAGCTAGAAATGCTTGCTCAGCTTGAATTAGATAATAAATGAAGTCTGAAAAAGGTATTGATCTTTCTAAATTAAGCTTTGAGACTAAAAGGGACATAAATTTCTACATAAAAGAAAAATTTAAAGATTCATCTAAATTTACTCAAAGTCAAATCAATAAAATAGAAAATGTTGCTAAATCTTTAGAAGAAGGATATCCGAGGGATTACTTAATTGGAAACTCTGATTTTTACGGAAGAAAATATTTTGTAGATCAAAGAGTTCTCATACCAAGACCTGAAACAGAAGTTCTTGTGGATACCATAAAAAGTTTAAATTTATCTGATGGCTCAATTCTATGTGATCTTGGAACAGGATCAGGATGCATTGGCATTTCTTTAGCAATGTTAAATGAGAGTTTCATTGTATTTGGTGTAGATATTTCTGAAGAAGCTATTCTGGTTGCAAGAAAGAATGATCTAACTTACATGAAAAAAAATTTCTTTTTAATCCAATCAAACTGGGCTTCATGTTTTCAAGAAAATTCTATCGACTGCATAATTTCTAACCCTCCATATATTGATAAAGATGATTCTCACCTAGCAGATCTAAAGCATGAGCCATTACTAGCCCTTGTTTCTGAATTACACGGTCTAGAAGCTTTCGAAATTATTTCTAAACAAGCTAAACAATTACTCAAGAAAGATGGATTACTGCTACTAGAGCATGGCTTTGATCAAAGCGAGCATGTTGAGAAAATTATTTATAAAAATGATTTAAAATTAATTAGAAAGATAAAAGATTTATCAGGAAATGATAGAGTGATATTGGCACAAAAATGAATTTAGATTTTTTTGAAAAACAGTTACTTATAGATAATTTCTCCGAGAAATTACAAAAAAAGATCTTTGATACAAATTGTCTTGTAATCGGAGGAGGTGGCATTGCTCATCCGCTACTCACCTATTTAGTTTCGACAGGTTTTGGAAATATTTCAATTGCTGATGGTGACAAGGTAGAGCTATCAAATCTTCACAGACAATACCATTTTAATGCAAGCGATCTTAATAAAAGAAAAGCAGAAGTCTTGAAAGAGAAATTTAAGAATGAGTACGAATTTATTGATATTAAATCAATAAATAAATTCCTTGAGGAAAAAGATCTATTCGAATTAATTGAACATCATGATTTGATTTTTGATGCATCTGATAATTTCCAAACAAGATATATCTCTAATGATGTGTGTCATGAGCATAAAAAACCCTTAATATCTGGAGCAGCAGAGGGGATGCTAGGAATTGTTGCTGCTTTTAACTTTAAAGAAGATTCACCTTGCTATGAGTGCCTATTCCCAAGAAACTATGACTTAAATGAAAATACCTGCCAAAACTCTGGTATTACACCTTCAGTGCTAGGCATAATTGGATCTTTTATGGCTTCAATTGCTCTAAAAATAATTGCTGATAATGCGTTTAGGAGTTCGGTAATGCGGATAAATTTATCTGATCTTAGTATTTCTCAGCCAAAACTTAAAAAAGATGTATCGTGTAAGATTTGTGGAGAAAACAAAGGATGATAACAGGCTATATTGAAGGCTATTATGGTGTTGAACTATCTTGGAAAGAGAGAGATTCTATAATATCAAAACTTCATCAGGTCGGATGCAACACTTATTTTTATTGCCCGAAAGAGGATCCTTATCATAGAGTTAGATGGAAAGATGATTATCCAATTGATTGGATAGAAGATTTTAAAAAATTCAAGTCTAATGCAGATAGTGCTGGAATTGATATTATCTTTGGCATTTCTCCAGGCGCATCTTTGGAGTTAAAAGATTTTGAACATTTAGAAAGAAAAATAGGCATCTTTAAGGAACTTTCTATTGAAAATTTCTGTATTCTTTTTGATGATATTCCTAAGGAAAAAGAGCAATTCTCTCTTCATAAAGAAGTGCTTGAACTTTGCTTAGAAAAGTTTCCAAATATTAATTTTTCTTGTGTGCCGTCACAGTATTGTAAATACATGGTTGAAAATTCTAATAATTCTTATTTAGCAGAATTAGATAAAGTTGATACAAGTATTCCTTTCTTTTGGACAGGAAATCAAGTTATAACATCCAATTATTCTGAAAATAATATTGATAGTTGGAAAGAGTTGTTTCGTAAGGATAGAGACTTAATAATTTGGGATAATACTTTTGCAAAAGACTATTGTGTTCCTAAAATTGTTATGCAAAATTTTGATAGCTTTTTTCCTAAAGATTATGAAAAAGTATCTGGGTTTCTCTTAAATGCGTCTGGTATAGAGTTAATAGATCTTATTGCTATTGAAATATTAGACAATGCATTAAAGGAAAAACAAATAATGCTAGATGATATTCTAAAAGATAGAGGCTTTCCTAAAGAACTCATTAATTTAAGTCATTTTTTTAAAATAAACATTTCATCGAGTTTTACAGATGATGAAAAAAAAGATCTAGATTTCCTCCTCTGGAACTGGAATGGAAAAATAAAAAAGTTTTTTTATCCATACCTCCATCAACTCAACCAAATTTTTAATGAAACAGATAACCATGAAATAAATGGTTTAAAAAAGCGCTTTCGTATTAAACAATAAAGATATTTTTATTATAAGAATATTAGGTTAATATTTAATTTAGATTTTAAGAAATATGAGTGAAGTTCCAGTATATGTTGTAGCAAATATCGTAATCCAAGATCCTGATACTTATAAAAAATATGAAAAAGGATTCTTTCCGATATTAAAGAAATATGAAGGCAAGTTCATTACTTTTGACGATAATATTGGTCAACTTGAAGGAAGTTCTGAAGTTTCTGGCAGAGTTATAATTTTTTCTTTTCCAAATGAAAACTTAGCCGATCAATGGTACAGCAGTGTCGAATACCAAGAATTAAGTGCTTTTAGAAGAGAGGGCACTGATACCATTTCAATTTTTAAAGTTAAAGGACAACCACCAAGAAATTAAGGGAGGAATAATTATGTTATTAGGAGATATGCAAGACTGGAAACCAAATGTTGCAAGCATTATAGAGTATGCTGCAGATATTTATCCTGAGTCTGAAGTAGTAAGTAAATTAGTAAGTGGTGAAGTCCATAGGACTAACTACAAAGAGGTATGTGTTAGATCAAGGAAGTTAGCTTCAAAACTTTCTCAAGATGGTTATAAACAAGGAGATGTCATCGCTACTCTTGCTCTAAACACATATAGGCATCTTGAGGCATATTATGGTGTTTCAGGAATGGGCGCAGTTGTTCATACTTTGAATTTTAGATTACATCCTGAGCAGGCAGTTTACATAATTAATCATGCTGAAGATAAAGTAATCTTTGTTGAGGCACCTTTTGTTCCTATCCTAGAGGCGCTTCAAGAAAACCTTAGCACTGTTGAGAAATATATTGTCTTTTGCAATAAAGATGAGATGCCTGAGACTTCTCTCAAAAATTGTTTGTCATATGAAGAATATATTGAAGATGGTGATGAAAATTTTGTCTGGCCAGACCTTCCTGATAATGCAGCTTGTGGACTTTGCTATACATCGGGTACAACAGGAAATCCAAAAGGAGTTTTATATTCACATAAATCTACTATTCTTCACGCAATTTCAGCGGCTGGACCAAAGGCTTTAAAAATTGAAGGAGATGACTCTGTTTTAATGGTTGTTCCTATGTTCCACGTTATGGCATGGGGAGTTCCATACTATGGTGCAATTTATGGACTTAAAATTGTAATGCCTGGAATGGCAATGGATGGTGAATCTCTCTATGAAATGTGCAAGGAGGAAAAGGTAACACTTGCCTTTGGGGTACCAACAGTTTGGATGCAACTGTTGGGGTATTGTAGAGAAAATAATGTTGTCCTTGAATCAATGAATAGTACTGTAATAGGAGGTTCAGCAGTAACAGTAGCAATGATAAAAGAGTTTGATCAAGTTCATGGAGTAACCGTTCTTCAAGGATGGGGTATGACTGAGATGAGTCCTCTTGGAACAACAAATTTCCCAACCCCAGAAATGGAGGAAATGTCTGATGATGAAAAGTATGCAATTCAAGTTAAAGCAGGTAAACCTGTTTTTGGTGTAGAAATGAAGATAGTAGATTCTGATGGTAACACTCTTCCAAATGATGGTAAGGCATCAGGAAGCTTATTAGTAAGAGGCCCTTGGATTATTAAAAAATATTTTAAAGCTGAGGAGGATGCTGTAGATAAAGATGGCTGGTTTGATACGGGTGACATATCTTCAATAGATCCAGATGGATATATGTCTATTGTTGATAGAGAAAAAGATGTCATTAAATCAGGTGGCGAATGGATTAGTTCAATCGATGTCGAAAACGCTGTAGCAAGTCATCCAGACGTAATGCAAACAGCAGTTGTTGGCATTCCTCATCCAAAATGGGATGAAAGACCACTTTTATTTGTTGTTTCTAATTCTGGTAATGAAATTAATAGAGAAGAATTAGATGAATTAATGCTAAAGAAGTTTGAAAAATGGCAACTTCCTGATCAGGTAGTCTTCTTAAAAGAATTGCCAATAGGCGCTACAGGAAAGGTGAAAAAGATTGATTTAAGGGAAGAATATAAAGAGCACTATATGTAGGAGAACATTATGCCAATGACATTTGTAAAACCTGAAGAATTAGATAGTTATGTTGGTAAGTCGCTTGAACCTAGTGAGTGGCTGACTATTGATCAAGAAAGAATAAATAATTTTGCTGATGCGACTAATGATCATCAATTTATTCATGTTGATCCTGAACAAGCTGCACCAATATTTGGATCAACAATTGCGCATGGATTTTTATCATTATCTCTGACTTCGGGAATGGGAGAGGAAAATGCTTTAGTTGTTGAGGGCTCAAAAATGAGTCTAAACTATGGATTAGATAAAATTAGATTTCTTGCACCTGTTCCTGTAAATTCTAGAATAAGAATGCACTCAAAGATTGTAGAAGTTAAGGAAAAGAACCCAGGTCAATTTCTTATTAAAAGCGAAGTTACTATGGAGCTAGAGGGCTCTGAAAAACCAGCCTTTATTGCTGAACAACTTGGTCTTTGGGTCACTTAAGAATTTAGCGCTTTTTTCAATAAATCGTTCACTGCTTTAGGGTTAGCTTTCCCTTGAGTTTCTTTCATTACTTGGCCAACAAAGAAACCAAATAGCTTATCTTTACCATTTTTGTAATCTTCAACTTGTTTTGTATTTGATTTGATTACTTTTGTGATCACTTCTTCAAGAAGGTTCTCATCTTGAATCTGAACCAATCCTTGATCATTAATTATTTCATCTGCATTTCTGCCTGTTTCCCAGATTTCAGCAAGTATGGTTTTTGCTATTTTTTTAGATATTGTTCCATCAGATATTCTTTGAAGCAAAATATTAAAATTATCTGACGAAAGTTTAGATTCATCTATCTTTATATTATCCTTATTAAGCAGGGAGCCAATTTCACCAACTATAAGGTTAGCAGCAAGTTTTGGATCACTTTTAGATTCTACCGCAACCTCAAAGAAATTAGATAGTTCTCTTGACGAGGAAATAATTTCAGCTTCACTTTCGTCAATTTGGAATTCTGAAATATATCTTCTTGATTTATCTGCAGGAAGTTCAGGGAAAGTACTTCTTATTTCCTCCATCTCATCATCAGAAATAACTACTGGAAGCAGGTCAGGATCAGGAAAGTATCTGTAGTCATTCGCAAACTCTTTTGATCGCATAGGTCTTGTTTCATCCTTTCCACTATCATAAAGCCGTGTTTCTTGGGTAACTTTTTCACCGCTCTCTAGTAGTTTAATTTGTCTTTTGATTTCGAAATTAATAGCTTTTTCAATAAACCTAAATGAATTAATATTTTTTATCTCAGTTCTAGTGCCCAACTCAGCATCACCAACCTTTCTGATAGAAACATTCGCATCGCATCGCAAAGATCCTTGCGACATGTCACCATCACATACATCTAGAAATGTAACAAGTTGATGCAAAGCCTTCATGTAAGAAACAGCTTCTTTGGCGCTAGATATTTCTGGCTCAGATACAATCTCAAGCAGGGGAGTTCCTGCTCTGTTTAAATCAATAACAGATTTATCCGGATAGGCATCATGTATTGACTTTCCAGCATCTTCCTCAAGATGCGCCCTTGTAATGTTTATAGTTTTTTTATCTCCATCCACATCAATTTCGATAGATCCTCCCTCTACTATAGGTTTTGTCATTTGAGTTATTTGATAACCTTTTGGCAGATCGGGGTAAAAATAGTTTTTTCTATCAAAACTAGATTCCTGATTAATTTCTGCTTCAATTGCTAATCCAAATCTTATTGCTTTTTTAAATGCATCCTTATTAACAACAGGAAGAACTCCTGGTAAACCCAAATCAACTAAATCAACTTGCGTATTTGGCTCTGAACCAAACTTAGTTGATGCGCTGGAGAAGAGTTTAGTATTTGTAGACAGTTGGGCATGAACTTCTAAACCAATTACTGTTTCCCAACTCATGAGCTTTCTCCAAGATTAGGAGTTTTGAAATGCCAATCACTATTTTTTTGATATTGGTGAGCAAAATTTAATATCTTTGATTCCTCTAGATAATTTCCTATAAGTTGCAAACCAATAGGAAGACCATCAGAAAAACCATGAGGTATAGACATTGCTGGAACGCCAGCAAGATTTGAAGAAATCGTAAATAGGTCTTCTAGATACATCTCAATTGGATCTTCAGTTTTTGAACCGATTTTAAAAGCAGAGCTTGGTGATGAAGGAGACATTATTACGTCAACTTCACTTAAAGCGTCCACAAAATCATTTTTTATCATTCTTCTAGATTGTTGAGCTTTCTTATAATAAGCGTCATAGAAACCCGCTGATAAAACATATGTTCCTATTAGAATTCTTCTTTTAACTTCGTCCCCAAAACCTTCAGATCTTGACTTTATGTATAGTTCTTCTAAATTGTCGACATCTTTTGCTCTATAGCCGTATTTAACTCCATCGAATCTAGAAAGGTTTGATGAGCATTCAGCTGGAGCAATTACATAATAAGTTGGAACAGAAAGTTTAATATTTGGCATTGAAACCTCGACAAAGTTTGCTCCCAAAGCTTCAAAAATTTTTTTTGATTTTTCAAAAGAATCCTGAACTTCTTTATTCAGACTAGAAATATCGAACTCTTTAATAATGCCAATTTTCTTACCTTTAAGATTATTATTTATATTATCTAGATAATTTTCCCGTTCTTCGCTAATTGAGGTTGAGTCTTTTGAGTCATGACTACAAATATGATTAAGTAAAAGAGCACAATCCTCAGCATTTCTTGCAAAGGCCCCAGCTTGATCAAGACTGGAAGCAAAAGCTATCATTCCCCACCTTGAAGCTCTTCCATAGGTAGGCTTAATCCCTGTAATTCCACATAATGCAGCTGGTTGCCTTATGGACCCACCTGTATCTGTTCCAGTTGCAGCACAAACAAGACCTTCTGAAACTGCTGCTGCTGAACCGCCAGAACTTCCTCCTGGAACTCTTTCAAGATCCCATGGATTTCTTACTGTCCCATAATAGCTAGTTTCATTTGAGGACCCCATTGCAAACTCATCCATATTTGTTTTTCCAACACAAATGCTGCCAGCTGCTAAGAGATTATCCACAACAGTAGCATCATAGGGAGGAATAAAGTTCTCTAAAATCTTTGAGCCACAAGTTGTCCTTAAATTTTTTGTACAAAACAGATCTTTTTGGGCAATTGGTATTCCAGCGAGATCACCATCAACTTTACCTTCATCAAAATCTCTTGCTTTGTTTAATGCTGCTTCTTCATCTAGTGTAATGAATGAATTCGTTTTGCTTGACGAAATATTTTTGAAGGTTTCTTTTACTAGCTCATAGGAAGATATCTCTTTTTTTTCTAAAAGTTCTTTTAATTCAGCTAATGTTTTAAATCTAATACTCATTCGACAACTTTTGGGACAATAAAATAATCTTGATCTGACTCAGGAGAGTTCAAGAGAAAAACTTCTTTTCTACTTTTTGAGGTCACTGAGTCTTCTCTTTTAGGTGCTAATTTTTCTAAGGGATTGGAAAGTGGAATTATATCTTCAGTATTAATATCTTGAAGTTCAGCCACGAAATCAATTATATTTTCTAGGTCTTTTGTAATTTTTTCTTTTTTATCCTTATCCAGCTTTAATCTAGCTAAATAAGAGATAGTTTCAACTGTTTTATTGTCCATATATAGGATATTATATTAAAGTTGCGAGATGTTAACCCAACGCAGTGTAATTTTATATATTTTTGAGGAAAATTGTGGAATTTAACTTATTCAAAACAGCTAGAGGACTTTTTTCAAATGATCTATCAATAGATCTTGGAACTGCTAATACATTGATTTATACAAAAGATGTAGGAATAGTGCTTAATGAACCTTCAGTAGTAGCAATTCGAGAATCCAGAGGTCAAAAGACTGTTGTTGCCGTTGGCGCTGAAGCAAAGAAGATGCTTGGAAGAACTCCAGGTAATATTACCGCAATAAGGCCCTTATCTGATGGAGTTATAGCTGACTTCCAGGTAACAGAGAAAATGCTTCAACATTTTATAGCTACTGTTCATGAGCAAAGATTTATAAAACCAAGTCCAAGGATACTAGTTTGTGTTCCATGTAGATCAACTCAAGTTGAAAGAAGAGCTATAAGGGAATCTGTTCTTGGAGCAGGAGCTAGAGACGTAAAACTTATTGAAGAGCCAATGGCTGCAGCAATAGGAGCAGGGCTGCCTGTTGAGGAAGCTAGCGGAAGCATGGTAATAGATATTGGTGGCGGTACTTCTGAAATTGCCATACTTGCATTAAACGGAGTTGTCTATGCTGAATCAGTAAAAATCGGAGGAGATAAGATGGATGAATCAATTGTCTCCTATATTCGAAGGAATTATGGATGTGTTATAGGAGAATCAACGGCTGAGAAAATTAAGCAAACAATCGGATGTGCGTCTGAGGACTCTGAAAAACAAGAAATGATGGTTACTGGTAGAAACTTAGCAGAGGGTATTCCTGAAACATTTAGTCTTTCAAGTGATCATGTTTATGATGCTATGAAAGATCCGCTTAATGGTATTGTTCGAGGAATAAGGGATGCGCTTGAGCTATCCCCACCTGAACTCTCTGCAGATATAGCAGAAAGAGGTATTGTCTTAACAGGAGGAGGAGCGTTGTTGAGAGATTTAGATCGATTAATTTCATCCCAAACCGGAATACCAGTTATTATTGCTGAAGACCCCCTTACCTGCGTCGCAAGAGGTGGAGGCCAAGCGTTAGAAATAATAGATAAATACAATATAGACCTATTATCAACTGAGTAATATGGCAAGATTGCCTGATAGATCATCAAGGTTTATGTTGATTGCGACTTTTGTTATTTGCTCATCAATCTTATTTGTTGATTTTAGATTTGATGCTTTTAAGCCTGTTCAGAATTTTTACAAGTCTTCTTCGATATTTATTCGAGTATTTTCTAGTGAGTACATTGCAAGACCCCTATATAGATCTCTTTCAAGTATACGAGATACAGGAAGAGCTAAGGAAGAAAATCAAAACTTAAAAGAAGAACTCAACAAGCAATTAATTGAGAATTATATTATTTCTAATAAGAAGATTTTAAATAGAAATATTTTCTTTGATGTAACAACTTTGGAAAAGTTAGATTTAAAGTTAATTCCTGCAAAGGTTGTGGATTTTGATGTTAATCAATATAGATGCTGCGATAAGCATAGAATGTTTTTGCTGCCTGAAGTATCAAGTGATATTGATTCTTTTAAAGTCGTAATAAATCCTGAGGGGATAGTAGGACAAACAATTAAAGTTAACAGGAGCCTATTTGAAGTAGTTTTGTTAAGCGATAAAAGCCATAGGATACCTATTCAAAATGAAAATAATTTTTATTGTGAAGCGAGTGGATTAGGAATACCTAAAAAAATATTCTGTGATGTTGATTTAACTTTGGGGGATAAAGATTTTGATTTAAAACAAAAGATTTATTCATCTGGACTGGGCGGCATATTTCCAAAGGGAATTGAAATTGGAAGCATTTATGAAATCCAAGATTTAACCCCTAAAGAGGTTAGAATAATAATTGATTTAAATGCAGACCCCTTAACATCAAATTATTTTGGAGTTCTTCTCTAATGAAACTATCAGAATTAGTTTTTTTGACTGTAATCTTTATATTACTTAGTTTTTTTGACTCTCAAGTTAATCTTTTTCTAATAGATTTTTTTATAGTTTCGAACACAACCTATCTATTTCTTTGTTACTTATGTTTTAGAAATCCGCAAAAGATTAATTCCTTATTTGGTGCTTACATTGGTTTTATAATTGATCTTCACCAAAATACTTTTTTTGGTCTTAATGCAACATTATTCACTTTATCTATTCTCTTAATCAACTATAACTACTTCAGGTTGAGAATGTTTTCAACTTTACAAATAACAGCAACTTTTAGCTTTTTTACAGTTTTTTTTGTCGGGTTTAAAGGTATTTTAGTTTCAACAATGAATTTTCAGTATTTAATCGTTTTCATTAGCTTTTTTTCTGCATTTTTTACCTATCTCTTCGTTCCAAGTCTCGGTAAATTCTTAATAAAGAAAACTAAACTTTAAAATGAATAATACTTTTTTATTAAGGTTTTTATTGGTGATTATTTCACCACTTATAGCTATTTCATTATTGTATTTTTTGTTTCTAAGCAAGCCTGAACTTTTTTCTGGGGGTTTTGAAAGATATAAGTATCAAGATTACTCATTTAGCTTTAAAAAGGTAGTTTCAAATAAGAATCCCTTATATCCAGAATTGATATTTGAAGATGTTGTTCTCAAAAGTAAAAATGACGATATTAAAATTATTAATCTTAAGATAGGGCTCAACATGCTTGGATATTTTTTTGATGATCTAAAAAGAATAAAATATCTAAAAATATACGCAACACAAATTAAAACAGAGGATTATACTTCGTTACTCCCAGAAAACTCTATTGCACTCAAGAATAATTTATTAAACATAATTGATGATGGCAACATCGAGGAGCTATATTTTGAATTCATAGATGAAGCTGATATTAGCATCAATAATGAATTAATAATTTCAGATGTAATTCTTAATTTAGGATCTGAAAGAAAATTAACAACTAAACGAGCATTCATAACTGCAGATCTAAAAGAAGTTAAAATAAAACTTGATAAAGGCTCATTCGAAGACCTTCCATTTGAAGAAATTTCAGGATTTTTAAATGTAGATACAATGCAATTGAATTACATTTCTTATCACAAATCTATTAATGAATACGCTGAAAACATTCTTCCACTGGGAGTTTTAAACTTTAAAAATGATATTCAGCTTTTTACAACAGGTTTTGCTGACTTCAGAAACAATAAAAATAAGAATTTTGGTTTTATAAGTTTCCAAGATCTTTCAGATATTAAATATCTCCAAGATGGATTTAATATTAAGACTAATATATTTATTGAAGATTTCAATAATGTATTTTCACAAAATTTTATTTCTTTTAATGACCTCAAGATAAATCTATATCTTTCTGGCAATGAAATACAAAATTCATCTGCATTCAATTTCTTTTCAGATAAAGAGTCCTCTATTGAGTTGACAGGAAACTTCAATGAAGGAAATCTTACTTTAGACTTTAATAGTGAAAATCTTAAAGGATCTTTAGTCAGAGATGATTCGAGCTTCTTTAGAATTAATCTTTATGACTCAAATATTAATTTTAGTTTTAGAGACTCTGAAGAAGAAAATTTTATTCTTCCAAACTTAAAGTTCAGGGTAACAGGAGAGAATGTAAGTCTTAATGATGCAATATTCAACGAAATAGATTTTTATTATCTTAAGAATGGAGATGTCCTCACATTGAATGACATAAATATTGATAGCGACTTCTTAAAAATATCTAACTATGAAAATGAGCCTGCTTATTTTTCTATTAATACAGCCCGAGATTTTTACAAAATTAAAGGTTTATATGAATTCAATAATATTAAAGAAGCTTTAAAGCTTAAAAATTTTCCATCAATAAATTATTTTAGGTCGAATATAAATATTCAGTGGAACAATCTTCTAGAACTTAGAAATATAGAAGGAAGTATGGATTTTTTAACTAAAGATTTCCAAATAAACCAAAGAAATCCGAACTCTGCTTTACTAAATCTAATTGGCTTGTTAAACATTCAATCATTTTTTGATGGTTATGACGGATCGTCAACAGATGAATATATAAAGTTTAAAAGAGGGAGCGGAAGTATAATCTTTTCTCAAAATTATGGGAGGATTGTTGATGACTTTTCTTTTGAGGCTGATTTCGGAAATATGGATTGGAATGGCTTTATTATCAAAGATAATGCTGGTTCTTTTGAAAAGTTAGATCTTGAACTATCTTTAAAATTAAATCTTCAAGAAAATATACCTTGGTATGCAGCTATTTTTGGTGGTCTTGGCGTAGCTGCTGGAACAGCAATTATTGGAAATGTTTTTGAAGATCAGATTGAAGATATTTCAACTATAGAATACTCAGTGAAGGGACCGCTGAATTCTCCAAATCTAGAAAGGTTATAGTAGAAATATTGTTGCTAGGCCCAGAAAAGAAACAAAACCTACAACATCAGTCACTGTTGTCACAATAACACTCCCAGCTATAGCAGGATCCTGATTTAATCTTCTTAAGATAATAGGCACAAAAACTCCTGCAACAACTGAGCTTAGAAGATTTATTATCATTGCTGCAGCAATTAGCGCTGAAAGAATTAACTGATTAAACCAAACATAAGTAACTAAACTAATTATAAAAGACAAAATGATTCCATTGAGGATTGCAACCGCTAGCTCCCTTTTAAAAAGCCACCCAAGATTCGAATTTGAGATTTGCTCTAACGTTAATCCCCTCAATACAATTGTTAAAGTCTGGGTTGCCGCAACTCCTCCCATGCTTGCAACGATTGGCATCAAAACAGCTAGGTATACTATTTTATCAATTGCATCTTGAAAAATATTTATTGCTAAGGCTGCTACGAATGCTGTGATGAGATTAAGCCCAAGCCAAACAATCCTCTTTCGCGCAGCCCTTGCTGGGGGAGAAAAAGTATCTTCAGCAATTCCAGCCATGCTCAAAAAGTTTTGATCTGCATCCTCAATAATGACATCCACGACGTCATCAATGGTGATTCTTCCAATGAGCTCATTTTTATCATTAACTACTGCAGCAGATATAAGATCATTTTGTTCAAAAAATTTAGAAACTTCTTTATCAGATTCATTGACCATAAAAGAATGCGGTTTGTCATTCATAACATCTGATACTTTAAGCTCTGGATTTGAACTGATAATTTTCGAAATCTTTAGCTCGCCAATAAAATTATTGTTCTTAGAGACTACAAACAGTTTATCTGTATTTTCTGGGATATCACCAATTGATCTGAGATATTCAAGAACTAAATTAAGAGTAGAATCTTGTTGGACGCTGATAATATCGTTATTAAGCAAGCCACCTGCAGAATCTTCAGGATACTCTAAGACCATCTCAACCCTTTCTCTATCTATTTTAGTCATCTTAGACAAAAGAAAACTTATTCTTTGTTGAGGAAGGTTCTGAAGAATATCAACCATCTCATCTAATTCAAGGTTCTGAACTAAATCTAGCAGTTCTTCATTGGAAATTTCATCAAATAAATCTTGCTGAATTTCTTCGCCCAATTCGCTCAGCACATCGGCTTCATTCGATTTATCTATAATTGACCAAATTACTTTTCGCTGCTCTGAGGGAGTTGATTCAAGACAGTGAGCAATCTCATGCGAATCCATTTTAGAGAGGATTCTTTGAATCTGAATAAATTTATCTTCAGATTTTTTGCTTAATATCTCAAAAATCTTTTCTTGATTGTAGGTTTCCATCAATCAAAAACTGTTCCAAAGTATTCCTCTTTAATAAGCGAGCTGTTTATAAGATAATCTTTTTCACCTTTATCAAGGATACTTCCATCTTTTATGACAATTGAGTAATTGCATATATCTATGGTTTCTCTCAGATTATGGTCAGTTATTAAGATACAAATACCTTTGTCAGAAAGGCTCTTTAAAACATTTTTAATATCTTGAATAGCAAGAGGATCAATGCCAGCAAAGGGCTCATCTAAAAGTATTATTTTTGGTTTTGAAGCTAAACATCGAGCTATTTCAACTTTTCTTCTTTGCCCGCCTGATAACACATAACCCATTGTATCCTCAATAGACTCAAGACCAAACTCTGTAATTGTATTTTGATAAAAATTAATAAGATCTTCTTTTTTTAAAAAATTTCTTTCTGCGACGCCTAAAATATTTGATTTTACTGATAGGTTCCTAAATATAGATGGTTCCTGAGGCAAATAGCTCATTCCAACTTCGGCTCTTTTATGAGGAGGAATCATAGTTATATCCTTGTTATCAAGAAAAACTTCTCCACTATCTATTTTTATTAATCCTAAGATTGAGTAAAAAGTTGTCGTTTTACCAGCACCATTAGGTCCCAAAAGTCCAACAATTTGGCCCTCTGAAATATCAAATGAGATCTCATTAATAATTTGCTTATTTTTAATAGACTTTGATATATTTTTAACTCTAAGGACTTCCATACTAGTTTATTTGAAGCTCTCCAGAACCCATATTGAATTTTATTATTTTACCTCTTATTCGCGAGTTCTTATCCTCTATTAGAACACTTCCAGAGATTTCTATCTCATTATCTTGAATGAAGACTAAGTTTGAAAAACCATTGAAATTATTATCTTCAGTGCTTATTTTAAATTTTACAGGCGACCCTTGAATTTTAATAAGCTCTAAATTTCGATTATATTCTGCAACCTCTCCAAATATTTCAAAAGACTTTGACTGAAAAATAACATTATTTTTAAATTCGATCTTTCCTTCTTTAATTTCTATGTTATCTGAAGAAATATCTATTTTTTCTGATATGTCTATGCTCATTTCAGCAGCATTAAGTATTCCAAATATTGAAATAACTAAGCCTACAAGAAATATCTTTTGCATAAAATTTTAAAAACTAACAAGTGTATAATAATGCAATGTCGTACCTAAAAAGAAATTTATTATCCCTATTTTTATTTTTATCATTCCCATCCTTATCTGATATTAATAAAAATCCATTTGAGCTCATAGATACTAAATCACAAGAAATGGTGGTAGTTTTAACAACAGAAAATGAATTATTCAATACCAATCCAGAACTATTCAAAAATAAGATAAAAAATATTTTTGAACCTTTAATAGATTTTAATAGAGTGAGTGCAAGCGTTATGGGGAAAAAATATTTTTTGAGTGCAACTAAAGAGGAGAGAGCTCAATTTATAGAAGTTTTTAAAATTTCACTTCTAGATACTTATGCAGAAACCCTTGCTCAATGGGGTGATGCAGAAATAATCACTGATTTTTCTTATGATGAGAAAAAAAATAAGATTGTAAGCGTTAAGCAAGAATTACTTACTACTAACAATGTGTATCCAATAATTTATAAACTAAGGGAATATAAAAATGGTACTTATAAAATAGTAAATATAATTATTAATGGAATCAATTTAGGGCAAACCTTCCATAATCAATTTCAAGCACTTGCTATGGAAAAGAATGAGAATATTTCTTCAGTTATTAGTGAATGGAAATCGGATGCTTTCATAGATGGATAATAATCAAATACAAGAACTTATTAGATCTTATTTAGACGATGTCTCTGACCTATCCATTAGTGGTCAGGATTGTAATTTTTCTATAAAAATTGTTTCTAAAGATTTCACAAATATGAGCACCATAGATAGACATAAAATTATTATGAAATTGTTCACAGATCTTCTACAATCAGGTGAACTTCATGCAATTAGTTTAGATTTAAAGGCACCAAGCGAGGTCTAATTGGAAAAATTATTAATTAAAGGCGGAAAAAGTCTTTCAGGTCAGATTGACTGCTCAGGAGCTAAGAATGCTGCTTTGCCAGTAATCGCAGCATCCATTCTTTCGTCAGATGATATAACGCTTAAAAATCTTCCATATCTTCAAGATATTACTACCATGTTTGAACTCATAGGCTCAATGGGAGCTGATATTTCTCTTGATGAGAAAATGAATTTTAAACTAAATACATCAAACCTTTCCAACCTTGAAGCAAGATATGAGCTTGTAAAAACTATGCGAGCTTCTATCTTAGTTCTTGGATCTATGGTGGCTAAATATGGATATGCGAAGATCGCATTGCCTGGAGGGTGCGCTATCGGAAGTCGTCCTGTTAATTATCACCTTAAAGCTCTTGAAAAACTTGGTGCAGAAATATCTCTCAATAATGGATATATTGAGGCAAAAGCTAAAAAGTTAACTGGAGCTAATATAGAGTTTGAGGGAGTTACTGTTACGGGTACAGAAAATCTGATGATGGCTGCTTCACTAGCTGAGGGATTAACAACTTTAACTAACGTTGCAAAAGAGCCAGAAATTTCTGACTTGGCAGATTTTTTAAATTCAATGGGAGCTAAGATTTCAGGAGCAGGAACAGATGAGATTAGGATTGAAGGTGTGGCAGAATTGACTGGTACAACTTTTAAAATTCCTGCAGACAGAATCGAGGCAGGTACATATCTTGTAGCAGCAGCTGTTACTAATGGAAAAATTACAATCAATAAGATTGATCCAAATAGAATGGGCTCAATTATAGAAACTCTTCAAAAAGCCGGGGCTGAAGTGGATTCAAATGGTAATTCTATTTCCCTAGATATGACAAAGGATGCTATAAAGCCTGTTGATATTGTCACAGCTCCGTTTCCTGGGTTTCCAACAGATATGCAAGCGCAGTTTACTGTTCTCAACTGCATCGGATCTGGTGAATCAAGTGTAACAGAGACTATATTTGAAAACAGATTTATGCATGTGCAAGAGCTTAATAGAATGGGTACTGATATTACAATTAATGGCACCACTGCACTTATTAATGGAGTTGATTCTATCTCTGGGGCTCAAGTGATGGCAACAGATCTAAGGGCATCAGCAAGTTTGATACTGGCTGGATTAATAGCAAAAGGAGAAACTATTGTAGATAGGATTTATCATATTGATAGAGGCTATGAAAGAATAGAAGAAAAATTGTCCAATCTGGGCGCAGAAATAATAAGATTACCTAATTAGATGCGATAGTCTTAACTAAAACCTCTTTATTTTTTTCTTTTCCATAAATTTCAAATAAAATCTCATCACCTGGGAAAGTTAATTTAAGTGCTGTAGTCAGATTTGTCCATGTGGCTGGTAAGTCATTTATCTTTAATATTATTTCACCCTCTGATATTCCATTTAGTTCAAGGGGATTTGCAATACCATACGTATCTTCAATTTTTATAATACTTAAAGCTGGCACTAAATTATTGCTTAAATTTAATCTTATTTGCCTTACCTGAAAGTCGCCAATCCATGAATTTCTTACCTTGCCAAACTTAATGAGTTCGGAAGCAACTTGAATTACTTTTTCAGATGGTATTGCAAAACCAATACCTGAATAAGTCCCAGTTTTTGAATATATGCTCGAATTAATACCAATTAAATTTCCCTCTTCATTAAGCAATGCGCCGCCAGAGTTTCCTGGATTAATTGCTGCATCTGTTTGCAGTAATTCCAAATAGGGGTTTCCATAATCTCTACCAGTAGCACTAATGATGCCACTTGTAACAGTTTTTCCAACACCAAATGGATTTCCTATAGCTAGGACCTCATCTCCGACCCTTATGTTGCTAGATTCAGCTGAATCAATAGGATTTAAATCCTCAAAACCAGTAATTTTTAGTACCGCAATGTCTGAATATTTGTCAGCACCAATTAATATTGCCTCTGTAATTTCTCCATCATTAAATTCCACAAAAACAGATGAAGCATTTGTTAATATGTGAGTATTAGTTACGATGTGACCTTCTTTTGAAAAAATTACTCCAGAGCCTACAGCATTCCTAGCTCTATTAATTCCTCTGCTGCTTACAAATATATTTACTACAGATGACAAAGCTTTTTCAGCTGCATAGGACAAATCTTCTTGAGAACCTTTTTTATAACCAGTTTCGAATGAAACTATACCAATAAATGCGGCAAATATAATCACGCTAATGATAAACTTATAATTTCCCATTTCTAAAAAGTATGTATCAAACTATTTTAAAGAAGTTTTCAGAAGATGGCATTCATTTAAATGATGAACAGGACAACTTTCTAAGAATTTTTGAAAAAAATCTTCCAAGAAAGAGCTTTTTTGTAGACTTTTTCAAAAAAAAATCAAAAAAAGGTTGTTATGTGCATGGCGATGTTGGAAGGGGCAAAACCATGATGCTGAATGCAATATTTAAGGAAATTAAACTTTCAAAATGTTCATATCATTTCATTGAGTTTATGAAATTTATTCATAATGAGCTTGAGTTAGTAAAAAACACCAAAGATCCCTTAGAAAAAATTGCAAAAAGAATAGCTTCAAAGCACAGAGTACTCTTTATTGATGAGTTTCAAGTTGAGGATGTATCAGATGCAATGATAATCGGCAAACTTTTAAATTTATTATCAAAAATGAACGTTTTCATAATGCTTACATCAAATGCAAAGATAGAAAACCTTTATAAAAATGGACTTCAAAGAGACAAATTTATTAGACATATTTCAAAGTTGGAAGAGAGCTTTGTAGTATATGAATTCATTGGAGATAAGGATTATAGATTAAAAAATATAAATCTAAATTCTTTAAAGAGTGGGAAAGACTTTAGTCAAGATCAGATCTTTGACTTCATTAAGAAAAACTTTAATTTTATCGGAGATCTTAACAAAGAGCTTGAAATAAATGATAGAACTTTTAGATGCAAAGGAAATACTAAAGACTTTATTTGGCTATCATATAAAGAATTCTTTAGACAAAATTTAGCAATTTCTGATTTTTTAGCTATATGTAAAAATTATGACTGGTTTTTTATTGATGATTTTGAACAAAATGATGATTATGGCAAGGATATTATTAGAAGGTTTATCGGCTTTATTGATATTGCTTACATTGAAAAAGTAAAAATCAAGTTCTTTATGAATAATGATGACATTCAAAGCCTTTATAATGGTGAAGAGCTTCTATTCTTGTGGGATAGAACAATAAGCAGGATTGAAGAAATGAGAGATATCAATGATAAATAAATTACAAAAATTATTGATTAAATAGCTCTTAACCTTTAATATTCGTCCACACAAAAATTGATATGAAAACATTTAGCTTAAAAAATACCGAAGTTGTTAGAGACTGGGTAGTATTCGACGCCGCAGACAAAGTTTTGGGCCGTTTTGCGACTAAAATTGCAGATAAACTAAGAGGTAAAGACAAGCCAACATTTACACCTCATGTCGATGGTGGTGATTTTGTAGTGGTAATAAATGCAGACAAGGTAAAAGTTACTGGGAATAAGGCAGATCAAAAGAAATACTATAAACATTCTTTATATCCAGGTGGGCTTAAAGAAAAATCATTCAAAGAAGTTCTTGAGAGCAGTCCTGAGAGAATTATTGAAAATGCAGTAAAGGGAATGCTGCCTAAAAATAAGCTAGGAAAATCAATTATTAAAAAATTAAAGGTATACAGCGGATCAGAGCATCCTCATGAATCTCAAAATCCAAGTGAGTGGAATCCAAAAATATGAGCAGTGAAAGACTTTATGCAACAGGAAGAAGGAAAACATCCTCAGCCAGAATATATTTATCCCATGGCGAAGGGTCAATCAAGGTAAACAATAAAGAACTTTCTGAGTATTTTGGAAGAGAAGTCGCTCAAATGCTTGTTAAGCAACCGCTTGAACTGTGCAACTTAATTGACAAAGTAGATATAGTTGCAAAAGTTAAAGGTGGAGGTAGCTTTGGGCAAGCAGGAGCAATCAGACATGGTATCTCTAGGGCTCTTTTACTTCTTGATGAAGAGCTTAGACCGCAACTAAAAAAAGCTGGTTTCCTTACAAGAGATTCAAGAAAAGTAGAGCGAAAAAAGCCTGGTTTAAAAAAGGCAAGAAAGAGCTCGCAATTTTCAAAAAGATAGATCTAATTTATTATCAAAATATACTTCCATTATCTATATTTTTGTATTATATTGTGCGTACTTTAACAATATAAAAAAGGAAGTATATGGGTACATTGTTCTTAAAATACCCTAATTTAAAAGGTTTTTTTACATCATTTTATACTTTTGACTGTATAAGATTTCCTTTTTTAAATTCTGCTATGAGTACTTTTTTTTTATCATATGGGTACAACCTCAAGCTAAACCTCAGATTACTACCATTTAATTATTTATTTTCTCCAAAAGATGACTGATACCATAGAAAAATACCTTACTCTCAGAGGAGCTAATAATGATATTTATTTCTTCCAAAAAAGAGTTAATGAAAAGGTTGCAGAGGTCATCGGAACTAGTTTTGTTAAAACTTCTTTGAAAACTAAGGTTTTAGATGAAGCAATTTTAAGAAGAGACGAACTTATTTCTGCACTAAACGAACTCGAAAAGACTGATTTATCAGAATTAAGTGAGCATTTTCTAAATATATTTGAAAACTTTGGTATAAACGTTAAATTACCACTAGAAAAACTTAATGAAAGTCTTAGCAGTGTTCCAGATCAGGGTAGAAGAAAAGTATTGATTGGTTTAACTTCTGGATTTGCTGCTGCTGGTGTGGTTTTTGCTGCTACTCCTTTTATAACTACATGGAATCCAAGCGCTAGAGCCAAAGCAATTGGCTCTGCGGTAAAGGTTGATGTATCTAAAATGATGATTGGTCAACAAATTCAAGTTTCATGGAGAAAACAGCCTATTTTAATAATTAGACATTCTAAATCTGCGTTGTCAGGTTTAAGTTCTGTAACCTCAAAGCTAGCTGATCCTAACTCAGATGATATCGATGAGCCATATAAAAATATTAATTCTACGAGATCTTTAAGTTCAGAATATTCGGTTCTATCAGGTGTTTGCACTCATTTAGGTTGCTCACCTAAATATTATCCAGAAGTCGAGCCTAAGCCATGGGATTCCTCCTGGTCAGGAGGTTTTTTCTGCCCATGTCATGGTTCAATGTTTGATTTAGTAGGGAGAGTTTATAAAGGTGTTCCTGCACCTACTAATTTAACTGTGCCACCTCATTTTTTTGAGGGGAGTATTTTAACAATTGGAGAAGAAGCATAATGGTAACAAAGGTTCTAAATTGGATTAACTACAGACTGCCTATTATTAATACATTTGAAAGGCATCTTTCGAAGCATCCCGTTCCAAAAAAAGTTAACTTTTGGTACTTGTTTGGAGCTCTTGCTTCAATTGTCCTTATTCTGCAAATAGTTACAGGTATTTGGTTGATGATGCCTTATTCAAATACTGAAGAGGGAGCTTTTGCTTCCATTGAGTACATCATGAGAGATGTAGATTATGGGTGGATTATAAGATATATGCATACAACAGGAGCATCAATGTTTTTTGCAATAGTATATTTGCACATGTTTAGAGGCCTATTGTATGGATCTTACAAGAAACCAAAAGAGTTAGTTTGGATTTTTGGAATGACAATTTATTTAGTGATGATGGCGGAGGGGTTTTTAGGTTATGTTCTTCCATACGGTCAAATGTCTTATTGGGGAGCTCAAGTAATAATTTCTCTTTTTGGAGCAATACCCTACATTGGTGAATCACTAGAAGTTTGGGTTCGAGGTGACTATTACATTTCTGGGATTACAATTTCTAGGTTTTTTGCTCTTCATGTCGTTGCACTTCCTCTGATATTGATTGCACTCGTATTTCTCCATCTTGTTGCTCTTCATGAAGTAGGAGCTGGGAATCCTGAAGGGGTAGATATTGAGGAATATATCGATGAAGACGGGGTCCCTTTGGATAGCGTACCTTTTTTCCCATATAAGGTTTTAAGTGCAATGCCTGCAATTGGTGTTTTTGGCTTAGTTTTTTGCATAATTATGTTTTTCTTTCCTGAGGGCGGAGGTTATTTCCTTGAATTAGCGAATTTTGAAGAGGCAAACCCACTGGTTACACCAGAACATATTGCTCCTGTATGGTATTACGCGCCATATTACACAATGCTAAGAGCTATTCCAGATCCATTAGGAGGGCTAATAGTTATGGCAGCAGCTGTAGCAATACTATTTGTTGTTCCTTGGTTAGATAGAAGTAATGTGGCATCAATACGATACAAAGGAATATTGAGTAAGATAGCGATAGTTTTGTTTGTTGTAAGCTTTATTACATTAGGATACTTAGGAACCGTCACTGTTACTGAGACTGGGAAGATCATGTCAGTAATATGCACTGTAATGTATTTTGCCTTTTTTCTTTTAATGCCTATTTATACAAGTATTGAAAAAACTTATGAGGTGCCAGATAGATTGTGATTAAATCAATATTAATTATAAGTTTTTTATCTTTCTCGCTTGCTCCTTCCTTAAATTCAGCTGAAGGAGGTCCATGCAAAGACTATGGAGATTGTGATCAGTTTAAGCCAGATTTAAATAATATGGCTTCGCTACAAAGGGGTGTAGGAACCTTTATGAAATACTGCTATAGCTGCCATTCACTAAAATATTCTCGATGGGGAAGGGTTGCTAATGACCTTCAAATACCCGAAGACATTTTTTTTGAATATCTTGTTCCAGATCAAGATGCCGGTCCATTTGATTTGATGGTTGCCCCTATTCATGAATTAGAAATTGATAATGCTCCTCCTGATTTAACTTTAGTTGCAAGAAAAAGAACTTCAAGTTGGGTTTACACTTATTTGAGAGCTTTTTATGATGATTCTTCAACAACTTATGGATCTAATAATCTTGTTTATCCAGGGGTAAATATGCCTAATATCTTGGCACCAATTCAAGGCAATCAAAAACTTGGTTGTAAAGAGATACCTGTTTTAGCGAAGAATGGTGGAGAAAAGAGAGATGAATTTGGAAACACTATCACTAAAGAAAAATGTGGATACCTTAAGCATCAAGATGGTTCAGGATTATTAAATGTTGAAGAGTTTGATGAATTTATATATGATCTCACAAATTTTTTGACATATGTAGGTGAACCAAGCAGGGCGGAAAGGGAAAGAATGGGAGTATATGCGATAATATTCTTTATTATATTTACATTTCTTTCTGCGCTTCTCTACAGAGAATATCAAAAAGACTATCACTAGGAGAAGTTCAACATGATTTTATATTCAGAGCGAGATAATCACTATAGCCACAGAGTAAGAATAGTTTTAGCTGAGAAAGATATAGCATGCGAAATAAGAGAATTCGATATTGAAGAAGCTCCGGATGATATTCTTTCTGTCAGTCCTTACCATAAATTACCAATTCTGGTTGATAGAGATTTAGCTCTTTACGATACATCAGTAATGATGGAATATCTCGATGAGAGATTTCCACATCCTCCATTATTACCAGTCTACCCGGTTGCAAGAGCTAACTGCCGAGAGTTAATGCTTAGAATAGATAGAGAGTGGTGCCCCTTAGTAGATTCAATAATTTCAGGAAAGCTTACAAAACCAAAAGAGAAAAAGACCAAAGAAGAACTGATTCAAGAGCTTGCGACGATTTCACCAATTTTCAAAGAATTTCCATTTTTTATGAATGAAGATTTCACTCTTGTTGATTGTTACCTAGCACCAATTATGTGGAGATTAACATCCATGGGTATAAATCTTCCATATAATAAACAACTCAAACCTCTCCTAGATTACCAAAACAAAATTTTTGAGAGGCCTGGTTTTATTGATAGTTTGACAACAATCGAAAAAGATCTCAGAGCTGACTAAATCCTAGATTATCAATCTTAACAAGATTCGTTTGCATATCAGAGCAAGTATTTTGTGAGAAGCGAATATTTGCAAACTGGCCAGCAATTATTTGAGAATTACCATTATTTTTTTTGATTGCAGAAATAAGTATTAAATCCTGCAAAAATGATAACTTTGAGAGTTCATCAAGATTTAATGACTCATTTTCTTTCAAAAATGAGTTAGGAACTGCGAGAATAACTTCAGAAAAGTCTAATAATTTTTTTCTATCTTCAATTCTTGTTACCGACTGCGAAGAAACATAAATTTCTTTACCAAAGATGTAGTTAAACCTTAATGAAGGAATAAAGTTTTTAGATTGATCATAGTCGGCAATAATATAGATCTTTTCAAAATCCTCTCTAGGCCTTGGCACAAAACCTATATCTTCCTCTTGAACTAATCTGTTTATTAAATCTCCTCTATTATTACTTCCTGACAATTCAAATACTCTCTTAACAAGATCATCATAATTACCCTCTAGTTTAAAGATTCTTACACCAGGGTAATTATTTTTAATTGTCTCTGCTTGGGATTTAAATCTTTCACTAAAAAAAATAAAAACCTCATCGTTTTTTTGAAAATCAAACAAGTATTGCTCTGTGACTTCCTCAAGATATACATTTGCGGGCTTACAAAAATAAGCGAACTCTTGATTAAGAAAATTGTTTGATATTGGAAGGACTCCATTATCAATACTATCGACAAAATTTATTTTTATATCAGAATCTAGAGAAACTATTGATTTAATAATAAGCTGCTTAACTTCTTCATTAGCATTAATTCTTAATTCTACTTGTCCAATATTATCAAGCAGATCATTAAGCTGTTCATCCTTTGAAATATCAACTAATTGTGTTGAAGAGCAACCAAGAAAAAAAAAGCAAATAAAGCTTATAATGAGTAGATTGTTGAAATTTACAGTTTTCACTTATGATTTATTTAATTTGTACTCCAATAGGTAATTTAAATGATATTTCTTTAAGGTCAATAGAAATACTTAATAGCAGTGACATTATATATGCAGAGGATACTCGCAAAGCTCAAAAAATTTTTGATAGGTATAAAATTGATAAAAAAAGTTTTTCTTTTAATGACCACAACGAGAGAAGTAAGACAAAAAGTATAATTAAAGATGCTAGGGCAGGAAAAACGATATCATTAATTTCAGATGCTGGTGCTCCCTTGGTATCTGATCCAGGATACATATTGGTTAATGAGTGCATTAGAGAAAATATTGATTACTCAGTAATTCCTGGACCTTCTTCGGTAATAAACTCTTTACTATTATCTGGATTTCCCATTAATAAATTTATGTTTTTAGGGTTTTTACCTAGAAAAGACTCTGAAAGAAAAAAAGTTTTTGAAAATAATATAAAAAATGATGCAACATTAATTTTTTTTGAATCACCAAAAAGATTAGTCAAGACGCTATCAGTGATGCAGAAGATTTATCCATCACATAGACGAGCTGTTATTTGCAGAGAAATGACAAAAAAACATGAAGAAGTAATTAGAGGATCAATCTCTGAGATTCTTTCGAAGGTATCATCAAGAGATATTAAAGGAGAGATATGCTTAGTTATTGAGGGAGATAAAGATTTAATAGAACCATCAATAGACCTAGATAATGAAATTAAAGATCTTATATTGAGCAAAATGTCTCCAAGCGAAGCCGCAAAGCTTTTAAGCTCTATTACTCAGCAAAATAAAAGGGATCTTTATAAGTGGCTAACTAAAAAAAGTTGAAGAAAAAGTTTTTTTAAATAAAATGTAACCGAGTTGGTCGGATGATCGCTGGTAATCCAGAGGAAAGTCCGGACTTCATGAGCAAGGCGCCAGGTAACTCCTGGGGGACGTGAGTCTACGGAAAGTGCAGCAGAAAATATACCGCCTTAGGGTAAGGGTGAAAAGGTGAGGTAAGAGCTCACCGCGTGGATGGTAACATTCTATGGCAGTGCAAACCCCGCTTGAAGCAAGACCAAATAGGAGCTCAATAGGAATGCTCATTCTGAGCTCGGGTAGGTCGCTAGAATATTATGGCAACATAATATCGAGATAGATGATCATCTTGAACAGAATCCGGCTTATAGACCAACTCATTGCTTGATAAAAAAGTGTTATAAAGTGCGTTAAAAGTATTGTAAAGTGCGTAAATTCTTTATAATATGTACTGATGTTCGGCTTTAATAACATTTCTATTGATAAAAAAAGCAGATTTTCCTTCCCTGCTAAATACAGAGATGCCTTTATCAATTCAAATGAAAATCAAATAGTTATTACGAAAGATCCTCAATATCCTGCACTAAAGGTTTACTTAGGGACTGAATGGGATCAAATATCCAGAAAACTTTCTTCTTTACAAGGCCTAGATCCTATAGTCAGAAATCTTCAATGGACAATTCTGGGTAATGCAAGTGTTTGTGATTTTGAACCTAACGGCAGAATGCAGGTTTTAATTTCTGCTGATTTGAAAAAATACGCACAAATAGAAGATGCAAATAGAATATGCTTAATTGGAATGGGTAATAAGTTTGAAATTTGGAATCAAGAAAATTGGGAGCAAAGACAGACTGGAGGAAGTCTTGCAACAGAGATCCTAGATATTGTTCTTCCAGAATCTATAAAGGATATGAGTTTTTAGGGGAGTTGAAATGAATTGGGAAGTTGTAAATGATAATGATCAAGCAAAAATAAAAGTTATTGGGGTGGGTGGTGCCGGAGGCAATGCTGTGATCCACATGATGAATCACAAAATCCAAGGTGTAGAATTTATATGCGCTAATACAGATTCACAGGCCTTAGAAAATGCTAAGGGCGCCACTATTTTAAAGCTTGGAGGCGGTATGACTAAAGGCCTCGGCGCTGGAGCAAATCCTGAAGTTGGAAGACAAGCAGCTGAAAGAGATAGAGAGGCAATTGAGCAACTACTTCATGGCTCAGATATGATCTTCATAACTGCAGGTATGGGTGGAGGAACTGGAACCGGAGCTGCACCGGTAATAGCATCAATCGCTAAAGAACTCGGAGCTTTAACAGTTGCAGTTGTTACAAAACCATTTAAGTTTGAAGGTAAGCCAAGAATGAGCTCAGCTGAAAAAGGCCTAGCAGCTCTTGTTGAAGAAGTTGATAGCCTAATAACAATACCAAATCAGAAATTAATCGACGTTCTTGGAGCAAATACACCTATTCCTGAAGCTTTTGCACAAGCAGATGATGTTTTAAAGGGAGCTGTCCAAGGAATTTCAGATATTATTATGAAACCAGGTCTCATAAACGTTGATTATGCTGATGTAAAAACAGTAATGTCTGAAAAAGGCATTGCAATGATGGGTACTGGGAGATCTAACACAAAAGACCGTGGAAGAGATGCAGCAGAATTAGCTGTTGGAAGTGAACTTCTAGAAGACATAAGTCTAAAGGATGCAAGAGGAGTTCTGGTAAATATTTCTGCAAAAGATCCAACAATGGGAGACTTTACTGAGGTTAGTGATGTCGTTGAGGAGTTTACTGCTGATGATGCAACCTGTATCTATGGGCTTGTAATTGATCCATCTCTCAAAGATGAACTGATGGTTACCATAGTTGCAACAGGAGTTAATCAAAAATCTCCAAAGCTTGCCATTGATAATAAACCTAGGGCATCTATTAAGCTCTCACCGGTTGGATTAGATAAAGATTTAACAAATAAAGAAGTTCAACAAGTTGGTGCATCGTCTGCAGAGGCAATTGATTTCCTCGATGTGCCAACTTTTATGAGAAAGCAAGTAGACTAAAAGATGCTTCATTCTCCAGTATTGCTGGAAGAATCTATTGATTTTTTAATTACTAATACCTCAGGTAAATATATTGACGCAACTTTTGGTAGAGGCGGACATTCCAGAAAGATACTAGATTCGATATCAAAAGATGGAGAACTGGTGGCATTAGATAAAGATATCGAAGCAGTTAGATTTGCAAAAGAAAACTTCAAAGACAATAATTTTTCAGTTAAACATGCTGGCTTTGAAGATATAGACTCAGTAAATAAATCAAAACAAGCTGACGGCATATTATTTGATTTTGGGCTTTGTTCTACTCATTATGATGACCCATCAAGAGGTTTTAGTTTTAGTGAGGCTGGACCACTCGATATGCGAATCGACCAAAGGCAAACTAAAAAACTTGAAGATTTACTTCAAACTGTTGATCATGAAACTCTAGCAAACATTATTTATCAATATGGTGATGAGAAAGAATCTAGAAAAATTTCACAAGCTATTATTAATTCATATAAGGACGGCAGGATTTTAAATACTATTGATTTGGCTGAAGTAATAAAAAAATCAAAAACTAGGCTACCCAATAAAATACATCCTGCAACACAAACTTTTCAAGCTCTAAGAATTTATTTAAATGATGAGATAAACAATCTCAAAGCAGGACTAAATAAATCAAAGGATTTGCTGAAAACTGGAGGAAGAATAGTTTGTATTTCTTTTCATTCACACGAAGACAGATCAGTTAAGCAATCTTTTGCTCCAAAAAAGATAAGTTATCCAAAAGAAATTCCCCTGAATAATGAAGTTATTAAAGAATTTAAAATAGTTGCTAAAAAAATTAAGCCGAGCGCTTCTGAACTTCAAAGAAACAAGAGGTCAAGGAGTGCGATTATGAGAGTTTTTGAAAAGATGTAATGAAGAATTTTTATCTTCCAATTATATTTTTCCAGCTAGTAATAATTACTTACTTATCTTTTATTGTCGTTGATGTCAGATGGGAAATAAGATCAGGTTTTAAGTCACAAGAAATACTGACTACTCAAAATGAAGAATTGGAAAATCTTTATTATCAACTCTTAACAGAAGAATTCTTTCTTAACTCTCCAGCTAGAATTGAGCAGAAAGCTAGAGAGGATCTTGGAATGATAAAGGTCAGGCCAAGGAAGATTAAATGAAGATTTATTATAAAAATTGGAGATTATTTTTAATATTTTTATTTCTTTTCTTATCAATTGCAGCAATTGTTTCGAGAATGGTCTATGTTCAAGTTGAGCAGGGTAATTTTCTTCTTCAAAAAGGTAACAATCAAAACACTTCTGAAAGGGTAATCAAATTCAAGCGTGGGTCTATTTATGATAAAAATGGAATTCCTCTTGCAATAAGTATTACAGGTTTTGATTTATTTGCGTTGAGCGGCCTTAGCGAAGATGATTTCTTAAAAATAAAAAATACTCTTAAACTCAGCGATTTAAAATATAAACCCTTCAATAAAAAATCCTTAATAAAGAACTCATTATCTTTTGAGGAGATGCGAAAAATTAGGTCTCTTAGAATAGATAGGTTAGAGCTAGAGAAAACTTACAAACGTCACTATCCTCTTGGAGAGCAGGTGGCTCCGCTGGTAGGTTTCTCTGGAAGGGATGGATATGGCTTAGAAGGCCTAGAAAAAAGCTATAACTCAATTTTAACTGGAAAGCCTCTTAAAGAGAGAGTCCTTAGAGATGGCTCCAGAAGCACAATACAAAGGCTTGAAGTCTTGGAATTTGGTGAAAACTCAAAAGATATACACCTCACCATTGATAGTAATATTCAATATATTGCATACAAGTATCTCGTTGAAGCCATCAAAAATAATGATGGTACTGGTGGGACAGTTATTATTTTAGATAATTCAGCTAAAGAGGTTCTAGCCTTGGCTAGTTATCCTTCTTATAATCCAAATAATCCAATGAGAAGCATAAAAAAAAATAGAGCTTTTCTTGAAAGCTATGAGCCGGGATCAATCGTTAAACCATTAGCTCTTGCAGGAGCTATTGAGAGAAATCTTATTGATATTGACACAGAGTTGGAGCTACCGATAAAGATCGAAGTTGATGGAAGCATTATTAATGACAGAAAGAAATATGGGCAACTTAAAGCATATGAGATTATTAAGGAATCTAGCCAAGTTGGCGCAACTCAGATCTCATTTCTCTTAGGAGCAGAAAGACTAATTGATAATTATAAA
>JAOOBR010000001.1 GCA_028404565.1 Pseudomonadota bacterium | reverse complement strand
ATGGCCGGATTTGAACCGACGACCACCACACCCCCAGTGTGGTGCGCTACCAGGCTGCGCTACATCCCGTTTACATATTATATTTCACAATTTTAGATTTAATCTATTGTTATATAATATGGATTCTTAAGTGAAAATATGAGTTTAGTAGAATGCAAAGCTGGTAAATTTGAGGGAATCCTCCATGATAGCTGCCATCAATTTTATGGCATTCCTTATGCAAAATATGAGCAAAGATGGGATGAATCAATTCTTATTGAAAATGAACTAAATCTCAGAGTCATAGAAAAAGGAGACTCAGCCCCTCAAACAAGAGTTATCGATCAAAGCCAATCCGGAATAAGTTTTTTTCAGGATAACTCATTATCAAAACAATCTGAAGATTGTTTAACCTTAAATATTTGCTCAAATGATATTAAAGCCAAAAATCCAGTAATGATTTGGATACATGGCGGTGCTTTAGTAACAGGCGGCTCTAGTAGCATTATGTATGAGTTAAAACATCTAGCAAAAAGAGGAGTAGTTGTTGTATCGATAAACTATAGATTAGGTCCTCTTGGATTTCTGAGGCTTGGTGAGGTTACAAATAATCAAATAAACTCATCAGGAAATGAGGGGCTGATAGACCAAAGGAACGCAATTAAGTGGGTAAAAGATAATATTTCTTCTTTTGGTGGAGATCCAAATAATATTACTATTTTTGGTGAGTCTGCAGGTTCTTGGAGTTGTAATCTTCAAATTGCAGCGGGTCACGATAAATTATTCCAAAAAGCGATTTGCCAAAGTGGGGGGTTAGATGCAATAGCCACAAAAGAAAAAGCAAATCAGTGGGCTGAATTATTTACTGATCAGTTTAAAAAGGATGGTCATAAACTTTCTGACTTAAGATCATGTGACTGGGAATCGATAACTAACACAGCTAAAAAATTAAAACATTCAAGATTAAGCGATGGGAAGAGATGGATTTTTCCTGAAGTGGGCTTTCTTCCAGTTATAGATAATAAATTTATTAAGGATGATTACTTGAAAACACATTCATCTTCAAGTATCCATTTAATTGCTGGGACAACTCTTGATGAATATAAGCTTTGGAGTACATTCCATCCACGAATAGGCAAAAATGATGAGGAATATATCACTAGAAGGTTATCAAAAATGTTTGAATCTAGTAAATTATCTGAAGTTATTTCTGCTTACAGAGAGTATCTTAAAATAAGCGAGTTAGGAGATATCTATTCAGCGATTCTCACAGATATTTGTTTTGGTATCCCAACACATAATACGCTTCAGAAAAAAGAAGGAAATTCTTTTGGATATTTATTCTCAACGCAAAGTGAAATCTTAAGGGGGAAACTAGGATGTTTCCATGCCTCAGAACTTCCATATGTATTTGGTGTTCATTCAAAAAAGCCTTATTCAAGTTGGGGCCCGAAGGAGTCTCAAGAAATCTCTGATAATTTTCAAATACCATGGACAAACTTTTCTAAAACAAATGATCCAAGTTTTGGAGATTTTTCATGGAACAATTATAATGATTCGTTCGAATTAGCACTTATTGGTAACAAAGTAAGGGCTTTAAGAAATCCTTTTTTAGAACGATATGAACTTATTGAGAAATATAAAATCTTTTAAACTTTTTATAGTTATATTTTGTGGAACTGTTTTAGGTGTACCAGAAGAAATTACTAATCCGCAAACTTATGATTATTACCAAGATAAAGGTGATAGTTTTAACTATATTGGAGCTAAAACCTTCAAGGGAGATTTTATTCAAACTTCATCTGGGAAGGTTCTTTCTCAAAGAAAAGAAGGAATTTTGTATTGGGAGGATATTCCATTTGCACTCCCTCCTTTAGGAAATCTAAGATGGAAGGCACCAGTAGCTTTTGATGCTAAAGATTTTCATATTAATCCGAAAGAAAATAATTTTTGCCATCAAGAAGTTGGTGGTCAAATTCAAGAAATAAACCAAGCTGGCACAGAGGACTGCTTATATCTTGATATTAGAGCACCTCATGGAGATAGAGATAATTTGCCAGTTATGTTTTGGATACATGGAGGAGGTAATACTTCAGGGCATAAAGATTTTTACAATTTCTCAGAATTGGTAAAAAGGAAAGATGTTATCGTTGTTTCACCAAATTATCGTTTAGGACCACTTGGCTTTTTTACTCATCCAGCAATTCAAGATTACCATTCAGGCATAGATAAGACCTCCAATTTTGGTATCTTAGATCTAGTGCTTGCACTAAAGTGGGTTAATAAGAATATAGCTTCTTTTGGTGGTGATCCTAATAATATTACTATTTTTGGTGAGTCTGCTGGTGGGCATAATGTTTTATCGCTCTTAGTTACTCAGCAAGCTAAAGGTTTATTCCATAAAGCAATCTCCCAATCAGGCTATACGAAATCCTCATCATTGAAAAATGCTTATAAGTCTGAAAATTTTAATCAGGAAGGCATATCTGATAGTTGGACAGTATTAAATAAAATAATCGTGGACAAAAAGTTAGCAAGCAGTCTTAATGAAGCAAATATATTTCAATTAAACTCTAATAAAGATGCGCTTAGAAAAATTCTTTACGAAACAAATGCACAGGAGTTGGTAAATCTATATGGTGATACTTTTGAGACTCCTTTACTTACTAATGATGGTGTAGTTATTCCTGAAATAGGTCTTAAAGAAGCTCTTCGCTCTAATGAATATTTAAATAAAGTTCCAACAATTGCAGGATCAAATAAAGATGAAATCAAGCTTTGGCTTGGGTTCTCAAAATATTTCATAGAAACCAATGAATCCTTTCTTTCTAAAGGTATTGGTATACCTAGCGTTGAAATTAAAGATGAAGAAAAATATCAATTTTATAATGAAATTAGATCAAAAGGATGGCAACTTAGAGGAGTTCAAGAGCCGCTTGAAAATATGTTTTTTGCTGGAAATGAAGATCTGTATGCCTATAGATATGATTGGGACAATTTAAGAGATTTCTTTGTTGGCGACTTTAGAAAAATTATAGGAGCTGCCCATGCACTTGAAATACCAATGATAAGTGGAGATTTTAGCCTTGCTGAAGAATTTGCATGGATCATTTATCCTCGGTCACCCTCTAGGCGTTTTGTTTCTAAGAATATGATGAATTTTTGGACTGAGTTTGCTAGAAATGGCGAGCCTGGAAAATCTTCAAATGACATTATTTGGAATAAATATAATCCCAAAACAGACAAAAGTATTCTTCATATTGATGAAAAGAAAGATTTTCGAATAGATAAGCTTGATTTAAGCATGCAAGAATTAGTGAATGAAATATTATCTTCCCAAATAATTGATACTGAAGAAAAATGTATACTTTTATATGAAACTACAAACTATATTGGCGACAATTCTTTTGATGACTTTGTAAAAAGTACTAACTTTAATTGCTCAAGAGATGAGGCGCTAAGAATTTCAGAGAAAAATTCAGGAACTATTGATTTTTAAATTCTTCTTTTGTTTGAAGAACTATTGATGGTTTTATACCCAACATCTCTGCAGATCTTCTTATTATTCTTTCTTCATCAACATCCAGAACTTTATCTGCATAAGCTATTTCCCAAAGCATCTTTAAAATATCAATTTTCTCTTTTCTATCCAAGTTTTTATTAATATCGTTAATGATGTCATAAAATGAAACTCTTTTTTGACTTTCTTCTTGAATGACTTCAAATATTTCTTTTTCATTTAAGACACTTAAGTCTATGGATTCTTTGATCTTTTCTAAAATCAGATCTCTCTCTCGTGTATCTATATCATTATCTGCATTTGCAACTTCAAAAGCTAAACATAATGCAATCAACTTAAGATTCTTTGGCTTTTCTTTTTTTTCTTCCTTCTTTTTAAAAAAATTAAACATTTTTTGAAATATACCTTGTTAAAAAATAATAACATAACCAGAGCATCATAAAGGCATAGAAAGAAATATAGTGACTCTCAGGAAAACTATGATTGAAGACATATCCAACTGCTGCAAAAAGAGCAGATATGAAAATCAAAACTATATAAATAGCATTAGAGGCCAATCCCATATCTAACAATTTATGATGAAGATGATCTCTTCCAGGTCTTAGCGGCATTATTCCCTTTATGGCTCTAGATGCCATGACACCAACTGCATCAAAGAAAGGAATAGCTACAAACCATAATGCAGTAACAGGTGCAAAATTAGAATTTTCAACAGAACTAAAGTAAACAAGAATCCAAGCACACATAAAACCAAGAGCATTGGACCCATTGTCGCCAAGAAAAACTGTTCTTTGATTTCCTAAAACTCCAAGATTATACATAAGGAAACCTGTGATAGCTCCTACAGGCAAGATCAAGGGAAATAAGCTTGGAACAGTATCAGCATTAATCATATAAATAATCCCTATAAAACAAACTAAACACAAGCTTGCACATAGCCCATTTAATCCATCAATCATATTAAAGGCATTGATCATGCCCACAACGCAGAAAATTGTGAATGGTATTCCCCAAAATCCAAGATATATTTCTCCTAAACCTAATAAATTACCTAAGCTTTGAATATATACACCACTAAAAAATATTAAACCACCAGTACAGCCGGCTTGTATGAAAAGCCTTGTAACTGCTTTAAGACCTCGAAGGTCATCAAAAGTCATTAAAAACTGAAGCAGGATCGTGAAAGCCACAAGCCCAAAACTAAAATTAGATATTATTAAATCTTTAGAGTTATCACTTGTGGATACCAGAACAGATTCACCACTACTAGATATCTTATAGACGCTTTTATTACCATCTGGAAGAGTTATTGAAAAACTTTCATCATCGATCCTTTCAACTATTATTCCTTTTTCATTATTTATTTTAATTTCATAAGATTTATTTTGTTCTTGTCCTAAAAAGTTATCTGAAGAAACCTCAGAGGTATAACTTGTATCAGTTAAAAAGAAAAGAAATATTCCACTGAAGATGATTCCAAAAGTAATACCAATACCACCTGTTAGTGGCGTAGGATCTTTATGAAATTTTCTGTATTTGTCAGGTCTATCAATAAGAAAGTTATTCTTTTTTGCTAATATTCTAAGCCATGCATTTGATACTAAGGATGCAAAAAAGCTTAAAAAGAAAAGGGCTACTGGTATAATCTTTATCATGGAAAAGTTAAATTATAAGTTTTTTTTACACCTTTTGATTATTATATCTTTTTCTTCAAATGTTTCTTCTGATTCTTCAAAACTTATTGAGAATTTAAAAACTGAAAAAGGTTTTTCAATAGAAATATTTATTGACAATATAGACACTCCTAGACAAATTGCTGAGAGTGACACTGGGAATATATTTGTAGGATCAAGAAATGCAGGAACTATTAGTGTAATCAATGGCAACAAAAATATTAGAGTTATTGCGGAAGGACTATCAAATTCTACTGGTGTAACCTACCATAATGGTGACCTTTATTTTTCCGAAGTAAACTCTATTTGGAAAATCCCTAATATTGATGAAGCTCTTTCAAGTTCAGAGCAGATGCCAGATAAAGTTTTAGTTACCAACAATTTACCCTCAGATACATGGCATGGCTGGAAATGGATTGACTTTGGTCCAGACAACAAACTATATGTTCCTGTTGGAGCTCCATGTAATATTTGCAATCCTTCACTTGAAGAAAAGTACAACTTTGATAAGAGATATGCATCAATTATGAGACTTAATGATGGTGAGTGGGAATATGTAGCAAGAGGTGTGAGGAATACAGTTGGATTTGATTGGCACCCTAAAACAAATGATCTTTATTTTGGTGATAATGGAAGAGACTGGATGGGTGATGATATGCCGTCATGCGAGCTTAACGTAGTCAAAAATGATGATTCTTTTTATGGTTATCCATATAAACATTCAATGGATGTACTAGATCCAGACTATTCAAAAAAAATACCAGACAATGCTGAAGAATTTATTGATCCTATTCTGGAGCTTGGTGCGCATGTAGCCCCAACAGGGTTATCCTTTTATGACGGTGATCATTTTCCAGCAAAATATAAGAATACTTTATTTATGACTCTTCATGGATCATGGAATCGATCAAGGAAAGTCGGATATAAGGTTATAGCCGTTCATTTTGATGAGAACGGAGAGTTGCTTTACCACAAAGATTTCATTACTGGGTGGCTTCAAAAAAACAATGGTCAGGAAAAAGTTTTAGGAAGACCAGCATCCGTTTTTCAAAAAAGTGATGGTTCCATTTTAATATCTGATGATGGAGCAAATGTTATCTATAGAGTCACTTATCAACAGTCTTAATTAAAGATCATCTTACAATGATTAATATCAAACAAGAGCTTGAAGTTGCAAAAAGAGCATCTGAAATTGCTGCTGCATTATTAATTGATAATAAAGATAATATTAATAAAATTCTTTCTAATGAAGGTCGAGATGTTAAATTAAAAGCTGATCTCGAGTCTGAAAAAGTTATAAAAGAGTATTTATTAGCAAACTCTAACTTCCCAATCCTTGCTGAGGAATCTGGTGCTAATCAAGATCTTGGAGACAGTTTTTGGGTAGTTGATCCTCTTGATGGGACTTCAAACTATTCAAGAGATTTCCCAATGTGCTGCATTTCAATTGCTTTGATTTATGAAAAAGAAATTACTTTGGGTGTAATTAATGATTTTAATAGAGGCTCGCTCTATGAAGGAAGTAAAGACTCAAGGGCAAAACTGAACGGTGCAGACATCTTTGTTTCATCAATACATGATAAATCTAAAGCCACACTCGCTACTGGTCTTCCTGCAAAAGGAAACTTTAATAAAGAATCCATGATTGAGCTATCAAATGAATTAGTAAGTTGGAAAAAAGTAAGAATGATTGGATCAGCAGCTATGTCGTGTGCTTATGTTGCTTCTGGGCAATTTGATCAATATCAAGAAAAAGGAATATTTTTATGGGATATAGCTGCAGGACTGTCAATTATTAAGGCAGCTGGAGGAAATTATACATTTAATTCATATTCTGAAGATCAATTCAAAGTAGATGTAGTAGCTAATAACAACTGTTTATTAATAAAATAAGAAATAGTTATAGGTTATAATCTTTTAGCGAATTAAAGAGGTAGTTATGTTAGAAAAATTACAAATGTATATAAATGGAGAATGGGTTGATTCTCATTCAACAGAGACGATTGAAGTCATGAATCCATCAGATGATTCTGTTCTTGGAATTATAACTGCAGGCAATTCTGATGATGTGGATAGAGCAGTTGCCGCAGCTAAAGCAGCTTTTGTTGATTTTAGTTTTTCAACTAAAGAGGAAAGAGTCCAGATTTTAGAAAATATTATTACTGAATATGAAAAAAGATCTGAGGAATTAGCTGAAACAATATCTAGGGAAATGGGAGCTCCAATATGGTTATCCCAAGTTGCTCAGGTTGCTTCTGGCCTTACTCATTTTAAAGATACTCTTAATGTTCTTAAAGGCTATGATTTTGAGTATGAGAAAGACGGTTATCTACTTCGAAAAGAGCCCGTCGGTGTTGTTGGAATGATCACTCCATGGAATTGGCCAATGAATCAGATGTGTACAAAAGTAGCATCAGGTATAGCTGCTGGATGCACCATGGTGCTCAAGCCAAGTGAAATAACACCTTTCTGCGGAATAATTCTTGCAGAAATTATTCACGACGCTGGTGTACCTGCTGGAATCTTTAATTTAGTCAATGGCATGGGTCCAGTTGTTGGTGCCTCAATGTCTGAACACAAAGATATAGATATGATGCATTTTACTGGATCAACAAGGGCAGGAGTTGCCGTTGCTCAAGCATCTGCTCCAACTGTGAAGAGAGTTGCTCAGGAGCTAGGAGGAAAATCTGCCAATATAGTTCTTGATGATGCAGATATTGAAAAAGCTGTATCTGCTGGTGTCTCTTCATGTTTCCTAAATACAGGACAATCATGTAATGCACCAACGAGAATGCTTGTGTCATCTAAGAATTATGACAAGGCAGTTGAAGTTGCTGCTAATACTGCAAATGCTATCAAAGTAGGGGATCCTTTTGATGCTGATACAAAAATGGGCCCAATTTCTAATAAGACCCAATATGAAAAGGTTCAAAGGATGATTCAGATTGGTATTGATGAAGGAGCAACATTATCTGCTGGAGGCATTGGTCTTCCAGATGGTTGTGAGAGCGGTTATTACGTAAAACCAACTATATTTTCTGATGTAACTAATGATATGACTATTGCAAGAGAGGAAATTTTTGGCCCAGTTTTATGTTTAATTAAATATGAAACCGAAGAAGAAGCCATTGAGATAGCAAATGATACACCCTATGGTCTTGCTGGATACGTCCAAGGTGAGCAATCTCATGCAGTTGAAGTTGCTTCAAAAATAAGGGCTGGTCAAGTCACTATCAATAAAGGAGCTAGAGTCAGGTCTGCACCTTTTGGAGGTTATGGCTCTTCTGGTAATGGAAGAGAGCATGGCACACATGGCCTCGAAGAATGTCTTGAGACAAAAGCTGTAATTGGAGCTTTAGTCGAATAAATCAGGCTCTTTTTTACAGATCATATCAAAAGCAGGCTGAAAGCTAGCCCATGCTGCAACATCATTAGCTATGAATGATCTTGTTTTAACTGCTGTGTCATGAGGAATTAATTGTGTTTCGCCAGCAGCATCAGCCATTAATTGTGCTTGGCAGCAACGTTCCATAGATGTGTAAAACCATAGGGCAATATCAACAGAGGGACCTGTTGTAAGGATTCCATGATTTTGAAGAATAATAACTTTCTTATCTCCCAGAGCTTCTGCAATCATATCTCCTTCATCGACTTCTTCTACAACACCAGAAAAGTCTTTATAAATTGCTTGAGTTTCATAAAAAGCACATGCATCTTGAGAAATAGGATCAAGCAATTTTCCAAGCGTTGAAAACGTTCTTCCATAAATAGAATGAGAATGAGCTGCTGCGTTAACATCAGGTCTTGCTTTATGCAACCTAGAGTGAATTGCAAAAGCAGCAACATTTACAGCTTTATCTCCTTGAACAACTTCACCTTCATGATTGACGAGTATAAGATCAGAAACTGATATTTGTGAGAAATGAACACCCAGCGGGTTTACCCAGAAGTGATCAGGGAACTCAGGATCTCTGTAAGTAATATGACCTGCTACTCCTTCATTGAAGCCAAAATGTGCAAACATTCTGAAACCTGCAGCAAGTTTTTCAAGTTGATCTCTCCTCAACTCGGCTACAGATGAAAAATCTTTCATATCTAGGCCTTTATCCTTTAGAGGCAGCCTACCATCATTAACATCAATTTTTAATGGAGTTACTTTTCCCATATGTCCTATCTCCTTTAACTTTATAGGTGTAAAATAGTTTACATAAAAACGAGGTAATTATGAAATTTAGAATCGAAGAAGATAGCCTTGGAAAAGTAAGGGTGCCAAGAAATGCTTTATGGGGAGCACAGACTCAAAGAGCAATAGATAATTTCCCAATTAGCGGCATCTCAATGAATTTCCCTTTCACGAATACCTTTATAGCAATGCTTGGCTATTTAAAAGATGCTGCAGCAAGAGCAAATAAAAATCTCAAGCTTTTAGAAGCAAAAAAACAAAAAGTCATTTCAAGAGCTGCAAAAGAGGTTTGGACTAATAAACATGGTAAAGAGTTTCCAATTGATGTTTTTCAAACTGGCTCTGGAACAAGTACAAATATGAATGCAAATGAAGTTATAGCAAATCTTTGCTATAAAACCTCAAAAGTTAAGATTCATCCAAATGATGATGTGAATATGAGTCAAAGCTCCAATGATGTAATTCCAACTGTCATGAATTTGGCTTATTACTTCGATTCAACAAAAAAATTAATGCCCGCACTAGATTTACTTATTGAAACTTTGGCAAAGAAAGCTGACTCAGTTAAAGGAATTACAAAGACAGGCAGAACACACCTTATGGATGCCATGCCAGTGGATATGTCTGATGAATTAAATGCTTGGAACACACAACTTAAATGCTCTAGAGAATCTATAGCAGTTGTTCTAGAGAAGCTTTTATTTCTCCCTCAGGGAGGAACTGCAGTTGGATCAGGAATAAATGCACACAGAAGATTTTCAAAAGAATTTGCTAAGGAACTTTCAAAACTTACTGGCTTTAAAACAAAGCCAAGCGAAGATTTTTTTAGAAACTTAAGTGCGCAAGATTTATCTGTCCAGTTATCTGGAGAACTTAAAAATCTAGCAACAATCCTTTTAAAAATATCTAATGATCTTAGATGGATGAATAGTGGACCCTTATCTGGAATCTCTGAAATTGAGCTTCAGGCTCTTCAACCAGGAAGCAGCATAATGCCTGGAAAAGTAAATCCTGTAATTCCAGAGGCTGTAGCAATGGCTGCAGCAGATGTTATTGGTAACGATGTTTCTATAACAGTTGCAGCCCAATCAGGAAACTTCCAACTTAATGTGATGTTACCAGTAATTGCTTATTGCAATTTAAAAAGTGTAAATATACTCGCTGGCAGTATGAATGTTCTTGCTAAAAAAGCTATAAAGACTTTTAAGGTAAATCATAAAAAGATTGAAGAATCACTATCAAGAAATCCAATATTGGTCACTGCTTTGAATCCGGTTATTGGTTATCAAAAGGCAGCAGAAATAGCCAAAAGAGCCTATAAAGAATCTAGATCTGTTATTGATGTAGCTCATGAAGAAACTGGCATTTCAGTCTCTCGACTTAAAAAACTCTTAGATCCTTCAAAATTAACCAAGGGTGGTATTAAGTCATAATGTCATCAGATCTCATTAATCAAAAATGTGAAGCTTGCACTATCGATGCACCAAAAGTCACCAAGGAGGAATCTAACGAACTAATGAAAACGTTAGATAATTGGGTAATCATGAATGATGGATTTAATTATTTAGAAAAGATTTTTACATTTGATAATTATGAAAAAGCAGTTGCTTTCTCCAATCAAGTTGCTGCACTTGCTGATGTTGAAGATCATCATCCATTAATTGTTTTAGAGTGGGGAAAAGTTACAGTTAAATGGTGGTCTCATAAAATCAATGGCCTTCATAAAAATGATTTTATTTGTGCAGCAAAGACTGACTTGTTGCTAAATTAGCTCTTCTTTAGAGCCTGAATTATTTTTTTCTTAAAAATCTTTTGTTATACTTCTGCATGGACAAAGTAAAAGCCAAAGCACTAACTTTCGATGACGTACTTCTCGTTCCTTCCTACTGCGACTTTCTTCCAAGCCAAGCATCTGTAAAGACTTCTCTTACAAAAAATATTGATATTAATTTACCACTGTTATCTGCTGCCATGGATACAGTTACAGAATATAGAATGGCTATTGCCCTTGCAGAAGCAGGAGGTATAGGAATTTTGCATAAAAATTGTTCGATCCAAGAGCAATCTAATGCCGTCAGGAATGTAAAAAAATATGAAAGTGGAGTTGTTCGTGACCCAACTACAATAAGCTCTAAACAAACAATTGGTCAATTAAAACAACTCACAGGAGAGTTAAATATATCTGGTATGCCTGTCGTTGATGATGGAGTGGTAAAAGGAATTGTTACCAGTAGAGACTTTAGATATGCAGATAATATGGATGACCTAGTTGAATCGATTATGACGCCTAGTGAAAAATTAATAACTGTGCTCGAAGGGACTTCTCAAGAAGTAGTTAAAAAAATGATGTATGAAAACAGGATTGAAAAAGTCCTTGTATTAGATGAAACAGAGAAGTTAACTGGTTTAGTAACAATGAAAGATATAGAAAAGTCTGAAAAGCATCCTAACGCTACTAAGGATGATGCAGGCCAACTTAGAGTTGGAGCCGCAATCGGGACTGGAACTGAAACTTTAGATAGAGCTAAGTCTCTATTTGATTCAGGTGTTGATTTATTTGTTGTCGATAGTGCACATGGCCATACTAAAAGTGTTATAGAGACAGTAAAAAAGATTAAAAAAGAATTTCCAACCAAAGATATCATTGCTGGAAATGTTGCTACACCAGAAGGAGCAGAAGCACTAATAGAAGCCGGTGCAGATGCAATTAAGATTGGAATGGGCCCGGGATCAATTTGTACAACAAGAATTATTGCTGGTATCGGAGTCCCACAAATTTCTGCAATATTAACAATTTATGAAAAAGTAAAAGGAAAGGTTCCGCTAATAGCTGATGGCGGTATGCGCTATTCAGGAGACATAGCCAAAGCAATTGCAGCAGGGGCTGACAGCGTAATGCTTGGAAGTATTTTTGCTGGAACTGAAGAAGCTCCTGGAGAATTTGAGCTCTACCAAGGAAGAAGTTTCAAGACTTACAGAGGAATGGGGTCCTTGGGAGCAATGTCTAAAAGAGATGATAGCAACAGATATTTTCAGGAAGATATTGATGCTGAAAAACTTGTACCTGAAGGCGTTGAGGGTAGGGTTCCTTATAAAGGATGGGCTATCAATGTCATTAACCAACTGATTGGAGGTCTTAGACAGAGTATGGGCTATGTTGGTTGTAAAAATATTCAAGAAATGAAAGAAAATAGCAGGTTCGTTGAAATTACAAATGCTGGAATGACTGAAAGCCATGTGCATGATGTTCAAATCACTAAAGAAGCACCAAACTATCAAAGAAGTTAAGTTTTAAAATGTCAGTCCAATCAAAGCTCGACATAAAAAATAAAAATATTGATACTATTCTCGTTCTAGATTTTGGCTCTCAATATACTCAATTAATTGCAAGAAGAATAAGAGAATCAGATGTTTATTCTGAAATTCTTCCTTGGGATGTAGATATAAAGAAAATAGAGGATATTAATCCAAAGGGAATAATCTTATCAGGCGGACCAGAATCTGTTACTGACATCCATACACCAAGAGCACCACAGATAGTTTTTGACTTGCAGGTTCCTATTCTTGGTATCTGTTATGGGATGCAGACTCTAGCTGAGCAGATGGGTGGTCAAGTTACAACTTCTGAAAAAAAAGAATTTGGATTCTCTATTCTAAACATTGAAGATAACTCAAAACTATTTACCGGGTCTTCATCTGAAGCAATTGATGTCTGGATGAGTCATGGAGATAAAGTAGAAACTTTACCAAACGATTTTAAATTAATTGCTTCCACAGAATCAGCTCCAATAGCTGCAATGGAACATTCTTCAAAACCTATTTATGCACTTCAGTTCCATCCAGAAGTGACTCATACAAAAGGTGGCAAGCTAATTTTAGATAACTTCATCTTTGAAATTTGCTCATGTAAACCAGATTGGAAGCTTGATGATCTAATTTCTAGCAGGATTAAAGAAATCAAAGATATAACAAATGGAGAAAAAGTACTACTTGGATTATCTGGAGGAGTTGATTCTTCCGTAACAGCTGCACTTTTATCAAAAGCAATAGGAGAAAATCTTGTGTGCGTTTTTGTTGATAACGGACTATTAAGAAAAAATGAAGCAGAGGAGGTAGTTCAAACATTCAAAAATGAAATGGATCTAAATCTTTTTAAAGTTGATGCACAAAAGATATTTTTAAGACATTTGAAGGGCATAGAAGACCCAGAACAGAAAAGAAAAATTATCGGTAGAACTTTCATCGATGTTTTTGATGCTGAGGCTGCTAAGCTTGAAAACATAGATTTTTTAGCACAAGGAACAATTTATCCAGATGTAATAGAGTCTTCAGAATCTGAATCAAAGGAAGCCAGAGTTATTAAGTCTCATCATAATGTTGGAGGCTTGCCTGAGGAGATGAAGCTCAAGCTTGTTGAGCCTTTGAGAGATCTATTTAAGGATGAAGTCAGGAGATTAGGCTCCCAACTCGATTTGCCTGAGATAATTTTAAACAGACATCCCTTTCCGGGTCCTGGTTTAGGCGTGAGGATTCTTGGAGAAGTAAATGAAAAGAAGATAAAGATTCTTCAAGAGGCAGATTTTATTTTCATAGAAGAGCTTAGAAAAGCTAATTTGTATGACTCAGTCAGCCAAGCATTCGCAGTTTTTTTACCAATTAAATCAGTTGGAGTGGTTGGTGATGAAAGAAGATACTCCGAAGTGATTGCTTTAAGAGCTGTGGAGACAGTTGATTTCATGACCGCAAACTGGGCTTATCTTCCTCATGAATTTTTAGATGAAGTTTCAAGACGGATCGTAAACGAAATAGAGGATGTAAGTAGAGTCGTTTATGATATTTCTGGAAAACCACCAGCAACTATTGAGTGGGAATAAAAATTTCATCTTAGTTATTTTAAACATCAGCTTATTAATATAAAGTAGTTAAGTCGAGGAGGACTTACTTTTGCTAATTAATGAAGATATAAAACTTGATTATTCAGATGTTTTAATCAGACCAAAGAGATCTACGATGAGCTCTAGAGGGGAGGTAAGGCTTCAAAGAACACATCGCTTCCTTTGGAGTAAGAAAAAGTGGACTGGAATTCCAATCATGTCTGCAAATATGGATACAGTTGGAACACCATCAATGCACAAAGTTTTATCGAAATATAAACTTATAACCTGTCCGGCAAAACACCACCTTAAAAAAAATTCCAATGAATTTAAGACAGGCCAATCAAATATATGTTGGTTTGGTGGTATAGATGACATCTCAAAATTATCAAAAGCTAACTCAGGCTTTATCGGTCTTGATGTCGCAAATGGATATACCATTAAATTTGTTGATTCCGTAAAAAGGCTCAGAGATAAATGTCCTAATGCTACTATTGCAGCAGGAAATGTAGTTACTGCAGATATGACACAGGAATTGATCTTAGCAGGAGCAGACATTGTTAAAGTCGGTATTGGACCAGGTTCGGTTTGCACAACAAGAATTAAGACTGGTATAGGTTATCCGCAACTAAGCGCTGTAATCGAATGCGCGGATGCAGCCCATGGACTTAATGCACATATTATTGCTGATGGTGGATGTACGAGTTCTGGAGATATTGTAAAAGCTTTTGCTGGAGGTGCAGATTTTGTAATGATTGGCGGAATGTTAGCAGGACATGACGAATGCGATGGTGAAGTAGAAGATGGCGTTATGAAGTTTTATGGAATGGCTTCAGAATCAGCAATGACTAGACATAGCAATCATAATGATTATAGGGGAACAGAGGGAAAAACGGTTGAAGTTGAATACAGAGGTAAAGCGAAGGATACAATAAAAGATATTTTGAGCGGCATTCGATCAGCATGCACTTATGTTGGAGCAAATAAATTGAAAGATCTTTCAAAATGCACAACCTTTGTTAGAGTGAACAATACTCACAATACAGTTTTTGGGAACGAATAAAATCTAAATGAAAATTTTATTTATAGTCGTTATTTCGATTATCCTTTTAATTTCCATTTTTTCTTTTTATATCACTAGAGATGGAAAAATAGTTACTCCAATGGGAGAGGGAACTATTACTCTTGATTCTGGTACTTACGAAAACTTTCCTTTGCCAGACTATGCTGCAAAGATGATTTCAGCTGATTATAAAAGCTATTTTGTTGAAGTAGAACCTGGCATTAAAGTACACATTCTTGAGGTTGGTCAAGGACTTCCAGTATTTTTAATGCATGGGAATCCTACCTCAGGTTTTTTATACAGAAAAATAGCAAATAAGCTTCCACTTGATAAAGTTAGAGTAATTATGCCAACCTCAATTGGTTTAGGCTTCTCATCAAAGATTCCTGCAAGTCAACATACATTGGATAATCATATTCGATGGATTAATAAGGTTTTAAATGAGCTAGAACTGAGTGAGGTTATATATTCTGGTCAAGACTGGGGAGGTCCAATTGGAATGGGTGCACTGTCCCTGTCACCTGACCTTATAAAAGGGGCTGTATTAATGAATACAGGTTTTAATTCACCAAAAGAGAAAGTAGATTTAACTTCTATGCATGCAAGAGTGAAGACCCCTATTATTGGTGAATTGTTTGTTGAAATTCTTTTTAATCCCTTTGAGCAATTAGCTAGGGTTCAGGGAGATCCTAGCTCTTGGTCTGATGAAGTCATAAAAATATATGGAAAACCAGTATTTGATAGTGGTAACTCTAAAGCAACTTTATCTATGATGAGAATGGTACCTGATGGTCCAGATCATAGAGATGCTGCAGCTATGAGAAAAATAGAAGAATACGTGAAGACTTTACAAATCCCAGCTGAGATTGTTTGGGGTATGAAAGATCCCATCCTTGGAAAGGGACTTTCTGCAATGGAGGACAATTTTCCTGATGCTAGAGTTACTAAAACCCAAGCGGGACATTTTCTTCAAGAGGAGGCTGCTGATGAAATTGCAAACGCTTTAAAAAGAGTGATAGATAAAGTTGAAAGAAAATAGTTCTGAAAATAAAGCACCTCGAACAGTTATCGATAGATTAAGATTTATTGGACCAAGCGCAATCGTTACTGGAAGTGTTGTTGGGAGTGGTTCAATAGTTATGACTCCACTCTTAGGAGCAGCAGCCGGGTTTACTCTTTTATGGTGGTTACTTTTAAGCATATGGACCAAGCCAATTATTCAAGCTGAAATTAGCAGATATGTTGTAGTTACTAAAAAAACTTTTCTTGAAGCTTTTGCAGAAATTCCAGGTCCAAAAACAAATATAAATGGGAAAACAACTTCCTGGTTAGTATGGTTTATGTTTCTGGGAGTGTTGCCTGCAATTATTGGTATGGGTGGATTAGTTGGTGCAGTTGCAGAGGCTGGAACAAATTTACTCCCCTCTATAAATATTGAGATATGGGTTGTTCTATCATGCTTAATTACTTGGCTAATATTAATTAGAGGCTCCTACTCGATCCTTGAAAATATTCTTCTTGGAATGGTTTTAGTATTTTCTCTGATTACTTTAATTATTGCTTTTTCTATGCAGTCAACTAGTTATGAGCTCAACACTGCTCAAGTTTTTTCAGGTTTAAATTTCTCTCTTCCTTTTGAATATTTACCATTAGCTTTGGCAGTTTTTGGTTTCACGGGAATAAGTTATGGAGAAATAATGGCTTATACCTATTGGTGTCTTGAGAAAGGTTATGCTCAGGGAGATTCTGGGGATATACAAGAGACTAAAAATTGGATTCGAACAATGCAAACCGATGTTTGGGTCACTATCTTTTTCATTACTATTGGAACACTTCCTTTTTTCTTTCTTGGCGCAGGAGTATTAAATACTTTGCCACAACTACAAGAATCTTTAGCAACACAATCATTTTGGGATGTTGATATAATCGGTGCGCTTCAAAATATGTTTTCTCTAGTTTTAGGGGACTGGGCAAAATGGCTTTTTATAGTTCTTGCATTTTTCATCCTTTACTCCACTCTTTTGTCAGGAACAGCTGCATTTACGAGAACAATTTCTGATTATCTAATCTCAATGGGATTTGTTTATGAAAAAGAAAACACTAGAAAGATATTAATAAAACTCATTGCCTTTTTAGTGCCACTTTTTTCCGGAGTTTTCTATTTTTTGTTACCAAATCCGATAACTCTTTTATTAATAGCAGGAATTTGGGCTGCAATGGGGTTACCCATAGTGAATATAGGAGCAATTTATCTATCAAATAAGCTTCAAAGAGAACTACAGCCAAGTTTATTTATAAAATTAATTCTTTGGCTAAGCTTATTATTTCAACTCTCAATTGCTGTTTTGATCGTAATTGATATAAGCGCTAATTTTTAAGATATTTGTTAAAATATCTTTTATAAGATAAGAAAATGAGTGATAAATTAGATTTGAAAAAACATATTCGCGATGTGGAAGATTTTCCAATTCCAGGGATAAAGTTTAGGGATATAACAAGCTTAATTGAAACACCTGAACCATTTAGAAAAACCTGTAAAGAGTTAACAAAGATGACAGAAAGCTTCAATGCAGATTTAATTGTGAGTATTGAAAGCAGAGGATTTATCTTTGCTGGCTCAGTTTCAACCGACCTTTTACTTCCATTTGTTTTAGCAAGAAAACCAGGCAAACTTCCAAACGAGACATATGTGAAGAGTTTTGATCTTGAATATGGAAGCACTTCAATAGAAATTCAGAAAAATACAAATATTGAAAAAGGACAGCGTATCGTGATTATTGATGACTTAGTTGCTACAGGAGGAACTGCAATAGCATGTGCAGAACTTCTTACTGAGAATTTTAATGTTGAAAAATCAGATATATTAATTTTATGCATCATTGATTTACCGGAGCTTGGCGGCAGTAATTTAATTAAAGAACAGGGCTACAATATAGAAACGCTCGTATCCTATTGAAACCTTCCTAGATGAGAAATATTGTAAGAAATACTCACAAATACCTCAGTTTTTTTATTTCAGTTCAATTATTCTTATGGACAGTTTCCGGAATATATTTTGCCTTCAATAAGATTGAGCTCGTAAGGGGAGAGCAATACAGATTAACAGAAAGTTTTCCTATTAATTTCAATGAAGTTAAGTTCTCAAGGTCTGATGTTCAGCAGGTAAAAGCAATAAATAGACTGGGGGAAATTATTTTTGTTGTTAGCGGAAGTAAGGGCACTGAATACCTTGATTCTTTTGGCACTCCAGTAAACAAGCTAAATAAAAGTGAAATTTTTGAAATAGTTAGCTCATCTTCAACACTCAAGCCAATAGATTTAGAGGAAATTACAGAATCTTCAAAGGGCTCAGAGTTTAGAGGCAGAAATCTTCCTTTATACAAAGTAACCTCTCTAAATGATAAAGATAAGAGGATTAATTTATATTTAAATGTTTTCTCTGGAGAAATAACTGCAGTTAGATCACTTCAGTGGAGAATCTGGGACTTAATGTGGGGATTTCATATTATGGATTGGCAAACAAGAGATAAGATAAATAATATTTTCCTTCAAATCTTTTCTATCTTAGCTTTAGTAAGCTCTATCTCAGGAATCATGCTATTTTTTAGAGTAGACTTTAACTCTAAATAAATAATTATGATTTCTAAAAGCCATCAAACTTTGCCAGCTTGGACATATACAAGCGATGCGTTTCTAGAGCTTGAAAAAAGATACTTATTTCTAAATAACTGGCAGTTGATATGTCACTCTTCAAATATTCCTAATTCAGGTGATTATTTTACTTTTAATTTCTTTAATGAAAGATTGGTAGCAATAAGGAATGAGAGCAATGATATAAATGTTTTCCATAATGTTTGCTCTCACAGGGCAACAAAGCTTTTAGAGGATGATGGGAATTGCGGTAAAAGAATTAGATGTCCTTATCATGCATGGAGTTATGATCTATCTGGAAACCTTAAATCTGTCCCTCATGAAGAGCAATTTAAGAACTTTGATAAAGAGGATCACAACTTAAAGCCGGTGCAAATGGAAATCTTTTTAGGATTTATTTTTGCGAAGATAAATCCAAGTTCAGCACCAAGCGTAGCAGATCAATTCAAACCTTATTTAGATGAATTATTTTTGTATAAATTAGAAGATATAAAACCCTTAGGAAGGGTAACAATGAGGCCTAGAGATGTTAACTGGAAGCAGGTTGCTGATAATTATGTTGATGCTATGCATATACCTGTTGCTCATCCTGGTTTATCCGGTTTAGTAGGTAATAGTTATGGAATTGAATTATCTGAGGACGGAGGATATATACATAAAATGTGGGGCGATCTTAATAAAACAAGAAAGAAAAATTTGTCCAATGACCTTTATAAAAAATTATTACCAGAATCTGAACATTTACCTAAAAATAAGCAAATGCATTGGTCTTATTATAGATTGTGGCCCAATCTAGCATTTGATATTTATCCAGATCAGATGGATTTTATGCAATTTATACCAATCAACTCTCGCAAGACCCTGATTAGAGAAATACCATATGCGTTGCCAGATGAAAGAAGGGAGATGAAAGCAGCAAGATATTTAAATTGGAGAATTAATCGCGAAGTGAATGCAGAAGATACGGAACTTATTAATTTTGTCCAGGAGGGAATGGAAACATCTGCATATAGTTCTGGTCCACTTGCTGAGTCAGAAATATGTCTTATCGATAGTGCAGAAAAGATTCGTAATTCAATTCCTGTATCGCGTTTAGAGGTTGAACCAGACACTGATGAGATAGTGAAAATAAATGAAGAACTTCTAGAAAATAAAGATAAAAAAGTTAAGAATATATTTGATAAGAAGAAAACCTAATGAATATACACTCTCAAAAAATTTACGACACCATTGTAGTAGGAGCAGGTATTTCAGGTTTAAGTGCAGCCTATCATCTTAAGAAGTTCAGCCCCAAAGCTGAATTTCTGGTTCTTGAGGGCAGAGATAACTTTGGGGGTACATGGGACTTTTTTAAATATCCTGGCATTCGTTCAGATTCAGATATGCATACCCTTGGATTCTCGTTTAAGCCTTGGAATAGCAGAAAGTTTATTGCAGATGGCCCCGCAATAATGAACTACTTAGATGAAACTATTGAAGAAAATAACCTTAAAGATTTAATTAAATTTAACATGCATATTGAGTCAGCCTCATGGAATTCCGTAGATTCTCTCTGGGAGCTGAGTATCAATAATAAAAAACTAAATAAACTAGAAATAATTAAAACAAAGTTTATTCAGATGTGTGCTGGATATTACAGTTACAAAAGTGGACATAAACCAGTCTTCAAAGGGTCCGAGGATTTTGTGGGACAAATTATTCATCCTCAAGAGTGGAATAGCACCATTGATTATGAAAATAAAAAAGTAGCTGTTATTGGAAGTGGGGCTACAGCAGTTACTTTAGTGCCTCAGATTGCAAAAAAAGCTAGCCATGTAACCATGATCCAAAGATCTCCAACATATATCGCTTCCGTTCCAAGTAAATACAAGATTCTTCATTTACTTAACTATATCTCGCCTAAGTTTGGCTATAAGATAATCAGATTTACAAATATTCTCAGACAAAGAAGAATTTATAGAAGAGCAATGAGAAGCCCAGAGCTAGTAAAAAATTATCTACTAGATCTAGTAAGAGATGAACTTCCTGGTTTTGATATTGAAAAACACTTCACTCCTACTTATAACCCTTGGGAGCAAAGGTTATGTTTAGCACCAGATAGCGACTTCTTTGAGAGTATCAAACAAAAAAGAGTATCTATAGAGACAGAAACAATAGATTCATTTTCAGAAAAGGGAGTTCAGCTTGATTCAGGAAAACTGATAGAAGCAGATATTATTGTTACCGCTACAGGTATAAAGCTTCAAAATTTTGGTGGAATTAGGATTTTTGTTGATGAAAATGAGATCGATATTTCAAAAAGCTTTATCTACAAAAGCATGATGTATACCCAAATACCAAATTTTATAAATACTTTTGGCTATATAAATGCCTCATGGACACTCAAAGCAGACCTTACAAGCAAATATGCCTGTAGATTAATCAATTTCATGAATGATAACGATTATGCTAAATGTCTACCTATAGCTCCTGAAGATTTAGAGGAAACAAAAGGATTCCTAGATGATTTTTCATCAGGTTACGTAAGAAGAGCAGCCTCCATTACTGTAAAGCAAGGTAACAAAAAACCATGGATTAATAATCAAAACTATCTGAAAGATATTTTCGAAATAAATTATGGGAAAATAGAGGACAACAGTTTAAGATTTTCATAAATTTTTAATATAAATCATACCTATATGCAAGAATTTGAATTATTATCTTTATCTCACTTTTTGGGCTTTTGTATTTGCTTAGCGGCAATAATTTTTATTCCAAAAGCAATTCAAGCAAAGCCAGGATTAGAAAATTTTTCAAAATATTTTTTAGTTTTTCTACTAGTCGAGAACCAGATTAGATCCACGTATGTTGAAACTTTTATTAAAGGGGGCAACTTATTAGAAAATTTGCCTTTGCATCTGTGTGACTTCTCAGCAATTGTAATTGCAGTCTTTCTTTTAACAGGATTTAGACCTTTATTTATTTTTGCATATTTTTGGGGAATTGCCGGTGCTGGCATGTCTATATTAACTCCTGACTCTGAGTTTGCTTTCCCTCACTATGAATATTTTGCAACTATGTATGGCCACTCATTAATTTTGCTTGCAGTAACTTTTTCAATTGTTAACTTGGGTCAACGGCCTTATTTAAGTGATATTCCAAAGCTAATATTTTATTCATCAATTCTGTTAGTGATTATGTATGGTATAAATTATATTTTGGGAGCAAATTACTGGTATCTTAATGAAAGACCATATGGCGATAATATTCTTTCATTAATGCCCGAACCGCCGGTTCATATGTTTATACTATATCCAGTAGCTATATTTTTTATATATTTAGTTTACTCGCCATATATTTATTTAGATAGAAGAAAGATAGGAGGATAAATAAATGAGAAGAATTATTACAGGACATAATGCGGATGGAAAATCAGTTGTAATGCATGACGGGCCTCCAGCCAGATCTATTGGTGAAGATGTTGGAGGTCTGTATGAGATTTGGAATACAGAATCAACCCCTTTTACAACAAAAGGTTTTGAGGATAAGGCTGATATCGATATAGAGCTTGAACCTTCAAAGGGAGGAACGAAATTTAGATACTTTCAAATTAACCCCACTCCAGAAGGTGTTCCAGTTGAAATTTTAAATGAAATGGCTGCAGATGCATTTGATAAGATCAAAGCATCTCATTGCAGAGTTGATGTATCAAAGCATCCAGCAATGCATAAGACAGACAGTATTGACTATATTATTCTATTAAAAGGTGATGTTACCCTCATACTCGATGAGGATGAAATAGACCTTAAACCTTTTGATACTGTTGTTCAAAGAGGAACAAATCATGCATGGCGGAATAATGGAAATGAACCTGCTCTATTTATAGCTATTTTAATAGATTCAGAAATAGACGCATAGATGCAAAAAAACTTCATTTTTAGTGATACTGAAACCACAGGCTTAAGGGAAAAAGATTTTATACAAATAATTCAATCTGCCTCAATCCTAACAGATGAGAGTTTTGAAAGAATTGATGCTCAGAATATTGAATCTAGACCTCTACCGTGGGTCGTTCCTCAACCAGGCGCTTATTTAGTTCACAAAAAGATTTCAAGCCTAGATTCAAATATATCTCATTATCAAATGATGAAAGATATATATGATACTTGGGAGAAATGGAGTGATGATAAACAGTCAATTTTTATAACTTATAACGGTCATCAGTTTGACGAAGAGCTATATAGAAGACAGTTCTATTGGAATCTATTGCCACCATATATAACAAACACAAATGGTAATGGTAGAAGCGATTTATATTTCTTAATTTTGTTAGTTTCCTATCTTTATCCTGACTTTATTAAGTTCAATATAAATAATTATGATTTACCAATACTAAAACTTGATCAGATCCTTCCAAAAATTGGTATTGATGTATCAGATGCTCATGATGCTCTTACAGATTGTGAATTCATGGTACATCTTATTAAGTACATTTATTCAGAGCACTCTGATTTAGTCGAAGATTTTTTTCTTCAAGCAACAAAAGCAAGTTTCATAGATATGCTTTCAACCAGAAACTATTTTGGTTATGTGCAAAGGGGCCCAAGATACAGATTTATATATCCGTTAACATTTATTTGTCAAAATCCAGAGTCTCCAAATAAAGCAATTTTCTTAGACTTGTCTTATCCAATCGAGGATATCCTTGAGCTTGAATATCATGAACTCATTTCTTATATTGAAAATCCGAATGCCGAGTCACCTTTTAAAGTATTAGCAATAAATAAGTCTCAAGCAGTGGCTGATGGTGAGAAATTTAATTTCAAATTTGATTTAACTCAGGATGAGCTTGTATCAAGGGCTAAAAAGATAAAAGAGAATTTTGAATTTAAAGAGAGAATAGTTGCTGCTTGTTCAGATATAGATAAGCCATTTTATCCTGCAAAGGACTTTATTGAACAACAGGTTTATGAAGGATTCCCATCACCTGACGATTCAAGATTGTTTCAAGAATTTCATAAATCTGAAGATTTTGAAACGAAACATAATATTGCTATCAGAATAAAAGATGATAGATATAGAGAATTTGCTAAAAGAATCTTATATCTCCATTTCCCTGACAGGGTTGATAGCAAGATTGAAAAAAATGTTTCAGAATTAATACATAAAAGGTTTAACGAAGAGGGTCCATGGCCAGATGCTGCAAAAGCTTATGAGGAACTTATTTCTCAGATGGAAACTGCTGAGGGTTCCCAAAAAAAGATACTAGAAAAGCTTCAAAACTTTTTTCCTAGCTCAAATAATTAAATGAAAGAACTATTTATGAAAGAGGCTCTAGCAAGGGCTAAGATAGCTTTCGAAAAAAATGAAGTTCCAATAGGCGCAGTTGTGGTGAAAAATAATGAAATTATTGGATATGGTCAAAATAGAACAATTGAAAAAAATTCAGTCTTTGCTCATGCAGAAATTGAAGCTATTAACATGGCATCAAAGAAAGAACATAATTATAGATTAATTGGGTGTGATATTTATTCAACTATCGAGCCTTGCCACTTATGCGCAAAGGCAATTGTTGCTTCAAGAATAAATAATCTTTATATCGGAGCTAAGGAACCAAAAGAAGGATCAATAGTTTCGCAAGACAACTTTCTTGATAAGCCATTTCATAATCATAAGACTCATTATGAAATTGGAATTTTAGAGAGTGAATGCAAAGAGATCATTCAAAGATTTTTCAAAGCAAAGCGTTAATTAAGCCAACTCTAGCCAAATAGGGCAGTGATCAGATGGTTTTTCCATAGCACGTGCATCATAATCCATGCCAGTGGTCTTAATAGAGCTTTTTAGAGACTCTGATACGAGTATTTGATCAATCCTTAAGCCTCTTTTTGGATCTTGATTAAACATCCTTGATCTATAGTCAAACCAAGTATATTTATCATTTATTCCAGGATTTTGAGATCTCCAGCTATCAGTAAATCCCATGTTTAGGATCTTAAACCACATTTCTCTCTCTTCAGGAAGAAAAGCACATTTTCCCTCTCTTAACCATCTTTTTGCATTTACATCACCAATGCCTATATCCTCATCTTCAGGTGCTACATTGAAATCACCCATTAGAATAATATTTTCTTTATCAAGATTTTGTATGTACTTCTCTAAATCTTTGTAATACTTAACTTTTTTAGGAAACTTTGTGGGATGCTCTCTATTTTCTCCTTGCGGGAAATAACCATTCAAGATATCAAACTCTTTTTTTCCTATTTTATAAGTACAGTGTATAAACCTTTTTTGCTCATCCTCATCATCATCTGGAAAACCTTTTTGAACAAAAATTGGTTTTTCTTTGCTTAGTAACGCAACACCATAATGACCTTTACCACCCCAATGCTCTGCGTGATAACCAATTTCATTAATTTCCTCCATAGGAAATTCAGGATCATCAACTTTTGTTTCTTGAAGGCCTATAACATCTGGATCAAGGCTATCTCTAAGGTGAATGAGTTGATGAGGCCGAGCACGAACGCTATTAATATTAAATGATATACATTTCATTATGTGTTTCTCCAACTTAGAAAATTAGATTCTGAATCAATATAGTCACCAATAATTTCTATACCTTGAAGCAAAGAATAGTCTCTAATTGTATCAATGTCCTCAGGATCAAAATTATCATTGAATTCGTCCATGCTTTCGTAATCTTTAAAAATTTCCATGCCGAGAGATGACCTTCTTTTATTTTCTACCTCAAGAAGCCATTGCTTTCTCTCTTCTTGCTCATATCTTCTTTTATCTATATTAAGAGATAGCTCCATTTTATTTTTATTTTGATCATAGCGTGACCTAACATCTTTTAAATAAATTAGGTTTGGATCAGTAGATAAACGTTCTTCAAAAGCAACAATAGTTTTTTCAATTGCAATTGAGTCCTTGGTAAAGGTTCTATATCTTGTTGGTTTTATTTTATCCCATGGCAAATGAGTGGGAAGAGAACTTTCACCAACTGTTTCAATATCCCAGGTTGAAGGAAGAACAATATCAGGATCTATGCCTCTGCTCTGAGTACTATCTCCACTGACTCTATAAAACTTTGACTCAGTAATTTTTAACTGCCCCTCAGACAAATTATCTAATCTTTGGACTGTTCCTTTTCCAAATGTTCTCTGTCCAATTACTAGCCCTCTTTGATAATCTTGAATTGCACCTGCAAATATTTCAGAAGCCGATGCAGAATACCTATTAACTAATACCGCCATAGGTTTTGACCAAGCTTGCCTCACTCTTGCATCACCCCAGGGGATAATATTGCCATTAGATTCTTTGATTTGAAGCGTAGCCCCAGCTGATGTAAATAACCCTGTAAGTTTATTTGCTTCCGTAAGAGCTCCACCAGAATTATTTCTAAGATCAACCAAAACAGCATCAACTGATTGTTTTTTAAATTCATCCAAAATATTTTTAACATCCTTGCTGCTACTTTTATAATTTGGATCCCTGGCTTGCCAAGCTTCAAAATCTAAATAAAAAGAAGGCAGGTCAATGATTCCAATTTTATATTCACTACCATTCTTATTAAGAGAATAAATTTTTGATTTTGCCGCTCTCTCTTCTAATTCAACTATCTCTCTCTCAATTTCAATTATTTTCCGAACACTGTTATCTTCAGCATCTCCTGGTATGATCTCCAATGTTACGAGAGTCTGAGGTTCCCCTCTAACTTTCTGGACAACTTCATCAATCCTCCATCCAGTTACATCTTCAAAAATATCTTCATTTTGTTGTTTGATCTTTACGATTTTGTCATTAGGCTCCAGTTCACCATTTTTTTCTGCAGGACCACCTGGAACAAGACTTACAATTATTGCGTAGTCCTCTGTTGCAGAGTTTGAAAGCAATGCGCCTATGCCGCCAAGCTTTAAACTCATATCAATTTCAAAATCTTCTGCATTATAAGGAGATAAATATGTTGAATGAGGATCAAACTGTCTAGTCATTATATTTATAGCTAACAAAAAGATGTCTTCATCTTTCCTTTGCAAGACTCTTTTAATTCTTCTTTCATACCTATTTGTAAGATTAGAAATAATCTCATCTTTATCATCTTTTGCTAAAACAGAAACGATAAAATCATTTTTTGTTGTTTTTCTCCATCTCTCTTTTAACTCAAGCATGGTAGAAGCATATTCATTATCATCATAAAAAATATCAATACCCTCATCTATGGATAAATTAAAGCTATCTTTTTTAGCTAACTTGATTTGATACTCAGAAATTTCAATGACCCTATTAAAATAGGTGTTGAGGATTTCATAAGCTAAATTAATATCAAAATTCTCTCTATTTTTTTTGTAATTAGAAGATTTTCTTTTGAAAGATTTTATTTCATAGCTTAAAAATAGATTCTTATTTCCATCTAATTCTTCTAGAAGGGCGTCAATATACAAATCATTAAAACTTTCTTTATCAATTTCTCTTGTGTAGTGATGTGAGGATATGTTCTTGAAAATCTCAGAGCTTAGATCTTGATATTTTTCGGAAATTGAAAAATCAACTTTTTCAGAAGATACGAATAAAGATATCCCAAAAAAGGCTAATAAAAATAAATTTTTAGTTATTTTTTTCAATTTTAAATAAGTTTCTGGATTTTAGCTGCTTCTTCTCTAATAATCTCTGGAGCACCAAGAAGTTGCCTATTAACACCAATCCTCTTGAACCAATAATGAAGCCCGAGTAAATCCGTAAACCCCATTCCACCATGGACTTCCGTAGCTTTTTTTGCGATTGCCTTTCCAACTTCAGAAGTATGAGCTTTAGAATGACATGACATAAATCTTGAATCCTCTTCATCTTCATCTATGCAATGAGCTGCGTGCCAAACCATCGCATAGCAAGGCTCAAGGTCTGCAGTCATTTCAGCACACATATGCTTAACCGCTTGAAATGAACCTATAACTCTACCAAATTGTTTTCTTTCCTTTGAGTACTCAACAGCTTTATTTATCATTTCTTGAGCTGCACCTACAGTATCTGCTGCTAAAGCTACTCTTCCAGCATCTATAGACTTTTGAATAGCATTAAGAGTGTCTTTGGATTTTTCAAGTAATTCAGCCTCAACTTCTTTAAATATTACCTCAGAAAAAGATCTAGTTTTATCTACAGTAGTGAGATGGTTTTTAGTTAAACCCTCAGAGTTCATAGATGCAATATAAATCTTTCCATCTTTGTCAGCGACCATAATATGAGAAGCATCACTAGAATCTAATACAAAAATTGATCTTCCATTTAGTTTGCCATCTTTAAAAATAATCTCACAATCTTCTCTGGCACCAATAAATTCAGAAAAACCCACAGCAAAACTAATTTTTCCAGAGGCTATATCAGGAAGATAAAGTTTCTTTTGGTCCTCAGAGCCACCGTTCAAAATAGCGATTGGAGCCATAACATATGATCCTATATATGCAGTAGGTGCAATTCCTGACCCTAATGCCTGACTTACAGCTGTTGCAAAAAGAATATTAAGACCTAACCCACCGTATTCTTCAGGTACTAACAAGCTATTGATACCAAGAGAAACAAGACCTTCTTGAATATCTTTCTGATGCTCAGGATGATCCGTTGCAATCTTCCTTATAACATCTACTGATGCGTTGTCATCTAAGAATTTCTTTATGTTTTCTTGAAAAAATTCTTGATCTTCTGAGAGTCCGAAATACATTTTAATTATCCTTAACCTTCGGTTCACGGGGCATTCCAAGACCTCTTTCAGAGATAATATTTTTTTGAATTTGACTTGTTCCGCCGCCAATTATTAGACCTAAGAAATACATGTATATGAATTGCCAACTCCCGCCATCTCTTAAAAGGGGACTTTGTTCATATAATGTCCCTATTTCTCCCATGATATCGATAGCAAATCCCTCTAGTTCATGCCTTAATTCTGTCCCAACCAATTTTTGGATCATTTTTCCTAGTTTCACATCTTGCCCAGGATTAATTTTTGAAGATAGAGTTCTAAGACTGTGAGATTGAAAAGCAACTACTTTTCCTTGAAGCGCCATTAGTTTATCTCTGTAGACTGGAATATCAATAAGTTTCTTCCCATCAATTGACTCTTCTTTCATTAGATCAATCAGCATATTGATTCTATTCATTGTGGCATTTGGATCAGCAAGAGAACCTCTCTCATGGCTTAAGGTTGCATTTGCAACAGCCCAACCTTCACCTCTATTTCCAACAATATTCGTTGCTGGAACTTTTACATCTGTAAAAAAAACCTCATTGAATCCAGCTTTCAAAGTCATATCAACTAAAGGTCTTATTTCTATTCCTGGTGTATCCATTGGAATAAGCAAATAACTAATACCACCATGTTTAGGAGCATCAGGTTCGGTTCTCACAAGACAAAACATCATTTGGGCATATTGGGCAGTACTTGTCCAGATTTTCTGGCCATTTATGACCCACTCATCATCAATGAACTCTCCTTTTGTTTGAAGACTTGCAAGATCACTTCCTGCATTGGGCTCAGAGTAGCCTTGGCACCAAATCATCTCCCCATGAAGGGTTGGCATGATATATTTTTGTTTTTGCTCTTCTGTTCCTAGCTCCAAGAGAGTAGGGACAAGCATATCAATTCCTTGTCCACCCATTCCTGAGGGAACTTTAGCTTTAGAGAACTCTGTTGCTATTATTCTTGATTTTATAATGTCCGGATCGCCACCATATCCTCCATATTCTTTTGGTACTGACCTTGCAAAATATCCTCTTTCAATCAGTAACTTTTGCCAGTTAGCTCTTGTAAGCTCTGGACCATGTTTCCCTTTTCCATCTGATGCAAGAGGTGATTGGGAGCTATCGACAAATCTTAGATCCTTATATTCATTGCAAAAAGATTGAACCTCTTTTTTAAAATCTTCATATTGTGGACCATAATTTAAATCCATTAGAAGTCCTTTGTTTCAATATTTAGTTGACCTTCAAGACCTGCTGATCTGTGTTTTTCAATCTCTTGGTAATAGGGATCCATAATCATTTCGAGCATTGCTTTTCTACTCGGATATCTTGCTATTGCAACAGAGTCCCATAGATCCTCAACTTCTCCCAGCATTAGTCTGCTAACCACACCAGAGAAAACAAATTCAGCACCAACCTTCTTAAGACATTCTTGAACTTTTTCTCCATAAATAGCATATGCCTCAGCACCAGATAGATTAGTATCTCTACCATCTTCATACTCTGCCTTTTCTTTAAATTTAAGGAGATTTACCATAGCAATTGGAGTCTCTATGTCTCCTTCTGCAAAACCATTAAGTTGTTCATCATTGGGAGATAATTTATTAAATACTTTCATTTTTTTATTTCCAGTCCGGATCTCTTTTTTCTAAAAATGCTGTAATACCCTCTTTTGCATCATCACTTTTTAGACATTTTTCTAGCTGCTCTTTAAGGAAAGGAACAGCTTCATCAAAATCCATTTTATCTTGATGGTTATATGCTTCAAGTCCCAATTTCATTGTTCCTGGAGCTAGTTTTGAAAGCTCGGCTGCAATCTTATTAACTTCTTCACTTAGCTTCTCTTTATGAACAACCTTATTAACAAGACCAAATCTTTCTGCATCATGAGAACTAATTTTATTTCCTCTCATAATGAAATCTAGACCTTGTCTTTTAGGCATAACTCTAAATAGGCCAGCCATAACCATGAAAGGCCAAATTCCTCTTTTAATCTCAGGCGCAGAAAAAGTAGCTTCTTCAACAGCAATTGCATGAGTTGAATTTGTAACCATAAGAAGAGCGCCAGCAAGAACAGGGCCCTGTATTTCACAAATCACTGGCTTATTCAAACTTCTTATTCTAAGGCTTATTTCTTCAGTTCCACCCCCGAGTGATGGCACATTCGAGGTACTCTCAGATGATTTACCCGACATAGTACCAAGATCACCACCAGCACAAAACACATCACCATTTGCTTTTATTACTACAACTCTAATGTCTCTTTCCTGGGCAGCAAATGCCAACGAATAAATAATTTCATTAGCCATTACTGGATTAATGGCGTTCTTTTTTTCAGGCCTATTCAGAGTAATACACATAATATTATTTACAACCGACAATTCAATTGCCTCAAAGATTAGTCCTTCTAAAGTTAAATTCTTATTATCCATTTTTAATTTCTTTTTTTAGTATCTTAGGAACTTCAATATGTTTAGCTCTTAAGTATTCACCAAGTGATTTTGCTTGTCCATCTTTTCTATTATTAGAAGAAATTCCATCTTCCAGAATGCCATGAATATAAAAATTTAATGACTTTATATTTGGAAGATCATATCTTTCAATTTTGAATTCAGATAAGTCCGGGAGGAGTTCTTTTAGCTTTTCAACGGATAAATAAGAACTAAGAAAAGAAAAAGCCATATCAGTCTTTGCCCATACTCCTAAATTGGCACATCCACCTTTGTCTCCAGACCTAGTCCCAAAAATCCTTCCAAAAGCTATTTTTTCTAATTCATCCTCAGGGCAGGGGAGAATATCTACAGGTTCTTTTTGATAGTAAATATCATCGAGTCCTAACTCGCTTGTTGGAGTAATCTCGAACACCTCATCATTTAAGTGAACCACTTCTTTAATATGCTTACTTTCTACTAATGCAGGCCAATAAACAATTACAGGACCGCTAGCCTTTACACCGCCTTGAGCAAAAAAGCCTGGATAGTTAGCAAGAGAAAGTTCAACAATTTTTGCGCTAAAAAGTCTCCCTACCAAATCAGGATCCTTTGATTTTACTGAAAGAGAAAGTGTTGCCATTGCCTCTTCATTTGAGTTTGGATTTTCTTTATCCGTTCTGTGAAGATCTGTTCGTACTTCATCAAACTGCTCTCTACCTCCAACAAGATTAAAGAGAGTATCTGTAAATGCTTGAGCTTTTTTTTCAATATCAAGCCCAGTTAAGATTAGATCCATACCATTTCTATAACCTCCAGCAAGATTAATACATGCTTTATGCTTATTAGGAGGGGAGCTACCTCTGCAGCCCGAAACAAAGACCCTATCTTTATCAACATCCTCTATTTTTAATGTATCAAAATGAGCTATCACATCAGGATTAATATAAGCAGGTGAACTAATCTCATATAAAAGCTGAGCAGTCACAGTTCCCGTAGAGACCAGGCCACCAGTGCCTGGATGTTTTGTTATAAAGAAACTACCATCAGATTGAATTTCAGCAATTGGGAAACCAACATTTTCGAAACTTGGAACTTCTTCAAAGAAAGCGTAATTGCCTCCTGTTGCCTGACAGCCACATTCAATAATGTGGCCTGCAGCAAGAGCGCCTGCAAGTTGATCAAAATCATCTCTTTTCCAATTAAATTTCCACGCAGCTGGACCAATTACGACTGCTGCATCTGTGACACGAGGGCAAACTACAATTTCAGCCCCTCTATCTAAAGCCTCTTTTATTCCCCATGCACCAAGATAAGCATTAGCTGTCAATGTAGTGTAGCCAGAATCTTTAAGAGAGACTTGTTTATCGATATTTATAAACTCTTCACCACTGTTTTGAAGATCGCTCATTCTCGGCATTAAATCATCGCCATCGATATAGGCAACCTGCATCTCTAAACCTAATTCACTTAGAATAATTTGAATTTCATTTGCCATAGACTTCGGATTTAAGCCTCCAGCATTAGTAACAATCTTTATTTCTTTTTCCTTACAAGTTTTTGCAACATCTTTTAGCTGTTTAAGGAATGTACCAACATATCCTTTATCATCTCCTCTTTTCAGCTTCTGGTTAAAAAGAATAGTCATGGTAAGTTCTGCCAAGTAATCACCAGTTAGGACGTCAATCGGACCTCCTTCAACCATTTCTTTTGCAGCAGATAATCTGTCACCATAGTAACCACTGCAATTTGCTATTTTTATTACTTCAGAACCCACTTTTAAGAATCAACCACCATCAAAACGGCACCATTCTCGACCTGATCATTTTCCTTGATAAAAATATCAGCAATAACTCCATCTTCACTTGCCTTTATAGAATGTTCCATTTTCATAGCCTCTAGAATTACTAGAGTCTCTCCAGATTTTACCTTTGATCCTTTTTTTACTTTTAAATCGACTACTTTGCCCGGCATTGGAGCTACCAATCCACCGGCTTGCACCTCATGACCTGGCATTGAAAATCTAGGTTTAACTTCAAAAGATACATCACCGCTAGGGATATGAACTAATATAAATTCAGCATCCTCAGAAATTCTAGATTTGACTCTTACACCATCAAAAACTAGATCTATATATTTATCATCAATATTAACTACTTCAACTTCTGAATTGAAAACAAGGAATTTATTTTTATTTATCAACTTATATTCAACGAATATTTCTTCACCATCGAGCAGAAATGTAATGTTAGGATTTGGAAGTCTTCCATTTGTCCACCCAGATGGAATATAAGGTGCGATATCTGAAGAGATTCTATTTCTCATTTGTTTCCACATGGCTGCAGCTGTTAGTGCAAGATTAAGTTCATCATTAGTAAGGTTTTTTACTCTTGGTGGCTTAACTCTCTCTATGAAGTCTGTTGTTGTATTTCCTTTTAAAAAATCATCAGACCTTAGTGTTGCAATTAAAAAATCTTTATTAGTAATAACGCCGCCAATATGAGAATCTTCCAAAGATTTAGCTAAAACTCTTGCAGCTTCCTCCCTTGTTTCACCATAGGAAATAACTTTTGCAAGCATCGGATCAAAGTTAGTACCAATAACTGAATCTTTATGAACGCCAGAATCCCACCTAGTCATAAAATCATTTTCAGCTTGTTCGTAAGCAAACATTTTTCCTGTTTCAGGTAAAAAATCATTATTTGGATTTTCAGCATACAGACGAGCCTCTATTGAGGACCCTGTCCACTCAATGTCCTCTTGCGAGTACTGTAGCTCTTCACCTCTAGCAATTTTTATTTGTTCAGCTACTAAATCTATTCCAGTAACTTCTTCTGTAACTGGGTGCTCAACTTGCAGTCTTGTATTGACCTCTAGGAACCAAAATTCACCACTTTTATCATCAAAAAGAAATTCAACAGTTCCTGCAGACTCATATTTTATTTTTTTTGCAAGATCAACTGCTGCATTACCCATTGCGAATCTTATCTCTTCAGTTATTCTCGGAGATGGAGACTCCTCAATTATTTTTTGATGTCTTCTTTGGATTGAGCATTCTCTTTCACCAAGATGAATAACATTGCCGTGAGAGTCCCCAAGAATTTGGATTTCTATATGTCGAGATTTTTCTACATATCTTTCTATGAAAACTCTCTCATCTCCAAAACCTGATAAAGCCTCTCTTTTCGCACCTTCAAGCGACTCTTGTAGATCTTTTTTATCAGTAACTACTCTCATTCCTTTTCCGCCTCCACCTGCAGCTGCTTTTATTAGAAGGGGGTATCCAATTTTTTTGACTTCTTTTTCATCTGAGGTCATTGGAAGAGTGGGAACGCTAGCTTTTATAGCAAGCTCTTTAGCTTTTAATTTATCACCCATTACAGAAATGACTTTAGGAGAGGGGCCAACCCAAATAATTTTTTCTTTTATGACTCTTTTAGCGAACTCAGAATTTTCTGATAAGAAACCATATCCTGGATGAATAGCACCAGCATTACTTTTTTGTGCTGCATCTAAAACTGCATCTATATCAAGATATCCTCCATCTGGAAGAAGTACTGCTTTATCAGCAAACCTAACATGAGGCGCATCCTTATCTGCGTCAACATAAATTGCAATAGTTTGGATGCCCATTGCTTGAGCAGTTCTCATTATCCTTAATGCAATTTCTCCTCTATTTGCAACTAAAATTGAATCAAACATTACAGCCTAAACACTCCATACTCTTTAGCACCCTCTATTGGAGTGTTGTTACAAATTGATAAACAAAAAGCAATTATCTTTCTTGTATCTCTTGGATCAATTATTCCATCATCTGTTAGCATACTGCTTGCTACTAAAGCATGTGACATTCTCTCTGCAGCGTCTTCAACCATCTTTACAATTTCTGCATCTGCTTTTTCATCAAACTTCTCGCCAGTCCTCATTGCTTTAGCTTTCCTAACTATAGACATTACTCCTGCAATTTGCTCTGGGCCCATCACAGCAATTTTTGCAGTCGGCCACAAAAAGGTAAAACGATTGTTGTATGCTCTTCCAGACATTGCATAAGTTCCTGCACCATAGGAAGCACCAACAATTATGGTTATATGAGGAACTGTTGAATTTGATACAGCATTTATCATTTGCGAACCTTTTTTAATGATTGCCTGCCTTTCAAAATCCTTACCTACCAAGAAACCTGTTACATTTTGTAAGAAGATCAACGGTATATCTCTTTTATTGCATAACTGAATGAAGCTAGCTGCCTTTTCAGCACATTCTGGATAAATTGGGCCATTATTTCCTAACACACCAACTTGATAGCCGTGAATACAAGCCCATCCACAAATCATAGTTTGACCATAAAGAGGCTTGAATTCCTCAAATTGTGAACCGTCGGTTACTCTAGAAATAATCTCTCTTATATCAACAGGTGACTTCAAATCCTCGCTTATCAATCCTAGAAGATCATCTTGATCATATTTAGGACTTTTAGATTCTTTTATTGGACCAATGCCTTTCTTCTCCCAATTAAGGTGTGAAACAACCTCTCTACAAATCCTAAGTGCATCCATCTCATCCTCAGCAAGATAGTCTGATAAGCCGGAGGTTTCTGAATGCATTTTTGCACCTCCAAGAGTTTCATCATCAGACTCTTCTCCAGTAGCCATTTTTACTAGAGGAGGTCCAGCAAGGAATACTTTTGATTGGTCTTTTATAAAAATATTGTAATCTGACATTCCTGGTTGATATGCACCGCCAGCAGTAGATGACCCAAAAACAACAGAAATGACCGGAATACGTAATTTTGACAGCTCTGTCATCTCATAAAAGAATCTTCCCGTGGCAGCAAAATGAGTTGTATGAAGTGTAGGCGCTATAGGAGCCTGCCCACTTTTACTGCCGGTTCCCATACTCAGGTCTCCACCAGCAGACTCTACAAAACTTATGAATGGAATTTGATTAACTCTTGCTATCTCAATTGCTCTCGCCCATTTTTCACCAACATAAACTGTCATTGCTCCAGCTTTAACAGATGGATCATTAGCAAATACTACACACTCAACCCCTGCAATAACTCCAACTCCGCTAACGCAACCACCACCAACTGTATAGTCAGTGCCATATGCTGCAAAAGGACTAATCTCAAGAAATGGCGTATCAGGATCGAGGACTTTCATTACTCTTTCCCTGACAGGCATTTTTCCTCTTTTTGCCAATCTTTCGTGATGATGTTTACCTCCACCAAGCTCTACTTGATCTAGAAGGCCATCCAGAAATTCCAATTTATTAAGCATTACCTCTTTATTTTCTAGAAATTGTGAGGAGTTTTGATCAATGTTTGATTTCAAAATGGGGGCTAAATTCTTATTTTTCATAATGCAATTTAAGAGATGATATTATATTAACAATAGTAAAAATAAGGAAATTAAGATGGCAATAAAGATTTATAGTTGTGAGAATTCAAGAGGAGTTAGACCAATTTGGACAGCAGAAGAAATGGGATTAGATTACGAGTTGATAATGATGCCATTTCCACCAAGAGTATTTATGAAAGAATATCTAGAAACCAACATACTTGGTACTGTTCCATTCATGGTTGATGGATCTGTAAAAATGACCGAATCTGTTGCAATTTCTCAATACTTAGTAGAAAAATATGGTCCAAGCGATCTTCAAGTTACGCCTGACGAGGATGATTACCCAAATTACTTAAATTGGTTATTTCATTCTGACGCTACTCTGACATTTCCACAAACTGTTGTTCTAAGATATAAACTCCAAGAGCCAGGCGTTGCTGACGCTGCAGTAGAGGGATATAGCAGATGGTTTGTTTCAAGGTTGAAACTTTTAGAAAAAACCTTAGATAACAGGGAGTATTTGTGTTCAAACCGTTTTACCTTGGCTGATATATGTGTCAGTTATGCAATAAACCTTGCTGAAGCTCTAGGAATAGAGCAAGCATTTAAGCCAAATATAAAGCGATGGACAGATAATCTTTTTTCTAGACCTGCTTTTATAAAAAGCAAAGGCTTTAAATATGAACCTGAAACTTAGATTAGTTACTTTTTTCTCACTTATCCTATTTGCAAACTCTTTTGTATATGCAAATAAAACTAATCATATTCAAACCATTCATCTTGGTTCAGGTTGTTTTTGGGGCGCTGAAAAGGGATATGAATCCCTTGATGGAGTTATTGATGCAGTTTCAGGTTATGCGAATGGGTATGGAGTAAATCCAAATTATAGATCTATCATCCAGCTTAAGAACAAATATAATGAAAATAATTTTGCAGAGGTGGTAAAAGTAACCTTTAACAGCAATGCAATTTCACTTGATGAAATTCTAAAACATTTCTTTGAAACCCATGATCCAACACAACTTAATAGACAAGGAAATGATATTGGAACTCAGTATAGATCAGTGATCCTATTCTCGAATGAAACTCAAAGAAAACTTGCTCAAGATATTTTGAATGAGTATCAATCTCTTCTTTTTGAAGCGGGTTATGGGAGAGTAGTTACCCTTATAGAGCCATTAGACAACTTTTATTTAGCTGAAAACTATCATCAGGATTATTTAAAGAAAAATCCTAATGGTTATTGTCCAGACTTATCAACTGGTGTTGTATTCAATGAAAAAGAAAAAGATATTTTAGATAATCAAGATCTGCTTATCGGTAAGCAAATATTGATCCTGGACTCGCAAAATTATTGTCCCTATTGTGAGAAATTAAAGCTTGATGTAACTAATGAATACAAAGGCAGTATTCCGATGTCTTATAGAACATCCGATCAATTGCATGACTTAGAAATTAATGCTCCCACTTGGGCAACTCCATCTGTAATCTTTTTAGAAGACGGTAAAGAGGTTTTTTCACATCAAGGCTATATTGATCAAAAAGATTTCTATTTGATACTTGGAAAATTCAAATTAGGAGACACAGAAGCATATGATGTTGCATTTAATAATGGGACTGATGCAAGATTTTGTAAGGAATATGAAATCTTTAAAAATACCCCTGATGGCATATTTATAGATAAGCTAAGCGGAGAGCCTCTATTTGATACTAGAGATCGATTCGTATCAAGATCAGGATGGCTTTCATTTACAAGACCAGTAGAGGGCTCAGTTTATGAAAAACCTGATAATAGTTACGGCATGCGTAGAACTGAAATTCGATCTGTATCCTCCGACATTCATCTAGGTCATGTTTTTGATGATGGCCCAAATGGGTTGCCAAGATATTGTATAAATGCAACTGTTTTAGAATTTGTTCCTAGAAAAGGTTCTATTTAATAAGAAATCCCATACCCAAATTCATAAGTTGGGTTTGCAGAGTCATCTGGTAAGTCTTCCTTTTGATTAAGTACTGATTCCATTGAGGATGGTATTTCAAAAGGTAATTTACCTGACGGATTAAATTCTCCAAACAGTCCCTCAAAAATTATCCGATCTTGAACACCAAAAGTTCCAATTAAACCAGATGAGCTTTCCTTGATACTTTTAAGAATAGCTGGTCTATTAAGATCTACAACTACAATTAGCTTCTTTTCATTTGAATAGGCTTCAATTTTTTTATTTATTTCTTTATTAAAATTTAAGTCTCCATTCGGAAACAATGTACTTAGAAAGTTATCAAAAGCTCTATTTAATCCAGATTCTTGATTCCCATTAAATACAGTGTGAATATACATAATAACTGCATCGGCATCATCCGGATCCTTTACTAATTCACCAAATTCTCTTGCTTCTTCTTCGCTTAAACCATCGACAAATATTTTTGATCCTTTTTTTATGGGTAATATCCCATTATTTTCTAGCAGAACTATCGATTTTCTCTGGGCCTCTAAGCCAGCTTCGATATTATCTTGTGTATTGACTTTATACTGGACGAGTTCCTCATTTACATAAGGGTTATCAAAAAGACCTAATTCAAATTTATTTAGAAGAATTCTTCTTACAGATTCATCAATTCTAACTTCTGTAATTTGACCATCTTTTACGAGATCTATTAAATAGTCTGTATCCTTTTCTCCTCCGTATTGATCGATTCCAGCTTTAATAGACTTTTCATATCTTTGTTCAATTGAAAGCTCATCAACTCCCCAATGTCTTCCAGTAATAATCCCCCAATCAGAACAAATTACTCCATCATAGTTAAGCTCTTCTCTTAGAAGATCTTTGAGAATATAACTGTTGAAAGCCATAGCAACATCCTCATCTGTTTGACCAACGGGAATGCCATAATAAGGCATAATAACCTTGAGATTATTCTTTATTGCCTCTTTGAAGGGTAATAAGTGATATTCAAAATTACCACCTGGGTAGATTTGGTTTCTTCCGCTAAAAAGGTGCGGATCAAGTCCATTTTCTTGTGGTCCGCCCCCAGGAAAATGTTTCACCATTGTCAAAACGCTTTTATTGCTTATGTCGTTTTGTTGAAAGCCATTCATGTATTCGATGGTCATTTTTGAAGACATCTCAGCATTTGACCCAAAGGTGCCAAAGTTTCTAGCCCATCTTGGTTCAGTGGCTAGATCTGACATTGGATGTAAAGCTGTTCTTATGCCTACAGCTAAGTACTCATCCCTAACAATTTCTGCGAATTCTCTAATTATTTTTGGGTTTGATGTTGCAGCAAATCCTAATTGAGATGGCCACTTTGAGAAACCATCAACAGAAAAAGATGCTACACCTCCACCTTTTGGAACTTCATGAATAGGATCTGAGCTGATTGTTATTGGGATACCTAATCTTGATTTTGATGCAGTTTTTTGAAGAGAATTTATCTTCTTTGCTAACTCAACTGGACTAGGATTTCCATAAAGATTGAAATGAGTAATATGATCAAAAATTATTTGTGACTCTGTTGATGAATTCCCTCTTATTGCAATTTCATAAAGGAACATCAATAAATCTGGTTTGAGAATAAAAGGAGGGTGAAACATTTGACCAACTTTCTCCTCAAGAGTCATTTTTCTTAAAAGATCATTGGCACGATCAACTGGTAAATTTCTATGATCTTCATAAATATCTAATTGCCCATTCTTATTTAGGTCTCTAAATTCTTGCCCGTCTATAGTTAATGTATTAACTTCTCCTGATAAGGCCCTATTTATTTTTATTTTCTCAACAGGCTTTAAAAGTTTGAAAGAAAGAAGAACTAAAAGAATTATTAGCAGTGAAAGCAGCAAATAAAATATATATTTAAATATACTCTTAATGCCTATCAATTAACTGATCCAATTATTTATTTAGTCTGAAAAGAAACCATTAACTCTTTCATAAGACTCAACAAATTCCTCTTTAAACTTTTGAACAGTTTGCCCAGCGCTTAAGGTTTCATTTACCAGTCCAATTCCTTGACCAACCCAGTAGGTTTCAAGTTGTTTTGCGCCTTCATGACCAATTGCTGCTTGATCAGCAACTTTTTTGAGAGCAGGCTCACTTACCATAGTTTGAAGAGGCATAGGAAGAGGCTCTGGTGCATCTTTTGATTCCCACGCATCAACCCATGGTGATTTTAACTGTCTAGAATGCTTCCCAGTTCTGCTTTTTGATCTAACTGTGTGACTTGATGATGCAGCAATCATTTTTTCTTTAACATTATCAGATGTTTCAGCTTCAGTTGTTGGAAGAAATACAGATGCGCACCACACTCCATCAGCACCCATTGCCATAACTCCTGCCATTTGTTCTCCAGTGCAGATTCCTCCAGCGGCAAGAATTGGAACATCTCCATAAGGTTTTAGTGCTCTTCTTACTTCAGGAACAAGAACCATTGTTGAAACGCTTCCACAATGACCACCTCCCTCTGTGCCTGATACCACAATAATGTCCACACCGGCCTCAACTTGCTTAACTGCATGTTGTTTTGCACCAATTAGCGCAGCAACAGGAACATTGTGTTCTTTGCCCATATCAAGCATCCATTTTGGTGGAACTCCAAGGGCATTTGCAACAAGGCCTATAGGGTGTGAAAAAGCAACTTCAAGCACTTCTTTGGCTCCATCTAGACCAGCTCCGAGGACTTGGTTAGAATTTTGCTCAGTTCTTTGAGAGCCTGCATCAGACCTCAAATCATTTGCTTCAATATCATGTTTTTCTAGAACGTCAGCTCTAAATTCCCTATGTTCTTGAGGAATCATGGCTCTAAGATCATCTGTAGTTAAGTTTTCACCTTTACCAACGTAAGAATTAGGTACAAGGACATCCACACCGTATGGTTTGCCATCAACATGCTCATCTATCCAATTAAGTTCAATCTCAAGCTTTTCTGGAGAAAGTCCGACAGCTCCTAAAACTCCCATACCTCCAGCTTTTGAAACAGCAGCAACAACATCTCTACAATGACTAAAAGCAACCATTGGAAACTCTATATTTAATAATTCGCAAATTTGTGATTTCATTTTTTTTCCTATTTTTAGAATTTATTTTAACCCAGTTTTTTATTTGCATGGAAAATATAAAACAGTAATAATTTAAAAATGTTTTCGACTCCAGATCTCAAAGATAAGTATCAAAAAAAAGTTTTTCAAGGATTTAAATCAATGAAATCTTTTGGAAATATAGACTCCTTTTTTGGACAAATTAAAACTGTTACCTGTCACGATGATAATTCTAAAGTGAAGGAAATACTCGGCACTAATGGTAAGGGAAAAGTGCTAGTTATTAACTCAAATTTGATAACTCATGCTGCAATGATTGGAGATGAAATTGCTCAAAAAGCTATTGATAATGAATGGAATGGAATTTTTGTTGCTGGGTACGTGAGAGATGTTGAGCTCCTTAAGCAGATGGATTTAGGCATCTTGGCCCTTGGATCAACGACAACTAAGACAAACAAAAATAACAAAGGCTTTCTTGGAGAAGATGTTATTTTTGGTGGTGTTATTTTAAGTGAAGATTCTTGGCTATATGCAGATAAGAATGGATGGTTAGTGTCGAAGGAAGCCCTAGAAATTAACTGAATCTATAAGCTTGTCTTTTTCAACCCAAACATTGTCAAGCCAATCCCGAAACTCAGTTCGATAAGAAGGATCATTGAGATAATCTCTTCTTTTTAAACTTTCCGGAATCCTTAACTTTTTCACAAAAACCTTTACATCTGATAGATCACCAATACAAAAATCCCAAAATGATCTTTTCTTTGATTTGTATACAATTGTGAAGTCCAAGAGATAATCGATTTTAGGAACAGCAGATAGACCTAATGCAATACCACCTATCTTTGGCGCAAGTAAATTTTTATATGGAGAATTTTGCTCAGCATGTTTTTTTGGATTATTTCTGGTGCCCTCAGCAAAGCTAAATATAGTTGTTGGCTGTCTTTCAAATCTTTTGCATGATGCAATAGTATTCTGGTAATCAAGTTTTCTTAAGTTTGGATTTTTTTCTAATTGTTGCTTAGAATGTCTATTCACGAAGGGCATATTAAGAGTAACATTTGCAAGAAATACTGGCGGTAGCCACCAAAGATCTTTCTTCATAAATATTTTAAACAAAGGGGCTTTAAAATTTGTTGCTGCTAAAACACAGAAGACATCACCCCATGATGCGTGATTTGAAGTAGCTAAATACCATTCATCCATTGATACTTCATTTTCAATTATGAACTCCCATCTTTTTTGATGAAGGAATTGAATAGAGATCGCTAAAGATTTAACGGTAAGATCCCCAATTAAATTTGAAAACTTATGAAGAGATCTTTTGAAAGGGCGGTATTTTATAATTATTCTTGGAGAGTTAATTACTGTTAATGTTCCAAAGCCAATAAATAAGATTACAGCTATATTAATAAATGTAATTATTCCAATTAAAAAAGATTTTATTGTTCTCACGGATACCTCCGTTTTCTTTTAAAACCCTGTTAGATTAGCATATCTTTCCTGATGGAAAGTCGAATTCCCCAAAATTGTCTCGGCAACCCTTGCTCTTTTAAGATAAAAACCTATGTCGTACTCATCAGTAACACCTATACCGCCATGCATTTGAACCGCTTCATTGCTTACAAGATGAGAAGTTTCACCAACAATTGATTTTGCAAGACTTGAAAGCCTTTGAAGATCATTTGAATTTTCCTCCGCTCCTTGCATTGCAGCCATAACAGCTGATTTTGTTAATTCAATTTCGCAGAACATTTCAGCTGCTCTGTGTTGGAGCGCCTGAAATGATCCTATTGGAACACCAAATTGTTTTCTCTCTTTGAGGTATTCAATTGTTATTTCAAATGCTTTTTCGCATGAGCCTAACATTTCAGCAGAAAGAGCAATCCTTCCAACATCTAAAATCTCATTGATCGGCTCAAGACCCATATCTATTTCACCCAAAATCATACTTTCATCAACAGATACATTATCAAAAGTAATATTTGCATAGTTTCTTGAATCAGCCATATCAAGTTTCACTTTTTTTAAGTTGCTACAATCAGATTCAACTAGGAACATACTCAATCCACCAACATCATCATCTTCACCAGAAGTTCTTGCCACAACAATGATAATATCTGCACTTGCACCATCTACAACAAATATTTTTTTCCCGTTAAGAACATAGTTAGAGCCATCTTTAATTGCTTTTAATTCGCAAATATTTGGATTGTGATGACTATTTTCATCTATTGCCAGAGCAGTTGTTAATTCACCAGATGCAATTTTTGATAAGTACTTTTGTTTTTGTTCCTCTGATCCGAATTTTGTCAATGCTGTTGCGCCTAAAACTCCAGAAGCAAACAATGGAGAGGGCGTGAGAGTTTTTCCACATTCTTGAAGAATAACGCTCATGCCAGTCAAACCAAAGTTTGAACCTCCGTATTCTTCAGGAATTAAAATTCCTGACCACCCAAGCTTAACCATCTCACTCCATATTTCCTTATCCCAGCAAAGCTGATCATTTGAATCTCTAAGCCCCCTTAAATGGGAAACAGGAGTTTTTTCAGATACAAAACTAAGCGCTGTTTCTTTAAGATAGTTTTGTTCTTCGTTTAAGATTAACTTCATTATCCTGATGGGAGCTCAAGCACTCTTTTAGAAATTACATTTAGTTGCACTTCTGAGGTACCACCTTCTATGGAGTTACCCTTTGTTCTCAGCCAAGCTCTTGTAAGATTCTTTTCACTATCATCAAACTCGTTCCCATCCCATGCAAGTCCATTAACTCCAGAGGCTGCAACCATAAGCTCATGCCTTCTTTTGTTATGCTCAGTTCCGTAGTATTTGAACATTGAAGCTACTGCAGAAGCTTTACCTCCCTCATCTGCAGCTCTTTGAAGGGTCAACCCAAAAGCATGTTCTTTCATTTTATGATCTATAACCTTCGACCTAAATATAGGATTTGATATTTTTCCTTCATCTTCACCAAAATGTTTTTTAGCTAATGAAACAACATCTTTTTTGCTACCCATTCCAGCAGCAAGACCAAAGTTAGATATAAATTTTCTTTCATGCTGCAGCAATTTTTTAGCAATTGTCCAGCCTGCATTAAGTTCACCTACAAGATTTTCTTTTGGTACTTCAACGTTATCAAAAAATGTTTCACAAAATGGTGACTTGCCACTTATCAATGTAATAGGTTTAGTAGAAACTCCAGGATTTTCCATATCAATCAGCAAAAAGCTTATCCCGTTATGTTTTGGTTCTTTTGGCCCAGTTCTGACTAGAGCAAAGATCCAATCAGCTTTATCTGCATATGATGTCCAAACTTTCTGTCCATTTACTAAGAAATGGTCTCCCATATCTTTTGCTTTAGTAGCAAGACTTGCTAAATCTGATCCTGAACCAGGTTCTGAGTATCCCTGACACCATCTAATTTCACCTTTAATTATTTTAGGAAGATGTTCTCTTTTTTGCGCTTCATTGCCATACTCAAGTAAAACAGGGGCAAGCATCCATATACCAAAACTAAGAAGAGGAGCTCGAGCTCCAATAGCAAACATTTCTTCATTAAGTATTTTTACTTCCTCTTTATTTAGGCCACCACCACCATATTCTTTTGGCACCGTGGGCATTGTCCATCCTTTTTCTCCCATTCTATCGAGCCATAATTTTGAATCAGGATTCTTATAAACTGCTTTTCTGCCTCCCCACACTTCATCAATAGGTGTGTCAGCAGGTGCTCCAGCTCTCATAGTTGAGGGGCAATTTTTATCAAGCCAATCTTTGACTTCAACTCTAAAATTTTCTAAGTCGCTCATATTATTTATAAATGTAAGTTAATTGAAAAATCAATTTTTAAATATTTTGCATTGAATATCAAGAAATGATCTCCAAAAAACGGTTAATAAATTCTTTTTTAATGGATGTATAATTCAATTATGTTTAAAAAAATTGGCGTAATTTATAAGGAATCCTTATCTTTTGTTAAAGATATATCTCCTCATATTGAAACTATTCTTTCACACTCCAAAGAATTGTATTTCCATGAATCAGCTGAAGATGCTCCAAAAGATTTTCCTAAGCTATCTAAAGATGAGCTTGGCGATCAATCTGATTTAATAATTGTATTCGGAGGTGATGGAACAATGCTTTCAACTGCCAGAGACTTTATTGCTTACGACATACCGATAATGGGTGTAAATTTTGGGCAAGTTGGTTTTCTAACAGATAGCTCTGAAAATAACTTTAAGCAATCAATCGATGATGTGTTCAATAGCAATTTTAAAATAGAAGAGAGATCTTTTGTTAAAGCAGAATTCGGTGACAAAGAAATTTTTGGTCTTAATGAAATAGTTCTTCACTCAGGATCTTATGCACAAATGATGAAATTCAGTGTCACTGTTGATGATCAGCTTATCTTCGAAGAGAGAGCGGATGGATTAATTATTTCTACTCCGACAGGATCCACTGCTTATTCATTATCTGCTGGAGGGTCAATAATATATCCCAATCTTAAAGTTTGGAGCATCATCCCGATGTTGCCACATAATCTTTCCTCAAGACCCTTCATTATTTCTTCTGATCGAAAAGTTGAGATACAAGTAACTAGTGGTCCAGACAAAAATGCATATATATCTGCCGATGGTCAGACAGAGCTACCAATAAGTTATGGCACCAAAGTAAATATATCTGAAAAAAGTGATGTCCTTAAATTAGTCCATCCATCAAATTATAATTTCTTTGAAGCATGTCGAGATAAGCTTGGCTGGGCATTGGACGTCACTAAAAGATAATCTTGCAACTACCAAATAAAATATTTATCTGGTTAATAGCTTTTGCTTGTTTAGTATCTTTTTCTTCAAGCTTTGGCTCTAAATTAAATCTTATAGAGCCAATATTTTTTAATAAATTCCTGATAAGTTTCAATCAAATTCAATTTTATGACTTTCAAACAACCTATTTAATAAGTAATGAATGGTGGAGACTAATAACGCCAATGCTTATTCACTTTTCTCCAACGCACCTAATATTTAATTGCTTATGGGTTTATATTTTGGGCAAGGAAATAGAAGATTTTGATGGCAAATGGCTTTTCTTGATCTTAATTTTTATTACTTCAGCTTCTAGTAATTATGCTCAATATGCTTTTTCTGGCCCATCAATATTTGGCGGTCTTTCTGGAGTTGTATATGGATTATTAGGGTTTTGTTTTGTTCAAGAAACATTTTCAAGAATTAATAAATATTCATTCCCACCGGCAATTTATTTATTCATGTTTATTTGGCTATTTATTGGTTTTACAGGATTCTTAGATCTACTAGGTTTTGGAAAGATAGCAAATTTTGCTCATCTCGGAGGGCTAATTTCAGGAATCACATGTGGTTATTTATTTCAGATGTATAATAGTCAAAAAAATTATGAGTAAATCAAAATTAAAGCAAGCTGTTTTTCCAGTTGCTGGACTTGGATCTCGCTTCCTCCCTGTTACAAAATCAATCCCAAAGGAGATGCTTCCAATAATTGACAAACCTTTAATTCAGTTTGCAGTTGAAGAAGCAATTGAAGCTGGAATTGAAGAGATAATTTTTGTAACAAGCCATACTAAAAAAGCTATAGAAGTCTACTTTAGTATGAATTATGAGCTTGAGCACAGATTAAAAGATGCAGGAAAGTCAGAAGTTGTTGAAATTATTCATCCCAAGTATTTAGATGAAATTAAATTTTCATTTATAAGACAAAGTGAGCCAAATGGTTTGGGGCATGCAATTCTTCAAGCAAAACATATTATTACAGATGATTTTTTTGGGATTATTCTTGCAGATGACTTAATTTTGTCTGAACCGGGCTGCTTAAAGCAACTCCTTGAAATTCATGAGAAAACCGAGTCCTCGGTTCTTGGAGTTTTTTCTGCTTCCGAAAATCAAGTATCAAATTATGGAGTTATTAGCTCAAAAAATATTGATGGTATAGAAAAAGTTGATGGCATAGTTGAAAAACCAAAACCTGCTGATGCTCCTTCAAATTTAGCTGTGTTTGGAAGATATATATTGTCAAAAGATATTTTCTTAAATATTGAACAAACAAAACCTGGTCTCAATAATGAAATACAGCTGACAGATGCAATTCAAGACTTGATTTCAAACCAAGATGTTTTTGCATTAGAGTTTGAAGGCAGAAGATTTGATTGCGGAAGCAAAGAAGGATATATTTCAGCAATTATTGATAGGGCTTTAAGTATAGATAAATACAAAAGCATTATAGAAAAATAGATTGAAAGCTTTTATAAAGATTTTTAGATTCTTCCCACCGGAAACCGCTCACCATTTAGCTTTATTAAGTTTAAAAATTTTAAATAAAGTTAGGATTTTGAAGCTTTTCTTTCCTGAAAATAAAGATTTTGATAATCCTAAAGAATATTTCAATCTTAAATTTAGAAACACGCTGGGCGTAGCAGCTGGTCTTGATAAGAATGGCGATTATGTTGATGAGCTTGAATCGCTTGGATTTGGATTTGTTGAGCTTGGAACAGTTACACCAAAACCCCAAGAGGGAAATCAAAAACCTAGGGTATTTAGATATTTAAACCAGCAAGCAGTTGTCAACAGGCTTGGATTTAATAATAAAGGAGTTAATTATTTAGTTTCTAAAATAAAAAATAAAAAATATGATGCAGTAATTGGAGTCAATATTGGAGCTAATAAAGAAAGCACAAATGATAAAAGGATAGAGGATTATGTCTTCTGCTTTGAAAAAGTTTACAAATATTGTGATTACGTCACAGTAAATATCTCCTCGCCTAATACTCCAAAATTAAGGAAACTCCATAATCCAGATGAGCTTGAAAAGATTTTTAAAAGAATTAATGAAATCAAATCAACAAATAAAACTGAGATTCCAGTTTTTCTAAAAATATCACCAGATGAAGACGAAGAGACAATTCTTAAAATTATTAACATATATAAAACTTTAAAAATTAATGGATTGATAGTTACAAATACTTCAATTGACAAGGATATTCTTGAGGGGTGCTTTCATAAAGGTGGGATTTCTGGCAAACCCTTATTTAAAAAATCTACCCAACTTTTAAAAAGGATACATGAATTTGATAAAGATATTTTCTTAGTTGGCGTTGGCGGAGTTTTCACAAAAGAGGATTATGAAAACAAGATAAGGTTAGGTGCTAGCTTGGTGCAGATTTATACTGGGTTCATTTACGAGGGACCTGCAATCGTAAAAAAAATCTTATCTAGATGAATACCTTCATCATCATAGGCTTGGTGATACTATTTTTAGTGGGCTCAATAAATTTAGTAGTTCCTACCAAACAAACTCGCATGCTTTCAGATTTGAGACTCAGAGCTAGAAAAAAGGGATTCCAAATCTCATCCCTAACATCAAAGCAAAAGTTTGTTACAAAAAATGTTAAGTTTGTTTGTTACTCGCTCAAAAATATAAGCAATTTAAAAAATGCACACTATGTTATTAAAGAATCTTCTCTTACTTTGTATGACCCAATAAAACTAAAATTCGATGAAAATTTTGAAGAAATAGAAAATAAAATATCGAATTTACCTGGCTCAATACTTGAAATTATTTTTAATGATTCATACATATCGTTTTTATGGAATGAGAACCTTGGCATTGATGAATTGGAAAAAATTGAGAAACAATTAAAGAATTTTTCTATATAATCTCTTGCCAAAATTATTAGAAACATGTTATTTCTAAAAAGGGAGAGCAAAATTTATGTCAAAATCACTTGTAATTGTAGAGTCCCCTGCAAAGGCAAAGACGATATCAAAATATCTTGGTAACGAATATATTGTTAAATCAAGTGTAGGTCATATCAGAGATTTACCAAAGGGAAAATCAAAAGCTAAGAGACAAAATTCAATCCCAAAAGACGCTAGTCCTGAAGAAAAGGCTAGATTAAAAAAAGAGCAAGAAAGAAGAAGGATAATTAGGAGAATGGGTGTAAATCCTGACGATGGATGGTCTGCCAATTATGAAATTATCCCTGATAAAGAAAAGGTAATAAAAGATTTAAGGAAAGCTTCAAAGGAAGTAGAAAAAGTTTATCTTGCTACTGATCTTGATAGAGAGGGAGAGGCTATAGCTTGGCATTTGAAAGAAGCTTTAGGAAAAAATAAATTTGAATATCACCGAGTAAGATTTAATGAAATTACAAAAAGTTCAATATTAGAATCTTTCTCAGATCCTAAGGAAATAGATCAAGATCTAGTAAATGCCCAACAAGCAAGAAGATTTCTTGATAGGGTGGTAGGCTTTGAACTGTCTCCATTATTGTGGAAAAAAATTGCAAGAGGTTTATCTGCAGGAAGAGTTCAATCTGTTGCATTAAGATTGCTTTGCGAAAGAGAAAAATTAATTTCACAATTTCAACCAGAGGAATTTTGGGAAGTTTCAGCAACTTTAAAAGATTTTAATAATGAAGAAATCTTATTTAAGTTAAATAGAAAAAAAAGCGATCCTCTTCTAAAAGAGGGTGAAGCGAAGAAAATAGAGGAGCTAGTAGGTAGTTCAAGTTTAGAAATATCTGAAATCACTAAAAAACCAACTACAGTTAAACCAAAAGCACCCTTTATAACATCAACTCTTCAGCAGGCCGCTAGCTCGAAGTTGGGTTTTGGGGTCTCAAGAACAATGCGAGTTGCCCAAAAGCTTTATGAAGCTGGAAGAATCACCTATATGAGAACCGATGCTCCTAGCTTAAGTAATGATTCAATTGAAGATGCAAGATTATTTATTAAAGATACTCTTGCTGAAGAATACCTAACGCAAAAACCGCGAATATATTCAGGGAAAGAAAATGCTCAAGAGGCGCATGAGGCAATAAGACCTACAAGCGCAAGCTTAACTCCCGAAAAGCTCAGCGGTCACTCAGAAGAAGAAGTAAAATTATACGACTTAATTTGGAGACAGTTTATTGCATGCCAAATGCCAGATGCAAAATATTTATCAATTAATGCAAAAGTTGTTCTTGATGATTATGTTTTCAGTGCAAGAGGAAGAGAAGTAATTTTTGATGGTTATACAAAAATATCTTCACAAAATGCCAAAAAATCAGATGAAGAAAACCTTCCAAGTTTAGAAGAAGGGCAAGTTTTAAAATTGGTCGAAGTAAAGAATGAAAAAAAGTTTACGAAGCCTCCTGCTCGATTCTCCGAGGCAGCACTTGTAAAGGAGCTTGAAAGCAAAGGAATAGGAAGACCATCAACATATGCAGCAATTATTTCTACAATTCAGGCTAGAGGTTATGTGAAGCTTGAAAATAAAAGATTCTTTGTAAATAAAATTGGCTTGATTGTTTCTGACAGGCTTATAGAAAGTTTCAATGAAATTATGGATTATGACTTTACAGCTAATTTAGAAAATGAACTTGATGAAATTGCGTCTGGCAATCTTGAGTGGAAATCAGTTTTAAATAAGTTTTATCAAACATTTCAAGATGATCTTAATAGTGCAGGATCGGCTAAGGATGGAATGAAACCAAATGATCCAACGAAGACCGATATAGTTTGTTCCTCATGTAACAAAAGTAATATGCTCATAAGAAACTCAGCAAATGGAGTATTTTTGGGTTGTGAGGGTTATCACAAGTCCGGTGATGAGCAATGTAAGCACACCATGAATCTCATAAGTGGAGATGAGGCAATAAGCGTTGATGACCAAGAGGAAGCCTCAAATCTTTTTATCAAAAAACGATGTCATATATGTGAAACAAGTATGGATAACTATTTAATAGATGAAAACAGAAAGATTCATGTATGTGCAAATAATCCTGAATGTTCAGGATTTCTTTTAGAGGATGGTAAATTTAAGATTAGGGGATATGACGGCCCAACTCTTGAGTGTCATAAGTGCGGAGCAGAAATGCAATTACAAACTGGAAGGTTTGGTAAATATTTCCTTTGTCAAAATGATAATTGCGGAGCAACAAGACAGTTAATGAGAAACGGTGAACCCAAACCAATTGTTATGGATCCAATAAATACAAACATTGCATGTGAAAAGGTTGAAGATATATTCCTTCTAAGAGATAGCTTAAAAGGACTTTTCTTGGCAGCTAGTCAATTTCCAAAGAATAGGGAAACAAGAGCAATAAAGTCAGCTGAATTAAAAGTTATTGATGAAGTAAAGGAACTTCTACCTGAAAAGCATCATTACCTTATAGATGGTCCTGATAATGACCTGGATGGATCACCCTTGGTAATTAGATATAACAAAAATTTAGACATTCATTATCTTTCTGCAGAAAAAGATGGCAAGAGGACTGGAAATAACTACTTCTTCGAGGAGGGTAGTTGGCAGAGAAAAGAAAAATAACCACTTGAAATCTTATTAAAACTCATTAAATAAGAATAGTAGCTTGCTTTTTATGAAGTTGGTGTTACGCTGAACAAAACCAAAAAAAATGAATAATTACCTTGAATTAGCCCAATTATCAGACGGCACAATTGTCCTAAGAAGGTCTGATGACAAGGAAAATCCCTTGGTTAAAATTAAGTTTTCGGGTGAGTCAAAGCAGCTACTTCAAGGACAAGAACTTCATATTGCTAAAGAGATGATAAGAGCTGGCATTGAATCTATAAGCGGCAATGTTTCCGATTTTGATGAATTTTTTGATTCGCAGTTAGATAATATAAAGAAAAAAGAAGTTACTCTACACTAATTTTCTCGAATTAAACCTACGCTTTTTCCCTCTATAAAGAATCCTTCTGTTTCTTTGTTAATGTATATTTCATCGAAATCATCGTTTGCCGGGATAAGTTTTATTTGATTACCCGATGACTGGAAGTATTTTAGCGTTACTTCATCATCTATCCTCGCTACAACTATATCCCCATTTCTAACCTCTGATGTCTTCTTAATGGCAACAAGATCATCTTCCATGATTCCAGCATCTTTCATACTAAGACCCTTTACTCTTAAAAAGTAATCGAAGTCAGATAAGAAAAGTGACTCTTGATATGGTATATGCTTTTCAATATTTTCATCTGCAAGAGTTGGTGATCCTGCAGCGACTAAACCAATAACAGGAATTGTCTGAGATTTTTCAGCAGTGTTTTCTGTCAGATTTATACCCCTAGATGCTCCATTCTCAATCGTTATATAGCCCTTTTTTTCAAGAGCTCTTAGGTGGCTCTCCGCTGCATTAGGGGATTTAAAGCCTAGCTCTCTACAAATATCCGCTCTAGTTGGTGGGAAACCAGTCTTTTTAATATAAAATTTAATACATTGAAGTACTTTCTTTTGCTGAATTGTAAGTTCTTTCATAATTTTACTGAATATATATACAGTATAAATAATATTTACTTTATAATCAACTTGAAATGAAAAAATCAAAATTAGTAATTGGTATCTCCTCTAGAGCATTGTTTGATCTTGATGAAAGCCATAAAATTTTTGAAAGAGATGGTGTCGATGCATATAGAGAATATCAAATCCTCAATGAAGAAAAGATCTTAAACCCTGGCAATGCTTTTGGGCTAGTCAAGAAAATCCTTGAAATAAATAATTTATATAAATCCAAAGATAGAGTAGAAGTCATTTTGTTATCTCGAAACTCAGCAGACACAGGCTTGAGAGTTTTCAATTCTATTGAAGCTCATAGTCTTGATATTTCAAGAGCCGTTTTTTGTGGTGGAGAAAGCCCTCATAAATATGTGAAAGATTTCAACATTGACCTCTTTCTTTCAAGTAGCAATGAAGATGTAAGGATGGCTATCGAAAGCAATGTTGCTTCTGCAACGATAATTTCTGGTAAAAGTAACTTCAAGCAAGACAGTCATCTATTAAAAATTGCTTTTGATGGAGATGCTGTGATCTTTTCAGATGAATCTGAGAAAATCTATCATGAAAAAGGGATTTCAGCATTTATAAAGAATGAAACTAAGGGCGAGAAGATTAGCTTAGAGCCAGGACCAATGAAACCTTTTTTGATGGAATTAAATAGACTTCAAAGAGAGTTTACTCTTGATGAGTGTCCAATAAGGACTGCGCTGGTAACTGCTAGATCAGCTCCAACTCATAAAAGAGTAATTAAAACTCTTCGTGAATGGGGAGTAAGAATTGACGAATCTCTTTTTCTAGGAGGTATGTCAAAAGAAGATTTTTTAAAATCATTTCAAGCCGACATCTTTTTTGATGATCAGTTGAAGAATATTCAAGACGCATCGGGTAAAATTACTTCAGCTCATGTTCCTTATGGTGTAAAAAACGAGGTAAAGTAATTGGAAATTGTATGTTTAGATATGGAAGGTACGTTGACCGAAGAAATTTGGCAACAGGTTGCTGAAGATACAGGAATAGAAGATTTTGCAAAAACTACCAGAGATATTCCCAGCTACTCAGATTTAATGGATGCTCGCCTTGTGGTTATGGAGCAAGAAGGGATAACTTTAAAAGATATTCAAAGGTCATCTTCAAAAGTAAAACTTCTTGATGGCGCGCGAGATTTTTTAGATAACCTAAGACAAAATTTTCAGGTAGTAATACTATCTGATACATTTCATGAAATTGCTTCTCCGCTTATGGAGAAGTTAGGCTTTCCTCTATTACTCTGTCATACCCTAAATGTTAAAGATGGTATGATTTCTTCTTATAAACTTAGGCAAGAAAAAGCTAAACAAGAAGCCATTAAATCATTTCAAGGTTTAGGATATAGATGTTTTGCTGCTGGTGATTCTTTCAATGATATTCAGATGTTTGAAGTTTGTGAAAAAGGTTTTTTTATAAATGCTCCAGAGAAAGTTACATCTAAGCATCCTGAAATAGAGGTAGTAAAAGACTATAATGACCTAGAAGCCAAACTTTTTGAAAATTCTATTTACCAGCATGAATAAACTGTCCTTGAAAGAATATATAAGACCTGATCTTGAGTTAAGCGAAGGAGAAAATAATCTTCTTTTGCACAGCTGTTGTGCGCCATGTGCAGGTGAAATTATGGAGGCTGTTGCAGCAGCAAATATTAAAACTACGGTTTACTTTTATAATCCAAATATCCATCCGTTGGAAGAATATGAAATAAGAAAGGAAGAAAATAAAAGATTCTGCGAGAAGCTTGGATTTGATTTTATTGATGCAGACTATGATAAGGATAACTGGTTTCAAAGAGTAAAAGGCTTAGAGAATGAACCCGAAAGAGGAAAAAGATGTACAGTTTGCTTTGATATGAGATTTGAAAGATCAGCACTTTATGCTCATGAGAATAATTTCAACTATTTCGCCACAACACTGGGTATCTCAAGATGGAAAGATATGAATCAAATAAATGACTCTGGAAAACGAGCTGCAGAGAGGTATAAAGATGTAAGTTACTGGGATTTCAATTGGAGAAAAGATGGTGGCTCCTCAAGAATGATAGAAATCTCAAAACGTGAAAAGTTTTATCAGCAAGAGTATTGCGGATGTGTCTATAGTCTCAGAGATACAAATAGATGGAGAAGGGAAAATAATAGAGACAGAATTATAAGAGGAGTAAAGTTTTACTCATAAAAATGTCGGCAGGAAAAAGATTTAGAGAAGCACTTGAAGAAAACAATCCCTTAAAGATTGTTGGTGCTATAAATGCATATTCTGCAATTCTTGCAGAGAGATCGGGTCATAAATGTATTTATTTATCAGGAAGTGGAGTAGCTTCTGCGTCATATGGTATTCCTGATCTAGGCTTAACATCTCTTGAAGATGTATTGGTAGATGTTAAAAGGATTTCTAAATCAACTTCATTACCATTATTGGTAGATATAGATACAGGATGGGGTGATGGAACTAACATTTCAAATAGTATTGAAAAAATGATTGAAGCTGGAGCTGCTGCTGTTCACTTAGAGGATCAAATCGAAGCAAAAAGATGTGGACATAGACCAAATAAAAAGTTGATTTCATCAAAAGAGATGTGTGAAAGAATTAAAAGCGCAGTTGAAGGAAGAACTGATCCAAATTTCTTTATTATTGCAAGAACGGATGCTTTCGCCTCAGAGGGTATTGAAGGTTGTATCCAAAGATCAAAAGAATATATTAATGCAGGAGCTGATGGAATATTTCTTGAAGCTATAACCTCTCTTCAAGACTATAAAGAGCTAAAAGAAGCTATTCAAAAACCAATTCTTGCAAATATTACTGAGTTTGGTAAAACACCTCTTTTTAAAGATCACGAATTAATGGATGCTGGTGTAGATATGATGCTATTTCCTTTATCTGCTTTTAGAGCTTCCTCTAAGGCCACTGAAAAAGTATATGAATCAATACTAAAAAATGGGACGCAGGAAAATGTTTTAGATATAATGCAAACGCGTGACGAACTTTATGACAGACTAGATTACTTGAACTTTGAAAAGAATCTGGATGAGTACATAAAGAATATGGAGGATCATTGATGGGAAAGAAGCTTGAAGGAGCCGGATTAAGAGGTCAAGTTGCAGGAGAAACTGCACTTTCAACTGTAGGTAAAGAGGGTAAAGGCCTGACTTACAGAGGTTACGCGATTGAAGATTTAGCGGAGAAAGCAACTTTTGAAGAAGTTGCCTATATGCTTCTTTATGGAAAATTACCTAATCAAGATGAATACGACTCTTATACTTCGAAGCTCAGGAACTATAGAGATTTACCAAGAGAGTTAAAAAATGTTTTAACAGCAATACCAAAAGAAACTCATCCAATGGATGTGCTTCGAACTGGTACTTCTATGTTAGGAAATCTAGAGCCAGAAGGAGATTTCACTAATCAAAATGATACAGCTGATAGAATTCTTGCTGCCATGCCTTCAATAATGACATATTGGTATAGAGCATCTCATTTTGGTGAAGATATAGATACTCTTACAGATCATAAAACTATGGGCGGCCAGTTTTTAAGTTTACTTACAGGAAGCGAGCCAAGCGATGAACACATTAGAGCACTTGATACTTCTCTTGTATGCTATGCAGAACATGGCTTTAATGCATCGACATTTACAGCTAGAACGTGTGCATCAACACTGTCTGATATGCATTCATGTATTACTGCGGCAATAGGAACATTAAGAGGACCACTTCATGGTGGCGCTAATGAAGCAGCTATGGAAATGATAGAAAGATTTTCTTCAAGGGAAGATGCTAATGTTGGTGTGAAGAATATGCTAGCAAACAAAGAAAAGATTATGGGTTTCGGTCATGCAGTTTATTCAGATGAGGATCCTAGAAACAAGATTGTAAAAGCCTGGGCAAAGAAACTTAGCTCAAGTGCATCCAACCCTGTCATTTATGAGGTTTCGGAAGAAATTGAAAAGGTAATGAGCGAAGAAAAAAATCTCTTTGCAAATACAGATTTTTATATGGCATCTACATATAATTTTTTAGGCATACCAACACCAATCTTTACTCCACTTTTTGTAATTGGTAGAACCTCTGGATGGGCTGCCAATGTGATGGAGCAAAGAGCAGATAATAGAATTATAAGACCTAGTGAAGAATATATTGGACCCGAATCTGCGACTTGGGTCGATCTTCAAGATAGAGATTAAATGCTAAAAATCTTTAGTTTAATTATCTCATTTCTATTTTTTTCTTTAGAAACTACCTCTAATGATTTTGATTCATTAGAATGCAGAGAGGGCAAGCCAGAAGTATTTTTTATTACCCCTAATGAAGATTTAGTAACCTCGACAGGAGTAATTAATTTGGAGTTTGGTATTAAAAATTTTAATATTGCACCAGCTGGACAAATGGCTTGTGATTCCGGACACCATCATCTTCTTATCAATGTTCCACTTCCTGATTTAACTAGGCCAATCCCTTCAGATGAAAATCACATACATTACGGCAAAGGACAAACTTCAGACACTATCGAGTTACCAAAAGGAGTTCACAAATTAAGGTTAGTTCTTGGAAACTTCGCACATATTCCTCATGAAGACCCAATAATCTCTGATGAATTGATTATAGAGGTAAGGTAATGTCGCAATTTTTTGATATTAACTCAAGACCAGACCCTGATGAATTAATAATTAAAATTGCTGATTATGTAATGGATTATGAGATCCAATCAGATGAAGCCTATGAAACTGCAAAAAGTTGTTTAATAGACACTTTAGGATGTGGTTTGCTAGCATTAAGTTTTCCAGCTTGTACAAAATTACTTGGGCCAGTTGTTGAAGGTACAGAAGTACCATATGGCGTTAGAGTTCCAGGAACCTCTAATTTATTAGACCCCGTAAAGGGAGCATTTGATATTGGATGTATCATAAGATGGCTTGATTTTAATGATACTTGGCTTGCAGCTGAGTGGGGACATCCATCAGATAATCTTGGTGCAATACTTTCTTGCGCAGATTATGTCTCTCAAAAGAACATTGAAGCTGGTAAAGAACCACTAAAAGTATTGGATATTCTGGAAATGATGATTAAAGCTCATGAAATCCAAGGCATTTTAGCTCTCGAAAATAGCTTCAACAGAGTTGGTTTAGATCATGTAGTTCTTGTCAAAGTAGCATCAACTGCAGTAGCAACAAAAATTTTAGGTGGAAATAAAGAAGATGTTATCAATGCTCTAACTCATGCATGGTTGGATGGACAAAGCTTGAGAACATACAGACATGCTCCAAATGCAGGGTCACGAAAAAGCTGGGCTGCCGGTGATGCGACAAGTCGCGCAGTAAGACTAGCAATGATTACCTTATCAGGAGAGATGGGGTATCCAAGTGTTTTAACTGCAAAAACATGGGGGTTTGAAGATGTCCTTTTTAAAGGTGAGTCTTTAAGAATTCCACAAAGCTTTAGTTCATATGTTATGGAAAATGTTTTATTTAAGATTAGTTTTCCTGCTGAATTCCACGCACAAACAGCAGTTGAGGCAGCAGTGAGCATACATCCTGAAATTATCGATAGGCTTGATGAAATTGATAAAATTGAGATAACAACACATGAGTCAGCAATAAGAATCATTTCCAAAGTTGGCGAACTCAATAACCCTGCAGATAGGGATCATTGTCTTCAATATATGGTTGCTATTGGTCTTCTTAAAGGTGATTTAGTAGCTGAGGACTATGAAGATGAAGTCGCACAGAACCCAAGAATTGATGAATTAAGATCAAAAATGGTTGTTACCGAGAATAAAAAATATTCTGTGGATTATCTTGATCCTGAAAAGAGATCAATAGCTAACAAATTGAGAGTACTTTTCAAAGATGGTTCTTCCACTCAAGAAATTGAGGTTGAGTATCCTATTGGCCATAGAAGAAGAAGAAATGAAGGCATTCCTGTGCTTGAGAAAAAGTTTTTAAGTAATCTAAAAACTGTTTTTGACGATGAGAAATCAGAGCAGATTTATAAAGAGTTCCTAGATTTCGATAAGCTTACATCTATGAGTGTAGTTGATTTTCAAAAGCTTCTATCTCTCTGAAACACTTATAATCCAAGCGTTTTTTAAAAAATAGCATATAATAATCCGCTATGTCAGGTAACACATTTGGAAAAACCTTTTCTGTGACGACTTTTGGTGAAAGTCATGGCGAAGCTATGGGCTGCATAATTGACGGATGTCCACCTAATTTTGAAATAAAAAATGAAGATATTCAGATGGAGCTTGATAGAAGAAAGCCTGGCCAATCAGATGTTACTACCCAGAGGAAAGAAGATGACAAAGTTGAAATTATGTCAGGAGTTTTTGAAGGAAAAACCCTTGGAACTCCCATAGCATTGTTAATTAAAAATGAAGATCAGATTTCAAAAGATTATTCAAATATTAAAGATACATTTAGGCCAAATCATGCTGACCTCACATATCAAGGAAAGTATGGTATTAGAGATTACCGAGGTGGTGGCAGATCAAGTGCAAGAGAGACTGCAATGCGAGTTGCTGCAGGAGCAGTTGCTAAAAAGTACTTAAATACACATGGAATTATAACTAAGGGCTTTGTATCACAAATCGGAAGTATTTCTGCTGACGCAGTTGATCTTGAATTTGTAAATGAAAATAAATTCTTCTTTCCTGATAGATCAAAAATTAGCTCACTTGAAGAGTTTTTTGAAGAACTCATCAAAGAAGGCGATTCAATAGGCGCCAAGCTAAATGTTAAAGTTCAAAACTGCCCGGTTGGGCTTGGAGAACCTGTTTTCGATAAATTAAATGCTGATTTAGCAAAAGCCATAATGAGTATCAATGCTGTAAAATCAGTTTCTATTGGCAACTCTGACAAGATTCCATTTTCTAAAGGATCTGAGCTAAGAGATGAAATTACCAAGACCGGATTCGATTCAAATAATTCTGGTGGAATCCTTGGTGGAATTTCAAATGGTGATGATATTGATATAAGTTTTTTAATTAAACCCACATCTAGCATAAGTAAAGCTACCACATCCATAGATAAAGATGGAAATGAGGTTGAGCTTAAAATTAAAGGAAGACATGATCCTTGTGTTGGAATTCGAGCAGTACCAATTGCGGAGGCAATGGTGAATCTTGTTTTAATTGACCATTTTCTAAGAAACCAGGCACAGTGCGGTGATGTTGATCAAAAACTCCCATTTGTAACGGAATAATGGGATACACCATATATGACAAGCTCTGGAATGAGCACTTAATAAGATCCTATGATGATGGAGACTCACTAATTTATATTGATAGACATTTTCTTCATGAAGTAACATCTCCTCAAGCTTTTGAGGGCCTCAAAAAAAAATCACTCAAACCATGGAGAATTAATGCAAACATTGCTACTCCAGATCACAATGTTCCAACTACAAGGGATAACAAATTTAGCATTGAGAGCATTGAGGACAATATCTCAAAGTTGCAGGTTGTTGAGTTAGACAAAAATTGTAATGATTTCGGCATAAAACAATTTAATATCAACTCAAATAATCAAGGTATAGTTCATGTAATTGGACCAGAATTAGGCTTAACGCTTCCTGGAATGAGTATTGTTTGCGGCGACTCTCATACTTCAACTCATGGTGCTTTTGGTTGTCTTGCAATGGGAATTGGAACATCTGAAGTGGAGCATGTTCTTGCCACTCAAAGTTTAAAAGTAAGGAAGCTTAAAAATATGAGAATAAATTTTGAGGGGTCGATACAAGAAGGAGTATCCTCGAAAGATATTATTTTATATTTAATTAGGACAATAGGAACTGCAGGTGGAACAGGATATGCAGTTGAATTTGCAGGATCATATATACGAAATATCTCTATGGAAGCCAGAATGACAATATGCAATATGTCTATTGAGGCAGGAGCTAAAGTAGGATTAGTGTCTGTTGATGATAAAACTATTGAATACGTTAAAAAACATTCAAACCTTGAAGCTAATTTAATAAATGATGCTATTAAAAAATGGAAAAATTTAACAACTGATAAAGAAGCAATGTTCGATAAAGAAATTGATATTGATGTATCAAAGATTAATCCTCAAGTTTCTTGGGGCACATCACCAGAAATGGTAATTGATTTCAACGAAAAGATTCCATCGAGCTCAATTTTTTCTGCTGAAAAAAGAAAAAGCTTAGATCTAGCTAAAAATTATATGGGATTGTCAGATAATCAGGAATTGAGCGATTTAGATTTCGATAAAGTATTCATTGGATCATGTACTAATTCTAGAATTGAAGATCTAAGAGAAGCCGCAGAAGTTTTAAAAGGTCAAAAGGTTTCTGAAAATATCCAAGAAGCTATTGTTGTTCCAGGGTCTGGAATGGTTAAAGAACAAGCTGAGAAGGAGGGAATTCATAAAATATTTATTGATGCTGGATTTCAGTGGAGGGCACCGGGTTGCTCTATGTGCTTAGGCATGAATCCTGACCAATTAAGTCCCTATGAAAGATGTGCTTCAACTTCAAATAGGAATTTTGAGGGTCGTCAGGGTAACTTAGGTAGAACGCATTTAATGAGCCCAAAGATGGCTGCTCTAACTGCAATAAACGGAAGGATTGTAAAAGAGATTTAAGATGAAAGATTTTATTGAAGGCATTGTAGCTCCAATTGATAGAGATAATATAGATACTGATCAAATTATCCCAACAGAATATTTAAAATCTATTAAAAAATTTGGATACGAGGATTATCTTTTTGATGGCTGGAGATATAAAGATCAGGGTCGTCTTGGAATGAAAAAGACTGAAAGAAAAATCAATCATGAGTTCATTCTTAACAATGCGCCTTATGATGAATCTAAAGTTTTGCTTACAAGAGATAATTTTGGATGCGGCTCAAGTAGAGAGCATGCAGTTTGGGCTCTCAGAGACTTTGGTATTGAAGTTGTTATAGCAAGCTCATTTGGCGATATTTTTTATAATAATTGTTTCAAAAATGGTGTCTTACCATTAAAGCTCAAAAAAACTGAAATAGACAAACTATTTTCATTGTCTACAGATAATCCAGTATCTATTTCAGTAAATATAAAAGATAAAGTTATACTTTTTAAAGATAAACTCTCTATTGATTTTGTACTTGATAATAATTTAGCTGAAAGAATCATTTATGGCCTTGATGAGATCGATATTACTCTTAAAGATTCAGAATTAATTAAGAAATTTGAAGAACATAGAAAAGAAAATAATCCATGGATTTTTGAATGAATAAAAAAATTCTTATTTTGCCGGGTGATGGCATCGGTCCTGAAGTAACAAGTTCTGCAATGGAGATATTAAGATTTATTAAAGATCTATACTCTCTTGATCTTGATATTGAAATTCATGATGTTGGCGGAGCAGCCTATGATAAGACTGGTCATCCTCTTCCCGATAAGACTTTGGAGATAGCCAGAAAATCTGATGCTATTCTCTTCGGAGCTGTAGGTGGTCCAGAATGGGAGGATTTAGATTGGGATAAAAGACCAGAGCAAGCATTGTTAGGATTAAGAAAAGAGCTTGGATTATTTGCTAACCTCAGGCCTGCCTTCCTTTTTAATGAGCTTGCTTCAGCTTCACCAATAAAAGAGGAAATTATCAATGATTTAGATATCTTAATAGTAAGAGAGTTAACAGGCGGTATTTATTTTGGAGAGCCAAGAGGAATTGAAACTTCTTCAAACCCTCCACATGCTTTTAATACCATGATTTATGACGAAAAAGAGATTGAAAGAATTGGTCGAGTAGCATTTGAATCAGCTCAAAAAAGAAATAAAAAACTATGTTCAGTAGAAAAAGCAAATGTTCTTGAAGTTTCAAAGTTTTGGAGAGAAATAATTACAAACCTATCAAAGGAGTATCCTGATGTTGAATTGACACATCAGCTTGCTGACAATACTGCAATGCAATTAGTGCTTGATCCCAATCAGTTTGATGTAATTGTTTCTAGTAACCTATTTGGTGATATTTTATCTGATATTGCTGCAACACTAACTGGCTCTATAGGTATGCTGCCTTCCGCATCACTCAACAGTTCTTCTCAAGGAATGTATGAACCGTGTCACGGCAGCGCACCTGATATAGCTGGCAAGAACTTAGCAAATCCCTTAGCAATGATCCTCTCTCTAGCAATGGCTTTTAGGTACTCTCTTGAAAATCACGAAGTAGCAAACATAATCGAAGAATCTGTAAAAGAATTTATTTCAAGAGGTTTTAGAACACAAGATTTAACAGAAGATACATCTTTCTTAAAGACTGGTGAGGTTGCATCTGAACTAATTCCAATAATCAAGGAAAAATCTGATGTCTAAGTTGGCTATAGTTGGAGCATCCGGATTAGTTGGGAGAAATTTACTAGAACAACTACAAAAAAGAGAATTCAAAATAGATGAGATTTTCTTATTAGGCAAAAAATCAGCTGGCTCTTCAATAAATTTTTTAAATAAAGATTGCATTATTGAAGACATTGATAAATTTGATTTTAATAAGCCTGACTATGCAATATTGTCTGCTGGTTCTGAAGTAGCAAGGGATTATGCGAATAAGTTTATTGAATCCGATTGTAAGGTTTTAGATATGTCTTCCTACTTTAGATATGAAGATGATGTACCTCTTATAATCCCAGAAATTAATGGGAATATAATTAGTAAGAAAACCAATCTAGTTGCTAATCCGAACTGCTCAACAGCTCAGCTCTTGATGATCCTCGATCACATCCATAAAGAATTTGGTATCGAGAGTGTAATGATAACTACTTTTCAAGCAGTATCGGGTGCAGGTGAGCAGGGTATAAAAGAGCTTGAAAATCAGTCTCAGTCAATCTCCACTATATCCAATATATTTTCTAAAACTATAGCAGGAAATGTTATACCTCAATGTGATAAATTTTTAGATAATGGTTTTACGAAAGAAGAAATGAAGCTCGACTGGGAAACAAAAAAAATATTAGATGAAAAAATTCACGTAACTTCTACTTGCGTAAGAGTGCCGGTAATAAATGGACACTCTGAATCAGTTTTTATAAAAGTAAGAAATGAGGCCTCAAGATCAAGCATAATAAAATTACTCGAAGGCAAAGAGGGCATAAAAGTAATTGATGATCCATCAAAAGAAGCTTTTCCAACTGCTCTTGAAAATGCAAATAAAACAAGTGACGTTTATGTTGGAAGAATTCGTGCAAGTAAAATTAATAATGAAGATTGGATATCCTGCTGGATTGTAGCTGATAATGTATTTGGAAAAGGTGCTGCCTTAAATGCAGTTCAAATCTTAGAATTAATGAAAAAAACTGATGAAAATTAAAAAGATTAGCTTTTTTCTTTTTTTCATAACCTTTTCATCAATTTTATCTTCAGAAATTACCTATATATCTTCAAAAACTTTTCAAGATGAAAATGCTGTACAGATAGTAATATCAATTAATTCTTCGGAAGAAATTGATAAAAGCGATATCAGTATTTTTGAGTATCAAACATCATCTTCAATAAAAGATTCACTTTTTAATTTGAGTTTAAGTAAAGAAAATATCAGTGAATACAATTTAAGTTTTGAGAAACTAAAAGATACTGATAGCCCTTATGCTCTATTTACAATTGAAATACAAGATTACAGAAAAGACTTTTTTATTTTTCTTTCAGATGATTCATATACCTCTATTCTTCAAAATGAAACTGCAGAGGATTCTAGTCCTCAAATTATTAAGGAAGAAGAAACCTATAGCGAGCTTGTCATATTAGCTGATGAAATTACTACCGTCTGGTCTATGGCTAAATCGCTTAATTACGATGATCTAAGTATTTATCAAGTAATGTGGAGTATTTTTGAGAATAATAGAGATGCCTTCATTGACGATAATATTAATTTAATTAGAAATGATATGGATATTCTTGTTCCCGAATTACAGTCAATTAGAGAAATTGATAAGTCTTATGCAAAGTTTAGTATCAGGGAGATGATAGATACTAATACTTTTGAGACACAGCAAATGCTCACATTGATAGCTCCAGAACCAGAAGCAATTATTCAAGAGGAAATTGAAGTAATTCAGGAGGAGAAAATAGAAAATTTTGATATCCAAAATCAAGAACCAACTACTCCAGATCCTCAAGCTATAATTGAATCCCAAACAAGAATAATTGAAATTGAAAGAAATGAGGAAACAGAAATTTTAAATGAAGAAATTAATTCTGGAGTAAATATTTTGCAACTACTTATAGTGAGTTTAGTGAGCCTAGCTGTAGGATTTCTAATAGCAATTTTCTTAATTAGAAGGAATTTAGTTAATGCTAAAAGTGAATCTAAAACAGATGATGCTTTATCATCAATGCCTAAGGGACTTAGTATCAAAAATGATCCTTTCATTCAGCAGTTTGATTTAGCTATAACCCTATATGAAATGAAGGATTATGAAAAAGCCAAAACTTTATTAGATGAAATTATCGATAAAGCAAAAAATCAAAAACTTATTCAGCAGGCGATTGATCTGAGATCAAAAATATAGGGGGTTAAAGTTGAAAATAGCCTTCAAGATTCAATATAAAGGGACTAATTATTCCGGTTTTCAATCTCAAAAAAATGCTAACTCTATTCAAGATGAGCTTATAAAAGCTTTCAAAGGAATTTCTGTTGATAACTTGCAGATGAATTACTCAGGGAGAACTGATAAAGGTGTTCATGCGCTTGGTCAGGTTTTTGATGTAGTTGTAAGTCAAGATAGATCAGATATGCAATGGATCAATGGCCTAAATTCAAATCTTCCAAATGATATATCTGTAGCTGATTTAGAAAGAGTAGAAGACTCATTTCATTCAAGATTTGATGCAATTGATAGAACATACTCTTATCTAATTTTTAATAGCCCATCTAGAAATGTTTTACTTGATGATTTTTATTATTGGGAGCAGGCAGAGCTAGATATTAATAAAATGAAAGAGGAGTCCAAGTACCTAATTGGAAAACATGATTTCACATCATTTAGGAGTCTAAGTTGCGGATCTAATAATCCTGAAAGGAATATAAAAGAAATAGAAATTAATAAATTAGGGGATATCATCGAAATAAAAATAACTGCAAATGCATTTTTACAAAATATGGTTAGAATAATTGTCGGGACTTTATTAGAGATTGGTAAATACCAAATTAAAATTTCATTAAAAGAAATACTTGAAAGCAAGGATAGGAATAATGCTGGCACAACTATAAATCCCAGAGGATTAATTTTTCTTGGCCCGAGTTATGAAAATATTACAAAGCTTAAGCCGGAAAAGAGCCCTTTAATTTGAATATGAAAATAAAAATTTGTGGAATAACAGAAATAGAAACATTAAATTTTCTTATTGAAAATGGAGTTGACTATGTTGGTTTTATTTTTCATGAAAATAGTCCTAGAAATGTTACTCATGCATTTATAAATGAGATAAAAAATACAGATTTCCAAAAAACTAGGCCTGTCTGCGTATTTGCTAATCCTGAAAAATCATTTGTTAGCTCTTCATTAGGTTACTTTGAAAATCCAATCATTCAATTTCATGGTGACGAATCAGAAGATTTTTGTAAATTATTTGATTGCGAATTTTGGAAAGCATTAAGAATAAAAGATTCTAAGTCTCTTGAAGACATGAAACACTTCAAAAATGCTGAAGCAATTTTATGTGATACCTTTAGAGAAGGTGTTTATGGAGGAACTGGAAGCAGCTTTGATTGGAAAATACTTAATCAAGATTTATTTCTTGATAAAAAGATAATTCTTTCAGGAGGATTGTCTATTGAAAATCTAGAAAATGCCTTAAAAATAGATCCATGGTGTCTAGATTTTAATTCTGGGGTAGAATCTTCTCCGGGCTTAAAAGACCACTCAAAGATTATTGAAATACTAAGCTTGATAAAAAAATGAAAGACAATTTACCTGATAAAGATGGATTCTTCGGCGAATATGGAGGGAAGTTTGTTCCAGAAACTCTCATGTATGCCCTTAATGAATTAGAACAGACTTATAAGACTCTAAAGGATAATAATGATTTTAATGCCGAGTTTCATAGAGATCTAGCTGAATTTGTCGGAAGACCATCTCCTTTATACTTTGCAAAAAGGCTCACTGAGCATTACAACACCGCTTCAATTTGGTTAAAAAGGGAAGATTTAAATCATACCGGCGCTCACAAAATAAATAATACAGTTGGACAAATCCTTTTAGCTAAATATATGGGAAAGAAAAGGATAATTGCAGAAACTGGTGCAGGTCAACATGGAGTTGCAACTGCTACGGTTGCGGCTAGGCTTGGATTAGATTGTCATATATACATGGGATCTGAGGATGTGAGGAGACAATCGCTTAACGTTTATAGAATGAAGCTTTTAGGAGCTGAAGTCCATGAAGTAAATTCTGGATCAGCAACTCTTAAGGACGCTCTCAATGAGGCTTTAAGAGACTGGGTTACTAATATTGAAGATACATACTACATCATAGGCAGTGTTACAGGGCCTCATCCTTATCCAATGATTGTAAGAGATTTCAATGCAGTCGTAGGATATGAGTTAATTGACCAATCACAGGAATCATTTGGAAGAATGCCAGATTCAATAATTGCCTGTGTTGGAGGTGGATCAAATGCTATGGGTATTTTTTATCCTTTTATTAAAATGGATAATGTAGAGCTCATAGGTGTTGAGGCAGCAGGTAAAGGTATAGAAACAGGTGAACATGCAGCTCCTTTAAATGATGGAACCCCTGGAGTACTTCATGGTGCAAAAAGTTATTTGATGCAAGATGAAAGTGGACAAGTAAAAGGAACAGCTTCTATCTCAGCAGGCTTAGATTATCCAGGTGTAGGGCCTGAGCATTCATGGCTAAAAGATATTAAAAGAGCTAAGTATGTTGCAGTTTCAGATGATGAGGTTATGAAAGCTTTTCATATGGTAAATAAAATGGAGGGAATATTGCCTGCACTAGAAACAGCTCATGCGTTTGCTCACCTAGATGAGCTAATGCCAAAAATGAAAAAAGATCAGCACATCGTTATCAACGTCTCAGGAAGAGGAGACAAAGATTTAAATAGTGTTGTTGAAATAGAGGATATCAAGCTTTGAAAAGGATCGAAAAGAAGTTAAAAGAGCTTTCTCAAGATAACCAAAAAGCTTTTGTTGGTTATATAGTTGCAGGAGACCCCGATTTAGAAACTTCACTTGAATTAATGCATTTATGTGTTGATTCAGGAGTAGATATCTTAGAAATTGGTGTTCCTTTTACTGATCCAATAGCTGAAGGTCCGACAATCCAACAAGCTCATGATAGAAGCTTAGAAAATGATACTAATCTCCAAAAAATTTTAGACCTGATTGGGAGATTTAGAAAAAAAGATACTGAAACGCCGATTATTTTAATGGGCTACATAAATAATTTCTTAATGTATACAGACCTAATAAACAGATCTGATGAATTAGGAGTTGATGGGGTTTTGGTAGTTGATATTCCTGGGGAATTTTCACTTAAAGATTCTGGGATAGATAATAAAAATTTAGATATTATTTCACTCGTATCACCAACCACTTCAAGAGAGAGAATTCAGCAAATTGCAGCAAATAGTTCGGGTTTTATTTATTATGTAACTTTAAGAGGGGTGACAGGATCATCTAATCTTGATGGAAACGAGATTAAAAAAAATATTCAATATATAAAATCTATTTCAATGACTCCAGTAATGGCAGGTTTTGGTATTAAAACAAAAGATGATGCTAAGCTTCTTTCATCTTTTTCTGATGGCATAGTCATTGGATCCTCAATAGTTGAGCTTATTCATAAAAATTCAGAAAATAAAGACTTTCATGAAGTAAGTGATTATATTAGTAATATGAAAGATGCAATTAGATAATGAATTGGCTTACAAAATTAATTCCGTCAATAGGAAAAAGTTCCTCAAAATCAAAAAAAAGTAAGATTCCTGATGGTGTTTGGACATCCTGTCCGTCATGCGAATCAGCACTTTACAAACCTGAATTACAAAAAACTTTATATGTGTGTCCAAAATGTGATCATCACTTAAGGATTGGTGCTAGAACTAGATTCAATATTTTCTTAGATAATGGGAATTTCACTGAAATTGCATCAAATATCGAAACTGAAGATCCTCTTGGTTTTAGAGACGTCAAATCATATCCTGCAAGAATTAAAGAAGCTAAGAAAAATACTGGAGAGAGTGAGGCTCTATTGGTCGGATTTGGGAAGCTTGATGGAAGACTAGTTACAGTTGCAGCATTTGAATTTAAGTTTATGGGTGGCTCGATGGGAAGTGTCGTTGGTGAGAAATTTGTTCAAGGCGTCGAGCAAGCAATTGAGAACAAGACACCATTTATTTGTTTTTCAACAAGTGGCGGGGCAAGAATGCAGGAATCAATGGTTTCTCTTATGCAAATGGCAAAAACATCTGCTGCAATTCAGAAATTAAAATCAAACAAACTACCATATATTTCTGTAATGGTTGATCCAATATTTGGAGGAGTATCAGCAAGCTTAGCAATGTTAGGTGATATAAACATAGCAGAGCCAAAGGCTTTTGTTGGTTTTGCAGGCCGAAGAGTGATTGAACAAACTGTAAGAGTTGAGTTGCCTGAAGACTTTCAAAAGTCAGAATTTTTACTTGAACACGGAGCTATAGATATGATTGTTCATAGATCAGAAATAAGAAGTAAAATAATCGGGATTTTAGATAAAATATCAAAATGAATTTAGAAAAACTCGTTGGCTTAATCTTTATAATCCTTATGGGATTAATAATCTTTATCTTTGTGTTATCTCCTCAGCCAAAATATCAGGATTCAATTAGTTACCAACTGGCACCAAATGCTAGAGGGTTGAGTAAAGATGATTTTGAAATGTATGTGGTTAGAGTTAATGTTTTCGAAAATGAAGAAAATGCAAAAGCTCTTAAAAAGAATATCAATAATTATTTTCCAGCATATACTGAAGCCTTACCAAACAATGACGTTTTAACTGCTGTTTATGTCGGCCCTTTTAGAACGAAAGAAGATATAGAAAAAAATATTGAATTTATTTATGAAATTTCAGAAACAGATTCTGGTGAGGTTGTTTTATGGAAACCCTAGGTCTCAATATTACAGATCTAATTATATTATTTGTTATAGGTTCCTCCGGAATCATTTCACTTTTTAGGGGTTTTACTAAGGAATTTTTATCACTTTTGCTATGGATCTTTGCTTTCTTTGCTGCAGTTGGCTTCGAGGGATATGTAACACCAAAAGTTCTAGAAATTGTTGGAAATCCAGAGGTTTCAAAAATCATCGCATCTGTTCTTATTTTTTTAGTTTCCATTGTAATTGGTGGATTTTTGACTAATTTAATTTCAAGAATAGTCAAATGGTCTGGAATGTCTGGCTTTGATAAATTTATGGGTGTATTATTTGGAGTAAGTAGGGGATTAGTAGTAATTTTGGCTGTTTACTTTCTTTTACCCTCGAATTTAAAGGAAGCTGAAATCTTTAGTGAATCAAAGGTATCACCATTTTTCGAGGATCTTTTGCCAGTTTTAGAAAGTTACATAAAGGATTTATTAAAAGAATAAGACATAGAGGATTTAATTAAAAACGGGGAATAAAAATGTGCGGAATAATAGGGATTTCTGCAGAAAATAATGTAGCTGAGGAGATTTACGAGTCTCTGCTTATGCTGCAACACAGGGGACAAGATGCAGCTGGTATGGTTGTGTGCGAACCTAGTGGTAAACTCAATAGTCGGAAGTCAAAAGGTTATGTAAGAGATGTGTTTCAGCAGAATCATATGAGCAATCTTCAAGGAAATTTTGGAATAGGGCATGTAAGATATCCAACTGCTGGAGGTATAGGCAAGGAGTTTGCTCAGCCAATGTATGTTAATACTCCTTATGGCATAAGCTTAGCCCATAACGGAAACTTAACAAATTCCAAAAAATTAGCCGCAGAGCTTTTCCATGCAGAAAGACGCCACATAAACACAGATTCTGATTCAGAAGTATTGTTGAATATTTTTGCACTTGAGCTTTCTAAGCAAGAAGCAGTTTTTCCTAAACCAAAAGACTTTTTTGCAGCTGTTGAAAAAACACATTTACGAATAAATGGTGCATATGCTGTCGTAGCATTAATAACTGGATATGGAATCGTTGCTTTTAGAGATCCTCTAGGGATAAGACCTTTAACTATTGGAGTTAGAAAGGGTAAAAATAGAAATGAATATGTAGTTTCTTCTGAAACAGCATTATTTTCAGCTACAGGTTTCAAAGTACTTAGAGATGTTGAGCCAGGCGAGGCTGTTTTTATAGATAACTCAGGCAAGATATTCACTCAACAATGTTTTCAAGACAGTGAAAAAAATCCTTGTATATTTGAGTATGTTTATCTAGCTCGACCAGATTCAACTATCGATGAGATTTCAGTTTATAGATCTAGAATGAGAATGGGGTTGAGGTTAGCTAATAGAATAAGAAAACTTAATCTAGTTGACGAAATAGACGTAGTTATTCCAATACCTGATAGCTCAACAACTGCTGCACTTCAACTTGCTGCAGATTTAAAAAAGCCTTACCGTCAGGGCTTTGTTAAGAATAGATATATTGGGAGAACATTCATAATGCCTCTTCAAGAGGAGAGAAAGAAATCTGTCAGAAGAAAGTTGAATATTCTTGACCTAGAATTTAAGGATAAGAATGTCTTGCTTGTTGATGACTCAATTGTCAGAGGAACAACTAGTAGACAGATAATCGAAATGGTAAGGGAGGCTGGTGCAAAAAAAGTTTTATTTGCTTCTGCATCTCCTCCAGTCAAGTATCAAAATCTTTATGGAATTGATATGGCGGCAACTAAAGAATTAGTGGCTCATGATAAAACAGAAAATGAAATTGCAGATGCAATAGGAGCAGACGAGTTGATATATCAAACCCTTGAAGATCTAATTAGCTCCGTTCAAGAAGGAAATCCTGAAATAAAAGATTTTGAAACATCAATCTTCACAGGAAAATACCCAACAGAAATTGATGATGGATACCTTGAAAATCTAGAAGAGGAAAGAAGTGACATCATTAAAATGTCAAAAAAAGAAAGCTAAGTCCTAAGAAACAATATTAACTGCTGAAATTTCAGCTTTTTTAGCATCACTTAAATATTCAGGCAGTTGATCAAAGTTTAAGTATCTATATATTTCTTCCGATAAAGGATTGATCTCATTCATGAACTCAAGATACTCTTCTGGAGTAGGCAATCTTCCAAGAACTGCTGCAACAGATGAAAGCTCTGCAGAAGCAAGAAAAACATCTGCTCCATCGCCAAGTCTATTTGGATAATTTCTTGTTGAGGTAGACACTACAGTAGAGTTTGCTAAAACCCTTGCTTGATTACCCATACACAGTGAGCAACCAGGCATCTCTGTTCTCGCACCCGAGACGCCAAATATATTGTAGATGCCTTCCTCCATCAACTGCTGTTCATCCATTTTTGTCGGTGGCACAACCCAAAATCTTGCTTTTGTACCATTGTGTTTTTTAAGCAGATGTCCTGCAGCTCTAAAGTGTCCAATATTTGTCATACAAGATCCAAGAAAGACCTCATCAATTTTAGTATTTTGAACTTTTGATAGAGGTTTAATGTCATCTGGGTCGTTTGGACAAGCTAGAAGAGGCTCTTTGATCTCATTTAAATCAATTTCAATTATTGCTGCATATTCAGCATCCTTATCTGGCTCTAACAATTTAGGATCCTTAATCCAATCTTCCATAGCACTTGCTCTTCTTTCTAATGTTTTAGGGTCGCCATATCCATTGGTAATCATCCATCTCAACATAACTATATTTGAGTTTAAATACTCAATAATAGGTTCTTTGTCCAATCTGATTGTGCATCCTGATGCAGACCTCTCTGCTGAAGCATCAGAGATTTCAAAAGCTTGTTCCACTTTTAAATAAGGAAGCCCCTCAACCTCTAGGCATCTTCCTGAGAAGATATTCTTTTTGCCTTCTTTAGCAACAGTGAGATGGCCTTGTTGGATTGCAGCATATGGTATTGCATTAACTAAGTCTCTGAGAGTGATACCAGGTTGCATATCACCTTTGAATCTAACCAGAACTGATTCAGGCATATCTAAAGGCATAACACCAAGGGTCGCTGCAAAAGCAACTAATCCAGAGCCCGCTGGAAAGCTTATACCAATTGGGAATCTTGTATGACTATCTCCACCAGTTCCTACGGTATCAGGAATTAGCATTCTGTTAAGCCAAGAGTGGATAATTCCATCTCCAGGCTTAAGAGATACTCCACCCCTTGTCTTAATAAATTCTGGAAGAGAATGTTGAGTATCAATGTCCACTGGTTTTGGATAAGCTGCAGTATGACAAAAAGACTGCATTACTAAATCTGCTGAGAAGCCAAGACAAGCAAGTTCTTTTAATTCATCCCTGGTCATTGGTCCTGTGGTATCTTGAGATCCAACCGTACTCATCCTAGGTTCGCAGTAGTCACCTGGTCTTACTCCCTCAACTCCGCATGCTTTTCCAACCATCTTTTGTGCCAAGGTATATCCTTTGCTAGAGGTATCATTTTGATTTGGTCTTCTAAAGACGTCAGTAGGTTCTAATCCCAGAACTTCTCTTGTTTTATCTGTTAACTGTCTTCCAATGATAAGAGGAATTCTGCCATTAGCTCTAACCTCATCGAGCAGTACCTCCGTTTTTAATTTAAACTCACTGAGTAACTCATTAGTTTTAGCATCGTTAATTCTTCCTTTGAATGGCTCAAAAATTATCTCTTGGCCCATCTCTAATTTTGAAACATCACATTCAACAGGAAAGGCTCCAGAATCCTCTAAAGTATTGTAGAAAATAGGTGCAATCTTTCCTCCAAAACAAAAGCCACCTTCTTTTTTATTTGGAATTGCTGGAATCTCATCTCCCATATGCCATAAGACTGAATTAGTAGCAGATTTTCTAGATGAGCCTGTTCCAACAACATCTCCCACAAAGACAACAGGATTTCCTTTCTGCTTTAATTCTTCTATGATTTCTAGAGGGTTTTCTATTCCCTCTCTTGGCATTTTTAACATTGCGAGGGCATGAAGAGGAATATCTGGTCTTGACCACGCATCAGGAGCAGGAGATAAATCATCAGTATTGATTTCACCTGGTACCTTAAAAACAGTAAGCTTTATACTTTCAGATATTTCTTCTTTACTGGTGAACCATTCTGCATTTGCCCATGAATCAATTACTGTTCTTGCATGTTCATTAGTCTTCGAAAGTTCGTAGATATCGTTAAAGGCATCAAAAATTAGGAGTGTATTACTTAGAGCAGTTGCAGCATCATCTGCCAATCCCTCTATTTCAAGGCAGTCAATAAGAGGTTGAATATTGTAGCCACCAAGCATTGTTCCTAATATTGCAACAGCATCCTCTTTAGAAATATATGGACTTTCCGTTTCTCCCTTTGTTAAATCAGATAAGAATCCTGCCTTAACATATGCTGCATCATCTACTCCTGCAGGCACTCTTTCTTTTAATAAATGTAATAAAAGTTCGTTATCTTGATGCTCTTTTTTAAGAAGATTTACAACATCTGCTGTTTGTTCAGCACTCAATGGAAGAGGCGGTATGCCCATCTCCTCTCTTTCTTTACAATGCTTTTTATAGTCCTCTAACACGCGCCTATTTTACTTCTCTTAAGATAAACTTTCCAACCAAATTACAAAAATTAAATAATATTGTATTATTTGATACATGCAAAAAAATCGTTCATCAACACCTTGTATTGGTATCTGCTCTACAACTTTTGGAGACGATGTTTGCAAGGGATGTAAAAGGTTTTCACATGAAATTACTAATTGGGGTAAGTTCTCGACTGACGAGAGAGCGGTTGTTAATTCTAGGCTTGAGCAGTTTAAGACAACTATTCTTGAAGAAAAGTTTACTATTTCTGATAGCGATCTCTTCGAAAGTAAGATGAATGAATTTTCTATTAACTTCAATAGCTCTCTTGAGCCTATTACTTGGATTTTTGACTTACTTCGAGCTTCCAGCAATAAAGACTTAAATGTAAATGATTTTGGGGTTGAAATATTGCCAGCATTTTCTGATCTTTCACTTATAGAGCTTCGGGATTTGATTAATCAAGAAATGCTTCAACTATCAGAAGCTCATTATTATAAATTCTTTAATCGGGCTACTTAACCGTAGGTAAGTCACTCCATCTAGTAGTGTATCTTGGAGATATCATATTCCTCTGTATGGGCTTAAATCTGCCTATGTTTTGTGAAGCAATATAGATCTGCTTTTGATTTAAATTTAATTGATCAATTACTTTCATTAACTTTGAATCCATCTTGTAAGTATGACTTTCATTAAATAAAGAATTCTGTACATATCCAATATCTGAAAATGAACTTAGCATAATTCCAGCTTTTGAATATCTATAATTAGGTTTGTAGATTTTAGGTAGAATTTTTCTTACAGCATATAAAAAATCTCTTGAATCGTCTGTTGGGTAAGTGAATGAGTAGCTTTTTATAGCCCTGTAACTTTCATTAGCATCAAAAGGACTAGTTCTGATAAATACTGATATTCTTGAACTTTTTTGTTTTTCAGATCTTAATTTTTCAGCTGCTCTCACCACATAATCATTAACAACAGTATTTAGGACTTCTAAATTAGTAATCTTTTTTGCAAAACTTCTACTGACCACAATTTGTTTTTTAGTCGGAGAAACATCTTCGATATCCAAACATTTTTCACCATTAAGCTCTCTAACTGTACGCTCTAAAACAATACTAAACCTTTTTCTTATATCCTGAGGTGGGGCATATGATAGTTGCAGAGCATTTCTAATACCTGCCATTGATAGTTTTCTATTTAATCTTCTGCCAACTCCCCATATCTCACCAACTGGGGTGCTTTTAAGGGCTTCACTTATATCTCTCTGGCTATCCAGCACTAAAACTCTTGATTGAAGATCCCTTTTTTTTATTTGATAGCTAGCAATCTTAGCTAGCGTCTTAGTAGGCCCTATACCTATTCGTACAGGTATTCCTGTCCATCTTCCTACAGTATTTTTTAGACGTAAGCCAAAGTCGAAACAACCTATATTTTTTTCGGTACCTGAGAAATCTAAGAATGCTTCATCAATGCTATAGACTTCTGTTTTTGGAGAAATGGAATTTAAAATATTCATAACTCTTCTGGACATATCTCCATAGAAAGCAAAATTAGATGAGAAAACAATACCGCCTTTTCTGATATACCTATCTTTGATCTTAAACCAAGGAACTCCCATCTTTACACCCATCGCTTTTGCCTCTGCGCTCCTTGCAATTACACAGCCATCATTATTAGAGAGGACAACGATAGGTCTACTCTTAAGATCAGGACGAAACACTCTTTCACATGAAGCATAAAAGCTATCACAATCTACTAGGGCTATGCTCATATTACATCCCCAAATGCTTTATCCCATTTAATGCACATTCTTTCATGCGCAACCCAAATGTATTCTCCAAATAAATTATCGTCATCCCATGGCCTATGCTTTGAATGAACAAACTCAGCTGCTTCTTTAAGGACCTTAGTTTGAACCCAACAAGGTAGTGTTGGTGTTGGAAAAAAAAAATCCTTTATCCTCCAAAATAAACCTCTAAAAGACTCTATTACTGGATACATTAAGAACATATATAAGAGCAAATATATGATAGTCAAAGCACCACCCAAAAGAATACCAATACAATAAAAGATTGCACTTATAAAAATTAGTATCCCTAAGCCAACAATAATTTGTATGAAAAACATTGCCAACATTTCTAATTCAGACATAACTCTTTCTTAAAAATATTTTCATGTAAATTGATTAATGACCGAAGTTACTAGCCCAGTTACTTCAAAGTCTATTTGGCTATTTATATAGATTGGTTTATAGCCTTTATTTTCAGCGACTAGGCATAATTTAGGCTTAGTTTTAAGTCTTCTACAAACAAATTCACCATCAACTGCTGCCACTATGATGCTGTTATGAGAGGGCTTAATACTTCTGTCTATTATGAGAGTTGCACCATCATTAATGCCTGCACCTATCATAGATTTTCCACTTACTCTCACAAGAAAGGTAGCAGCATTATTCTTTATTAAATATTCATTTAGATCTATAGGCGATTCTATGAAATCACTTGCAGGACTGGGGAATCCGGCATGCACCATATCCTGGAAATATGGCAGCATTAGTTCAGATAAATTATCTGCAATCACCGTACCGATGTAATTAATTTTCATAATATAGGAGTGCTAAAAATACTGTATAAATATACAGTACTTTTAAAGAGGTTTCAACGCTTTATTCAATCTTGAATTTAAATAAATCAGGACCATTGGCATCAAGTTTTAAGCACCATCCGAAAGTGTCCCAATCTCCCAAAACAATTCGCTGGGTTGAATAATCTCCATAATCTAAATCATGAAGATCAGGTCGATGAGTATGGCCATGAATGAAAAGATTTGGCCTTTCTTTTTGAAGAAACGAATCTACATCATCTAAATTTACGTCAGTTATTTCAGAGGATTTATTTTTGCTAGCAGATTTACTGGCATCCCTCATATCGTCAGCAATTTTTTTTCTCTCCTTTAGGGGTTTGCTGAGAAAGTCATCCTTCCAAGCCTGAGATCGGACTTGTGTTCTAAAGTCCATATATTCTGAGTCATGAGTGCACAAAAAATCACCATGACTGATGATAATTTTCATTTCGTTAAAGGTTATTGTGTAGGGGTCCTCAAGGATTTCAACATCTGCTGAAGCTGCGAAACTTTTATCAAGCAGAAAATCTCTATTGCCAGCAATAAAAAATAGCTTATTCCCTTTGCTCGCAAAATCACTCAGCTTAGAATGAATAACTTCTGCAAGCTCACTATCATCATCATCTCCAATCCAAACCTCAAATAAATCACCTAGTATATAAAGACTGGTAGGAGTAGATATTTTGTTATCTAAAAAATCAAAGAATGATTTAGTAGTAGGTGACTCAACTGAACTTAGATGTAGATCTGAAATGAAGTATATTGGATTCATTCCATAACAGATATCGATTGAATCATAATTGGCTCAACTGGAACATCAGCATACTGTTGAAAGTTACCGGTATCAACCACAGCAATTGCATCAACAACATCCATTCCATCTGTTACCTTACCAAATACTGCATATCCCCAGCCACGCATAGTTTCTGATGAATGATTTAAGAAACTATTGTCTTTATGGTTAATGAAAAATTGACTTGTAGCTGAATGAGGGTCACCAGTTCTTGCCATAGCAATAGTTCCTCTATCATTTGGTAAGCCATTATTAGCTTCATTTTGAATTGGTTGAGTACCAGAAGGCTTGGTTCTCATATCAGCTGTTAAGCCTCCTCCTTGAACCATAAAACCATCAATTACTCTATGAAAGATAGTCTCATCGTAGTATCCAGATTCAACAAGATTAATAAAATTTTCAACTGTACCTGGAGCCTTTTCTTTATCAAGCTCTAAACTAATATCACCAAGGGAAGTTGAAATAACCACTGCAATAACTGTTTTTGTCATACTCATACCTTTTAAATTTAAATGTTTATTAATACTAGTTTATTTGCCATTTAGAGGCAATGCGATCTTCTATAATTTCCTCAGTCAAACCATAATCTTTGAGCTCATAGTGGTGCTTTCCATGCTTATGTTTCTTATGATTCTTTATATAAAATTCCATTTTGGTTTTTATGCTTTCCTCAAAGGGCTTATCAATAAAATCATAAATATTCTCCATTGTCGCAATAGGGTCTTTAATGAAATCAGCATAATCGATATCAAGGTTTGTTGTTGAATCGAGCAAAGTCCTGCCTTCTTTATTTTTTAATATTGCATTCTCCCAAAACTCAATCGTTTGTTTCCCAATAAGTTCTCTATCGATTTGATTACACAATCCATTCCAAAGTTTTTCAGTAAGACTGCAAGTTGAGGTAATTGATTTTATAGGATCTCTAAATATGTGAATGAATCTTGCTTTTGGATAAATCTTTAAGATTTCAGGAATGTGTTCAATATGCGATGGATCTTTGAATAGCCAGTTTGTAGGTCTTCCTGAGAGTTCTAAGATTTGGAAAAACTTTTTATGCCACTCAAATACATTTGTAAAATCTGTTTCCATTAGAAACTTTTTATAGTTTGGAAGATGAGACATATAAATATAGACAACACTCTTTGCAGTTACTGTATTAAATTGCTCACACTCCTCAGGAGATAGAGCTCGCAACTTGTGCATGGTATCGAGCATGGGCACTACAAGCCTGGCAAAACGAAGCTCAGCATCAGTTGCAAAAATCCTAAGCGATTCTCGCCAACTTCCTTTTTCTAGCCATGGAAGGGGTCTAGTTATTTCCCAGTAAAGCGGACTTCTATGATCTTCATCATTACAGAGAATATCAAAGAGAAAAGTAGTTCCTGATCTAGGAAGGCCTGTTACGATAATAGGTGCTGCTGGATCAGGCATATCTTTATTTGCTGCAAACTTATAAATCTTCTCTCTAACATTCATTCGATTATGCAATTGATGCATAAAAGCAATAATGCCAAACATATTTATTTCTTTATTTGCATTAATGTCATCTACTAAAAGTTCCAATGCCTCAATAAATTCAGGTTCATGAGAGGTAGTTTTATTTAGCAGCTTTTCTTTTGATATTTTCATTTCTACTCATTAATGGTATCAAAATATTTTTTCAATTTCTTTGAGTCTAGTGGTATCGTAGTTACTTAGAAATTTAGGAGGAAATTATGAAAAAAATTCTATTTTTGTCACTACTTGTTCCTTTCTTTAGCCTTGCTGAAATCTGGGTAGATTATGAGCCTGCTGAGCAAGTTACAGAAATGACTGTAGTTAAAGTAAAACCAAACATGCTTGATGATTACCTAATGGGGATAAAAAGTACTTGGGTAGATTCTTGTGAAATACAAAAAGAGCTTGGACATATTGTGAGTTGTGCCGTTTATACAGCAAGCACTGCGGGCACAGATCCAAATGTATTTTTAACAATAACCTATGAAAACCTAGCTGCAATGGGTCCTGATAAAGAAAAATATGAGGAGTTTGTTGAAGCATGGAGAAAAAAGATTTCTGAAGAAGAGCAAAGTGAAATAGCTGGCGGCTATGGAGATATGCGAGAAATCGTAGACCTTGTTGTTTTAAGAAAAGTAAACTTTAAATAACTCTCATTGGGCAGGTTAACCCTGCCCAAATTTAACTATGAATATCTTGTTTCTCTGTGTTGGCAACTCAGCTCGAAGTCAAATAGCCGAAGGACTTGCAAAATCGATGATGGGCTCAGAACACAACATTAAAAGTGCAGGGTCTCAACCAAGTGGATCAGTGCATAAAAATGCTATTAGTACTATGAAAGAAATAGGAATTGATATTTCAAATTATGAATCTAAGAGTTTAGAAGATCTTGAAAAGGAGTTTATGAATGATGTTGATTTCATAATAACTTTATGTGCTGAGGAATTCTGCCCAACTCTTAACAACAAAGCAAAAAAAATCCATTGGGCAAATGAAGATCCAGATAACGACAGTTATTCAGATCAACAATTAGAAAAAGAATTCCGAAGAACCAGAGAAAATATATTTAAGTTGTTGAAGAAATTTTTTATTGAGAATTCTTAATCTTATTCGTAGATTTCTTTTAATCCTTCGATGAGTTTTACTTCCTTTTCAGTTGATGACTTCATGCATTTACCAACAATTAGTCCGCTTAGGGTTTGTCTCCATTCTTTTTCGTAATGCTTTACTTGCTCATCAGTCAACTCAGAATGTAGTTCATGAAACAAAACTTCAATGTCATTATCCCATTGCTCATTCACCCATTTAGAAAGCACATCCTTTTTATTACTCATTGCATCGGCAAAAATAGATCTAATACATTCAGCAGATTTTGATTTAGAACTACCTAAGAATATAGGTTTAAAATCATGATTATTGAAAACTATAAAAATATTTTTCACTTCCATCGGAGAATTCTAACAAAAAAGATGCTAGTATAGACGTTGAAGGAATTTATTTCTTTCAAGGTCACCAGGAATTGGTTGTACTGGTCTAAAATCGACTGGTTAGAAAAACAATTTCTATCTAACTTACTCCTGGTATAAATATTAACTTTATACATGGAGATAAAATTATGTATAACAACAAAACGAGCGAAGGCGTATTGTCTAAATACGTACTTCAAACATATAACTTATTTTCATTTGTAGATAAAAATCTACTAATGAAATTTTCTGATCAATTAACTGATGATGAATATTTGTTATTTGATTATATGGTCTATCAAGGATGTAATATTAGTGAGGCTGCAAAAAAAATTGAATTTGGCTTCAATAAAACCTACAAACTACTAGGCAATATTAAGTGTAAGGGATTGTTATTTTTTACATCTAACCAGGGTATCTTTTTTTCAAAGGATAGAATGTTAATCTCAAGTGATAGCCCATGCGCATTACCAGCACATATCCAAAACTCACTTGAACAAACTGCTTTATCAGCATAGGAGGATAATATGGTAAACGTAAATAATTTAGCAACAAACAAGCAAAAAGACAGAAGAGCAGCTTTTGTCAAAAAACTTGTTGATAGTAAAACTAAGTTCACAATCGCAGCTAATGATGCGTTTGTGAGATCAATTCAAAGTATTGGATATAAAAGTACCGGCTCAGCAGCTGCAGAAATTATTGACAATAGTATTGAAGCTAATGCATCCAAGGTATCTATTGAAATCCGTTATGGTGATAACAAAAACCAAATAACCGAATTAATCTTTGCTGATAATGGATTTGGTATGGATGATGTAACTCTAAGATATGCAATGACTTTTGGAGGTACAGACAGAGAAGGCTCTTCTGATTTATTTGGAAGATACGGTTTTGGCTTGCCTGCATCATGCATGAGTCAGGGCAATGTTATGACGGTGTACTCTAAGGAACCTGGCAAGCCAATCTATGAATTGTCATTTGATCTTAATGCTTGCTCGAAAGGAGAATACACTGACAAGAAGACAGGTGATATGTTAATGCCAGAGGCAACCTCTATTAAAGCATTGCCAAAACATCTTCAGAAAATCACTGACGATGATTTTGGTGGCTTCAAGTCTGGAACTATTGTTGTCATGTCTGATCTCAATAGACATTGCTTAACCAATAAGTCATTGAATGGACTTAAAACTCATCTTATACATCACTTAGGTGCAACATTTCATAAGTATCTAGATAGGATTAGTATGAGTGTGTGTGAAGAGATGGTTTTACCAATTGATCCAACATTCTCTGATCCTAAGGGCGTAGCTTATGACATAGGTGGTTCTAAAGCAGTTCAATTGCCTTCTCAGGAATTTACTCTAACCGATGAAATTACAGGACAAAAGGGGAAACTTAGAGTCAGTTTTGCTTACTTAGGACCCAAATTTGTTAGTAAAGAAATCGATACTACAAAGGTTAGAGGCCGTGTGACTAGAGAATACAACGGTTTTATCATTTCTAGAAATGGCAGGATAATTGATTGCATTTCAAGGATACCTGCGTCAATTTGGCCAAATGCTCCAAAGAGACCTTTAGTAAAAGTCTTTGGGAACAATGATGCTTGGTTTAAAGTGGTTCTTGACTTCGATGCGTCGCTTGATAACTTGTTTAGCATAACAACAACTAAACAACAGGCTATGCCTAAGGCAGAGGTTTGGGACATCTTGGAGAATTCGAAGATGTTTTTTCCAATGCTAAGTGATTTGAGGAAAAGATGCACTGAAGAGTCAGATATCTTGAGAGACGAGAATGATAGATCTGATGACGATGGTCCAAGGCCATCTGAAATTGCGTCAGCTGAAGCATCTTCTTTTCAAAATCCTCTTCCAGTCGAAGAAGAGCACATATTGAAAATAGGTGATGAGAAAGTTACTGAAGCTGCCAAGAAGCAACTTCTTGACCAGAATCAGGAATTGACTGAAGAAAATATTGAATCAAAGAAGAAAGATATTACTGGCGAACAAACTAATAAAAAGAGGGTGTTCAGACATGGAACGATAAATGTTCCTGGCGGTGATTTCATATTCATCTCGGTTTTTGGGAATGAGCTTAGAGTTGATCTTAATACAGCTCATGTTTTCTACAAAGACTTCTATATGAATCCATCTTCGAATGGTGATATTAGACAATACATTGAGGCTTTCTTGATGACACTTGCTGAGAGGTACTATATCAATGATATGAACGAGGCTTTTTATGCTCGTGAAATCAGTTTTTGGTCCTCTATGATGAATGACTCATTCAAAAAACTTAAGAAAGAGTTATCCAAAGCAAGCTAATAATAACTGAAACGCAATGATGAGTTGGAGTGGGTTCTTAACCTTACTCCAACCATTCTTGCTAACCTTAAGAGATAAAGATGCGAATAGAAATACCAAAAGAAATCAATAATAAGTTAGCCTCTCGCTATGAGCTAATTAAAGCTGAAAGCTTAAAATCTAAAGAGAAAAATTCTTTAGCGAGTGCTATTCGAAGATATTTATCAACTCAGAAACAAACAAACAAAAACCTAAGAGAGCTAACTATATTTTCAGTTATAGCTGACCTTACAGATCAAGGGTGGGACATCAAAGTAAGAGACAATGTTGAGGAAGAAGATATTAATGAAAGGCAGGAGATTCACGCTTCACCACCGCAACTCAAAAGAAAGTCAGAGAGTCTAAGCCAAGCAAAGGGAAGGATTAGAGAGGGTCATCTAATTGGAGCAAATAAACAATTTACAAAGAGTTCAGTAAGGAACTTTATCCAAAGAATGCATACTGCAACCAAAACACGAGAAACAATTGAGCTTTTGATCGATGATCCTAAAACGTTAATAGAGGATTGCTTAATTAGCTTTGATGAAAATAAGGATGATTGCCTTAAACCCGTGATTGATCCTTATCTTCAAGAAGTAAGATCAGATTTAAAAGATCAATTTACCAACATTAAACTTACAGAAATTTGGAGATATTTTAGGCTTACCTGGTCATTAGAGTACAAGACCAATCCGGGCAGATCCCTGCCTTTTCTTATTAGAAATAAGGCAAGACCAAATCATCCCATAATGGGAATTGCAATGATGGCAAGCCCAGTTATTGGATTAGGACCAAGGGATAAGCGTCTTAGACTTACTAAAGAATCATTTTTAGAATTTGCTCATGAAGAAAGTATTTCATTAGATCAAATTATCATTTGGATAGGCGAAGACATAAACAAAAGTTTAAAAGCCCTAAAAATAGATGACCTTCCAAAAATTAACTGGAGGATGCCTAAAGAGACAAATATTTTGGAACTTATTGAAGAGAGTAAAGAAGCTAAAAAGCACTGGGAAATACTAGGAAGCAAATTCAGGAATTTAAATGCTAGTTGGGATACAGCTACCATAAAGAATAAGAAATTTGATTCACTCAAAGGTGAAATGGACTTCCTTCTTTTTAAAGCTAAGAGGGCGGATAAACTGAGCAAACTTGTAAAAAGAAAAATTACCTTGAACGAGTTAAAAAAAGATAAAAAGAAGTTCGACTTAAAGTTAGAAGATGTTGACAAAAATTCCAAATTTCTGGATTTGCTTGGAGGGTTTATAACTGCTAAAAGAACATCAGTAATGGATTCTGATGTAATGGATCTTAGTGTTTGTGGGGGTATATTCCCATATAACAGCCTTATTTCAGGAAAATTAGTTGCGCTTCTTATGGCTTCCAATGAAGCCAGAGATATTTTTCACAATAGATACAAGAATTCTGAAAGAGAGATTGCTAGAAAGATGGCTGGAAGAAATATCAGGAAATCTTCAACTTTAAGATGTATAACAACCACAAGTATTTATGGAGTAGGCTCATCTCAATACAACAGACTTAAGATAAATATTCTCAAAGGAAAGAAGGAGCAAAGAATTAACTGGGAAAACTTAGGAGAATCCATGGGGTATGGTACCTATCATTTCTCCGATGATACACAAGATTACCTTGATAAATATTTGAACCTTACAGGTAAAACTACTCGAATTAATTATGAGTTTGGAGAGGGAACAAGTCCAAGAATGAGAAGATTAAGGGAATCAATGTCTAATTTGGGATTTAGATCAGATGGTTTTTTTCAACATCAAAACAAAAGAATCACATACTTGTGTGATCTTTATGAGAGTACACCGCATGAAATATTTGGATTAAAAAGTTCTAAACCAAGAAATATTTCACAAAACCAAATCTCAAAAGCATGGAGAAAAAGATGGCTTGAAAAAAGAATTCATCGAGAAGAGATTCAAAAGCAAATGAAAACAGCAAAAATAAAAGAACAACTATTAAGTCATAAGATTGAGAGCATAGAAAGTGAATAAATTTCAAGAAAATAAGAAAGAGTATTTAATAGCAGCAGCTTATTTACAAATTGCTCAATCAATTATTGCAGATATTGATATTAGTTTTTGTGATTTGCATGAGGATCAAGAGCCTTTGAGTAAAGAGTTAATTGCAGAGAATATGGAAAAAGCTTTTCTGTATTTTAATAAAGCAAATGAAAGATCATTATTGGAAGATTCTACTGAAAGTGAGATCCTAAAAATAACAAAGGATCATGTTTTTAGTTATATCAACTCTGTAACTCCTGAAAGTTATTATGCTGTTAACGAGTGTAAAGATATTCAAATGACTTCACTGATGAATGATCTCAATGAGATGATAGCTTACTCAAAAAATATGATGGATAAGTTAGATCCTAAGAATCCAACCCATGCTCTTCACGAAATATCTTTATATAGATTTAGAGCTGAAAAAGCATCACTGGAACTTCTTACAGGCTTCTTTGATCCAAACACTGAAGAGGCATACAGAGAATTAAATTCGAAAATCTTTGGGAGCATAAGGCGTGCAATTGATTTAGCTGATGAGGGAGTTTCAAATGATATTTATAAAAAGTATGTTTTTAACGAACTTCAATTCTTAGATTCTAAGATTTTGCAACCTAACATCAAAACAACAACCGAAAACTATTTTGATCATATTAGGATGCTTTTTAGCAGCTTTGGGGATGTTATGAAGCTTTATTATCTTTTTTTCCAAGAAGTTCACTCACGAGAATCTAAATCCATTGAAAGAATACAAAAAATTAAAAACTTTGAAGAGTCTTGCTTGATAAGAGTCTTAATAAACAGAGCAAATTTTTCTCTACTAATATGCGGTGAGCCTAAAATTGATCTTGAGCTTTATTCGGGAGCTGGCATAAAAGAAAAAATACTAAAGTTAAATTAATTTAATAGTTCATTTAAAAAAGTATTTCTTCAAATAACTCTCCATTTGGATTTTCTGAGAACTTTCCATGCTTAAAGTCTCTTATCCCATCTTCTCCTATTTCATTAATTAGACTATTAGATTCGACAGTTAGCAAAATAGAATTGAATAGATCTCTGTTAATAGGTTTTTTTGCCTTTTTAGCTCTTCTTAGCATGCCAAGAAGGGCAGTATCACTCATAAATGAATTACTCTTTAGTTCAATGAAGTCTGCAAGATTAGAGCAAAGCTCTTTTTTAGGCAATATAACTTCATAGATTACATCTTCAGAAAAAAAACCATTTTCTGGCTTATATAAAATCTTATTGATATCAGATGAAAAGAAGTTTGAGCCACGCTGTAACGGATTCATATCAAGGTTTAATTTTAGTTTTTCAAGGCAATTGAAAATAAAATTTCCAACTTTTTTAGTTACTGCATTACCAGTCATTTTATAAATATGGCTATCAGCAATATCCTTGAAATCATTTATCTTGAACCCTTGTAATTTTAACGACTCCTTTGCAGTAAGCTTTCTCATTATATTTTTATAGTGGATAGCAGGCCCATTTGAAACCTTAATTGTTGGAACAAAGTTTTCGCTATAACAAATAGAGTGAGTTCCAGCAGATTGATAAAATCCAGAAACTTTTGTTTTATTTTTTGGAGAAGATATCTTTACATTGACCTTATTAAATAGATTTTTTGCAATTTGTTTATCTTTAGATGCAACAATAAATAATCTTCTTCTTTGTTGCGGAATATTAAATTCTCTTGTATTTAAGATTCTCCACGCAATATGACAAAAACCAGCATTTTTTAGTTCATTCAAGACATCTACAAAGACTCGACCTTGCTCTATATTTAAAAGATTTGGTACATTTTCTGCAACTATAGTGTCCGATCTAGATTTTATTGCAATCTCTAAAAGTTTATAAAATAAAATGCTTTGTTTGCCATTAAAACCCTCTTGTTTCCCAGCAACGCTGAGGTCCTGACACGGCCAACCTCCAGCAACTACATCAACTTTGGGTAATTTATTTTTTTTTGATGCAAGCGTGTTAACATCATCAATAATTTCAATATCAGTATATTTTCTTGATAGAAACTCTTGACAGTGTTTGTCCTTTTCACACATCAAGATTGGATCATGTTTTGCAGATTCAAAACCTCCAATACCAGTAAACAGACTAATGTATTTCATTAGAGATCTTTAAGCGTTTTAAAGTTCTCTTTTAAATCATTAACCATGAGTTGCATTTCTTCAATATCGAGAGTGGAGGATAGTTGATCACGTTTTAAAAAAAGCATATTTTTTTCAACAATCACTGAGGATCTAAAATCAAAGTCACTGGCTGCCTGCAAAATCTCGATAAGATTTTCTTTTTTGAGTTTAGAAAGATTCTTGCTTACAGGCTCAGTTTTTAACCTAAAATTATTTTTAGCTCCTTTAATAAGGAAGAGATCTGGCACATCTTTATCGAGGTCTTTATGAACATAAATATCATCGCCATAACTTTCAAAGCTAAATCCAGCCTCATTAGCTTGGGCAACAATAGAAGTATAGAAAGGATCATCAATACTGACATTGGTAACTGTTTCGTTACTTACCTTTAATTCTATCCATTTACTTATATTATCTGGGCTTGTTTTATCTATTAGCTCAACAGGCAGCCCATCTTGAAAATCAGAGAGAAGAGGACTTGATAATAGAGATATATTTCTGAGATAGCTCATATCGGCCTCTTTAAAAAATAAGTCCAAGGATGAGTAATTTCTAAATAAACCAAATAACATTAATGACATTATAAAAATATCTTCTCTTACTCTACCTTTTTTAAACATTTCAATAATATCAAGTGCTTCTCTTGAACCAATTTGAGTCATTAATAGAATTAAGGATGACCAAATAGTTACTCTTTTTTCCTCAGTAAAAAAATCATCTTTTAAAGGAAATTCCCCTGAAGATATATCTTCAATTAAATCCAAAAACTGCTCTATCTGCTCCTCTTCTTCTTTTGAAAGAATTGATCCAGGAATAAGGTCAACTATGTCTTCAATAAAGTCTGCATCCATAGTTTTATCCTGAAATGCCTCACTTGAAAGTTTGAGAAGACTAGCTTTAAATACTTTTACTTCAAGAGAATCTCGTTCTTTAATATCTGATATACCCTTATCAAAAGTTTCTAATATATCCAGCGAATAGCGTTCACCCAGTTCATAAAGATCCTCCCGGTTTATGAATCTTTTAATGAAATCAAGATATTGTCTTGTTTTTGTTGTTGATGTCTCATTTTTAGCAACATATATTAGAATTTGGATGCTTCCTAAAAGAGAGTCTATTGAGCTTGTCTTTGATATAGGAATTAAAGGACTTTCATTTATGTCCATATGCTTACATTTTTTATATGACCCATCAAAAAAGTTTGGACTAACAATTTTATTATCGATAACAGAATTATTTACATTACCAAATTTAATTTGATTGAAATGCTCTAAATCATCTCTTGATGCAAAATGTATATTTTTAACAAAGTAAATTGGAACAAATGGCAGTAAATAGAACTCAAGTGAGTTCGTTTTAATGAGGCTCTTTTTTTCATCTATGCTATAGAAGGAATTTAGCACTGCTGGATTTATTTCAAGGACAACTGGTACAAGATTCTCCTCTCTATTTTTATCAAAATAAGATGCATAATCACTATTTACAGAATTAAACAGTTGAACAGAATGATCAATTTCAAAGTATGCAGAACTCTTTAGTCCTTTTGACGTTCCTGATGGTGCAATTATACTTGAAGCAAAGAAAAGGCTGAGATCAGAACTATTTGAGTAAATATATAGTGATTTTTTATTTTTCATAATATCTTGTTATTAAGTTACCATCATCATTCTTTTCATACATGTATTTTACACCAGGTGTTTCTTCATCTGTATTTGGATGGATTATGCATGTGTCATGTGCAGGCTTTAAAAATAAATTTAGTAAAAGTTCTTGAATATCTTCAGATATATCTTCTGATTTAAGATCTTCAACGCCAAGTAAAATAATTTTCTGAAACCAATCTACCTCATCATTTGGTGAAATAATCTTAATAAATCTTTTTTGACCTTTATAAAAAAAATGAATGGTATTCGAAGACATGTTCGGCATAATCTGGTCACTGATACCAGCTTTATTGTTGGTAAGAAGGTTTGATACCTTTTTAAAAATCCTTTTTGGTTTCTTTTTTGATGAGATTATTTGAATTATTTCATGATCATCGTTTGATAAAGTTTCTTTTATAATATCTAGTAGTCTCAAAAATGTACCATCTGAGCCAGTTACAAAATCAAGCTCTAAAAGAGGAGACTTTATTTTTTTCTTTGTTTTTTTACTGGCAATCTTTATTTTGGGAAGACGATTATCTTTTAGACCTTTTCTTTCCCATTTTGCTAGCAATATACCTTGGTCCCCGCCTGCAAGTGCAGAAATGTTCTCTCTCAATAATTTATCATTAGCTATTGTCCATTTCTTTTTTTCAATGAAAAGCGAGGCTGCATTATAAATTTTTTGGATTCTAATATTTTTTTCTTCTGCCTTAATTTTTATTGAATTAGTATTCTCTTTAACTTGCTCTTTTTGTAACTCTATATTTTCATCACTTAAAAGTTTTTCTCTTTGTCTTTGCTTAAGTATTTCCTCTGCTTTTGATCTTTGTTCTCTATCAAGATTTCTATCGACATCAATATAGGATAAAAGTTCATCTTCATCTCTGAAGCCTACATCAATAGTTTTGCCCCTATAGTCCCTAGTTTTGAGGTGATTTTTTAAAATTGGGGGGACTGTAAATATATTATCTTTTTCTTCATCAGCACTCATACCTGCAGTTATAAAGAGTTGATCTCGTGCCCTATGAAATACTACATATAAGTCTCTTGAATACTCAAAACCTAAATTATCATATTCAAGGTCATTTATTTTTGGAACAAAAACACAATCAAACTCAAGTCCTTTACAACTTTGTCTTGTTATAACCGTAATAGTTTTTGGATTATCAAAATCTAAAGCTTGAAGACGTTGTCTATCACTGGAAAGATAGTATTGAACTTTTATATCAAGATTATTTATTCTGACATAATTCTCTATACCTTTAAAAAGAGTTTTTACTCTGCTTGCCGAATTTCTATTTACAATTATTACACCAACGCTTTTATTGGGATTACTTTTTTTATAATTTACGATTCTTTCAATAAGCCTATTATTTTTATAACCTCTGTGCCAAAAAAGTTTAGGCTTAACTCCAGATCTGCACTGGGATGAATCAGCTTTTTCGGTTTGATTGCCAACATAGAATTTTTCAGCAAATGCAGCAATTTCTTTTGTATTTCGATAGTTTTTTGTTAATTTCGATTCCTTGAAACTCCCAAAACAATCAGTTGTTGAGAGACCATGCCTTATATCATCTATTGTACTATTCTCATCTACATTTAGAGCTTGGTTTTCATCAGCCATAATTGATGGAACAAAATTTATATCAACTGATCTTAGTTTCATCCATATATTTGAAATTACTTTCCACAGAGTTTTAGGGAAGTCTTGACCTTCATCAAGAATAACAAACTTTGGAAAAAGATTGAGTTTTTTTATTTCATCAGGATTTTTACTATCTATCATCCTATACAACTGTCCCCAAGGAAAAGATATATTCTGCCCATCATTAAGCATACGCAAATTTGTTCTTTGAAGAAGGTAACTCATAAGCGTTTGGACTTTAATATTTTTATTAACAGAGGCTTGAGTTGAAGTAAATTCATATAAAGTTTTGTTGTGCATCAATATTGGAACTTTTGCATTGATATCTTCCATTTCTTTACCCATTCTTAATGCACGCATTATTGCCATTACAGTTTTACCTGTTCCAGGAGGCCCTGTTATCAATAATGCTTTATCTAAATGTTCTGAGTAAATTATCTTTTGCTCATCTGACAGGTCTGTATTTTTAGGGAAATGTCTCATAGATCAAAAAATCCTTGCAAATTTTCTTTTTCAGAACCAACTATTAATCCTCTGTCTAAAAGAGCATTCATGTGAACACAGGAAGTTTCTGAAATTAAAGAGCATGCATGACATGAAGCCTTATTCAATCCTCTTGTTCCAGGAGATCCTATTTCAAGGCAAGCAGGATCTGATGAGCACCATTTGGCAGAACTAATCATGGACTCTACTGAATTCATTAGTCTATCTTCCTCTCCCATCCTGACAAGCCCTCCAAGAGAGCCTTCAGTATCACCGTCAGCAGTATAAATAAGAATCCCTTGCATCTCATTTTGATCATCTCCCACGTATATTCTTTCTTTTAGAGCAGAAGAACCATAACCTGATTCAAAACATAGTTGTTTGATCATTAGATGTGAAAACGTATGAAGAAGAACAAATTTTGCAGATGGAAAGGGTAGATTTGTAGCACTCTCATCTCTCCTTTTTTGCATAACTGATAATCTGGATGCAATTGCCTTAGAATTCTTTTTTACCCAAGATTTAATTGAACTTGAATTAAAATCTATAAAAATTCCTTCTCCAAAAACCTCATAACCAGGTAACCATGGCAAAACTTTTTCACTAGCATTGATATTATGAATTGTGGGATAAAAGTGTCTTGTATAACCAGATAAAACCCTGACTTCTCTTAATCTTCTTATTTTTGTTACTGATCTTATATACTTTGAAAGGATTTTGTCAGATATAAAATATTTCTCTCCATCATAGTTTTTTATTTTTTGCCTTCCATCATCATTTAATAGAGCATATTCAGCTATTTTTAAAGACTCTGAGTCCACATCATCTAAGTTTACCTCTTCATTTTTTTCGCTAACATCTGTCTTTTCTTCATGAATTGAGCTTTTTATTTTTTCAAGAGGTATTTTTTCAAAATCTAATGGCAGATCACTATTTATTTTTTCATATGCTTGCTTGATTTTTTTATCATCTATGTTTTGGTCCCATATATTCATTTCTTTTGCGTCACTTAGAAATTTTCTAGCATCAAGAATATCCTCATGATCTTGCAAAAATTGATCAACTTCACTTCCAATATCATCTTCGTAATCAGATCCACTCAAATCAAGTGCAGAGACTATTCTTGGCTGATATAAAGACGTTGCACCTCTTTGCTGAAATGGTTGATGATCTTTTTTTTCAACTTTGGCATTTATTCTTTGCTCCCAAGGATGACTTGATCTTGGACTTTGCAAATAAATTAATTGCTTAATCTGACTCAAATTCTTTTTTACACCACATTTATCACAACTAATTTCAATTGCTGATAATCCACCGCCTCTTCCCCCCAGCGTTTTTTTGGTAAGATGATTTTCTCTACAACCTGATGTTTCTCCGTAATGAAGCAAATAAACCCAATTTATATCATCAAGATAACCATTATCACCTGAGTAAATGAATCGAATGGGAGATAGGAATTTGCTATTTGCTCCGCATTTAAGGCACGAAAGATCTTTATAAGCAGTAAACCTTTGAGATTGATAGTTTCTTAGGGAGTTGCACTTTCTACACTCAAGCCATTTCGGAAATCTATGATAGGGTATAGAAGCAGTTTGGGACGCATCTTTCCAAATTTCAGAGGGCGCAGTAGGCGGTGAAATAAAAAAGCTTTTCTTGAGCATCTTCTCAAGTCTAGGAATTGGAGAAATCCGATATTTTTTATTCTTGGTTATTGATGGACTCCATCTAGAAATATCCATTCCCATCAGACTTTGATCATTAATCTCAACAATTGCCCCTACACCAAAACTTGTAAGCAATTGAGATTTTCTTAATTTGCCATCACTCACTCTATTTTTATTCCCACCTCTGTATCTACATGACGCATTGATGTTAGGATCTCCCATTCAGCTTCATTCTTTTCATCACCAAAGTCTCTAGTAAGAGCCTTTTTATTGGACTCTACTCCAAATTTAGCATGATAAGTAAGAACTTTATCTCCATTAGATAATTTTTCCCAATCATCTATATAGCTATCAATCAATTTTTCAATATTTGCCTTTTCAGTTTTATCAGCATTGATCATACGGTCTTTAAACATTTCAATAAGTTCCTTTGCTTCATTGCTGCTCGCATCAAAATGTTGAGCATCTATATTTTGTTTAAGACCCAAACCATGTTTAGCTAATATTAATAGGCATGTTGGCAATACTCTCCTCAAGCATGGTTCTGCTGCAGGTGTCACAGATGTTGGCTCTACAAATCTGTTTACTGAGGAAATATAGCCTTTAAATTGCTCATAGTGAGATCTGTCTCTAGGATTTGTTGCAAGATAATTTACAACTACCAAACCCTTATTTTTCCCTCTTCCTACTCTTGATGTTGCTTGAATGAATTCTGAAGTAGTTTTAGGTTGACCAGTTACTTGCATTAAAGCCAGTCTGGGGATATCAATTCCAACTTGGATAATATTGGTGACAGAAACAATATCAATAGCATCATCTTGGCCTTTCATTAATTCCAGTCTTTTTCTCGTTTCAAAAAGCTCATGCTGTACATCTGAAGATAACTCCCCAATTCCATTTTCTCCAAACAATCTAGGTGGAATATTTTCCTTTGAAAAATCATCATTTAGTGAAGCTATTTGTTTAATCCTTTCTGGAATATCCTGAACAGCTAAGGTTTTTGTTTTAGATTTTTCATTTCTTGAGTTGTGATAAATAACAAGAGTATGGTATCCATCAACAACCTCTTTATCTCCTGGAATTTCTTCAACAGACTGAGATAAAGCACTCGCAATTCTGACTCTTGTAGTAATTGCTGTATGCCCTTGAGACATTACACCTACATATAATCTACCAGGATCTTTAGTATCTTCTCTAGAAAAAAATCTATCCTTGTGGTTAATTCCAGATGGAGGAAAAATATTTACATCCCTTGCATATAGTCTTTCAACTTGATCTTTTGCTCCTCTAATTGTTGCTGTTGCAGCAATATATTTTGGTTTTGCTCCAAAATGTTTTAACAAAACATCGAAAACAGCTTCTACGGCACCTGTAACAGTTCCTAAGGGTCCTGATATAAGATGTAATTCATCTTGAATTATCAAGCTTAATGAGGAGCCAAGGTCTTTATTTAAAATTTTTCCGCTCTCAGCAACTTGAGCTAATTGAGCAAATTTGTCGATTGTTGCTAATAAAAAAGTAGGTGGTTTTTGATATATAGCCTGATCAACAACCTGAATTGGAAGTTTTTCATGAAATTCACAACTTTGACTTGGGCAGTAAAGCTCAAAACTCATATCTGAAGATTTGAAGCCATAACACTTTTCATCAGACTGTTTGTCTGGAACTAGATTTGTACTGCACCAAGGACACATCGATATGCTAAAAGGCGACTCACTATTTGGACTATCATTTTTAAGAAGTTCTATATATTGCTCGCTTGAACCCTGCATGTACTGACTACCAACAAACTTATTTGGACTTGAACTTCCTCCAATCCATAAACCTAATGAAATTTCATTTTTTCCAAATATGTCCTCATTTTCCCTTCTAATTTTTTCACATGCTGCTATTAATCTAGATGATCTTACAAACTGATCTTGAGTGAGGAGCCTTAATGTATAGCGCATTAAAATTTCAACTTGATCATGATTTTTATCAATTAACTTCCTATAGAAAATAAGAAAAGCAGAAACAAAAAGATATGCTTCAGTTTTACCACCACCTGTTGCAAACCAGATAAGATCAACCATACTTCTATTTTCATCATCCTCTAAAACTACTGATTTACATGTTGTTAGGAAATAGGCAAGTTGAAATGGCCTCCAATTAAAAGGTTTATAGGATTTGCCAAAAAAGCTTTTAAGATCAAAGTAATTAATATTTTGAAAATCATCGACAAACTCATGATCCATTTGGAACTTCATATAATCAAGATTATTTTCTTCAATTAGCTGATTATATTTAACAGCATGAACCATCTGCATCAAGACGGCTTTATTAGCAAATTGAAATGCTTTTAAGGCGTTATTGTCATTAGAGATAAAATTAATGCCATCATGAATCCTTTCAACTGCATAATTCAACTTATTAATTAATCTATCAATAGTTTTTTTATGAGCATCGCCTATTTCGAAATAATCTAAACTATCAGTATTTTTTTTAAGCTTTTTAAGTTCCAGACAAGTTTTATCAACCCAACTTTCATATGGCTCAACGAATTTTATTAAACTTTTTATCAACGATTCAGTATTTTCTGGGTTTGCAAGATACTCCATATTAATACTCTCAGATCCGTTATATTCATCTAGCTCGCTTTTAGATCCAATTGTTATTTCTTTAGGAATAAAGTCTAGGGAGACTTTTGCACAGTCATTAGTATTTTCTTTAAATGTCCAATTAACTGAGCATGCATGACCAACTCCAAAAATATGTTCATCCTTATATAAAATCTGCTGCTCTTCCTCTTCACCATCTGCGGTTTTCCTAAAAACTTTAGGATAAGGTAAAAAGTTATCATCCTTTAGTGAGCACTCCATGCTAACTCTGCATAGAACATCTTTTTGATCTATTTTTGACCGACTCTCCTTTTTTGAATTATTAATTAGGGTCACAGTAAGGAGCTTTTTTCCTCTTGAATCAAAAACCCTCAGATCAATCTCTGCTTTTCCACTGAAAATTTCTACTTTTTGAGTTTTAATTTCTAAAACTGAATTTTCTTCTGGCAGATCTTTGCGAGACCATCTAAAGTCATTTTTTTCATTATCATCAGGCAACTCATTCTCGCTTTCTTCTTCATAAACACAGGCACGAGTGGTTATAAGAATTTCTTTTACATCATTGGGTACATGCAAACTCATCCCAACACTTGCAGTTAAATACGTAAAGGATAGACTTAATGGATCCTCATTTGTATCAACAATACTCGCAGTAGAATTTTGATCAGCAATTGCTTCCTCAGATAGATCAGATTCTTGTGGGAAAAGCATTCCAGTAATCAGATGCTGATAGGGTAAGTAATCTTTATTATGTTTTAAAAAATGGGGCTCTCCATAAGAGGGCCCCATAAATTGGTCCTCGATATAACCTAGGATTTCTTCTCTATACATTGAAGTCCAAGTTCAAATTCTCATGTTTAATTATTGCGCCTTGTACTTTAGCTCTAGTAAGTGCAGTATAAAATTGGTTTCCCAAAATTTTTGCATCATTGTCGCTATATAGGTCAATTAATATAATAAAGTCATTCTCCTGTCCCTTATAGCTCAAGACATCAAAAAAGTTTATCTTCTTTAGGTTAGCATCAACACAATTTGGTTTATTTATCTGTTTTGACAAGGCATCTAACTCATATACACAGCTATTTCTGAGAGTTTCAAATGTGATTATTGTAATTTGATCTGGCGCAATATCTTTTTCAAAAAAGAATCCAATCATCTCCAATAACGCTTCAGCATGTTTAATCTTTTGATTGCTGTTTACCAAAGATATTTTTGTTTCTTCAGATTTTGCTTCAAGATTTCCTTTAAGATTAGTTCCAGCAATTGAGTTTGTTGAGTTAATTATTTCAATTGGATTTCTACAATTTCGAGTTAAGTTGATTGAAGAAAAGCCATCTTGAAAATAAGTTAACCAACTTTCATCGAAGTCATCGTATAAATGACTCTGATTATTCATATCCATAAACCAAAAAACCTTTGATTTCTTGATATCTTTTAGTATGGATTCAAATTTATCCATACATTCAACATTCAGCATATCTTGACCTTCATCAACCACAACGGAATCGAACTTATCTGATGAATCAAAGCCATCTTCGATGCATAGGATTTCAATTTCTTCACTCAAATATCTTTTTATATATTGTTTAAAAGCCTTATTCCTTACTAAAAAACAAACTTTTTCACCATTCTGATAACAAACTTCAGTAGCTTTTAATGCAAGAATTGTTTTACCTGAGCCAGCTGGTCCTCTACAAAGCACCCTTCGATTAAGAGGATCAGTAATGCTCTCTAAATAATCTAATTGTTCCTCGGTAGCTTTATGAATATGTGCATTTATTTCTTTAGCAATATTTGCTAACGGCCTGATACCAATTATGTTCGGTCTTAAATATTTCCTTATTCTTTTCAAATCATCATCAGAGAGATCTTTTGAATGTTTATAGGATCTGTGTTCCTTAAACCGTTTAAAAACCTTCTTGATAAAATTTTCAAACCAAAGATTAGGATCATCTGAATAGTTCTTATTATCCAAAATAAGATAAGGCTCATCCTCAAAAGCATCATCATCTGCCTCAAAAACACATTGTGGAAAAATAGCACAGTGAGCGAGACAAATATTCAAATCAGGAAATTTATCTCTTAGCTTTCTTTGTAATTCTTTTTTATTGCCTGCAACTTGTTGAATTGGACCTTCATGTTTTACATTTTTATCCCCAAATCTATTTATGAAAATAAATGACCCATTTGTATATTCAACTCTCCCACCTTTAACCTCTATGCAGCAAATGCCTTTTCGAGTTAATAAAATAAAATCAACTTCTGAGAATTCTTTCGTTGCATGTTCTGGCACATGCACAGACCAAAGAGCAATCTCACTGCTTTTTGAAGGGAGATTCTTTATGCAATCTCTTATTATATTTTCAGCCTTACTTCGACTACCAGAGGGCGGCAATATTTTCATTAATACATTTTATATTAATAACAATAAATTTTTAATGAATTAGCCCAGTAGGGTGCATTATATTTTCTACTATATTGAACTATATCTCTTGATAGAGGCAAATTATTTAATGTTCTCTTGTACTCAGGGTCAAATGCATCCATAGATTGAAGATAATTTTTCATAATTTCAAGTTTTAATTCGTTATCATGTAAATATAAACTTTTACTTGAAGACACATAAATTTCATTAACCTTAATGATGTGTAAAGCACAATTTTTTAAAATTTTCTTAAATTGCTTGAATTTGGTTTTACTTAAATATGCTTTTGCAGCATCTTGTTCAAATCTAAATAGATAGTCTATAAGATTTAAAAAAGTATTACCTGTAAATTTACCAATCTTATCTTTTTTAAGCAATTTCTCAGCGGCTGTCTCGATGGCATCATAAATTTTAATATGTCTTTTTCTAAAATCTTTCACAGTTTCTAAATCCTGCTCTATGGAAATTACTTTTTTAATACAATTAGCAAAGGATTCAGCTTGCTTTTTATTTTTAAAGTTAAGGCTTTTTAGGCCATTTAGACTGACATTCGCCATATTTTGATAAATAGATGCAACTGATTCTTCAATAATCTGTAAGCATTCTTTATCCCAATGAAGAAAACTATCCAAGATCGAATCACCTCCAAATTTTCTAAAAATGGATTTAGCAAACTGAGAATTATTAAAATGAAACGTATTTGTAATACTTAAATCAGTACATGCATCTCTTATTGCATCCTTAACTGCTGATCTTTCAAGACCATCATATAAAGTTTGAGGATTTGCATGATTTTGGAAAATCTTATGATCATCTATTAATCTGTGAATGACTTTGTTAGGAATCTTCTCTAATAAAAAACCATTCAGGGCGTCACAAATACGAAAGAGATTTCCTATTGCTTTATTATCAAATGATTTTTCCAGCTCTCCTATAGACATTTCCTTAATATTTTCAATGAGTTTATTCTTCAAATCATTCAAAGAACTTGTAACAGTTTGATTGGGCTTCTTGCCAGCATTAAACCACCTATCGCCCGCCAGAATCCTATGAATGACTATTAATTTGCGAGCTTTACAAGGAATTTTATTAAGATCATCAACAAATTTATTTTCAAAGTCAGCTATAGAATATCTTCTTTTAGCCTCTTCAAGAAAATATATCATTCTTGAAATTTCATCTCCACCGAAATAATCTTTTTTAATAATATTTGAAACATATTTTCTATAATCTTTATCAAAATCCTTGTCACTAAGTGATCTCATTCTTTCGAGCCCTTTTTTAATTCTTACACTTTCAAGCACTGTTTGACTTCGTAAAGATCTAAACAGGCTGTATGGATCTTGACGCAGATACTTGGCAAAAGTTTTTCTATCGCAGTAGGGCACTATAAAACTATTCAAGGGCTGCAGAAAATGCGGGAAGAATTTTCTTTGATCTTTAAGCTTTAGCTCAAGAAAGGCTTGGAAAAACTTACTCATCTCTGCTCTAAATATTTTTGAGCTTAAATAGTCTTTTTTACCTGTTTCAACAACATAATCTTTTCTTAACTTATTTCGATAATAAACTTTTTTACCTGAGTATAGTGTGATTTGTTTTAAAAAACTTATTGCTTCCTTAAAGTCTTTAGAATTTCTTGCATCCTTTAATAGAAGACATGCAGAATTCACGCTCATTTCATTCACTAAATTTGTTTGGGTTAAAATGCCTTGATGACTTAATCTGCTTATCTTTTCTTTGATGCTCATATAAAAATCATCACCTATTTCTTTAGAGAACATTTTTTTAAAATAAATAACTTCTTGTGTATCAAGCTTTGATTCTGAAAATTCTCCGCTCCTATCTGTAAGTTTCTTTGCAATAAATAGGTCCTCTAACCAGTTTTTTATTTCTTTGTCAGCTTTTTCATAAACAAACTTAAATGCAATTGAATTACTACATCCCCCCCAATATTCAATCTTTTTTTGATAACTTGAGTAATAAAATAGACCTTGCAATCTGCCTCTTAGAACTCTATTTGTAAAAAGATCTTTTATTTTATTTTCGTTTATATTATTTTTTTGTCTAATTTCTTTTGAAAGACCCAAGAATGCTATTTTCGAGCTGTAATGCTGGTGAGTATTAAAAAAGTAGTTATTGATTTTCTCTGCCCAATCTTGATCAAAATCATTCTTGTTAACTCTTTCAATTAAAGATATATATCCAAAAATATTTTTATGTATGAATGATTGGGAATGGTGAATAGGGAACATTATTTTCAGAATATTTATGTTGTTAGAGTACTTTGCAAACTCAGTTGCAAAATTAAGAGCATTAGTAGTCTTTAATCTAGCAATCTCCAATTCATTTTGGTTGAAAGGAGTTTTAAAGAAAGCTTCAAAGTCAGTATCAAGATACTGAGTAATATCATCAAAATTACAAATGCCATCAGTGAACCTTCTTTCTCTATTAAAATCACCCCATCCCCAGTTATTATTTTTAAAATAATCTTGATAATTGTGCGGATTGGAACTTTTAAAAAGGCCAAAAGCTTTTTTAAAGAATTTAATCGCTTTTCCGCTATATCCAATTTTTGCTAGAAAAATTGTTGCTCTCATCACTTGTAAAAGAAATCTCTTTCTTATAAGTTCTTGCTCATACTCCCAATCCCAGTTATCAAAATCAATATTATTATTAATATCAGATTGATACTTTACTAGTAGCTTATCTAGGTCAGTCTTAACTTCCTTATAAAGTAATTTCCTGGGAATGCGTTTCATTTTCCACAACATAAACAGTAGATAAATTTTATTATTAACTTTAAGTTTTTTGTTTTGCTTAATGCATTCAATAAGGTTTGCCCGAAGACTAAAATTTTTAGATTTTAAGACTGTATGTATAACAAATGATTGATTTGTTTTTCTTAACAAAATTTTTAAAAGTTTATTTGCTAGCTTACTATCGTTGTTATTTATAGATATTCTGAATAACTCCAGAAGAAGAATATTACTTTGTTTTGAGAGCGGTTTAGATAAAAGCTTAAAAGCCTCATCAAAAGACTTTTGATCAGAGCAATTTTTTGCATTGATTGCGACACTAAAAATTTCATTATCATCTAAATTCTTATTTAAAAAGATTCTAGCTTTTATATTTCTTATCTCTGTTAAAAATTTCATATCTACACTTTAATGGTTTGTTACGTCATTAAGTGTCGTACATGAGATTATTTATTTGCGACACTTATTGACGCAAGGTAAGCATATTATTGAGCTATGAAATATTTAGCAAAGGAGAGATCAATGCAAAGACCTGAAATTCAACTAGAACTTCCCAACATAAATACTTACAAATTCATTGCTTCAAAAAATGAAACGGAATTTTACAATCATGCTGAATAAGAAATTAAAAGAGCCTTTTATCTCAAAGCTTCTTTCAGCAGAGGCGTAATCGAGCTAGATGTGAGTGACACGCTTAAGGCTCAGAGTAACAACTCTTTCATACAGCGTTAATCTAGCATGCTGAATATAGGGGGGAGACTTTTGCTCTCCCTCTTATAGATCCCAAGTCTCTAACCAGTAGTCAAATTTCTTCTTTTCAAGTTTATGAAATCCATCAGCAGATGCTGAATGTCGAGCAGCAAGAATTGCAATATCTTGAATTTTTGGATCAGTGAGCAGGTTTGAGATAAATACTTTCTCTTTTTCAATAATGGTTTTCGAAATAAAAGGTTTTAGTGTTTTATCATCAATATCAATAGAGTTTATAACTTCTTTGAAATTATCATCTATAAATTCACCATAAATATCAAAATAGAGTTTTCTCATTACCTGGATATCGAGAATTAGTTCTTTTTTTTCTTCTTTAGCAATTTTTTTATCTTGTGCGCATATATACAATGCAAAAAACATTACTGCCTCAATTGAGTTTGGTTTGATATTAGTCATATTTTTTTCTTAACCTTTTTGATAACTTTGCAAATTCATCTCTAAGAGTTTTTGGAAGTATCACCTCAACCTCATCGCCAAAGGCTCTGATCCAATATCTCAATTCCATATTATCGACAACTTCATCTTCAACAACGAAGAAACCATCTTTTGTTTCTTTAATTGATTGATTCTTGCTCAAAGGTGTTTCGAATAGATGAGCACCAGCCATTTTCGAGAATTTTAATTTAACTTTTAATTTTTTACTATTTAATTTGAAACCAAGCAGATCTTTAACAAGACTCGATACTTTTTTACCTTGGTGAATACTTTTTTCTTCATGAAGAATTTCAACCGACTTAAATCTTTGCAACGGAAGATAGATAATTTTCTCGTGATTTTCATCAAAGGAACATATTAGATAGATTATTCTTCCCCTATACACAAGTCCTGCTGGATGAATTTTATAACTATCAGCAAATTTCTTTGTTCTTGACTGATATTTTGCAATCACAACTTTTTCATCCCAAAGGGCTTCATGAATATTATTTATAACCCTTTGATTTACATTAGCTGACTGCAGCTGAAGCCCTTCATTAACTGTTAAAACTTTATCTTTCCAATTTTTATATTTTTTTGCATGCTGCTCATTAAGCACTGCATCTGCCTCTTTAAGATATGGATTTATTGGATTTAGTGTCTTCTTTGGCAGTATTGGATTTAAGAAACTAAAAGCGAGCTCAAGACAGATAGCTTCTGTTGGATTCATAGCTGAGTATTTTCTTGCGTTAATGGGTTGCCTATAAGTAAAAGGCTTTGATCTATCATCGACCTCTATTAGAAAGGGAAAAATATCCGGCAACCTGCTTAAATCCCTTTCTACAGTTCTTACGCTAACGTTGAAGCCCTTATCATGAAGTCTTTGAAATATGTCTCTAGAGCTCATTGGAGTTCGGCTGACTGTTCCAAGAATACTAAATCCTCGTCTTATCGCCTCTGTACTGGAAACTTTTTTCATAATCTATATGACACAAAATGTCGTATACAAAGATTACATTAGTCATCAATTGATTGTAAAGGTATAAATTTAATGAAAATCAAAGCCTTATGGAGAAACAAAGCCAAAACACAAATTGAAAAAAATGAGAAGAATTCTTAAAAAAATTTGATATCCCAAAAGAATACGTTTGGAAGCAATAAACAATATGACTAAAAAAATAAAAGGCACATACCATCCAGAAATCTTAAAAATTCTGAAGGGTACTGAGCTTTCAGAAATCACTTATCCAACTAATAATTTTCTTCAAAAAGCTAATAATCATTTTCAAAAAGCAGAGGAAAATAGGCTAGAGGCATTAGCATCAATGCTTAACCTGATTTTCATTTCAAGAGACATATCGCAATTGAAGGATTTACAAACTAATTATCCTGAACTTATTAATTTTGATCTTATGAAAAAAGCTTTTAAAAAAAGAAAAGATCTCATTGATTTTATTGAGTTTGGGTTACATACCTTCACCATGAAAGTAAAAAAAACCATACCATGGGATGATTTTTTTGGAGAACAGAAAGATAAAATATTCCCTTTTTTGCCTGCAGAATATAGGAATGAAGAAGCTTGCTTTAAGTGGATTAAAGGTAGAAAAATTATCTCCAATTCGACCTTTAATAAAATTCCTAAGAAGGTTCTGAAAAAGTTATGCCAAGATAATAAAGAGTTTTGTGATTTACTTTTATCTGTACTAATGAATCAAGATAAATTTGAAGTTGATGAAAATCTTCTTAACAACTTCTTTGAATGGTCTTTCAGAAAAAATCAAAGCTATTGGGAAGATGAATCGAAATTTTTATTCTATTTAGAAATAATGCAGGTCCAAGCAGTTCCAGAGTTAGTTACTGGATTTAATGACTATCCAAAAATGATCAAGAATTCTCCAAGGATTCAGAAAGCAATTCTGCCATCACTGCACTACTTGCTAGACTCTATCAATGACATTTATTGCGAATGTAGTTATGACGAAACCGAGTCAAAACAGGAGATAAAAGCATCCCTTGATAACCATTCTGATTTTTTTAGTAGCATTAATATAGAATTTTTTGAAAAGCTAGATAAAGAGGATATGTGTAATTTCTTAGAGATTATTCAAGTGCTCGAATATCATGAAATAGACTATTTCACATCCCTTCAGTTGGCTTTCTTTAAAAAACATACAAAAAAGATTCCAAATTTTAGTTATATATATCCAACAATTTGTTCTTATTCATGTAGAGAACAATATGACGACATTCCTTTCTGACACATACTGACGCATTAATGAAAGATAATTTAAAAAAAGGAGAAACATTATGAAAACCTTAGGAATGAAAAACTTAGAAAAATTTTTAACAAAGATTGTAAAACATAAATTGCATAACTCGCTGATGATCTGGGGAGCTCCTGGAATAGGCAAGTCTTCAATTGTGCAATCCATTGCAGATAAAAATAATTTAACACTCATTGATTTGCGAATTAGTCAGCTTGCACCAACAGATCTCCGAGGTATACCAGTACCATCGAAAGATTCTGCATCATGGCTTCCCCCAGACTTTCTTCCAACCTCTGGAAAGGGTATTTTATTTTTGGATGAGATAAATATGGCACCACCAGCTGTTCAAGGAATTGCTCAACAACTTATTTTAGACAGAAAGGTTGGAAGCTATAAAGTTCCAGATGGTTGGTTCATCTGGAGTGCAGGTAACAGAAAAGAGGACTTTGCTGCGGTTTTCGATATGCCAGCACCATTAGCTAATAGATTTATACATCTTGAGGTAAAAACAAGCCTTGATGAATTTAAAGACTATGCTTTGCATAACAATATTGATGATAGGATAATTTCTTATCTAAATTTTAGACCCAAGCATCTTCATAAAATTGATAAAAACTCTCCATCTTGGCCTTCACCAAGAAGCTGGGATATAGCTAATAGTTTATTAAGTGCAGGGCTTGACGTAGATCCAGCTATTGGAAAAGGATGTGCATCTGAATTTAGAAGCTTTTGTAAAGTCTATAAAACTCTTCCAGATATAGAGCCAATCCTATCTGGAAAGGCTAACCCTAGCTTCCCAAAAGATTTATCAGCTAAATATGCGTTGACTTGTGCGCTTGCAGTTAGAGCAAAGACAGCTAAAGAAGTGGAAAATGCTTTTTTATATTTAGATAAAAAAGCTGGGATGGAGTGGCTGAATCAATGCACCTATGATGTCTGTACAATTTGGAAATCAAAAAGTGATACTGAAAAACTTGTTGATATGCTTGTTGCCAATGATAGGTTAATGCAAGTTGCTGAAAGAATGCAGAAACTCTTAGCTGCTTAGTATGTTTGAAGAAATTATCCAAAAATGTATTTTGCAAGTCAGAAGAGAGTGCAGTTTCTTTGGCTCTTTAATGTTATTTGCTCAAATTGAGACAACAAAAAAACTACCTACTGCTGCAACAGATGGCCGCAAGATTTTTTTTAATGAAGAGTTCTTGAACTCTTTATCATCAAAAGAGCAAAATGCATTAATGCTTCATGAGGTTCTTCATATGGCTCTTTTGCATGTTACAAGAAGACAAAATCGTGATCCTCACATTTGGAACATTGCTGCAGATATTGTCGTCAATGATCTGATTGAAAGAAATACATCGTTTCCTCTTCCCCAAGGAGCAATTACTGATACAAGATTTCAAGATAAGTCAGTTGAATATATTTATGAGGCGCTTTTAAAGTCTGAAAAAAAATATAAATTAGTTATAAATGATATCTTGCAACCTGGAAATTCAGAACAAAATGAAGGAGATACAAACTTATCAGAACCTTTGTCTCAAGAGGAAACTGATGAGATTGAATCTTTTTGGAAAGATAAAATGGAGATTCTTAAAAACTCATCAGAGCATAATCTTAGTAATGGAAAAGGTTCTTTGCCTGCAGGCATTGAACAAGAAATTTCAACTATTCTTGAGCCAGAAGTTGATTGGCGTCATGCCCTTTGGAAATATGTTGGAAAAACACCAGCTGATTTTGATGATTTAGATAGAAGATTCATTTATAAAGGACTTTATTTAGAGAGTCTTCTCACGGAGGCAGTAGAGGTTTCGGTTTGCATTGACACAAGCGGATCAGTGTCAGATGAACTATTAATGCAATTCACCGGAGAGTTAAAAGGAATTCTTAGATCATATCCAAACGTAAAATGCAGTTTATTTTTCGCTGATACTGATCTCGCAGGACCTTATGAAATAGATAGAATTGAACAGATGCCAAAAGCAATTGGCAGAGGTGGAACAAGCTTCGTTCCATTTTTTGATTACTTAAAAAAGCATGGAGAAGAAAATAGTCTTTTAGGAAATAATAAATTGTCTATCTACTTTACAGATGGATTTGGAGATTTTCCTCAACAGGAACCAGATAATCCAACAATGTGGCTAGTTTGCAAAGATGGACTTGAGACAAATGGATTTCCTTTTGGAGAGGTTGTTAGAATCTCAACAGAATCAGGATGGTGAATGATATGGATAAAAAGAACTATATATCAATAAATGCTGAAATGCTTGGAAGAGCTTATAAGGTTGCGAAATCTGCTGATGATCCATGGAGAGAGGGCGGCATTCTGATATGGTCTAGTGGCCATGGCATAAATATTATGGGAACTGATAGACATACACTCATTTTTTTTCATGACGAGAATGGATATTTTGGCGATGATTTTCATCATGAAACCCTATTTCTTGGTAGCAGCAAATTTAAAGATAACAAGAAATTTATGCGCGGTCTTATGAAGCTTGATAATCAAAAAAAACAAGTTCATATTGAAGATAGCAAAGACGAGGAGGGCCTAGTAAGATCAGTTTTTTTAAAACAAAAAGTAGATGATGTATTTACTTTTAAATTACAAGAATCAAAAAAAACAAGAGCTAATGAAAATACCAAGTTTTCAATACTCTTAGATTCTGCTGATCATGAAAGAGGTATAAAGCTAGATGCGATTGAAAATATCTTTATGAAGATTCCCACAAAAAGTTCAGTTCCTACAGCATATGATATAAATAATATAAAGCTTTTAGATCAGATATATTTGAGGCAAGGAAAGAGTTCAACAAAACCCCAACCAGTAGCAGTTCATTTTACAGATAACAACATGCTTTGTGGTGTTCGACAACATGCATTCCTTCTTTCTATGCCTTACAACATGGGTGAAATGACACTTAGAGATGTCTTTAAACCACCAGAGGAAGGCGGTAAAAACATACTTGAAGTAGCCTTAACTAAGAAGAAATATAAACAGCTTTTCAATGATTTTAAGAAATTCTTCCCTGATCTTGGATTTGAAGGAAATAAAAATGTGTATACTCTTAAGTAATGAAAAGACATAGATGGAGATTTGATCCTACAAGAGAGGAACCCTTTGAGATCAGTAGATCCGGGATTGATATGTTTATTAAATGTCCTGCTTGTTTTTGGATGAAGATCGTGAAAGGTATAAAGTTTCCAGGTATGCCTGGATTTTTATTAAATACTGCAACAGATACTCTGCTTAAAAAAGATTTCGATAAATATAGAGCTATTGGTAAGCCTCATCCGTTAATGGAAAAGCATGGACTTGGCCACTTGGTTCCCTATAATCATGATGATTTTGAAACATGGACTAAATCACTTCAACTTGGTTTGAGAACAGACTTTGATGAGCAAAATCTCATTGTTGGCGGAGGTCTAGATGATGTTTGGCACAATCCAGAAACTAATGAAATTCATGTCGTGGACTACAAAAGTACGGCTTCGGCAAAAAATGAAGAGGGTGATGGATTAAAAAAAGTAGTTCTCGAAGGAGCTTATAAAGAAGGCTATAAGAGGCAGATGGATATTTATTCTTGGATAATGAGAAGAAATGGTTTTAATGTCAGCAAAGATTGTTATTTTGTTTATGTAAATGGCGACCAGCACTTTGAAGATGGAATGCTTTTAGGAAATCCTGATAAGGGTAAAATGACGTTTGATGTTCAATTAATTAAATATGTTTCAGATGATTCTTGGGTATCAAAGACACTTACTGATTTAAAATCTTGTTTGCTTCAAGACTCATGTCCAGATCATTCGCAAAGCGGATATGGCCCAAAAGGCGATAAACCATGCGAGAATTTTGTTCTCTTTGAAGGCATGAGAGAAAATAATTTAATCTAGTAGAGGCTAACTTCCTTTACCATTAGATCGACTTCAAAGTCTCTTCCGTAACCAGCAAAACTCAGATCTCTAATGTTCTTGGGGTTAAGCCGCGGTGACATACCAGATTTCTTTTCAAAATCTGAGAAATTGATTTCAAACATTTGCCATTCAGAAGTAACATCAAAAGTCGAGCTGTGATATGCCCAAGGAGGCATCCTTAAGCCCTGCATTGTTACATGAACCTCATAAGTTTCATTATTTCCTTTTGCCATAAAGCGAATACCTTTAACCTCTTTTTCAACGCTATCTGGTCTGTGGGCTAATCTTACAAAACCACCATTATTAACAGTGGTTACGTATCCTTTTAGACTGAATACACCATCATCAAAACCGGCTTCCAATTCTGACTTTCCCCCCATAACTTGATCAGTAACGATATACCAACTGGAGGGATTATTTGAAATATCAGAAAAAGTGCTCATAGATATAATAAGTAGTAAAAGCGATAGAATTTTTTTCATGGTAGCAGTATAAATCAACTATGGCTCCCCCGGTGTGGATCGAACACACGACCAATTGATTAACAGTCAACTGCTCTACCGCTGAGCTACAGGGGAGCGTGAAAAGCATTATAATGGATTTTAAAAATTTTTGATTAAAAATGAATAAAAAAGAAGCCTTCAGAACCTTTAATATTGAAGTTTCAAATCCTCGTCAAAGTTGGTCTGGAATAAATAAAGAGGAAGGCATTGTTGCTATTACAATTTGGACAGATGAGAGAAAGTGGTGCCGTGAAGGAAAATTTTATAGAACACAGGTACCAGATACTGGTCTTCAATTTTGGCAAAACTCATATGGTAATAGAGAGAGAAAAGAAATTATTAAGTATTGTATTGAAAATCTAAATTCACGATTTTGGGTAATATTTTGTAAACCAAAAAGAGAAATACATGGAGAGGCTAGAGAAGCAGAGTGGTTCAAACCAAATACCAAATTAATGTATAAAATTATCTCATTTGATGAAGAAACAGGAATCTTCTCATCACAAGGAGACCCCTCTACACAAGATATATATGACGAGACTTTTTTGCAACAATGACTAAGCCTCTTAAAGTAGTAAGTAACTTTGATCCAGCAGGAACTCAACCTGAGGCAATTAAAAGTCTGGTATCAGGTATAGATAACGGTTTGCTCCATCAAGTTCTTTTGGGTGTAACGGGTTCTGGTAAAACATACACTATGGCAAAAGTTATTGAGGAGACACAGCGTCCTGCAATAATCATGGCCCATAACAAAACTCTTGCGGCTCAACTCTATGGTGAATTTAGAGATTTTTTTCCAAATAATTCTGTTGAGTATTTTGTTTCTTACTATGATTATTATCAGCCTGAGGCTTATGTCCCAGCTTCAGATACTTATATAGCTAAAGATGCATCAATTAATGAGCATATTGAACAGATGCGATTATCTGCAACAAAAGCTCTGATAGAAAGAAAAGATGCAATTGTTGTTGCAACAGTTTCATCCATTTATGGATTAGGAGCGCCAGAATCTTATTTAGAGATGGTCATGCATTTGGACAGAGGTGATGAAGTTGATCAAAGACAGCTTTTAAAAAAGCTATCTGTTATGCAGTACACCAGAAATGACCTTGATTTTAGAAGATCAACTTTTAGAGTCAGGGGCGACACTATAGATGTATATCCAGCTGACTCAGAGAGAGAAGCATTACGTATTCAGATGTTCGGAGATGAAATTGAAAGTCTTCTGTGGATCGACTCTCTTACAGGCGAGATTATCTCCGAAACACCAAGAGCTACTATCTTTCCTAAGACTCACTATGTAACTCCAAGAGAGAAAATTAATGCATGCATTCCTCAAATTGAAGAAGAGCTAAAAGATAGACTAGCCTTTTTAAAGGAAAATAATAAATTAGTTGAGGCTCAAAGACTTCAAGAGAGAACACAATATGATCTAGAGATGATGCGGGAGCTTGGCTATTGTCAAGGAATCGAGAATTACTCTCGATATCTTTCAGGAAGAGAGTCAGGAGAACCACCACCTTGCTTATTTGATTATGTTCCAAAAAATGCCTTAGTTTTTATCGATGAATCTCACGTAACAGTTCCGCAAATAGGCGCAATGTATAAGGGTGATAGGTCAAGAAAAGAAACTCTTGTTGAGTATGGTTTCAGGCTACCATCTGCTGTAGATAATAGGCCTCTAAGATTTGAAGAGTGGGAGTTACTTGCGTCACAAAGAATTTATGTCTCTGCTACCCCTAATAAGTATGAATCAGAAAAGAATGACAACTTAGTCGAACTTCTTGTTAGACCAACTGGCTTAACTGATCCAGAAGTTGAAATAAGACCAGCTACATCTCAGGTTGATGATGTGATTGGTGAATGTAATGAGAGAGCAATGCTCAAGGAAAGGGTGCTCATAACAACTTTGACCAAAAGAATGGCAGAGGATCTGACAGATTATCTTAATGAGAATGATATCAAAACAAGATATATGCATTCAGATATTGATACTGTTGAAAGGGTAGAAATTATTCGAGATCTTAGACTTGGCAAGTTTGATGTTTTAGTAGGAATTAATTTACTAAGAGAAGGGCTCGATATTCCTGAGGTTAGTCTTGTAGCAATTCTTGATGCAGATAAAGAGGGTTTTTTAAGATCTGAAACAACCCTTATCCAAACTATAGGAAGAGCAGCTAGAAACTTAAGAGGGAAAGCAATTCTTTATGCAGATAAAAAAACTGGATCAATGGAGCGAGCTTTAGCTGAAACTTCAAGAAGGCGAGATATCCAGCTTGAGTTCAATGAAAAAAATAATATTAAACCTCAGTCCATTAAGAAAGAAGTAAAAGATATTATGGAAGGAGCTAGGGTCAATAAAAGAGCCTCCAAAAATAGACCACAAGACTATTCGAAAGATTTGAAATTTAGAATCGAAGAATCAAATCCTGATGAAATCTCAAAATCAATTAATAAGCTTGAAGAGCAGATGTATAAGTATGCAAATCAAACTGAGTTTGAAAAAGCTGCTTATTGCAGAGATAAAATTAAAGAACTTAAAAGAAAGTTAATAGAAGTCTAGATTGCTACTGTTTGAGCAAAGTTTTTATCCTATAATTGTATTAAGGTTTTTAAATCTTTAATAAGTGTCAAATTTAAAAATTAATATCTTCTCTGGGGGAAATGCCTTTTCTTCGGCAACTGCCGCCAAGCTTACTGACGAATTCAATTTTTCAAATAACTCTAAAGCGACTATTGAATGTATTGAGGTTTTCTTAGTTAGTGCAGAGGACTCTTGTAATGAGATTGATAGATGTAAAAGGATTCTTGGCTGCGAGGATCTAGCAAAAGAATTTGATTTTTTTGTAGGGCCTAGAAGATCAACCATTAGTCCTTGGTCTTCAAAAACTGAAGATATTTTTAAAAATGTTGGGATTGTTGGAATATTCAGAATTGAGAGGTTTTATGGCTTTAAGATTTCTAACTTAGAGCCTAATTCAAACCTTGACCTTTCCTCAGTCTTTGATCGTATGACTCAATCTATTTACTCAACAACTGAAGAGTTAGAAGAATTTTTCTTTGATACAGATAAAAGAAGTCTCAGTGAGATTGATATTATTTCTGGTGGGAAAAAAGCTCTTGAGGATGCAAACACAAAATATGGTTTTGCAATTTCAAATGATGAAATAGATTATCTCTTAGATTTTTATAATTCGATTAATAGAAATCCTACTGATGCTGAACTCATGATGTTCTCGCAAGCAAACTCAGAACATTGCAGGCATAAGATCTTTAACACTATCTGGCAAGTGGGTAATGAAGAAAAAGAAGATTCTTTATTTCAGCTTATTAAGAAGACCAGTAAAGAGTCACCAAAAAATATTATTTCTGCCTATAAAGATAATGCCGCCATTGTTGAAGGCGTTAATACTAAAAGGCTTTCAGTAAATGATGATCAAACTTATGAGTTCATTCAAGAAAAGATTAATTCAACTATAAAGGTAGAAACTCATAATCACCCGACCGCAATTTCACCGTTTCCAGGAGCGTCCACAGGATCAGGCGGAGAGATAAGAGATGAGGGTGCAACTGGAATGGGAGCAAAGCCAAAGGTTGGCTTGGTTGGGTTTAATGTTTCAAACTTGAGACTCCCTGACTTTATTCGCTCTTGGGAAGATGATGAGAATAAACCAGAAAGGATTGCTTCGCCACTTGAAATAATGATTGATGCACCTCTTGGAGGTGCAGCATTTAATAATGAATTTGGTCGTCCATCAATATTAGGTTACTTCAGAAGTTTTGAAACTTCTTTCAAAGATTCCACAGCATATGGTTATCACAAACCAATTATGTTGGCAGGTGGAATCGGAGAGATTATTGATAGGAATAATTTTAAAAAACAAATTAGTGAGGACTATTTGGTAATTGTTTTAGGTGGTCCATCAATGCTCATTGGTCTTGGAGGCGGCGCTGCATCATCAATGTCATCAGGACAAAGTGATGAGGATCTAGATTTTGCTTCAGTGCAAAGAGATAACGCAGAAATGGAAAGACGATGCCAAGAAGTAATTAATACTTGTAACAATAAAAATCCCAGCATCATAGAGTTTATTCATGATGTTGGTGCAGGGGGCCTTTCAAATGCGATACCAGAACTAGCTAAAGATAGTGAATTGGGAGTACATATAAATCTTAAAGATATTCCATGCGCAGATCTTTCAATGTCACCGATGGAAATCTGGTCAAACGAATCTCAGGAAAGGTATGTTTTAAGTATTAATTCTAATAATGAAGAGCTATTTAAAGAAATTTGTGAGAGAGAACGTTGTCCTTTTGCAGTTGTAGGAAAAACAACAAGTGATAAATATGTAAAACTTTTTGATGAAAGTGCTAATAACTATCCAGTGGAGGTCCCCCTATCTATGCTGTTTGGTGAACTGCCCCTAGAAAAAAAAGTCGTTAAAGAAGAAAAAAATGTTTTTAATGTTGAACAAAAGATAGCAATAGATGAAGACAATGATTTAGATATTTCAGAGCTTGATCCAAAAGCAAAAGAGTCTGTTAAAAAACATATTGAGAATAGTGCTGAAAATGTTCTTAGTCATCCTACTGTTGGCTCAAAGTCATTTTTAATTACAATTGGTGATAGATCTGTAGGAGGAATGGTTGCAAGAGATCAGTTTGTTGGAAAGTGGCAAGTACCTACATCAAACTATGCTATGTCCTTGAGATCTTTTGACGATGTTTGCGGAGAAGTTATAAGTATTGGAGAGAGACCAGCTTTATCTATTCATAATGCAGCTGCCTCAATGCGAATGGCAGTAGCTGAAGCTGTAACTAATATGATGTCAGTACCAATTGAATCTATTTCTTCTATAAGAGCATCAGCTAACTGGATGGCAGCATGTGGAGAAAATATTGAAGATTTAAATCTTAGAAAAGGAGTGGAAGCGTTATCAAACTTTTGTATTGACCTTGGAATAGCAATTCCTGTCGGTAAAGATTCTTTATCCATGAAAACGACTTGGGAAAAAGAGCAAACAAACTTTACTGTTAAAAGTCCAATGACAGGAATCATTTCAGCTATGGCACCTGTCAAAGATGTAAGAAAATCAATAACCACAGAGTATAAAAACTTAGAAGATCCATGCTTAGTTTTAGTAAAACCAAATACTTTTTTTAGATTGAATGGATCAATTTATCAAGATATTTTTGAAACTTCATTTACTGATACACCAGATATTTCATCTGAAGAGCTGTTAAATTTATTTAATTTTATTCAATGGGGAATAAATAAAAAAAATATTCATGCACTTCATGATATCTCTGATGGCGGGATCCTTACCTCCTTATCTGAACTTTGCTTTACAAATAAAATAGGATGCTCGATTTCATTGGATAATAATTTTCAGGTTTCACCAGAGCAATTCTTATTTTCTGAAGAGGTTGGAGTTGTTATTCAAATTAATGAATCTAAATTAAAAGAATTAAAGCAATCAGCTGATTCTCAAAACCTCATATTCCAGTATTTAGGAAAAATAGGGGGAAGTAACTTTGATATTCTTGATAAAAATAAGGATAAGTTATTCTCACGAGACATTGCAGAGCTTGAGCAGGTTTGGTCTCAGGTCTCATATCGCATTAAATCTATAAGAGATAATAAAGATGACGCAAAGTCGGAGTTTGATCTTATTTCAAAGACCTCAAATACTGGATTATTTGCCAATGACTCCTTTAAGCAACCTAAAAAAGGTCTAAAAATACTAAATTTCCTTAAAAATAAGCCAAAAGTTGCAATTTTGAGAGAGCAGGGTGTAAATGGGCAAAATGAAATGGCAGCTGCATTCATAAAAGCAGGTTTTGAAGCACATGATATTCATATGCAGGATTTGTTAGAGCAGAAAAAAGATTTAAATCAATTTAATGGTCTCGCTGTTTGTGGTGGATTTTCATATGGTGATGTTTTAGGAGCAGGTAAAGGTTGGTCTAGCACAATCAATTTTAGTGATAGCATTCAAGAAAAGTTTTTAAAATTTTTTGAGGACGAGCAAAAATTTACACTTGGTGTTTGTAACGGATGTCAGATGCTTTCCTCCATAAAAGAAATTATTCCTGGAACAGACTCTTGGCCAAGTTTCCAAAAGAATCATTCCGATCAATTTGAAGCAAGACTAAGCCAGGTAAAAATTCTTAAATCAAAATCTATACTGTTAAATGATATGGAAGACTGGTCGCTACCAATTATTGTTTCGCATGGAGAGGGCAGAGCATGTTTTGAAAATGAAGATGAAATAAATAAACTTTTTGATTCAGAAAAGATCTGTATGACTTTTGTTGATTCGTCAGGATATCAAACAGAACAATATCCATTGAACCCAAATAAATCACCTTCAGGAATTACAGGAATCACAAATGATAATGGAAATATAACAATCATGATGCCTCACCCTGAGAGAGTTTTTCGCTCCCACCAATTTTCATGGAAACCATTATCTTGGGGAGAGTTTTCTCCTTGGATGCAGATCTTTATTAACGCTAAAAAGTTTGTAAGTTAGCTCAGTAAAATCTCTTCTTCACGAAATTCAAAATTATCCTTTTTTGAATCCTCAACATAATATTTTAGAGTCATTGAAACTGTTGGGAAAGCTAACTCATCCCATGGAATCTCTGATATTTCAACCAGCTTTACTTCACTACTTTCATTAGTTGGTCCAAAGGAATCTGAAAGAAGTGTAGCTAGATAAAAAACGTGTATCTGACTGATATGCGGTAGACTTATGACAGTATATGGCTTAATTATTTCAGCTTTAGCTTGAGTTTCTTCTAATGTTTCTCTTAATGCACCAGCTTGCATAGTTTCTGCATTTTCAAGAAAACCTGCCGGCAAGGTCCACTTATCTTTACGTGGATGAATACTTCTTTTAGCAATTAATATTTTATTATCAAATGTTGATAATGTGCCTACAACTAGATTTGGATTTGTATAAAAAATTGTATCGCAATCATTGCAACAGTATCGCTTGCGATTATCATCTTCAGGGATTTTAAATTCTAAATTTGAGCTTCCACAATTTGAACAATACTTCACAACTTAACCAATATTTTTTCTAAAAAAAGTTAAACTATCTTAAATGATTTCTTCTATAAAAGATAAATTAAATAATATTAATTATGATGCAACTTCTGGAAACAGAAAAGCCGGCGTTATGATTTTATTATCAAAAATTAGTGACGAAAATTTTTCTATTAAATTTACGTTGAGATCATCGAAAATGAAAACTCATGCAGGTGAAGTTAGTTTTCCTGGTGGAATGATGGAAGAGATTGATCAAGATATTTTTCAGACTGCTCTTAGAGAATGTGAAGAAGAAATTAATCTCCAATTTACAAATTTAGAGATCCTAGGAAAAATGGATTATTTTATTTCGAGACATAAAGTAGAAGTTCATCCAGTGGTTGGATTTTTAAAAACTAATCAAACCTTTAAATCTAATTATGAAATAGATGAAATATTTGATGTCCCTATTTTTTATTTACTTGATGAGAAAAATATCATTTGGCAAGAATTAGAAAGAGACGGAATTAAGTTTAAATCACCATCATGGAGTTATAATGGTTTTAAAATTTGGGGACTTACTGCAATGATCACAGCAATTTTTGTTAATGATTATTTTGATGCAGGAATAAAATTGGACTGGAAGCGATGATTTACGAACTAGATGGCAAAAAACCTAAAATGCGTGACGAAAATTACTGGATTGCCAGTAATGCTACCGTTATTGGCGATGTTTTCTTAGATACAGACGCAAGTATTTGGTTTAATTGCGTAGTAAGAGGAGACAATGAGCCTATTTGCATAGGGAAAGGGTCAAATATTCAAGAAGGTTCTATTATTCATACAGATCCTGGTTTTAAATGCACCATTGGTAATAATGTTACCGTAGGGCATATGGCTATGCTTCATGGATGTGAAATTGGCGATGGCTCGCTAATTGGTATCAATTCTGTCATTCTAAATGGTGCAAAAATAGGTAAAAACTGCATAATTGGAGCCAAAGCTTTGATAACTGAGAATGCTGTAATCCCTGATGGTTCAATGGTTATGGGCATTCCAGCCAAGGTAAAAAGAGAGTTATCGGAGGAAGAGCAACAACTACCAACTTTAAACTCAAAATTTTATGTTGAAAATTATAAAAGATATAAAAAAGGAGATTTTTAAATGTCATATGCAATAGTTACAGGCGCTTCAGCGGGAATTGGAAAAGAAATAGCAATACAGCTTGCTGAAAGAGGCCACAATATTATTTTGACTGCTAGGAGAGAAAATAGATTGCAAGAATTAGCATCAGAAATTAGAAGTAGGTATCAAGTGAATGTTGATTACATCACAGCTGATTTAGCTGAAGTTGATGCACCAGATCAAATTCATGAATTTTGTAAGAATAATAATTATGACGTAGAAATTCTAATCAATAATGCAGGTTATGGATTGCCAAAACCGTTTCATGAAGTTCCTATGGAAGATGAAGAAAAAAGTCTCAGAGTGCTAGCAATATCTGTAATCGCTCTAACAAAGAAGTTTGTACCCGATCTTTTAGCAAGGGGCAGTGGAAAAGTTATGATTGTCTCTTCAGTGGCATCTTTTGCTCCACCATCTGCAATTCAAACACTCTATGGCCCTATTAAAACATTTATGAATCGATTTAGTGATTCTATAAATATAAATTACAAACGTAAGGGAATCTCTTCAACTTCTGTTTGCCCCGGTTATACAGTTACTGAATTTCATTCTGCATCAGGAACTCAAGAGCAAATGGACAAAGTGCCTGCATTTATGAAGTTAACTGCTGAGAGAGTAGCTAGAGAAGGCCTTGATGCAATGTTTGCTGGCAAGCGTCTTTCTATCCCAAGTAAAAGATACAAAGTGCTAGTCTTTCTTATGACATATTTTTCATTTTTAATTAATATTTTTAGTAATGCACTAACAGGTGGCAGATACGAAAAAAAATGAATACCAATGAGATAAGAGAAGCATTTTTAGAGTTCTTTAAAAGTAAGAATCATAGTGTTGTTTCTTCAAGTTCTCTCGTACCTAATAATGATGATACTTTGCTTTTCACTAATGCGGGCATGGTTCAGTTTAAAGATGTCTTTTTAGGCCAAGAAAAACTTAAATACTCCAGAGCCACTTCTTCCCAAAAATGTATTCGTGCTGGGGGCAAACATAATGATCTTGAAAATGTAGGCTATACACTTCGCCATCATACTTTTTTTGAAATGTTAGGAAACTTTAGCTTTGGCGACTACTTTAAAGAGGAGGCCATAGTTTTCGCATGGGAGTTCTTAACTGATGTTCTTAAACTAGATAAGGATAAGTTATGGATTACCGTTTATAAAGATGATGACGAGGCAAAAGAAATTTGGATAAATAAAATTGGCATTGACCCTGATAGAATTGCAAAGCTAGGAGACAAAGATAATTTTTGGTCGATGGCTGATACTGGACCTTGTGGTCCTTGCTCAGAAATCTTTTTTGATCACGGAGACATATATGATGGAACACCTCCAGGTGAAGATGGAGATGAGGGCGATAGATTTGTAGAGATATGGAACTTAGTCTTTATGCAATTCAACCGAGATTCAGATGGCATACTGCATGATTTACCAAAACCATCAGTTGATACTGGAATGGGGCTAGAAAGAATTGCTGCAGTAATGCAGGGAGTAGGATCAAATTATGAAACTGATATCTTTTCAAATCTAATTGTAGAATCTGAGAAACTCCTTAGTAATGCTGGAGATGTCTCCCACAAAGTAATTGCTGACCACCTAAGATCATCATGCTTCTTAATTTCAGATGATGTTTTTCCATCCAATGAAGGAAGAGGCTATGTTCTCAGAAGAATCTTAAGGAGAGCTATCAGACATGGTTATAAGATCGGAGCAGATAAACCCTTTATGCATAAGTTAGTTAAAACTTTTGTTAACGCAATGGGCAATGCCTATCCGCAATTAAAAAATGACGAAGGAAGAATTAAAAAACTCATCAAAAATGAAGAGACTCAGTTTTTACAAACTCTTGATAAAGGTATTCAAATTCTGGACTCTACTCTCGCAGAAGCTAATAAAGAAATTATTTCAGGAGATTTGGCCTTTAAGCTTCATGATACTTTTGGTTTTCCATTTGATCTAACTGCTGATATTGCAAGAGAAAAAGGTATTGAGATTGATGAAAAAGGATTCAAGAAGAATATGGAATCTCAACAACAAATGTCAAAGGCATCAAGTTCATTTGTTTCAAAGATTCCTACTGCAGAAGATGTAAAGGAAACAGATTTTATAGGTTATGAACATCTATCTTCAGACTCAAATGTAATAGCGATTTGGAATAAAAATGAAAAAGTTGAGCTTGCTAATGAGCCACAAGAGTACTTTATAGCGCTCAATCAGACTGCAATTTATGCAGAGTCAGGTGGGCAGGTTGGAGATAGAGGTAAGTTTAAATCTAAAAATGCCAAGGGTAGTATTTTAGATTGCAAAAAATCTGGAAAAGTTTTTATCCACCTTATAAAGTTAGACAAAGGAAGCTTAAAAATTGATGATAAAATTGAAGTTAACGTGAATAAAGAAAAAAGAGAAAAAACTGAAGCTCATCATTCTGCTACGCATTTAGTTCATGCTGCATTAAAAAGGGTACTTGGAGAGCATGTTAAGCAAAAGGGCTCACTTGTTGATGAGCATAAACTAAGATTTGATTTCTCTCACGATGAGCCTTTATCTGATGAAGAGATAACCAAAATTGAAGATTTAGTTAATCAAGAGATACTAAAGAATTCTGCTGTAACTACCAAAATAATGGATTTGGAAGATGCTAAGAATTCAGGTGCAGAATCTTTATTTGGCGAAAAGTATGAAGATCAGGTAAGAGTCTTATCTATTGGTGAAGATGATTTTTCTCTTGAACTTTGTGGCGGAACACATATTTCAAGAACAGGTGATCTTGGTATTTTCATAATAACAAGTCAAAGCAGTGTAGCCTCTGGTATTAGAAGAATTGAAGCACTATCTGGTCCTAGAGCTCAAGAATATTTGTCAAATCTTAAAAATCAAACTATGCAACTCCAAAAACTTTTAAATGCTCCTGCTGAAGAAATTGAAGATAAAGTAAGTAAGCTTTTAAAGGAAAATAAAAATCTTAAGAAAGGTGGTAAAACTGCCAAAGCAGCCACAATTAAATCTTCTAATACTCATGATATTGATAACTTTAAATTATTAATTGAAGAGGCAGAATCAGAGGATATCAAAGAATTAAGACCACTACTCGATGAAAAAATGAAAAATGCAAATAACTCTATCTTTATTCTTTTAAGCTCTAAAAACGAGACATTAACTATTCTCTGTTCCGTATCAAAAGATCTTCAATCAAGAATTTCAGCAAAAGACCTCATTAATGCCTTAACGTCACCTATTGAAGGTAAAGGTGGTGGAAGAGTGGAATTTGCTCAAGGCGCAGGCAAGCCTTCCGATAGAGAAAAATTTGTTTCTGATATCCCTAATATCGTACAATCGCTCGCATAAATTTTTCTTATGCAACAAGTTATAGTTCAAAAATTTGGAGGTACATCTGTTGGCTCGGGAGAGCGAATAGCTGCTGTCGCTGAAATCATCAAAAAAGAGGCTGAGATAAACACTGTCGTAGTTGTTGTATCAGCAATGGCAGGAGAGACAGATAGACTTATAGAGCTCTCAAAATTATTTGGAGATAATCCTAGTAAAAGAGAATTCGATGCCTTGATATCTACTGGCGAGAAAGTGAGCGCATCTCTTTTAGCAATGGCCCTCAACTCCCTTGGTTTGAAAGCCAAATCTTACTCAGCTGCTCAAGTTTCACTTAAAACTACATCTAACTTTTCAAAAGCAAAGATTTTAGATATAGATAAAGCAAAAATGGAAGAGATTCTTGCAGATGGCTCAATTCCAATCATTACTGGTTTTCAAGGAATAACTGAAACTGGAGAAGTTACTACTTTGGGTAGGGGTGGATCTGATACTACTGCTGTTGCAATTGCTGCTTCTCTTAAAGCTAATCGATGTGATATTTATACGGATGTTGATGGTATTTACACTACAGATCCAAGAATTGTTCCCAATGCTAAAAAACTAGATGTGATTTCTATGGAAGGCATGCTTGAGCTAGCAGGACAAGGAGCTAAAGTTATTCAAATAAGAGCCGTAGAGTTCGCAAATAAATTTAAGGTTCCTGTACGAGTTCTATCGAGCTTTTCATCAGGTACTGGTACCATGATAACTTTAGAGAACGAAACTATGGAAAATGCAGAAATTTCAGGAATAGCCTTTCAAAAAGATCAAACAAAAGTAACTTTTACTGCGGTGGAGGATACCCCTGGGATAGCGTCAAAAATACTTGGCCCCCTGAGTGAATCAGATATAAAAGTTGATGTTATTGTTCAGAATGTTGGAATTGAAGGTAAGACAGATTTTACTTTTACCATAGCAAGTGAAGAAAAAAATTTATTAGATGAAGCAATTAACAGGATTCAAAAATCCATAAACTATAAAGAAGTAATAATAGACGACGAAATTGCTAAAGTTTCCATTGTAGGTGTTGGAATTAGGTCTCATGCTGGAGTTGCAGCTAAAGCTTTTCAGGCGTTATCTGAAAATGAAATAAATATTGGCATGATTAGTACTTCTGAAATTAAGTTAACTTTGGTTATCGAAGAAGACGATCTTGAAAAAGCCGTAAAAGTTTTACATGATGTATTTGAGTTAAATAAATAATGTACGACTTAGTTCTTAAAAACTGCAATGTCATCAATGAAAATGTTGAATCGCAGGTAGATATTGCAATCAAAAACCAAAGAATTGAAAAAATAGCAGCTTCGATTGCTTCAGAATCTTCTGAGGAACTAGACCTGTCAGGAAAACTTGTAATTCCAGGATTAATTGATGACCAAGTTCATTTTAGAGAACCAGGCCTTACTCACAAAGGCGAAATTGCCACTGAATCAAAAGCCGCTCTTGCTGGAGGTGTAACGAGTTATTTTGAGATGCCAAATGTAAATCCTAACACCTCCACTATTGAAAATTTAGAGAAAAAGTTTGAGATGGCTTCAGCAAAATCTGTTGGTAATTACTCATTTTATCTCGGTGCAACCAATGACAATATTGAGGAGATAAAAAAACATGATCCCAAGACTTCATGCGGCTTGAAAGTTTTTATGGGAGCATCCACTGGTGATTTATTAGTTGATAAATATGAATCCCTTGAAAAGATTTTTGAACACTGCCCAACAAATATTGTTACTCACTGTGAAGATCCAAAAAGACTAGTAGAGAATGAGAAGCTTTATCAAGAAAAGTTTGGCGATAAGCTTGAAGCTGCTCATCATGCAGTGATAAGAGATGAGGAGTGTTGTTATTTATCAAGCTCACTAGCAGTTGGCTTGGCAAAAAGGTTTGGCTCTAATTTACATGTCCTCCATCTTTCCACAGCAAGGGAAATGGAATTATTTACAACTGATCCAATTGAGAATAAACACATTACTGCTGAGGGTTGTGTTCATCATCTTACTTTTAGCGATAAAGATTATGAAGAGCTTGGTAATTTTATTGTTTGTAATCCTTCAATTAAAACAGAGGAAGATAGGCTTGGTATTATTGAAGCAGTAAAAGCTAATAAGATTGATATTTTTGCAACCGACCATGCTCCTCATACTTTTGAAGAGAAAAGTCAAAAATATCCAAATATTCCTGCAGGTATTCCTTTAGTCCAGCACTCTCTTCAGATGCTACTCGAGTTTTATTTTGATGATATCTTTTCTTTAGAAATGATTGTAGAAAAGTCCAGTCACAATGTCGCAAAGAGATTCAACATAAAAGACAGAGGGTTTCTAAGGGAAGGGTACTTTGCTGATATAACATGCGTGGATATGGATAAAACCTATAAAGTTAATAAAGAAAATATTTTGCACAAATGTGGGTGGTCTCCCTTAGAGAATAGAACGATGCGCTCATCAATTTATGCAACCATCCTCAATGGAAATATCGCCTTCAAAGATGGGAATTTTTCAGAGTCTCTTGAGTTTGGTCATAGATTGGAATTCGATTATTAGATTCGTTAAGCATTATAAAATTGTCTGTATAATAAAAAATCCGGAGAGTTGGCTGAGTGGTCGAAAGCGCCTCCCTGCTAAGGAGGTATACGGGTAACTGTATCGAGGGTTCGAATCCCTCACTCTCCGCCATTGAGCCTTAACAAGGAAAAATAATGTGATCATTTTTATCAAGTAAATGATTATATTTATCTTGATCCTCTCTATTTAAATAAAACTTTTTTATCGGTCTTATTTCAGTTTGTTCTCCAGAATATTTTTTTCTATTTAATAAAAAATCAATATCTTTTGGATTAAAAAATTTCCTATATTTTGATATCAATTTAGACGCTCCAATCATTGAGCTGACCCCAATTCGATCTCCGGGCAAAACTTCCCAATATGTTATTTCTGTCTGCTTACTTTTTTTTGAAAGATTATCTTTTTCTTTATAGGCTTGAGCAGCTCTAACTGACGATCCCATTTTCTTCTTTGTAATATGGTTGTTAAAATTCCACCTGTCAGAATTCCATCCATCTTTGGGGTAAAAAAATATATCAGTTTTACATGCCTCACCAACGCATCCATCAAAAGTATATGCATATGGATCTACACCCAAAAAATCTAATGCATTCTTTGTTTTGCGAATATTTAATAATGCCTCATTCTTATACTTTGCCTTAACACCATCTAGAAATTGTTCAAAAAATATTGATTCACCTATTTCAAGTGCATCTTCATAGTCAATATCGCGTCTTTCACCAGTAACAACCCTTATGTTAAAAAAAGAAGAATCATCTCCTTCCTCTACACAGGTTGTACCCAATAACAACATCATCTTAAAAATAAAATCCCTATCAGCCGTAAAATAACTCATAGTTTTTTCACTTGCTTTAAAGCGCTTTCTCCAAAAATTTTTGTCTTTTTTTGAGATACCTTTTAATGCTTTTTTATAATTTTTAGAATGCAGATCGTTGCTATATGGCATATTACAAAAAAGAGCGTTGGAATGAATTTTCTCAAGGCGAAGTTCCAATAATTCAACTCCGATATTTCTTGAAGTATTTTCTGTAGAAACGGTATTCCTTCCCTCAGCTTTAGCATTTTGCTGAGTTTGTTCATACAAAGCTTCAATAAAACTAGATTTACCAACCTCAATATACCTATTAAATAATTCAGGTACAGTGATTCGATAACACCTTGGCAGGGTATTAATAAATCTTGTTAAGTAATATTTTCTCCAATACCCATTTTTTCTGACAATTGTTTTTAGAACCCAAGAAAATTTTAGATTAACTCTTTTATTTTCATCAAGATAATGAAATTGATGGACATCATAGAAATGTTCTTTAAATTCTTCACAGATTTCAAAGTTCATGAATACTCAAGCGCTCAGATTCAAGTTTTTTTTGAAAAATCTCAGTATTTTTATCTTCTGGTAAAAAATCCTTTTCACGATCTTTATCAGCAAGATTGAAACTTTTAATACAATTGATTTTACTTTGTTCTCCCAAATATTCTTTTTTATTAGCAAGAAAAGCTAAATCAGCATCAGAAAAATAATCACTATAGCTTTGAATTATTTTATGAGCTCCCATCATGTTATTTACATAAATGCTGTCCCCAATATTAATCTTACTGAAATCCTCGTTTTGAAAATCATGATTTACACCAATAGTTTTGGGTAAAGAAATATCACTAAATTGTAAAAAATATTTCTTTTTCAAACTCTCATTTAGAGAAATATCCATATAAATTTCAGAGATTTTTTTGTCAGGCAATAATGAAATTGCTAGCAATTCTTTTTTTATTAATGCATTTACTTTATTGATGTATTTAGTTTCAGTTCCATCTAAAAAGCTTTTTATTAAGATTTCCTTTCCTTTCTCAATATCAGGAGAAGAAAAATCCTCGTCCTCAAGGCATGCAATCTTATAATAGTATTCTTTCTTTTCCGGCCTAAGCATTCCAAAAAAACATATTAGGCTAAATAAAAAATCCCTATCCTCTAAAAAAAAAGCACGATGCTTTTCTTCAGCAGCATCAGCTTTTGTTTTCCATTTACTAAAATCATTTTTATAGGGGTAGACGTGAAAACCAGTTAATTTGGGCAAAAGAGGCATATCACTAAACATCTCCTCAAACCTGAGATTAATATAGTAATCACAGAGATTTGATGAAGAATTTTCGGTATCTCTTCCCGTATGTAATTCGATACTCGCGTTATCTTGTATTTGCAAAAAGGAGGTTTTAATAAATGTTCCCTTTAGTGCAAGGAGACAAAATTTGAAAAAATCTCCTTGAAAAAAATCATATTCATATGGGAGGCTTTGAATAAATGTTGTTAAAGAATTAATATCCCAACTTTTTCTCTTGCTAACTATTTTATTTATAACCCAAGACTGTTTCAGTGCTGTAAAATCTTGATCATTTCCAGCATAAAAGGTAGAAAATTTATAGAAGTTATCTCTAAATTTTTTGAATCTTTTCTCTTTCATATGATTATTATTGTTGCGCCATATGACATTTTGTGTCGCAATTAACCAACAGAACTTGTAGTAGAATATTAACTTCAAGAAAAAGGAGGAAAAATAATGAATGATAATGAAATGATAAGGGATTGTATTCAATTATATTTTGATGGATGTTATGAGTCAGATCCTGAGAAAATTAAAGCTTCTTTTAATCCCAATGCTGCCATAACAGGGTATCTCCCAGACGGTTTTCATGAAATGAGTGTTGATGATTTTGCAGGTTTTGTAGCATCGCAACAACCATCACCGATGGAAAATAATGATGAAAAGTTGCTAGAAATACTTTCATGTGAGATTTATGGAAATACTGCTGCAGTTAAAGTTAGAGAAGCATACCTAGGAATGATTTTTTTAGACTGTTTATCCTTTTTAAAGAAAGATGATGAATGGAAAATTTATACAAAGCTTTTCCATGTTGAATCTTAATGGCGCTTTAAAAATCAGTTAATATAATCTTTTGGAGAATGTTATGAAAAAATTATTACTTATATCTATCGTTTCGTTTCTTTTTGTGAGTTGTTCAACTGAACAGGCCTCAAATCAATCAGAAACGTTTAACGGAGAATCAATTTTTGTTGAATTTATGCCATGCCAAGCTGGTCCAGACTACTCTGTTGAGAATATGCAAGAAATGATAAGTCAATGGCGAAGCTTACTTACTGCAGATGATTTAAAAGGTGCATGGGGGTATGCTCCAGCTTCTGAATCAAATGCATTCGGAAATACTGGTTGGTGGGAGCTTAATTGGTCTTCACAAGATGCCGCAAATGCAGCATGGTCTCAATGGGCTTCTAATACTGAAGCTGCAGCATGGACTGAAAAATATGAAAGTGTTTTATCTTGTGATGCTGAAGGAAGAAATGCATTGGATGCAATTTTTCCAGTCGAAGCAGATCGTTTTGGAGTTCTTCCAGAGAGTGGATATTTTTACAGCGAGTTTTATCATTGTTTTTATAACGAAGGATCCTCTAAAGAGGATGCAGTTGGATTCTTACCTAAGTATACCGTGGGTGTATATGAAAATTCTGATGGTTTTGATGGAACATCTTTTCATTATGGCAACTACTTTGCTCAACTAAATGAAGATGGTTCACATTCAGAAGAAGGAATAGATTTTCTTTGGGCAAGTTTTACAAACAGTGAAGCATCCATGGTAAAAGTAAATGAAGTCTTCGAAGCTAATATGAGATCAATTTTGTTTCCACAATTTAGCGAATTTGCAAGTTGTAGAGAGGATGTTGTAGATGTTTATCACGGTTGGACTTTTTACAATAGTGAGCAAAAAGATTTCATGCCAGATTTTTCAAGCTATTAAAAAAGATAACTTTTATCCTAAAAAGCCACCTTTTGGTGGCTTTTTTTTGTAATATAAATTCTTGTTAATTTTTTCGGAGAATTTATGAATTTAATCTCAAAAAGTTTGTTGTCTTTTTTAGCAATAATCTTTGTTGTTAGTTGCTCTAACTCAATGGACGATGCTGACGCGCAACAAACTATTTATTTTAATCAATTCATTCCATGTAAAGCAGGTCCTGATTATTCTGCAGAAACAATGAAAGATTTCGTTGCAGAATGGAATGAGTTAGTAGCTGTATATGATGAAATGGTTTGGGCTGGTGGTTATGCACCTGCGAGTGGCCAACAAGGTGGCTGGTGGGAGCTTCAATGGTCTTCAAAAGAAGCAGCTGATGCGGCTTGGGAATCTTGGCTTTCTAATGCGGAAGCTCAAGAATGGGATCAGTCATCAAGAAATGTCTTGGATTGCGATAATACTCAAGTCGGTGATTTTGATCTTCATGGTGGAGTAGATGCACCAGATTTTGATTGGACATCTTTTGCTACTCAATCTCAGGCATGCAGATATGCAGATGGATCAACTCAGGCTGATCTAATGGCAGATATGGAGTTATTTAATAAATGGGTTGCTGATAATGGAAATGGAGACCCTTATACTTATGGTGTATACATTCCTCAAGACTCAAGTGATCCTTATGATTTCTATTGGCTTAACTGGCATCAAAACTTTGACACTATGGAAGCTGGTAACATCAACTGGGTTGAAAATGGCAAAGAAATGCAGGCAATATTTGATTCACATGCTGTTTGCGATGATGCCCAACTATGGAATAGTGCTGAGTTTAAGAATGAAATGAATAGCTAAACTTACACAAATTTTAATAAGGCCGCACTAGCGGCCTTTTTTATTGAAATTATCAATAAAATCATTAAGTAAAGTGACATGACAGATAAAACCCTAAGATTGATTCTTGGAAATCAGCTTTTCCCTCTAGAGATGCAAAAAATTGAGGATAAAGAGACTGTTTTTATGTGTGAGGATTCAGGATTATGCACATATGAAAAACATCATAAATCTAAAATTGCTCTATTTTTTAATGCAATGAGGTCATTTAGAGACTCTCTTGACCAATCAAACATAAAAAATATTTATTACGACTTTAATAATAGATTTAATGATCCTTTTACCGAAAAATTAGCTGAAGAAATCAAGAGAAATAAATTTACTAAAATTAAGTTCTTTGAAATAGAAGATAAACCCTTTGAAAATGAAATACTCCAGTTGATTAATGAGCTTGAGATTAGCCATGAGATTCTTAAAACACCCATGTTTATTGATACCAGAGAATCGTTTAAAGATTTCATAGGAGATAAAACTTTTATATTACAAGCCAACTACTACAAAAAATCTAGGAAAGATATGGATCTTCTTCTAGAAGATGGAAAGCCTGTGGGTGGCAAATGGAGCTTTGATGATGAAAACAGAAAAAAGCTACCTAAAGGTTACACAATTCCAGAACTTCCAATTATCAAAAAACGATTTGATTCTGAAGAAATTTCTAATTTTATAAATACTGAATTTAAAGATCATCCAGGGATAATAAATAATATTTTTCCCTTTACCTCTGAACAAGCTTTAGATTGGCTTAATGTTTTTTTTGATGAGCGTTTTAAAGATTTTGGGCCATATGAGGATGCTATTTTTATGGGGGAGCATTTCCAACTTCATTCTGCGTTAAGTAGTTCAATGAACCTTGGGATTATTACTCCACAGCAAGTTATAACTGAGGCAAGAAATTATGCTGAGGAAAACGATATTCCTCTGAACAGCCTAGAAGGATTTATTAGACAAATAATAGGATGGAGGGAATTTATAAGAGGCATTTATCAAAACTTTTCTGAAAAAATGATTGATGCTAATTATTGGAACCATCAAAGAAAACTATCTGATGCATGGTATACAGGAGAGACTGGTATAGAGCCACTTGATGATGCCATAAAAGGCGCACTAGAGTTTGGGTATACTCATCACATAAATAGACTTATGGTTTTAGCTAGCATAATGAACATGTCAAGAATACATCCATCAGAGATTTATAAATGGTTTATGGAAATGTTCGTTGATTCTTCTGAGTGGGTAATGGTTCCCAATGTTTTTGGTATGGGAACATTTGCTGATGGAGGAATATTTGCTACTAAGCCATATATTTGTGGATCAAGTTACATATTAAGGATGTCAAATTTTAAAAGGGGAGATTGGTGTGAAATTGTGGATGGCCTTTACTGGAAATTTATTGAAGACAATAGAGGATTCTTTGCTTCAAATCCACGTCTATCGCTAATGATTAGAGCTCTAGATAAACTTGATAAGGATAGGAAATTAAGAATTTTTAAGGCGGCTGATATTTTTATTGAGGAAAAAACTCTTTGAAAAGAATAAAAAAATCTAATCTTCCTCAAAAAATTTGTGTAACATGTAATAGGCCTTTTACATGGAGAAAAAAATGGGAAAGATCTTGGGATGAGGTCAGATTTTGTAGTAAAAGATGCAAAACCAATGCTAAGGAGTAAAAAATGACAGATTATGCAACTCTTGAAAAAATCGATGATGTATCAGTATTAAGCTTAGATGATGGAAAGGTAAATGTCTTTTCTATAGAAATGCTTGAAGCGATTAATAATTGCTTAAATGATGTTCCTAAAGATAGTGGCTCTCTTGTGATAAAGGGTAAAGAAGGAATTTTTTCTGCTGGCTTTGATTTAAAAACCTTTGCATCTGGAGATATGGAAAAAATCTCAAAAATGAGCGATCTAGGGATGAGGTTTATGTATGACATTTTTACTTTCCCAAGGCCGATTGTTGCTGCTTTATCTGGGCATACTATAGCAATGGGTCTTTTTGTAGCATGTGGATGTGATTATAGAATAGGCTTGAAAGGAGATTTTGTAACTCAAGCTAACGAGGTTAGGAATAATATGGATATCCCAACTAGTATTATGCAGATTGCTGCAAGTAGGATTTCTAAAAAACATGCATATTCTGTTCTGCTTCATGCAGATCCATACCCTTTTGCTAAAGCGGTTGATGCAGGAATAATTGATGAGCTAGTTGAAGAGTCTGATTTTGAAGCTAGAGTTATGGAAAAGGCTATCGATCTGGCAACCTTGGGCCATCCCCATTATGAAAAAACAAAAAATGCATATATTGCTGATGATGTAAAAATTATTAAACCTTTAATAGTTAAATAAAGAATGCCAAAAGGTTATTGGGTAGCTAAAGCAAATATTCTCGATGATGAGAAGCTCTCAAGGTATGGCAAACAAGCTGAAATAGCAATAGAGAAATTTGGTGGTAAATTTCTTGTTAGAGGCGGTCAACATGAAACGAAAGAGGGAATCGATTTCTCCAGAAATGTAGTTGTTGAATTTGATTCCTATGAAACTGCACTGGCTGCTTACAGCAGTTCAGAATATAAAGAGGCATTAAATTTGCTTGAGGGTGGAGCCGAGAGAATGTATGCAGTAGTCGAGGGCTATTAATAAGATGCTGTCAAAAAATTAGGCCTGATTTGAATGGACAAATCTCCAAACTTCTATGCTGAGCAGTTTGCTTCAGCTGCTTGGGGCCCATGGTTAATATTTCTATTAATTGGATCTGGTATATTTTTTTTAATTTATTCAAGATTTGAAATTTTTAAATATCTTCTGCATGCTTTTAGGATTCTTTTTTCCAAGGAAAAGAGCGATGATGAAGGTGAAGTAAGTCCCTTCCAAGCACTTACCACATCATTGTCGGGGACAATTGGGTTGGGCAATATTGCTGGTGTTGCCCTTGCAATTTCAGTAGCAGGACCTGGCTCAATTTTTTGGATGTGGGTGACAGCAATCATAGGCATAGCAACAAAATTTTTTACCTGTACTTTGTCAGTGATGTATCGAGAAAAGACCAAAGAAGGAGAAATCTTTGGCGGCCCTATGTATGTAATAAAGAATGGTCTTCCAAAAAGAATGTTACCCCTAGGATATTTTTTTGCTTTGGCAGGAATGATAGGCTGCTTGCCAGCTTTTCAAAGCAATCAACTTATTCAAATCACCGGGGATCTTGCTTTTTCAGAAATTGAAAATTTTAATATTTTGGGGGGTCTAGTCCTCGCAGGTATTACTGGAATAGTGGTAATTGGTGGTTTAAAAAGAATAGCTGAAGTTGCAACGTTTCTTGTACCTTTAATGGGATCAATCTATTTTGGAGCCATGATTGTAGCGCTCATGCTAAATTTAAACCTAGTTTTACCTGCCTTTAAATTAATTTTTGTCGATGCATTTAATGGAACTGCTATTGCAGGTGGAACCTTTTTTGGCGTGTTAATTTATGGTGTTAGAAGAGGAGCCTTTTCAAATGAAGCAGGCATGGGAACTGAGTCTTTGGTTCATGGAGTTGCTAAAGTTTCAAATCCAGTTAAACAAGGCCTAGTAGCTATGACAGGACCAATTTTTGATACATTAATTATATGCACAGCTACTGCTTTAATGATTCTAGTATCAGGAGTTTGGGAAACATCATCGTCCCAAGGCGTTACACTAACAGCAGAGGCATTTAGTATTTTGTTAGGAAACTTTGGCGGCTTAATTCTTTTCATATGCGTCATTTGTTTTGGCTTGAGTACAATCTTTACTTACTCGTATTACGGAGCATCTTGCTCAAGATTCCTATTTGGAAAATTTGGTATGAAATTCTATATTTATCTATACATTTTAAGTATTTTCATTTATTCGATAGTCCCAATTGATATTGCTATAAATATAGCTGATGGTGCATTTGCTATGATGGCTATTCCGACTCTGATTTCTGCATTATGGTTGGCACCAAAAGTAATGCAGGCTTCAAAAAATTACTTTAAACTTATTGATAACAATTAAAAAAATGAAATTTTTAAGTTTTCTCTTTCTTCTCTTTTTAGCTATACCAATTTTTTCAGAAGAAAAAGGTCGACTTGATAGAGAGGAATTTGATTTTAGATATACCTATCTAGGAATAAGCTATATTGGAGCAAATAATGCAGATAGTGGCTTAGCAATAAATACCTCATTTAATCTTCCTGGACCTTTATATCTCAAGTTTGAAAGAAGAGGCGACGGGATAGACTTTGAGAAAGAAACAGTCGACAAAACTACTGATTCTTTTAGAATTGGAGCTCATGCTGGGATAGGCGACATATTGAGTAATATTTCAGCACGCGGAATCAACTTAGAAATTAAAAATTTATTTGAGCTCTATGGGGAGTTTGGAGTAAAAAGTTGGTCAGTAGAAAACGATGACTTCAATTTTGATGAAAATGAATATGAGGCAAATTTTGTGTCAGGTATTCATTTTGGTGACAGTAATGATTGGGAAGGAAGGATTTTCCTTGATGTCGCATCAGAAGCAGAACCAATTATCAATGATGACATTGTATGTTTGGAACTAGATTGTCCAACAATTTATGAGATTTCAGATGATCAAAACAGAAGATTTGGTTTTGAAGCAATCTACAACAGAGGTAAATATACAGCCTTTACTATCGGTGCAAGCACTAACTCTCTATATGATTCAACAACTTTTGAGATAGGTTTTCGTATAAATCTATAAATTATTATCAGAAACAAAAGGATTAGTTGAACGTTCAACTTTAAAATTTGAGGGTGGTCCATGTCCAGGAACAAAAGCTATATCATCACCAAGGGGCCATAGTTTTGTCTTAATTGATTCAATCAATTGCGCATAGTTTCCTCCAGGTAAATCTGTTCTTCCAATTGATCCAGCAAACAGAACATCACCCACAATAGCTAACTTCGAGGGCTCATGAAAAAAAATAATATGTCCTGGAGTATGACCTGGAGTAAGAAATACTTTTAATATTGCATTACCAACTGATACGGTTTCTCCATCATTTAACCATAGATCTGGAGAGCAATTTTGAGCAGATAATCCGAGCATAGAACCTTGTGCTTCTAATTCATCCAAGAGGAACTTATCATCAATGTGAGGACCAATTATCTTCAAGTTAAGTGTATTAGCTAGCTCAGTAGCACCAGCAGCATGGTCTATATGCCCATGAGTAAGTAATATTTTCTCTGGAATTAGGTCATTATTTGCAGCGCTAGCTAGCAATATCTCTAGATCTCCACCTGGATCAACAAAAGCACATTTTTTAGTTTCTTCACAAAATACAATGGGTGCATTCTGCTGAAATGGAGTAACAGGATTTATTAATGCTTTTATATTAGACATTGTTACAATAGTTTCAGTTAATAATAACAGTTTTAAGCGAAGAAAAATGGGAATAAAAAGCTCAGCTAAAAATAAAACAATGGTGGTAACGATCTCATCTCCACCAGTAAATGCATTTTCATCTGATGACTTGATAGAAATGAATGATCTCATCGAAAAAGCTTCTTTTGATAATCAAATCTCTGTGATAATAATTGAAAATGAAGGTAAAGGTTTTTCAGCAGGAGCAGACAGAAAAGAGCATGGCCTTGATAAAGAAAAGCTTGAGATAATTAATGATTATCTCTGGAAGCTTTCAAATGCAATCTATAATTCAGATGTTCCTATTATTTGCTGCTGTGATGGATTTGTCATTGGGGCTGGTTTTTTTATTCCATCTTCTTCAGATATAGTTTTAGCAACAAAAGATAGTTATTTTCAGATGCCAGGAATAAATTTTGATGTGCTGGTTGGAAGTGCGCACTTGGGAAGAATAATCCCAAAACAAAGAGTAAGGGAAATGGTTTTCACTGGTGAAAAAGTTGGAGTTGAGGAGATTCTTTCATATGGCGGCATAAGCTCAATACATAAGGACAAAGAAAGCATGATGAAAAGGGCGCATGAAATAGCTTCAAAAATAGTCTTAATGGAGAGAGATTCAATCAAAGTTCTTAAAAAGATTCTTAATTCCAACGAACCAGTAGATGTAAATAGGGCTTTTAAAAAAGAACAACAGCTTACATTTCAAAATAAAAAAAACTTATTAGATTAAGGATTTTCCTTTATTTTGGTGCTAAATATCATTAATATAATTCCCTCATTGAAGATCAAAGGAGATCAAATATGACAGATAGCAAAAAACCAACTCGAGAAGAAGCCGAAGCCGCGGTTAGAACTATGCTTGCTTGGACAGGCGACAACCCTGATAGAGAGGGCTTGGTAGAGACGCCTAAGAGAGTCGTTAGGGCTTATGAGCAATTCTTTGCAGGATATGAAATGGATCCAAAAGAAGTTCTTTCAAAAGTTTTCGAAGAAGTTGAAGGTTACGATGAAATGGTAATAGTAAAAGATATTCGTGTCGAATCTCATTGTGAACATCACATAGTTCCCATCCTCGGAAAGGCACATGTTGGTTATTTACCAAACAAAAGAATTGTTGGCATTAGCAAACTTGCTAGAGTTGTTGATATTTTTGGTAAGAGACTTCAAACCCAAGAAGTAATGACTGCTCAAATAGCAAACGTAATCAATGAAGTGCTTGAACCAAAAGGTGTTGCAGTTGTCATGAATGCAAAACATCAATGTATGACAACAAGAGGAGTTCATAAACCAGAAAGTTCAACAATAACATCTACTATGCTTGGAGCCTTCAGAGAGAATCCAGACACACGTGCTGAATTTATGAACTTAATAACAACTAGTTCATAGCAGCTAACTTTGTTACTACCTAAAGTTTGCAAAACTAAAAAAAAATTAATTCTTGCTAGCGGTTCAAGAATTCGCAGACAATTACTTGAGGGAGTTGGTCTAGAGTTCCAGGTTATAAATTCCAACGTAGATGAAGATTTACTAAAAAAGGAACTGCATGGGAGATCATTTAGAGAGCAGGTTTCAAGATTAGCCTTCGAAAAAGCACGCACAGTAAGTATGGATAATTTAGAAGCATTCGTTATTGGATCAGATAATATGTGCACGATTGATGATGTGATTTTTGATAAACCTATTGATCATGAGGATGCTGTGAATCATCTCTCATCCTTATCTGGAAAAAAACATTTCCAAAATAATGGTATTTCTATATTTCACGAAGGAAGAGAGATTTGGTCAAATTATGATGTTACTGAGTTAGAAATGAAGAAACTATCACTTCAAGAAATTGAGGACTATTTGAATTTAGATAAACCTTACAGCGCATGCGGTTGTTACCATTTTGAGTCTAACGGAAAAGATCTTTTTACCAACATTAATGGCCTTGAAAGCACAGTCATGGGATTAGCGATGGAGCACCTCATTGAAAAGTTAAATCAACTAGGTGTCATTGAGTTATAGTAATAGTCATGAGCGAAATCTATTTATATGATTCTTTATCTAACAAAAAGAGAAAGTTTGAACCAATAGATCAAAACCACGTCCGCATTTATGCTTGTGGGCCTACAGTTTATAACTATGCGCACATTGGTAACGCAAGGATGGCGGTAGTTTTTGATTCTTTTGTAAGGCTATTAAGAAATAAATATCCAAAAGTTACATATGTATCAAATATTACTGATATAGATGACAAGATAATAGAAGCCGCAAATGAATCTAATATACCTATAAACGAACTGACAAAAAAATATACGGATATTTATAATGCAGATATGTCTTATTTGAATGTCCTTCATCCAGATATTCAACCAAAGGCGACAGAGTATGTTGAGGATATGATTAATTTTATTGATAAATTAATCCAGAAAGATAAAGCTTACGAAAAAGATGGACATGTATTTTTTCATGTTCCTTCTCATGAGGGATATGGAAAATTATCAAACAGAGAAATTGATCAACAACTTGCTGGAAGTAGGGTACAAGTTTCCGATATTAAAAAAAATCAACAGGACTTTGTTTTGTGGAAACCATCAAGCAAAAGTCAGCCTGGATGGGAATCTCCATGGGGAATTGGAAGACCGGGATGGCATACAGAATGTTGTGTGATGTCTGAAGTAAACCTAAAAATACCTTTCGATATTCATGGTGGTGGGCAAGACTTACTCTTTCCTCATCATGAAAATGAAATTGCTCAGTCTTGTGCAAGCGTTAATTCTGACAATCCTGAAGATTATGCTAAGTATTGGATACATAATGGTTTTGTCACTATAGATGGCGAAAAAATGTCAAAATCTCTTAATAATATTATTCTTTTGAATGACCTTTTAAAAGAGCATGATGGAGAAACAATAAGACTTGCGTTGCTATCTTCTCATTATCGAAAATCACTTGATTGGAATGAAAATGTGATAAAACAGTCCAAAGTATTGTTAGATAAAGTTTATGATTTTCTAGATACCTGTGACGATGATCCAGAAGGTGAAATTGATGAAAGTCTCATGGAAAATTTTTCTAATGATCTTGATATACCTAAAGTATTAACTTCTATTAATGAGCTTTTAAAAAATAAAAATTCTTCTAGTCCTGGAACTATTAAACAATCTTTATTATTTGCAGGCAGTATTTTAGGAGTATTTGATAAAAAACCATCTGAATGGAATATGCAAATTGAAATTAGTGATTCTGAATTGGCGGAAATAGAGAAGCTTATTAATGAGAGGAAAACTCTCAAAGAAAATAAAGATTTTACAGGTGCTGATGCAATAAGAGATTCACTTTTGGAAAAAGGTGTTGAGCTTATAGATTCTGAAGATGGCACCACCTGGAAATATAAAAGCTAATTTGATCTAATTCTTTCTTCACTGTCACAAACTTGTAGTAATATCTGATTGGAGGATTTTATTATGAGATATTTTTTATTATTAACTTTTTCAATCTTTTCATTTGCAGATGATCATCGTATTTCAACAGATTTCTCAGACTGCGATGGAAAAGTTGTCAATTATTATGTTTCTAAGATTATTTCTGGCGGCAGTGTTGAAGGAATGATGAAAGCTAGCAAGATGCATCAAAACTTTTACGACGAGCAGGGCGCAAATGTAAAGGTTTATCCAGCACTCCAATATTTAAGAAATGATGATGGGACAGAAGAAAAACTTCATCGTGTTTCAACAATGGTTGTTTGGGATAGTGTTAACTCATGGAGTGAATGGAGAGAAAGCATAGAAGCTTTATCTGAAGAAGATAGAAAACTTGCTGACAAAAAATACAATGCCTTTGTTGCCATGTACAACAAGAATACTGAGGTTGTTGCTGAGAGAAGATGGTGTATGCTTTAATAATATGTGTTTTTTTTGGAGATAAATTATGTTGCATATAGGAAAATATGAAATGAGAAGTGATGCTGATAGAGACGCTTTCGGTCATGCTGCTCTTGCAGTTTGCAAGGCTGCAAAAAAAGTTGAAGGTGTAAATGATGCAAAGTTTTTCTGGGTGAATCCAAACTTAATTGGAATTATAGTCGATGCAGAGAAGGGTGTATGGGGTAGCGATGCTGATCCTTCAGCCGAGACTATGAAAGCCTTTTTTGATTTGGCTGATTTATCAAATCAAGTTTCAAATGAAATTTGGATGTCAGCCGGTGTTGGTGAAGAAAGATTTAATATGACTAAATAAAAAAGGAGGAAAAATGTTTAGAAATATATTTTTAAGTTTAGCTTTAATCTTTTCAGTCGCTGTATTTGCTGATGGTCATACAGGTGCTGAAAAAACAGTTCTAAAAAATATTGAAGCTTATTGGGAAGCAAGGAATACATCAGATTGGGATAAAGTTGTGGCTATGAGTAGCTCATCAGGAATGCTAAATACTAATTCTGATGGGAGTTTTCATAAACCAATGGCTACTCAAACTGCATCAGACTGGGAGAGACAAAGTGCTGGAGGAACTGGAGTGATTCAAGTTCATGCATCTGAAGCACATCAGCTTAATGATACTACTGTCTATGTAAGATATTATGCTGAGGGAGTCGTTGCTGATGGAAACGGCGGAATGAAGCCTTATCGAACCAGAGTTACTGGTGTGTGGGTAAAAGAAGGTAAAAATTGGGTTGTTAAAACATCTCATTTCTCTTCAGCTGCTTATGGCGGTACTCATCAAACTGTTCAAGCTGATTTCGAAGACTAATCATTAAAAAAAAGCCGGCTTTTCTAGGCCGGCTTTTTTTATAGAAGAATTTCTAAACTAGAGCGCAAGCCATTGCAATCAATGAGCCTATAGATCCGAACCAAGCAAGTGTTCTTACATACGTTATCCCCATAATATATGTAGCTCCATGAGCAACTCTAAAGATCAACCACCAGCATGCAGCAGAGGTTACATCTACACTTACGATCATAGATAAAAGGGCTAATGCTAAAAAAGCTGGCAAACTTTCTTGAAGATTCGTTGAAGCCCTTCTTGCTCTTGCAAGCATTTCTGATGGCTCATCAGAATCTTCTCTGTTTGAAAGAAGCCAATTCATATTTTTCATATTTAAAACCATCGGAATAATCCATATTTGTAAAATTGCCAAAACAAGTGACATAACTATTAACGATTCCATATTTTCTCCAAAAATGTTAAAAATCTAGACTATCAGCGAGAATTTATAAATTCAAGAATAAAAAAACTTTAGAATACTAATATAAATTTATAACTAATGAATTTTATTAAAACAAATAGATTACTAATTGGCTTAGCTTCATCAATTTTATTTTTTAGCTTTCTTGCCTCCATGATACTTACAAGCTTTGGTAATGTTGAGGTAAAGAGCTTAAGGCTTGATACAGACAAGGGCCAATATATTGTCTATGACCTGTTTAGACCAAATTCTGCTAAACCGGAATCAAAGGCTCCATTTATAGCTATTATTCCTGGTTTTCAAAGATCAAAAGAGGCTTTATCAAATATAGCTATTGAGCTTTCTAGAAGAGGGTATGTTGTTGCCCTGATAGATCCTTATGCTCAAGGTTTATCTTCTTCATCTTTAAGCACTAGAGCTGCAACTACACAAGGTTATGGGATGTTTTCCTTAGTAGAGGATGTGCATAGTGGCGCTTTTAATTTTGTAGATATTGATAAGATTGGAGCAACTGGTCATTCAATGGGAGGAAATGCAGCAATACGTGGCGCTGATTTTTTTGGAAAACAAGCCATACAAAATAATACAAAAAGTAAATTAGACTCCGTTTATGTTTCTGGTTACGTCCTCACCTTAAGAAATAATATTTTAAGAGACTCAAAATCAAATATGGGTGTTAGCTATGCTTTATATGATGAAGGAGCTTTTAGAAATGAACTCACTGCATGGGACTCAGCCAATATGATAATTGCTCCTGAATCTCTAAGAACCGTCAACAGTGTTCTTCCAAAAGAAGAGCAAATAAAGGAAGTTGAGTTAGGAAAATATTATGGCTCAAAAGAAAAAAATTCCTTAAGAGTGATTTTTAACGAACCAGTTTTACATCCGTTCCAACCTTATAACTTTGAAGCAACCGCAAATCAACTGGATTATTTTGAGAAAGTATTCGGTGCACCAAATCCAATTAATTCAAACAATCAGATTTGGCACTGGAAAGAAATATTTACTCTTATAAATATGGTTTTAGCATTAATTATGCTCATTCCTATCGCAAGATTATTCTTGGATTTAAGATTCTTTTCATCTATTAAAAAAGACATTCCAGCTCCTTTAAATGTTCCAAATGGCAAAGGAAAAATAATATTTTGGTCAATCTTTTTTATAAGCGCTCTAATCGCTTGCACAACTTTTATACCAATGGTTGAGGTTGCAAAAATTTTATTTGAGGATGCAGCCAATAGAAAATTGACTTGGTTTTTCCCCCAAAGGATGAATAACTCAGTAATGTTATGGGCAGCATTTAATGGATTGGTAGGAATCATTATTTTCTCCCTCTCCTATAAGCTTTTTGGCAAGAGAAACGGAGTAGATACAAAATCTTGGGGACTAGGTATTAATAGAATGGATCTCTTAAAAACTTGTATCCTAGCGTTAGTAATATTTGCAACTTTTTATGCACTCCTTTTTATAAACTATGCTCTTTTTCATGTTGATTATCGATTTTGGTTTATGGGAGTAAGAATATTTCAGCCAGAAATGCTTGCTGTATTATTAATGTATCTTCCACTTTTTCTTATATTCTTTTTTTCAAACTCACTAAGGGTAAACGGTGCTATGAGGTTTAAAGATCAACCCGAATGGCTATCTATGCTAATAGCTGGATTCGCAAATTCATTAGGTTTAATGCTCATAATAATTATTCAGTACTCAGTCTATTTCAATACAGGCACAGTTTTTTGGACAACTAACTGGTTAAGCGTGAATTTGCTTTTTGGGATTGTTCCAATGATGTTCATATTGCCTTACTTCAATAGAATATTTTTTAGAATGACCGGTAGAGTTTATTTAGGTCCACTTGTAACCTGCCTTGTTTTTATTATGATACTTTCAACTAATACAGTTGTTTACTTACCTATTAAATAATATGAAAAATATTTATTTCTTTTTATTTCTGGTTTTTATCTCCAGTTGTGGAGGAGGTGGAGGTGGTGGAAGTGAAGCAGTTCCTCAAAATAATCCACCTACAATTACTAATAGCACATTTACATTTAGTGCTTTAGAAAATCAAAATTTAGCATTTGTTTTGCAAGCCTCTGATCCTGATGGGGATAGCATTACTTTTCAAATTACAGGAGGCTCAGATCAGAGCTCTTTCACCATTAATGATTCAGGACAAGTGTTATTTTTATCTTCACCTGACTATGAAAATCCATCTGATGCAAATCTTGATAATTCATATGAAGTGGCAATTCGAGCTTTTGATGGCAACCTATATTCAAGTAGCTATGATTTCACAGTGAATATTACAAATGATGAAAGTGATGATGGAAGTAACAATTCATCTGCTGTATGTACTGATCAGGCAGAGTCTACTTCATATTGCACTATAGATTGGGATAACCTGGAAAGAGAGTTTTATGTAGTCTTTCCAGGAAGTTTCTCCTCAGATAAGTCTTATCCTCTCGTTATAAGTCTTCATGGTGGAGCAGATTATGCAGATGCAAATATGGAATATACTGGATTTACACAAATAAATGATCAAAATAATTTTGTTCTCATATTCCCTCAAGGAACAGTTGCTGAAGGTAAAGGAGATACTGGCTGGTATTCAGGAGGAGACTGTTCAAACTTAGAGGTTTGCGATATTTCATTTATTGAGAAACTTATTGATTATTCAATTGAAGAATTATCGATTGACCCTGGCCGCGTATATGTCTCAGGTTTCTCTAACGGGGCCTTTATGGCATACACAACCGCATGTTTTTTAAGCAACAAAGTTGCTGCAGTTGCTCCAGTTTCAGGATCTTTATCTCCAGAAGACTATGATTCTTGCGATCCGCAAAGACCTATGCCAGTTATTCATGTACACGGATTGGATGATTCATGGATTCCGGTTCAGGGCGGTGATTATGTTACTCCTCTCCAGCTTGTAAGTAATTATTGGAGCTCATTTAATTCATGTTCTGAAAATATTATTGTTGATGGCGAAGATTCAAACGGAGATGGGTATTCTTGGTACTCAGAAATTTCAACAAGCTGCCAAGATGGAGTCAGTATAAATTTTACGTATTTAGAAAATTTTGGCCATAGTTGGCCAGCATCTGATTCTGATAAGGGTGGAGGTGCAGACATAGATGGAGCAGCATTCATTTGGGAATTCTTATCTTTGTATGATATTAGTGGGCTGATAAACTAGATACTTATGAGAATAATAGGTTTTCTGGGAGTTCTTCTAATCATTTCAGCATGTGGTGGAGGCTCATCTGGTTCCGACATTACAATTGATCCTGGTCAAGATACTAGTTCTGGTCAATCTTGCTCGACTTATCAATCAAATAATGGAAATGGCTCAACCCTAAATTGCACGATTGTGCATGACAATATTGTGCGACAGTTTTATGTATATGAGGGGAGTGGATATCAGGGCAATGCGCCAGTGCTCTTTGTTTTGCACGGCTATACAAGCAGAGGTTTGTGGATTATGAACTATAGTGGATTTCAATCTATTGCTGATGATGCAGGGGCTATAGTTATTTATCCTCAAGGAACTCTATTACCGGCTACTGGACAGCCGCATTGGAATGTAGGCGGATGGACAACGAGTAGCACAACTGATGATGTCGGGTTCATAAATTCAGTTATAAATTTTTTGAGTAATGAATATTCAATAGATTCCAAGAGAATTTACTCAACTGGAATGTCCAATGGCGGATATATGAGCTATAAGCTTGCGTGTGATTTAAGTTCAAGGATTGCAGCGGTTGTATCGGTTACAGGATCTATGACCAACGAAACTACAGATGGCTGTAACCCAACTCACCCAACTTCAGTTGCACAAATTCATGGCTTGCAAGATACAGTTGTAAATTATGATGGAAATGGTTTTGGCAAACCCATTGAAGAGGTTATGGATTATTGGGTTAACATCAATAACTGCTCACTAGAGCCCGATACATCTGAAATCTTTGGAAATAATGGTGGAGGAATTCATGATGTATATTCAGGTTGTGACAATCAAACCAATGTAGAACTCTATTTGATGACTAATATGGGTCACAACTGGCCAAATCTAAATAATCATGATCTTCAAGCGTCTACGACTGTTTGGAATTTTTTATCAAAATACGATATTGATGGATTAATTGAATAATACTATTAAAATAGTGTAAAAAATTAGATATTTGTATGGAAATTAATTTACCGGATGGATCAGCAAAGGAACTTGAAAAGGGTTCAAATGGCCTAGATCTTGCCAAATCAATAGGCGCAGGACTTGCTAAAAGTGCTGTTGCAGTTGTCGTGAATGGTGAGCAGAGAGATCTCCTAGACGAACTTCCTGATAAATCTTCAGTCTCTATCATTACTATCCAATCTGACGAGGGTTTAGAGATAATGAGACATACATTGACAGCCCAAGTTCTTGCAAAAGCCATTAAGAATTTATACTCAGATTCTAGATTGGCTATAGGACCTACAATTGAAAACGGCTTTTACTATGACGTTTCTACTGAAACACCTATATCGGTTGAAGATCTTCCAAAAATAGAGAATGAAATGAAAAGGATATTAGAAAATAAGTCCAATATTGTTAAATCACTTCACTCCGAAAAAGATGCAAAAAAAATGTTTAAACAAAAAGGAGAGACTCTCAAGATAGAAATTATAGATGATGCAGAACAGACTGATAATTTTCAGATTTATACAAATTCTGATGAAGATTTTATTGATTTATGCAGAGGACCTCATCTACCAAACCTCTCTTTTATTGGAGCATTTAAACTTACTAAAGTCTCTGGAGCATACTGGAAGGGAGATTCTACAAATGAAATGCTTACAAGAATTTATGGAACTGCATGGAGAAATGAAAAAGAGCTTCAAGAACATCTAAAATCTATTGAGGAAGCTGAAAAAAGAGACCATAGAAAGATTGGAAAAGATATGGATCTTTTCCATTTTCAGGATGAAGCTCCGGGAATGGTTTTCTGGCATCCAAAAGGTTGGACTATTTATTCAACTTTAAAATCATATATGTCAGATATGCAAAAGAAAGCTGATTATAAAGAAATTAATACTCCATCAGTGATAGATAGGAAGCTTTGGGAAAAATCAGGACATTGGGATAAATATAGAGAGAACATGTTTATCACTGAGATCGATGAAGAGCATGCAAACGAGAAAAGAGTAAATGCTTTGAAACCCATGAATTGCCCTGGACATGTTCAAGTCTATAACCAAGGCATAAGATCATATAAAGAACTGCCATTTAGGTTATGTGAATTTGGTTCATGTCATCGATATGAAGCATCGGGGACCATGCATGGACTAATGAGAGTTAGGGGATTCACACAAGATGATGGGCATATTTTTCTTACTGAGGATCAAATCGAGTCGGAAACAGCTATCTTTATAGATTTATTATCAAAGGTCTATGCTGACCTTGGGTTCAATGAATTCGAAATTAAGCTATCAACACGTCCAGAACAAAGAGTCGGATCTGATGAGATTTGGGACAAGGCTGAATTGTCTTTAAAAAATGCAATCGAAAAACTTGGATTGGAATACAGGATAGACGAAGGAGATGGAGCATTTTATGGTCCAAAATTAGATTTTGTATTAACAGATGCTATTGGAAGAAAGTGGCAATGTGGAACTCTTCAGTTGGATTTCAATCTTGCTGATCGTCTAGATGCTCAGTATGTTGCAGAGGATGGAAATAAATATAATCCAGTTATGTTTCATAGAGCAATTCTGGGGTCTTTTGAAAGATTTATTGGTATTTTAATTGAGAACTACAGCGGGAATCTTCCCTTATGGCTTGCTCCCACCCAAGTGACAGTTTGTTCAATTACAGATGAAGCTGATGATTATGTAAAAGAGATATCAGAAACACTTAGAAGTAAAAATATTAGATGTAATTCAGATTTAAGAAATGAAAAAATTAGCTATAAAGTCAGAGAACATAGCGTCTCAAAAGTACCAATAATTATTGCTGTCGGAAAAAAAGAAGTTTCAGAAAGAACTGTTTCAGTAAGAAGGCTTGGCAGTGATGATACATCTATATTATCACTTGATGACTTTACTACTTCAGTAGTACAAGAATCTCTTGCCCCAAATAAATAAAATGATTGGCAAGTTTTTTATTGCATTAATAAAGATTTATCAAAAGTTTTTTTCACCAATGCTTGGAAGCAATTGTAGGTTCCAACCTACATGCTCGACATACACTATAGAGGCTATTCAGAAATTTGGCGCTTTTTCAGGAATAATTTTAGGGTTTAAAAGAATCATTAAGTGCAGACCTGGTGGGGAGTGCGGGTTTGATCCTGTACCGGAGGAGTTGTAATGATTTTTGATTTATTCACTAGTAACTTCTATCTGCTTTTAAGCCTTTGGATTGGTATTGCAATCATTACTTTCTGCTATCTTTTTTTTGTTACTGCGCCATATGGACGCCATGCCAATACTAATTGGGGGCCTTCAATGGATGCAAGATGGGGTTGGATAGTTATGGAGTCTCCATCTGTATTCTTGATAGGCGGTCTATGTATTTTTTTTAGAGAAAATCTAAGCCTAGTATCGTCAATTTTTGTATTAATTTATATTTTTCATTATTTCCATAGAACATTAATTTGGCCTTTTATCGCAGAAATGGATGGTAAAAAGATGCCTGTTTTTGTTGCTTTTCTAGCATTTGTTTTCAACATTTTTAATGTCCTTTTTCAGTGCACTTGGATTCTTTTTATAGCAAATTATGAAAACAGTTGGCTTACAAGTTTTCCATTTATTTTAGGAATATTAATCTTTGTAGTTGGATTCTATATAAATGTTAGATCTGACTATATGCTTATAAATTTAAGAAAATCAAAAGGTCCTGGCTATCATATTCCGAGGGGGTTCCTGTATGAAAAGATATCTGCTCCTAACTATTTTGGAGAGATGCTGGAGTGGTTAGGGTGGACAATATCTAGCTTAAGCCCTTCTGGATTAGCCTTCTTTATTTGGACATCTGCAAATCTCATACCAAGAGGAATTTCAAATCATAAGTGGTGTAATGAAAACATAGAGAACTATCCCAAAGATAGGAAGGCAGTCATTCCAGGCATTATTTAAAATGATTATTAGAGTTTTTTTATTTCTAGCTTTATCTTTTTCATATTTTGTTTCAGCTGAGCAGATTTCCATTATGTCCTACAATCTAAATAATTTATTTGATGCTCAGGATGATGTTGGAAAAGATGATAAAGCTTATTTACCTATTGAATTTAAAAACAATGATGATCATATTATGGGATGCCTGCAAGTCAATAATTCTAAGTGGAGAAATGAATGTTTATTCTTAGATTGGAGTGAGGAAGTAGTTCAAAAAAAGATTTCCAATATTTCAGATCTATTAATTTCTATGGGGGAATCTCAACCAGATATTATCGCAATCCAAGAAATTGAAAATTTAAATGTTCTTCGTATGCTCTTCAGTAAAATAGAAGCTCTTGGATATACAGATTTTGCTTTAATCGAAGGTGAAGATTATAGAGGAATTGATAATGCTATTATTTCAAAGTATCCCATTTATGGCGCAAGAAATTTTAAGATTAGATTCTCCGATTCTGTTGAAGTAACAAGCTCGAGACCAATTTTTGAGGTGAAGCTTGGTCTGGATAATGAAATCATAAGAGTTTATGTAGTCCATTTTCCAGCTCCATACAACAGTGCCAATTCAAGAATTGATGCATTAAATAACCTTTATGCGATTGTTAACTCTCATGATGATAAGTGGATTGCTTTAGGAGATTTCAATATTACATCACAAGAGGAAAAAGATCTGGGTATTTATTCCCAACTTAATAATGATTGGTATGTGTCACATCTTGATGGATGTAAAAAATGTAAAGGTACTTTCTTCTATAGCCAGGATGGTACCTGGAGTTTTTTAGATGCAATTGTTTTTCCAAAAAACAAAAAGATGAGTTTAGAAACCTCATATATCTTAAAAAATGAAATAAATGTTGATACTAAAGATGGTAAACCAAGAAATTTTGGGATCTTAACAGGTAAGGGTATTTCAGACCATCTGCCTATCGTGGCAGAAATACAGATCAATTAACTCTAATATTTTCTAATTTTGCTTTTGTTTTTGACTCTTCATCAAGCAGTTCAAATCCATATATAGATTGTTCCCAATGGCCATAGACAGGGTTGGCTAGCATAAACCACTTGTTACCCCACATATTCTCATATTCAAGAACAGACTCTTTTCTAGTAACATAATTAGCTTTGTCAGGAAGATCGAAGAAATCATTAAGGTTATCACCGAACATCATTATTACTCTGTGATTTTCAGAAACATATGATCTTCTTGAGGCTTTACTTGAACCCCAACCATTTTCACCCCGTGTTAGGAGCACATCAACATCATCATCAAATGGCAGCCCGAGTTTTTTAATATTATTTTTTGTAGCTTCTTCATAAACATTTCTTCGATTAGTGACATAAAAGATTTTTACACCTCTTTTTTGGGCGTTCAGCAAGAAATCTTTAACCCCAGGAATCAAAGTTGCTTTTTCTTCATATATCCATTCATCCCATCCCTCAGGATAGTTGGTATGATTCATGATAGATCTTGCATTAAATGGAGTGTTATCTAATACAGTTTCATCAACATCTAAGATTATTGCAGGTGATCTATCCAACTTACCGTCAGATTCAAGAACTGCATCCCAATCTCCAGTATTAATAGCTTTATCCAGAAGTTGAGTCGCGGTGTTATACGTCTGAACAAAAGTAGCTTTAATCTCACCAGATGTCTGAGAGTAAAGAACAGACATAAGTGATTCTAAATTTTTATCAGCGTATGTATCGATATTAAAAAGAAAAACAACGCTGAGAAAGAATAGATTTTTCTTATTTTTTATCACGCCAACCTTCACGATCGAAGATTCTTAAATAAGCCAGTTGATCATGCTCTGATTTATTTGATACTTTAACGTAATCTCCTGACTGAACAAGAATTACATCTCCAGCAACTAAATCATATGAATCTTGATGCTCGACACCATAAGATGGATCACCGCCATGACCTTCTTCAGAATTCATATATTCAACAACTTCCATTCTTCCGCGACCATTCACAACGACGTAGACAACATCAGAATCTATAAGCTTATGACCCTCTGTTGACTGACCTGGTTGAATAATAGTTTTACTTGCTATCACTTTACCAAGGAGATCATTTGTCCAAACGGTATAAGCATCTGTTTCTTTATATGGGGAACCCCCAACTCTAAAATTTACATATTTTCTTGCCATGATTAACCTTTATTTTTTATTGCTATCATACTCCATCATTTGAAGATTTAAAAAATTTTAATATATTTTCTTCTATTTTTTGATTTGTAATATTAAATGCTTTTCAAATGAAGTAAAATCTACACATATTCAACTTTAGGGAGACATTAAATGTCAAAAAATTATACTAATCCAGAAACCATAGGTCTTCATGCTGGCTGGAGAAAAGATGAAAATACAAACTCAGTTGCAGTCCCTATTCATCAAACGACTAGTTATCAGTTCGATGACTGTGATCATGCAGCTAATCTGTTTGCTTTATCAGAACTAGGTAATATTTATTCACGAATAATGAATCCAACTGTTGCAGTTCTTGAAGATAGAATTGCTGCCTTGGAAGGTGGTGTTGGTGCTTTAGCTGTTGCCTCAGGTCAAGCAGCATCTACTGTTGCAATACAGAATCTTGCAACTAATGGTGACAATATAGTTGCATCTGCTCATTTGTATGGTGGCACATTCAATTTATTTAAAAATGTTTTTTCTGATATGGGAATTGAAGTTAGGTTTGTTGATCCATCAGACCCAGAAAATTTCTTGAAAGCTACTGATGAGAACACAAGAGCTTATTATGGAGAGGTACTACCTAATCCAAGTTTTGAAGTTTTTCCAATTGCAGAAGTAGCAGCATTGGGAAAGCCTCTTGGTATCCCGCTTATAGTTGATAACACGGCAGCACCAGTAATCTGTAAACCATTTGATCATGGAGCAGCTATTTCAATGCATTCAACAACAAAATACATAGGTGGACATGGAACATCTATTGGTGGAATTATTGTTGATAGCGGTAATTTCGACTGGGAAGCACATCCAGAAAGACAACCTGCTCTTAATAATCCAGATCCCTCATATGGCGGTGCTGTTTGGACTGAGGCTGTTAAACCTCTTGGACCAATCGCTTATATACTTAAAGCAAGAACTACTATTCTCAGAGATATGGGTGCAGCAATGAGCCCATTTAATGCATTTATGTTTATTCAGGGACTTGAAACCCTTGCACTAAGAATAAGAGAGCACTCAAGAAATGCTGATGAGATTGCAAAATTCTTAATGAGCCATCCAAAAGTGGAAAGAGTTTCTCATCCATCTGTTGCTTCTGATCTTGCTAAGGAAAGAGCTGACAAATACTTGAGCGGTGGTTGTGGTGGATTGATGGGATTTGAGATAAAAGGCGGTATTGAGGCTGGAAAGCAATTTATCAATTCTCTCGAGATGTTTTACCATGTTGCAAATATTGGAGATTCAAGAAGTCTAGCGATCCATCCTGCGAGCACAACTCATAGTCAGCTAAATGAGGAAGAGTTATTAAGTGCTGGAGTAACTCCTGGATATGTAAGGTTATCAATAGGATTAGAGCATTTGGATGATATTAAAGATGATCTTTCACAAGCACTTGATAAAGTATCTGTTTGAGTAAGATATTAGTAAATTATATTTATATAGGATCTAACAAACGGCTTGAGAAACTGAAGTTTTTTAAGCCGTTTTCATTTGAAAATATAACAAGTATTGGTTTTGATGCGGAGACTGAGCTAGTTGAGTTAATAGATAAAGTTATTGCAGATTCTTCATCAAATTTGGTCGTTCTATTACCACCTGGAACGAGCCCAAATAAGTCTTCAAGAGAATCGCTTAAAAAGATGGCTTTAATAAATCAATTATCATGGGGATGGTTCAAGCTTAATAATAAAAATAAGATACTTAGAAAACTAAAAGGAATTATTTTATCCATGAACCAAATACCAACTTTAGAGCAAGGAATATTTTTCTCTAGAGATCTATACTTTTCCATTGGCGGCATTGGAAAAGTAATGAAATCACCATTTGATGAGATCGGAAAGCGCTTATATTCAAGAATTGATCCCCAAAAACCCTTACCTCCACTTATAATTAGATCAAAAAAGATTGGACTTTCATGATATGAAACTCATCGAAGCAAAAAATATTTCTTATAAAATTAATGATAGGAATATCCTTAATAATATTAGTTTTGTAATTGACTTTGGAGAACTGGTAAAAATTTCTGGAGATAATGGCTCCGGAAAGACAACCTTGTTAAAAATAATCATAGGTTTAACAAAACAAACAAAAGGTGAGCTAATTAATCATAATGAAGACAAAGTTTGCTTTCTTGGGCATAAAAATAATTTAAAAAATTATTTATCAATTAGAGAGAATCTAATGATTCAAGGGTTGAAGTTGGATTCTTTTAATCTTGATTTATTAGAAAAATTTAATCTTAGAAGGCATATTGATAACTCTGTTGGTACCTTATCTTTTGGACAACAAAAAAAATTATCTTTGATAAGAGTCTTAAATTCTGTTGAGAATATTTTGATACTGGATGAGCCTTTTGTTGGCCTTGATCAAAAAAGTAAAGAGTTTCTAAAGGACTTTATGGAAGCAGAAGTAAAGAAAAATAAGACTATTATTTTTACTTCACATATAGACTTTAAAGATGACTATAGGGAAATTAAAATAAATGGATAGAGATATTCTTTATATAGAGATGTATAAGCTCTTCAAGAGGAGGAGGGCTTGGATTGGGCCTGTATTAGTTTTCCTTTTAATAATAATTTCTTTTCCATTAACCTTGGATATAAATAGTGATAACCCACCTCAAATTTACCTATCTTTTATTTGGATTTCTACACTTTTGGTAACTATGCTGGGAACTGAATTAATTTTCTCTGATGATTTTGAAGATGGTACTCTTGAGCAATATGCTGTAAATGATCAACTCATTGAAGTTGTTTTTTATAAAATATTTGCTCACTGGGTATTGATTGGCATTCCTCTTGCTTTTGTTGCCTTTCTATTTATCTTATCTTTGAATATCTCAATACAGATAAGCTCAATTGCTTTGCTATGTTTAGTTATCTCAAATTTGATTTTTATTAATTTCTTTTCTCTTGGGAATGCCCTTAGCCTTAAAAAAGGCTCTATTCTTGGTCTTTTAATAACAATCCCATTTTTAATTCCTGTGCTAATTGTTCTTGGAAAAATGACAACCTCAGCCTTGTTGGGCTTAAGTTTAGTTGGTCATTTGAGCCTATTAGTAGGCGTAATGATCCTGGTAGCAAGTTTTATACCATTTGTTATTTCATTTATACTAAGAACGCATTTGGAATAGCAAAAAAAACCCATATATTATTTCTGTGATTAAAAAATTTTTTCATCAATTTGCCTCTCCAAAGAGTTATTTTGCTATAGCTAACAAGTTCGGTAAGCCTGTTTTAGCATTCTTTTTTTTACTTTATATTGGCGCTTTAGTATGGGGGCTTTTTTTTACGCCTCCTGATGTAGTACAAGGCGATTCTTACAGAATAATCTATATGCATGTGCCAGCATCATTTATGGCACAGATTCTTTTTGTTGTAATGGCAATTACTTCAGCTGTTTTCCTAATTTGGAAACTCAAATTAGCTGCATATGTCTCGAAATCAATCGCCCCAATTGGAGCAATCGTAACATTCTTTGCACTATTTTCTGGCTCTATTTGGGGTATACCAACATGGGGAACCTGGTGGCAATGGGATGCCAGAATTACTTCTACATTGATTTTATTCATAATGTATCTTGGTTTGATTTCTTTGCATGCATCTTTTGAAAATAAAGATAAAGCTGACAAGTTTTTCTCAGTGCTCGTTTTAATAGGTGTAGTAAATATACCAGTAATAAAAAAATCAGTTGATTGGTGGTCAACACTTCATCAGTCTGCATCCATAACATTGACGAGCAAGCCCTCAATTGATCCAGTAATGCTGTATCCCTTAATGTTTTCTATAGTTGCTTTTATTGGTCTAATTTTTGGGTTAGTTATTCTTTCTTCACAGAATGAAATATTAAAAAGGGAAAAATATAAAAGCTGGGTAAAAAATATTTGAAAATGAATCAAGACAGTTTAATAAATATTCTTAGCATGGGTGATCATGGATTTTATGTGTGGATTGTTGTAATTGTCCTTTTTACAATCCTAGGATCTACGATCATTCTTCTAAATAGAAAAATACGACAAGCCAAGAAAGAAATAAATGAAGAAGGATAGAAAAAAAAGACTTTTTGGAGTTCTTCTAATTATAGGCAGTTCTTGTTTAGGTATTGGTTTAATATTGTATGCGCTCAATTCAAACCTAGATTATTTTTTAACACCTAGCGAACTAAAACAAAGTGATGAAAATGTTGTTTTATCAGCAAATACAAGAGTTAAGCTTGGCGGCATGGTAAAAAAAGATAGCTTTTTCATTGATGAAAACAAAGTAAACTTTGAGGTTACTGATTTTGAAGACTCTATTAAAGTTATTTATGAAGGCTTGTTACCAGATTTATTTAAAGAGGGAAAAGGTATTGTTGTCCTTGGCAAATATATTGATGGAATTTTTTATGCAGATGAAGTTTTTGCTAAGCATGATGAGAACTATATGCCACCAAACCTTGAATTGAACTAATTATGATAGGTGAAATAAGTCACTTCTTAGCTTTTTCATCATCAATTGTATTTTTGGCCTGCTTTGTTTTAGCTTTTTTGTCCTATTCCTCAAATACTAACAGCGTAAGTATTTTTGTTCCTAAGGTTTTTGTATTGGGATCATTAACATTAATTACTTCATTTTTATTATTTGTTTATTTAGCAATAATCGACGATTTCTCTATGGCTTACATAGCGAGTCACTCAAACTCAAATCTTCCAACCTTTTATAAAGTTACTTCAATATGGAGCGCACATGAAGGTTCACTATTTCTTTGGGTTTTAATAATTTCTTTATGGGGCCTATTTTTCTTAATATTTAGAAATCGTACAACAACGACTTTTTATCCTCAAACAATAGGGATAATTTCATTAGTGGTAGCATGCTTCCTTCTTTTTTTATTATTCATTTCAAGTCCATTTGAAAGAATCTTACCTTTTGGAGTTCCCGATGGAGCTGATATTAATCCTATATTGCAGGATCCAGCTTTAGCAATTCACCCACCAATGCTTTATTTTGGTTATATTGGTTTTGTTATTCCTTTTGCATTTGTTACAGCTTTTCTAATAAGTGGTAGGTTTGAAAAGTTTCCAATTGCAGAAATCAAGAGTTTTATTTTGTCATCGTGGATATTTCTTACTATTGGAATAGCCCTTGGAAGTTGGTGGGCTTATTACGAACTAGGTTGGGGTGGCTATTGGTTTTGGGATCCGGTAGAAAATGTTGCTCTGATGCCTTGGTTGGCAGGGACAGCGCTTCTCCATACAGTTTACGTTTCTTCTAGATCAAAGAATCTAATAGCATGGACAATATTTTTATCAATTCTTGCATTTACGCTGAGTTTATTTGGAGCTTTCATTGTTAGATCTGGGATAATTGATAGTGTTCACTCATTTGCAAATGACCCAACAAGAGGTTTGTACTTGCTTGGAATGTCCGCATTCTTAATTACTGGCCCGATAATGCTTTTTGTTAAAAATTTATCAAAAATATTGTCTGTTAATAAGGTGAAAGACTTTTCCAAAGAATTTTTTATTGGTGCAAACAATATCTTTTTTATTACCGCAGTATTTATTATTTTCTTAGGCATATCCTATCCACTAATATTGGAAGCGTTTTCAGATTCTAGAGTTTCAGTAGGAAGTCCTTTTTACAATAAAGTATTTGCACCACTTACTTTTATAACCTCTTTATTCTTGGTTTTTTCAACTTATTCAATATGGTCTCGTGATATACCTTTAATAGGAATCCTAAAATCTTCAACAGTAATTTTTGCTTTAACGATATTGTCTTCGATTGCGATCATATATTTTTTGAATAGTTATGAGTGGTGGCTAATAGGAGGTATTTTTTTTGGTAACTTAATTCTAATAAGATACATAGTATTGATTATTGATTCCGTTATTTCTAAAAAATACTTTAATCAAGGGAGTGCAGTAGCACATATAGGTTTTGCACTATTGATCATTTCAATTTCATTAAATGCTGCTCTTAGCAGTGAAAGAACATTTAGTATGAGTGTCGGAGATGAAGTTAGATTTAATGAGAATACAATTAAGTTTGATAAGATTTCATTACAAAAAAGTTCTAACTTTGAATCCCTTTCTGCAGACTTTATTTTTTCAAATGGAGATGACACTTTTGAGCTTTATCCAGAAAAAAGAAAATATTTTGTAAGAGGTGAAATTACAACTGAATCAGATATATCCATAAAGCCCATAAAAGATATATATATAACAATTGGTGAGCAGCAATCTAATGGTAAATGGATAGTTAATTTGCAAGAAAACTATTTTGTTAGATTGATTTGGATTTCTGCAATAATAATGAGCTTAGGCGCAGTTTTAGTAATTAGAAGAAGAATTTATGTTTGAGTCAACTTTAAGAACCTTAATAGTAATTGTATTTTTATCAGCTGTTATTCTTTTTACATCTTTAATAAGAAATGATAACGACAGCCAGTCTCAAGCAGATCTCAACACTCCATTACCTGAATTTACTCTAAGGACTCTTCATTTAGAAAAAAAGATTACAAATGAGGATTTAGAAGATCTTTTTGTGCTTAATGTTTGGGCAAGTTGGTGCATAACTTGCAGAGTTGAGCATCCATTCTTAGAAGAGATATCAAAAACAATTCCTATCATTGGACTAAATTATAAGGATGAAAAGAACAAAGCTACTGACTGGTTAAATAAGCTTGGAGATCCATATATTTTTTCTCTATATGATTATTATGGAGAGCTTGCACTTGATTTAGGCGTAACAGGAGCTCCAGAAACATTTTTAGTTCATAAAGGTAAAATAATTTCACATCATGTTGGCGAAGTAAATCAGAAGGTCTGGAGCTCTAAATTTTTATCAAAAATAAATCAAATTAATAATGATTAGGCTCATTGCTATCTCTATGATTTTTTCAGTATATACAGCTGGGGAATCTCTGTTCATTTTTAATTCTGATGAAGATGAGACTAGATACTACCAAATTATAAATGAGATTAGATGCCCAAAATGCACGAGTGGCTCATTATCAAGTAGCAATGCACCAATATCTGAAGACCTTAAGAGAAAGATTTATGAGCTCATTCAAGAGGGCCGCTCTGATCAAGAAATTAAAGATTATGTTGTTCAACGATATGGAAAAGATTCATTGTATGAGCCGGACTTCTCAGAGAATTTATTTTTATGGTTAAGTCCTATTATCTTTATGATCCTAATAGCTGTTAGTGTCCTAATAATAAGAAGAAGATGATATTAAGTTTAATAATTTCTTTTTTAATTGCTGCGCCATTCTTTTTATATATTTTTAATATTGGTAATAGGGCAAGATCGCTTGTCCTTTTCTTTGGCTTATTAATTATTTTCATTCCCTCTTTCCTTTTTTTGAGTAAATACTCTGTAATTGGCTCATCAAAGGAGATAATTCTTGTTAGCGAAGTGAATTCTAAGATAATTTCGGGCGAGGCTTTAAAAACATCAGATTTAAAAAAAATAAGAAACTATGCTCCTGAGGATGAGCTAGTTTTATGGTTTGAAGAGATTATAAGAAAGTCCATTCAAGAAAATAATTTAGATGCTGCAGAACTTACTCTTAGATATGCTGAAGAAGATTTTATGCAATCTGGTAATGAGACCTCTTATTATTTTCTTTTTTCACTTTTAAGAGATAAAAAATTTCCTCAATTTGCTTCTGCGTCAATCACATTAGATATTTCTGATCTACCCAAATGCGCTATTGAAAACTCTGTCTTTAAGATTTTTATCAATGATGGGCCTCTTATTCCTTTAGCAATCTCACAAAATAACTCCAGTGAGGTTATTCACAAGATTACAAATGCTAATTCTCCAATACCTGGATTTGATATATCTTCTGCATTTATGAATGAATCTACCCTTCGAATTATCTCAAAAGTAATTTGTGAGAATGATGATATTTTTGAGGCAAAAAGACTGTTTAAATTGTTCAAAAATGATGTGAATGTGACCTATAAAATCCCTTCAAATCAATGGTTAATAGCCCTTAAATAAGGTAAAATAGTCATTTAATTTATTGATATTTTTTGATGCAGCTTAAGCACATTAAATTGGCTGGTTTCAAAAGTTTCGTGGATCCCACGAGGATATCTTTCCCAACAAATATGGTAGCCGTTGTAGGTCCAAATGGATGTGGAAAATCTAATATTATTGATGCTGTCAGATGGGTGCTTGGTGAACTCTCAGCAAAAAATCTTAGAGGCGATTCAATGTCAGATGTTATTTTTAATGGATCTGAGCAAAGAAAGCCATCCGGGCAGTGTAGTATTGAACTTTTATTTGATAACTCAAGTGGAAAAGTAGGAGGCGAGTATGCAGCTTTCAATGAGATATCCGTAAAAAGAGTCATGACTAGAGATAGTCAATCAAGTTATTACATCAATAACACTAAGTGTAGAAGGAAAGATGTTCAGGATATTTTTCTTGGAACAGGGCTTGGCCCAAGCAGTTATGCAATTATCGAGCAAGGAATGGTTTCCTCTTTGGTAAGTGCAAAGCCTGAGGAGTTAAGAACACACATCGAAGAGGCTGCAGGGGTTTCAAAATATAGAGAAAGAAGAAAGGAAACAGAAAGCAGAATAAAAAAGACAAAGGAAAACTTATCTAGAGTCAATGACATCAGGGATGAGATTGGAAGATTGATAAGAAGATTAGAAAGCCAGGCTAAAGCTGCTGATAGATACAAAGATTATAAAAATCAAGAAAAAGAAAAAGAATTGAATGTTGCTATCCTGTTTTCTCTTGATGCCAGAGACAAAAGAGATCTTTTGAATAATAATCTCGCAGCGCTTCAAAAGGACGAGTCTGTAAAAGAATCAGAAGTTTCAGTAAAGCAAGCTAAGCTTGATCAATACAAAACAGAGCATGAATCAGTTCTTTCTAAATATGAAGATGCGCAGAAAAAGTTTTATGAGGTTGGGTCAGAAATAGCGAGGTTTGAACAGAATCTTCAAAATATTAGAACAACCAAAGATAATACGACGAGAGAACTTGAGAGAGTAAAAGCGGCTTATGAAGATGCTCTTGAAAAAGCTTCAGATTTTGAAAACTTGTCTCCCAAAGAGAAGGCTCTTCACTTAATAGATGAAATTATTTCTAAAATCTCTATTCCTGAAATCAAAAGCAAAGCAGAACAACTTAAAGATATATTGCTCAGCATATTCAATATTGTTCTTAAACAGTCTAAAGAAATTAGCGATGAGTATCTAAACCAGCAAGAAAACCTAGAGACAGAACTTAAGAAAACAACGCAAAGCTCAAAAGAAATTTCTACAAAACTTCAAGAGCTTATAGAGACAAGTGCCTCAGCAGAAACTAAGTTAAATTCTATTAGAAAAGATCAACAAGAAGTAGATGCAGAAATAAGAAGATTGGAAAATGAAAAAAGTGTTTCCCTATTAGATCTTAAAGCAATTCAGGAAAAAATAACCAATACAAAAATTGAAATAAGTTCTCATAGTGTTCATCTTGAAAATTCATCGAAAAGAATATCTGAATCAGGAATTGATATTAATGATATTGACAGAGCTAACTATCAAGATTTATCGATAGAAGAACTTCAATCGGAACTTGAGACCATTAGATCTAAAATTATCAGATTGGGTGCCATTAATTTAGCGGCTCCAGATGAAATTGCTGAGGAGAGAAAAAGAAAAGATGAGTTGGATAAGCAAAATGAAGACTTAGAAGAAGCACTGGAGAAGTTAAACAAGGCCATTTTACAAATTGATAAAGAGACTAAAGAAAAATTTATTAAGAGTTTTGATGCAGTAAATAAAAGGTTGAAATCTATCTTCCCAATAATGTTTGGAGGAGGTAATGCAGAGTTATCTCTTACTGATAATAGCTACCTAAATGCTGGTGTTAAGCTTATGGCTCGTCCACCAGGTAAAAAGAATTCGACTCTTTCGCAGTTATCTGGTGGAGAAAAGGCTATGACCGCGTTAGCTTTAGTCTTTGCTTTGTTTGAATTAAATCCTGCACCTTTTTGCCTACTCGATGAAGTTGATGCGCCGCTTGATGATCTAAATACTTCAAGATTTATCAATATGGTTGAAGAAATGTCAAAGAAAATTCAGTTTATCTTTATAACCCATAACAAGGTATCAATGGAAAAAAGTGACCACCTAATGGGAGTTACAATGCAAGAGGCTGGTGTTTCCAGAGTCGTCTCTGTTGATGTTAATCAAGCAGTTGAGTTCGCAGCCCAATAAATGCTTTCAAATACTGAGATTTACTTAATAGGTTTAGGTTTTTTCTTAGCCACACTTGGGGCATTTCTTTATTTTAGAAAAGTATCTAATTCGAACAAAATGCTTTTGAAAGCAAAGCAGGCAAATTTAAAGGACTTTAGCTATAAAAGTGAAGCTTTCGCAAAGCAAGATTTAGTGATTCTATATTTATTTAGTATTGATGGTAACTTCTTTGATATGAGTCAATTAAATGATTTTTTAATTAATTATGGATTTCAAAAGAATGATGACTTCTTTTCTATTTATGACAATGATATTGAGAAATTTAGAGTGGCAAATGCCTTAAAACCAGGCACGCTTAATGAAGATAGTCAAACTCAAGCATTACTTTTAGCGACTGATCTGGCTGCACAGGAAAACGCAACTGACAGTGTTGAGGATCTTTTAAGGTTTGCTACTAAATTCTGTGAAAAGATATATGCAAATATTTGCGATTCAGACAGACAACCACTTTCAACAGAAAGTATAAAAGATCTAAAAATGCGAGCATCTCGTTATCTTTTAAATGATGAAGAGTCCAGTTAAATGAAAGACTTATTAAAAAAATACGAACAACTTAAAGAGGAAATTCAGCTTCATAATTACAATTATCATGCCCTAGATGACCCAAAGATATCAGATAGTGAGTATGATAAGCTTTTTCGAAGTTTGCTTGATTTAGAAGAAGAAAATCCTCAACTTGTGACTCCAGATTCTCCTACGCAACGGGTAGGATTTTCTCCAATAGATGAATTTGAAACATTCGAGCATTCTGTGCCAATGCTCTCTTTGGCTAATGTATTTAGTGAAAAAGAGTTTTCAGATTTTAATGACCGTATTTTAAAACGTCTTGTAAATATTAATGATTTTGAGTACTTCTGTGAGCCCAAGATGGATGGAGCCGCAGTATCACTAATTTACAAAAATGGGATCCTAGAAAGGGCTTTAACAAGAGGAGATGGCAGGGTTGGTGAAGATATCTCCCAAAACGTTAAGACGATTAGGTCAATACCTCAAAAACTATCATCTTCTGAAGCTAACATTCCCTCTTTATTGGTAATAAGGGGAGAGATATTTATTTCAAAAGAAGCCTTCGAAAAAATGAATGAAAAAGCTAAGGAAAATAATGAAAAGGTATTTGCCAATCCTAGAAATGCTGCTTCAGGATCTCTTCGACAACTTGATTCAAAGATAACCTCAAGCAGGCCCTTGTCTTTTATTGCTCATGGACTAGGTGAGTGCGAAGGAATCCAATTTTCTTCAATATCTGAATTTTATGATCATTTAAAAGCATGGAAAATACCTACAAGTGATTTATGTAAGAAGGTTGAAACTAAAGATGATTGCTTAAAATTTCATGACAAAATTCTTAAAGAAAGAGAATCTATTCCCTATGAGATTGACGGCGTCGTTTTTAAAGTTAATGACTATGATCTTCAAAAAAGACTTGGTTTTATATCAAGAGCGCCTCGATGGGCTATAGCTCATAAGTTTCCTGCAGAGGAGGCAACAACAATTTTAGAAGATATTGAATTCCAAGTTGGAAGAACTGGGATTCTAACTCCTGTGGCTAGATTACAACCAGTCATTGTTGGAGGCGTAACTGTCAAGAATGCCACTTTGCATAACATTGATGAAATAAGAAGATTAGGAATTGACGTTGGTGATAGGGTAATTCTCAGAAGAGCCGGCGATGTAATACCAAAGATTGTTAAAGTGGTTGAAAAGGGAATATCAAACAAAAAATTAGAGATTCCTAAAAAGTGCCCTTCATGCGATGCTGATGTAATCTTGGTAAATACCTCAGATTTAAAATGCTCAGGTGGATTTAATTGTGATGAAATCCAAAAAGGTCAGATTGTTCATTTCGTATCAAGAAAAGCTTTTGATATTGAAGGTTTAGGAATAGAGATAATAAATACGTTTTTTAAACAAGGGTTTTTAAAAGACCCAAGCGATATATTTAAGCTCGAAAATAGAAAAGATGAAATTGTTAGTTTAGAAGGCTTTGGTGAAAAGTCTTTTGATAACCTTATAACATCAATTAAAGCTTCTCGAAACATATCTCTTCACAGATTTATTTATTCCTTAGGTATACCTGAGGTCGGTGAATCAACTGCTAGAAACCTTGAAAGTCATTTTGAAAAATTTAAAGGAATTTTTGAAGCTACCTATGATGAGCTCATTGAAGTAAAAGACATTGGACCAAAGGTTGCTGAAAATATCATTCAGTTTTTTCAGAATCCTCTAATAGTTGAAATGGTGCCAAAGCTATTAGAAGAAATTGCTCTGCAAGAATTATCAAAAGAAGATTTCAAGGACATGCCTTTGAGAGGAAAGCAAATAGTGCTTACTGGTAAATTAGAGAATTATTCACGAGATGAATTAAAGGAAATCCTCATTAGTATGGGAGCAAATGTTACTTCATCAGTCTCATCAAAGACTTCACTTCTGATAGCTGGGGAGAAGGCTGGCTCCAAACTTAAAAAGGCAGAGTCTTTAGGTATTGATATAATAAACAGTAATCAGTGTGAGGAATTCTTAAATGATACAAAAAAATTTCTTTAAAATTATTTTTCTTTCACTGCTTATTGTTGGTTGCACCGCAACACCGCCACAACAACCTGATAATATTTGCAGCATCTTCAAGGAAAAAAACTCCTGGTATAAGGCAGCAATAAGAACTGAAAAAAGATGGAAGTTGCCACCTTATGTATTAATGTCATTTGTTTTTCAAGAGTCTAGCTATAATGCAAAAGCAAAGCCAGAAAGAGATAAACTTCTTGGATTTATTCCTTGGTTTAGACCATCTTCAGCAAAAGGCTATTCTCAGGCGCTTGAAAAAACGTGGGAAGATTATCAAGACGAGACTGGAAATAGATTTGCCAGAAGAGACAATTTTTCAGACTCTGCAGATTTCATAGGCTGGTATGCATCTAAAGGCTATTTTCAAGGTTTCGAAAAGCAAGATGCGAGATCTTTATATCTTGCTTATCATGAAGGCTATACCGGCTTTAGAAATAAAACTTATAGAAAAAAACAATGGCTTATAAAGGTTGCCGACAGAGTTCAAGCAAAATCCCAGATTTATCAGCAGCAGTATTGGGGTTGCGCGAAAGAACTTAAGAAAAAAAGATTTATATTTTTTTAATCTTTTTTTATTTCAATAACTTGAATTTTCTATACATGAACTGCATATTAGTATTATGAATAATTTTAAAAATTTCCTTACGATAGCAACTGTAATTTTCTTAACCGGATGCGTCTCTAATCAATCTTTTTATCTAAAAGTTGATTCTGTGAATGGTTTTACACTTCTTAGTTATGAAGACTTTTATCTAGAAACTAACAGCGAGAATTTATCTCCTGAAGTCAATCCAATTGTTCTTGAGGCAATTGAATCAAGATTAGTTAGCGAACTTGAATTAAGAGGCTTAGACTCTTCAAAAGATTCTAATCTAGTTTTTGAGCTTTCAATTTCAGCTAAAGATGAGATTGAATCAAACAGATTTGGTCCAAGAAGCTATTACTATGATAGAAGATACTTTTACCTAGATGATGATATTGAGACCGAAGAAAGATTTGTTTTAAGGTTAACCATTAAAGACAAAGCTGAAGACAAATCATTGTGGACTGGTTTTACAAGCTGGAATCAAAACAGGCTAAATGATTCAAGTGATACAGAAACAATACAAGCACTTGTAAACAGCCTTTTACAAGAACTATAGATTTAAATATTAAGTAAAGTAAATATCTCTTTACCAAGAGGTATTTGCCTATCTTGTATTGCTGAGGAAACAATCTCTGCGAGGAAGGGGGCATAGGACAAACCCCTAGAACCGAGCCCTCCGATACAATAAATATTTTTTGCTCCAGGTATTTTTGATGCTATAGGAAGATTATTTTTAGCACTCACTCTTTCACCTTCCCACAGATCCTGTATCTTAAAAGACATATCTTTATTGCCAAAAATAGCATGATTTAATTTAACTTTCTCTTCAATATTTTCTTTTTTAAAATCTGTTGACTGTTCATATGTACTTCCGATCCAATTGGTGCCATTTACTTTTGGGATAATATATCCCTGATGATTGAGGGGCATTTTAATATTGAATAAATCCTTGTTGCTTATGCCTGCCATCTGCCCATAGCTAACCTTAAGATTGTCATTAAAATCTTTGAGGCCTTTTCCTGTGCAAACTGCAAGAGCATCATATGATTTGCGCAGACCAGATTTAAAATCTACTTCAACTTTATTCTTTTTTTCAGTAAAGGAGACAAACTTCTCATTAAGTATGATTTTTATAAAGCGATGCTCAAGTAATTTCTTTTTTAATTCCAATGGTTGAAGAAATAGTCCTTTTTTTACATGCAGAGCTTTTTTTATCTCACTGACTCCAAGGAAATCTTCTAACTCATCATCGCTTAAGAGTTCAAATAAATCATCTCTTTTAAGATTTAATATCTTAGAAATCCACTTATCTTTTGTTTCATCTGATCCATAAAAAAGTAATCCCGTATTCTCAAAGCCAAGAGTTTTAATATAAAAATTTAATGAAAAGAAGTAAGAAGCAATTAAAAACTTGGATCTTGGGCTATTATCCAAAGAGAATTTTGGATACATAGAAGCAATTGGACCACCTGACGAACCCTTGCTTAAGTCATCTAGAGCATCATATATATCAACTTCAATATTAGAATTTGCAAGGTTAAAAGCTAAGTTACTCCCAGAAAGACCAGCTCCCAAAATTGCAATCTTCTTGATTTCATTGGATTTCTTATTTTCATCAAACTTTCTACCAACAATTCGATGTCTCTTAGTGCCAAACCCTGGTACTTTGTTCACCTCGAAGCCATTTTCTAAAAGCGCTCTTCTTATCCTTCCTACCGAAGTAAAAGAGCTAAAAGATGAATCGCTAGAGCTTAGATCAAAGACCGCTTTTAAAACATCTTCTGTCCACATCTCAGGATTTTTCTTCGGATCAAACCCGTCTAAGAACCAGGCATCTATATTTGAAATGCAAATATCATTTATTGCTTTTTGAACATCTTCGGTTACCAAAATTAATCTAATTTTAAGATCAGGTATCGAAATGCACTCGAAACCATTATGACCAACTACATCACATTCTTTAAAGATATTGATTTCTTTTTTTAAGTTTGGGAATGCTTCCTCAAGCAGCACCAGATTTCTTTTTTCTAGTATTTTTTTATCAATTCCTATGTAATCAAGATTAAAGGACCTCTCTTTCTTCAACCAACAATGCATCGTAGTTAAGAAATTTAAACCTAAACCAAAACCCAGCTCACCAATAGTAAAACAATTCCCTGAGAAACTTTCCCACCTCTCTTCGAGGTTATTACCATCAATGTAGACTTCTTTTGATTCGTCAAACCCATTATCTTGAAAATACCTATCTTCATAATCTTTGGAAGCAATAGATCCTCCATCTGAGCTTGTGTTGTGGTGTTCTACTTTTAATGGATGATCGTTCACTTTCAAGTTAGAATTATGCTGAGGCTCTTAATGAGAAATTTCTTAATAATACCTATTTTATTCATTTTTTTAGTAAGTTGTTCAAATTCAGAAGATTTTGATATTCCTAAAATTAGTAAGCTTGAAAAACTAGAGGAGCATTCAAATCAATTTATAAAGGGTATATATTCTTATGATAACGGAATTCATGTCGCGATTGGCTTTGGTATTGCTAACTCAATCATGGTAGAAGGAGAGGGAGGCAATATTATCATTGATACAACTGATGATATTTCTCAAGCTAAAGAAGTTTTAAGCGAATTCCAAAAGATTAATCAAAATCCAATTAAGGCAATTATATATACCCACAACCATGGAGATCATGTTTTTGGTGCCTCTGAATTTTATAATGCACAAGAGGAAAAACCCTTAGTAATTGCCCACTCAACAACAGCAGAGAAAGTCGAAAAGATTCTTGGAATCATAAATCCAATTATTACCCTCAGAAGTGGAAAGATGTTTGGAACAAATCTTGATGATAATGAGCTTATTAATGTAGGTCTTGGTCCATATTTGAGTGCTGGAAGGAGTTCGCCAGGATATATTGCTCCAACATTGACCTTTGAAAAAGAGCTTAAGCTTGAAATAGCAGGACATAGGGTTGAGCTTTACCACGCTCCAGGAGAAACCGATGATCAATTGTTTGTATGGTTTCCAGAATTGTCTGCACTTATGCCCGGTGATAATTTTTACACAACATTTCCTAATCTTTATACCATCAGAGGTACCTCACATCGTGATGTTATAGGCTGGGTGAACAGTATTGATAAAATGAGATCGCTAGATCCACAATACCTTTTCCCGAGTCATACAATGCCAGTTGAAGGTGAGGAAATATCAAATGCACTAATTATTTATAGGGATGGCATGCAGTATGTTCACGACCAAACGGTTAGATTAATGAATAAAGGACTTACCCCAGATGAGATTGTTGAAGAGCTTGAGCTGCCTCAAAATCTAAAAGAATCGCCTTACTTGGCTGAGTTTTATGGAACTGTTAGATATTCTGTTAGAAGTATTTTTAATGGGTATTTAGGGTGGTTTAGTGGAGATTTAGCTGATTTAGATCCATTAAATATAGATGAGAAATCACAAAAGATTTCTAATTTAGTAGGAGGTAATGAAAATTTATTTTCTGAGTTGATTAGAGCAAGTGATGCAAGCGAGCATCAGTGGGTTTTAGAGCTATCAAAAATGTTAATTAGCTTAGACTTCAAGACAGAAGAAGTAATGAAGATTAGGAATAAGTCAGTCATGCAGATTGGTATTTATGAAACTAATCCACCAAAGAGAAATTTTTTCCTTTCTTCTGCAAAAGAGTTCATGGAAGGTAGAGATCCAGCAATAGGATTGTCTAATAGTGATACACTTTATCAGATTCCTGTAGAGAACTTTTTCAGCATTTTATCAGTTAGACTAAATCCTTCTAAAGTTGATGGAGAGTTAATGAATGGATGTTTTATTTTTGATAATAAGAAAAAGATTAAAACTACTATAAGAAACCAAGTATTAGAGATTTCATCTTATTTTGAAGAAGAAGTCTGCGATTTTATTGTTTCAAGTGAAGAAATAACTTTCAAAGAGGTATTAGCTGGAATTAAGGGCCCTATAAAAACTTTGGGCGCTGGTGAGATGGAAATGAAAAAAGGCAACTCAGTTGACTTTCTCACTTATTTATCAAAATTTACTGATTAAGATCCGCTAGGTATATCCTTAAAGGCAAGACCCTTATCAGCTCTTGCTTCTTGAGGTAGACCAAGTACACGCTCTGCAATAATATTTTTAAGAATTTCATCGGTTCCACCAGCTATTCTCAAGCCAGCTGCACCCATCCATGCCATTTGAAACTTTATAAAATCAGATTCCTCATCCATCAGCATGCCTGACATGTCTGATGAGTCCATTCCAAAGTTACCTATTGCTTGAAGCTTATTAGCACTTACAATTTTTGTAATTGAAGCTTCAGGTCCTGGAGTATCTCCTCTCGAAAGTGCTGACATAGTCCTGAGTTTTGTATTTTTAAGCCCTGATGCCTCACAATACCAATCAGCAATAGACTCCCTTACAGCATTATTATCAATCAGCTGTTCTCCGTCCTTGTCATGTTTTTTTGCTAGTTCAAAAGCTTCATTAGCATCCACTCCATCAGCATCACCAACAGCAAGCCTTTCATTCATAAGAGTTGTGATAGCAACTTTCCATCCATCACCAATTTCACCAAGTCTTTGTGAGTCAGGTATAACCACATCATTAAAATAGACTTCATTGAAACTGGATCCGCCAGTTAGCTGTTTGATAGGCTTAACTTCAATACCTGGAGATTTCATATTAACAAAGAAAAAAGTTAGACCTTTGTGTTTTTCTAAACTAGGATCATGTCTGACAACTAAAATACCAAAGTCAGAGAAATGTGCACCAGAAGTCCATACTTTTTGACCATTTACAATCCAATTCTCTCCATCTTGAACAGCTTTTGATCTGAGGCCAGCAACATCAGAACCAGCAGATGGCTCTGAAAACAACTGACACCATATTTCTTTTCCTTCAGCCATTGGAGGTAAGTATCTTTCTTTTTGCTCATCAGTTGCATATTCCATCATTACAGGACCAGCCATACCAAGACCGATCTCATAAACGCCTTTAGGAACATTAAACTTTGACTCCTCTTGTGCCCAGATAATCCTTTCAATTGGCGTAGCACCGATTCCTCCAAATTCTTTTGGCCAATGGATCATTGCCCAGCCAGCATCATATTTTTTCTTCTGCCATTCAGCAGCTGCTTCTAGCAAACTTTTATTACCAACATTCATATTTTTTGCAGAATTAGTCTTCTTTGTTTTGAGCTCAGCATTGTCTTCTAACCAAGCTCTGCACTTAGCTCTAAATTCTGCTTCTTGTGGAGTATCATTAAAGTCCATATTTTCTCCTATAGTTTAATATTTGCTTGTTCTAAGCTTTTAATAAGTTTTTCGCGCCATGATGGCAGCGAACCCAAGTTAAGTGAAAGCACTTTAGATCTTTTATAGAACATATGACAGTCATATTCCCATGTAAACCCGTTACCGCCATGCGTTTGAATATTTTCTTGAGAACATAGCTGGAAAGCTTTGGTTGCAGAAACTCTTGCCGTTGCAGCAGCTGTTGGAAGTTCAGCTGCATTTGAAGATAGAGCCCATGCTCCATAAAAAGAGTTTGATTTAGCTAATGTTAAAGCTACATACATGTCAGCTAATTTATGTTTCATAGATTGGAAAGATCCTATTGGTCTGCCAAATGCATACCTTTCTTTTGCATATGTATTAGCCATATCTAGACTTGCTTGAGCACCGCCTATTTGTTCAAAGGAGAATAAAACCGCAGCATGGTCCATAATTTTTTCAAGGTTTGACCAACCTGATTCCTCATCGCCAATTATTTCAGCATTAGCGTCATTAAAAGAAACTGAATAATAGCCTCTGCTTTCATCAATATTTCTTTGAACAGAAATATCAACATCATCTGAATTTAGATCTGCAACACATAAAGAAACACTATCCCCATTTTTTGCTACAACAACTGCATGAGTAGCTACTTCTGCATCAGGAACTGCAATCTTAGTTCCAGAAAGTTTTCCATCTTTAAGTTCCACGGAAATATTATTTATAGTGGGAGCTGAATTTGTTTCTGCAATTGCAAGAGTTCCAATAACGTCTCCGGTTACTAATTTTGGAAGGATTGATTGTTTTTGTTCCTCACTACCAAATTCAATTAGGGTCTCAGTAAACAAATATACTGAGGAGGAGAAGGGTACTGGAGCAAGCTGTCTTCCAAGCTCTTCAGCAATAACGCATAACTCTAAATGAGAAAGCCCTAATCCTTGATACTCTTCTGGTATTCTAATACCAGTCCATCCAAGCTCTACAATCTTATTCCAAAGGTCTTGGTCATAAGTTTTATCACTATCCATAACTGCTCTATTTATTTTTAGAGCATCTTCTTTAGTTAAAAATTTTTTAGCTTCTTCTTGAAGAAGTTTTTGATCGTCTGAGAAATCTAGATTCATAATTTTTTTTTCAGTTAAAATATACTTTTACAAAGCTAATAAATTATATTACTTTTAAAAAAATATATAAATTAACTTATGAAAGTAAACAGAGAAGATAGTATTAACTTTAAGCCACAAAAAAATAGTAGCTTGATGCTTGGCATAATATTTGTTGCCATACTGGGCGCAGTTCTCTTCTTGCTTCTCAGGTCAGAACAAACAAGCACCAAAATTGATTCAACCTCTGCTTCATTAGATGACAGATTGTCTAAAATTGAAGATCAACTACTTATGTTAGATGAGGTAAATTCTGATTCCCTCATTGAGGTTGGCGCAGAACTACAATTTTTAGATAAAGAGATTAGAAAGCTTTGGGACCTTAGCAACAAAAGAAATAAAGTTAATATCGAAAAACTTACGAAAACCTTAAATGAGCTTATCCAAAAATATAATAAAACGGATAAAGAAATAGATGATGCTATAGCTTCAATCAATACTGAATTAAGTAATTTAACTCAGTCAATTGAAAATCAGCCTGACTTATCAGGAACTGTCAGCCAGTCAGAAGCTGAAATAAGATCTCTTAAAAGGCAAATTCTTTTTATAGAGGAGTCTGTTCAAGCTCTAGAAGCTTACAGAACTCAAAATAATCAGATTCTTCTTGAGATACAAAATTCTATAAATAATGAAGTTGTAATAGATGAATAGATATATTCTTCAGGCACTAACTTTATTGGCATTCGTACCTCTTATAATCTTGGCTGGGAGTATTTTTATTGTTGTTCTTCCAATCATTCTCTCTGGCATGACCTACAATGCTTTTAACTACAACAGGATGAAAGAATTCTATATTTTTCTTGTTTTAACTTTTGTAAGCATTTTGATAGCTCTTAGCCTCTTAGGAGTGCTTTAGAGTATGAATTCAGAAAGAATAACTTTGATTGGAGCTCCTCCGTCTCCATACACGAGAAAAATGATTTCTTTACTAAGATACAGACATATAAATTATGAAATTATTTGGGGTGATCCAGGCACTATTCTTGATAGCGATGAGATTTTTACAAAATTTAACATTGAAAAACCAAAACCAGCCTTACTTCCAACATTTATTCTTCCAAATAAAGATGGAGAAATGGAGGCAGTTACTGACTCTACACCGATACTAAGACGCTTTGAAAAAGAGTATTTAGAAAGGAGCGTAATTCCAGATAATCCCGTTTTATCTTTTTTAAATTTTTTACTGGAAGATTTTGGCGATGAGTGGGCGACAAAATATATGTTCCATTACCGATGGCATTTTAAAGAGGATGCTGAAAACGCCGCTTCCTTGTTACCCCTTAATCATAATGCAAGCCTTCCAGATGAGCATTGGAAACAGTTTAGTGACTATATAGGACCAAGACAGATTGAAAGGTTGTGGGTGGTTGGCTCTAACGAGAAGACAGCTCCAGTTATTGAAGAAAGTTATAAACGTTTTCTGGCAATTATGGAAAAACATCTTGCTAATAGTCCATTCATTTTGGGACAAAAACCAAGCTCTTCAGACTTCGCAATATTTGGTCAACTTACTCAATTAATTGGATTCGATCCAACATCTAGAAATATAGCTCATGAAATTTCTAAGAGAACAGTTGCTTGGATAAACTCAATGGAGGATTTATCAGGTCTAAAGATTGAGAATAAAGAGTGGTTAGATGTTGATTCTGTTCCAAGTAGCCTCAAAGAGCTTTTTGCAGAAGTCGGTAAAGTTTATGCACCAGCATTGATAGCAAATGCCAAAGCGTTAGAAAATGGAGATGATACTTGGGAAACGGAAATAGATGGTGTTGTATGGAGTCAAAAAGCTTTTCCATATCAGGCCAAGTGCCTAAAGTGGATAAGAGAAGAATTTGAAAATCTCTCTGAAGAGGATAGGGCGAAGGTATTAGAAATACTCGATGGTTCGGGTTGTGAAAGATTGGTAAAAAGTTGATATGAAAATTTTGAGAACCCCAGATGAATGTTTTGATAATCTAGAAGATTATCCTTTTGAGCCAAATTATATTGATATAGAGCATAATGATCAGACTTTAAGGATGCACTTTCTTGATGAAAACTCTGAATCTGAAGAAATTGTTTTATTGATGCATGGTGAGCCTACATGGTCATACCTATATAGAAAAATTATCCCTATCTTAGTTTCCAATGGCAAAAGAGTTATTGCTCCTGATCTAATTGGATTTGGAAAATCTGATAAGCTCGCATCAAGAGAGGATTATTCTTATGCAAACCACATTATGTGGGTTGAAACATTAATAAAAAAACTAGATTTAAAAAACATCATTTTTTTTGCCCAAGATTGGGGTGGTCTGATCGGCCTTAGATTATTAGCAAAATATCCAGACTTATATAATGGACTAGTAGTATCAAACTCAGGCCTTCCTATTGGCAGCGGAGCAACTGATGGTTTTATGCAGTGGCTGGACTTCAGTCAAAATGTTGAAGACTTTGACTGCGGAAAGATAGTTAATCAAGGCAGCCTCAAACAGCTTAATGAATCTGAAATAGCTGCATACAATGCTCCATTTCCTGATGATTCATACAAAGCAGGACCAAGAGTTTTTCCTACTTTAGTTCCAATCACTAAAGAACATCCCCAAGTTCAAGAAAATATAGAGGCATGGGAAGTACTTAGACGCTTTGATAAACCTACCATTACTCTTTTTGGTGAGCATGACATGGCTTTTATAGGTGGAGAAAAATTCTTCATAGAAAAGATACCAGGAGCTAAAGATATGCATCACCAAATAATTGATGCAGGTCATTTTTCTCAAGAAAATCAGCCAGAGCTAATTGCAAAAACAATCCTATCAATCTAGTTAAGATAATATATAATTCTTTTACCCTGGGGATGTGATGGAACTGGTAGACATGCTTGGCTTAGAACCAAGTGCCGCAAGGCGTGGGGGTTCGACTCCCTCCATCCCTACCAATTTAGACCTTAGTGTCATCCATTTTAGATTCATCTAGTATATAGTTACTAAAGCAAATCCTTTCTGATTGATTCATAGCGTTAGACATGCCTTTGGTATTGAAAAGCATATCTTCGAGCTCAACATTTGTAGCAAATTTAACTCGGATAATTTCTGCATATCGCAATGGCGGATAATTAACTGGTTTGAGTAAATAATTACCATTTTCAAAAATAGTATCTACATATAAATGAATCTTTTTAGGTTTGAGTTGATCAACAATCATCGTTGCCTCAATTTTATCTCCAGGATTGTAGCTAGAGTTTCCAACTGGAGCTGTTAATAAAGGATTAGCGCAAATACAAAAGGGTCTCTCCATGGCAATAAACAGAGTCGATTGCACATTTTCGGAGTGTTTTTCTAAATATAAAAGCTCATTACCAAAAGAAGATATACCCCAATTATCCATCGTTTGGATATCAATATCAGCGGTAAGGAATGAAGATGAGATACTTAAGAGGAAGACAAATTTTCGAAAGTGTTGTCGGCCTGGATTACCTGAAAAGGGTCCATAGTGCACCATATCACTGTCGAGGATAATCTCATCTCCATTTCCTAGTGAGCTGTTATTTCTTTTAAAGATCTTTTTAAATAATAAAACTAATGATGTTAGTGCGAGGATTACAATCCCAAAACCGATATATTCTTCCATATTGACTCCAAAAATAAGTTGCTTATTTTATTAACGTTGCAGGGAGAGATTTGTTACAAATTTTTTTAACAACGACAGTAAATATGGCGTTTTACTTCATTGATGATGAATTGTGTTTCTAGATCTTCAATGAGAGAAAGATCAACAAAATAATCTTTATCTTCTCTTGGCTGATTGATGTCGGAGTCAACAAAGAAATCCTTATTACCTTCATACATTACATACATGATTTCATACCTGTCTACGCCAAGCTCTTTTGCCATTTCAGTTGCTGTACTCCAAAGCGTATCCATTTCAGAACCAGAAATTATCAATGTTTCACTTTCCTCAACAATAATTAATTCAGTTGGATATTCATTTGCTACATTAAGACTTTCCTGAACCTCAGAGACATTATTTACAGCCGTATTTGTAGGAAGATCAATAAAGGTTAGGGCGATGACCGCTAAACTAGCTGCTACTGCAAAGCCAACAGCTGGTTTAAAGCTAAATCTTGATACCATCTGAGGTTTAGCTAACTGTTCTTCAACTAAAGCATCTATTTTGCTGTCTATTGCTTTTGCTTTATCTCCACCAAAGAAGCTTTTAAGCATAGATTCTGAAACTAATATGCTTTCATAGAATTTAGTTGCTTCATCAGATGACTCAACAAGAGCTTTGAGTTCCAGAGAACTTTCAAGTGTGGCACCGTCATCCATTAGTTCTATTATTTTTAGTTGTATTTCTTCTTTCATAATTTTCTACCCATGCAATTAGCAAGACTAATTCTTGCTCTATTGGCCTTTACTCTTAAATTTTCCATGCTGATATCACCGACAACTTCTTGAATTTCTTTGTAGTTATGTCCTTTGCCAAGCATCATTAAAATTGTTCTATCAGTTTCATCAAAAGCCTCTAAGAATTTCAACATTTCTTGATACTCTACAGATGCTTCCTGCAAACCATCATTGCTGATTGCAATATCATTGGCTTCAATGGAAACCATTCTTTTTTCTTTTCGATAGTTATCAATAAAATTATTTTTTAAGATTCGCTTGGCGTATGCCACTGGTTGATTAGAAGCTTGAAGCGTTTCTTTATTCTTTATAAGTTTTTCAATAGTCGATTGGATTAAGTCCCATGCATCATCTTCGTTATTACTAGTTAACATCAATGCATAACTCACTAGCTTTTTAGTGATAGAGGAGAGCAAATCCTTAAATGGCATATGTTTTCTATTCTTGCATACTTCCAAGTTAGATTGTTTAACAGCAATAGAATTTTGCTGCTTAATTTCAGCAGGAGGACGAATCGCAGATATAGCTCCCATATTCTTATAAATATTTTTTCTTTTTCTCTTAGACGCGATAGAAAGCAAAATGTTACAAATTTTTTTATTGTTTTATAATTATTGAATGGACAAATTATTTAATATTCTTACTTATGCTATAGGTTTTCTTTTCTTGTTGATGGGTCTTCAGTGGTTGGTTGATCCAACTTCAGCTGCAGCAGGTTTAGGTATGAGCTTGCTTTCTAGTCATGGACTTAGTACGCAAATTGGAGATCTTGCAAGTTTCTTTCTTGTTGTGGGTGTTTTCACTCTATGTGCGGCTGTCAAAAAGAATACAGTTTGGTTATATACTCCAATTGCCTTATTTGGCTTTGCAGCTGTATCAAGATTAATTGCATTTGTATTTCATGATGCAGCTTTATCGACCGATAAAATCTTGGTCGAATTGGTATTAGCAGGGTTTTTACTCTTTTTAGTCAAACGAAAAGAAAACAGTTTTTCCTAACCAATGGAAAAAATAGGAATTTTTGGAAAGAAAAATTCAGTCGTAAAGTACAATTTGGATACCCATGAATCTTTGTGGGTTGCAAATTTACCTCACGGACAAACCCCAAAAGCTATTGCTCAATATGAGGATTTTCTCCTTGTAATCCACCAAAATTGGGCAGGCACAAAAAACATAAGCTGTTTTAGTGAAAGCTCAGGTAATTTATTATGGAGATATCGTTATGATTTTCTATGTGGTTGGAATATATATTTTCAGCCAATCTTTATTGGAAAGGATTTAATTTTTAAATCTGGGGCAGTGGATTTCACAAAACTTTGTTGTGAAACAGGAAGAATAATTTATAAGAAAAGCATAAAGCAAAAGAAACTTTTCTCCTTTGAAAAATTTGAGATTATTTACGTAGGCGAGACTTTAATAGCCTTTTCTAACAAAGAAATAAGAAAAATTGATATTGCATCAGGCCAAAGCGAGATAGATCATGAGCTTACTAAAAAATTTAATGTAAATGGTGTCACAGCATACCTAGGTAATGGAGTTTCTTTTGTTTCTTCAATTTCTTCATTGAATCAACAACTTGAAGATGAAGCAGCAGCATCAACCACTGCTCCAGCAGGATAAGCTTATTAGCATTTTAGCTGTTGATTGATATAATTTTTTCATGGAAACAAAAATACCTCCGCCGATAGTAACTCTTATCTTTATTTTTTTAATAGCTTTTTCAAATAGGCTTATCGAACCTTTTAGTTTTGAATATCAAACACCTC